>JAOARW010000110.1 GCA_025210475.1 Carboxylicivirga sp. | reverse complement strand
TAAATGGTTCGAAGATTTAGGTTTGTATGATATGTCGAATAATTACGCTCTGTTGCAAAATTAACTTGAAACCGCCGTGTACGAGAGTACGCACGGTGGTGTGAGAGGGCGGGGGAGCAATCCCCCTACCTACTCGATTGATATAAATATTTTAATGCTTAAGGCATTTTATACATAAAGGCATTAATGTTCATGCCTGCTCCAACGGATGTCATCATTACGTTATCGCCACTTTCCAGTGAGTGTCCGTTAAGCTGTCCTTTGCAGATCAGATCGAACAAGGTAGGAACAGTTGCTACACTGCTATTGCCTAGCTCGCGAATGGTCATTGGCATAACCGATAAATCAACATTTCGCTCGCCATATAAGCGGAAAAGACGCTTCAGGATGGCTTCGTCCATTTTGGCATTGGCCTGGTGAATCAGTACCTTTTTCACATCTTTTAGTTCCATCTCATTTTTGTCCAGACATTCTTTGGCCAGTTGAGGAACATTGGTTAATGCATAGTTATATAAACGACGACCAAACATTTTTAAGAACAGATTTTCACCTTTGATCTCTTCGTTGTAGGGATTGTCCATGCGAAGTAAATCAATGTGCTCTTCGGTGTCGGTTTGTACGGCATGCTTTAATATACCAACTGGTGTTTCACTCTCTTTGGCTTCCAGCAGTACAGCACCGGCTCCATCGGCAAAAATCATGGAGTCGCGGTCGTGCGGTTCCATGGCACGACTAAGTGTATCGGCCCCAATAACGAGGGCACTTTTAGCATCGCCCGATTTGATGTAATAATTGGCCTGAATCATGGCTTGTGTCCAGCCGGGGCATCCAAATGTGATGTCGTAGGCAATTGTCTTCGGATTTTTGATACCCAACTTATGCTTCACTCTGGAGGCTAATGTTGGCAATATATCCGGATAAATGGTGCCATGGCGCATATCGCCCAGGTTGTGTGCCACTATGATGTAATCAAGCTTTTCGGCATCAAAACCAGCATCTTCAATAGCTGCTTTACCTGCAAACATTGCCAGGTCGGAAGTGACATGGTTTTTTTCGGCGCATCGTCTTTCGGCGATATCGGTTATCTGCTCAAATTTCTCAACAATTTCCTCTCCCGCACTCTCAATCAAACTCCCATCTTCGTTGTAGAAGGTGTTGTTAATAAAATCGGCATTGGCTTTAACCACAGGAGGTATATAACTGCCTGTGCCGGTAGCTACCGCATAAATCTCAGCCTTTGAATTCATTTTAATTATTTTTCTAATATCAAACTAAACGGGCTCATTAATAAACTTCAAATCCAGCGTTTCTCCATTAAAAACACCGTAAGAGAAGTTCTGTATCCAGTCACCAAGAAATACCAGCTGGCTTTCGGGTCCCACACAGACCGTACGTGCCACATGGCGGTGTCCAAATACAAAGTAATCAACCTTTTCTTTTTTTAAATATTCTTTGGCATATAACACGGCAAACTCCTTGTCATCGCCGAGGTATTTATTGCCGTATTCCTTATTGTTTTTTTCGCGACTCTTACCCGACCAGAAATTGGCAAGTCCGATGCCAGCATTTGGGTGAATTCGGGCAAAAAGCCATTGCGCGAATCGGTTGGTAAAAACCGATTTAAGAAAATTATAGCGACGGTCGTAATCACCCAGTCCATCACCATGGCCTAAAAACAGCTTTTTACCATTGATGTTTTTAACTACCGGTTCGCGATAAACTTTAACACCACATTCGTTCTCCAGGTAATCAAACAGCCAGATATCGTGATTGCCGGTGAAAAAATGAACGGGTATTCCCAGATCGGTAATTTCAGATAGTTTTCCCAAGAAACGGGTGAAGCCACGGGGTACAACCCGCTTGTATTCGAACCAAAAGTCAAAAATGTCACCCATCAGGTAGATTTCGGTGGCATCTTTTTTAATTGAATCCAGCCAATCGACGAATCGTTTTTCGTGCTGGCGTTTATCTTTAATCCCGGGTGCCCCCAAGTGTACATCGGAAGCAAAATATATTTTTTGTGTCTTATTCAAGTAGTTGCGTGTCTTTTTCAATTAACCGGACAAATATATCAGAAAATCTAAGTATCTCCTATCAAAATTTGCATGTAAATGATTGTTGAACAATCAAATGAAATAGTCGAAAGGAGTGACGCTGTTATTTAAAATTTTAATTAAATAACAATAAAAAGCCGCATTTGCTTTAAATGCGGCTTAAAATATTGAGGTGTATTATTTACAAAATATCATTCAGCTTATCAGCTAACATATTGCCAAATAAATCCTTACCAATGATTTCGCCTTTTGGACTAATAATATAATTGGCAGGTACTTGACGGATGTTATATAATCGGGCGGGATATGAGCTTGTGTATTTTAAATCGCTAACATCAACCCACTCATAACCTTCTTTTTGGATGGCATTTTCCCAAAGAACTTTACTTTTATCCAGAGATACAGAATAAACAGCCAAGCCCTTATTTTTGTATTTCGAATACATTTTTTTCAGGTGGCGGTTGGCAGCAATCGATTTCTCATCCCACGATGCCCAGAAATTCACAATGATTGTTTTTCCTTCGAGCGATGACAGTTTAATGGTATCACCTTCAAGGTTGGGTGCTTCAATATCAACATAGCCACTTTCGCTGGCTTTAGAATCAATCAGTTCGGCCGCAAATTTTTGTCTTTGCTGTTGGGCCTTCGCACTTAATACGTAGTTGTATAAGTGACCGGCTCTTTCCGATTCAGGGAAATATAAATTTAAGCTGGTTGCCAATGTTGAAAAGTAAACCTGATCTTTCTTATTAAACACATCCATTACAGCAGTGTTATCATCCAGGTTTTGAAATAAAGCGTAGTATCCGGCAAACGACATGTGATTTTCCATGATAAACTCGCCAACAAAAGCTTTGTGTTCCTCTAGCTTTTGGGTGTATTCTTCTTCCAGTTTCTTTCTTGTTTCAACATCTTTCTCACTGGTTGATTTGTATTTAGCAACAAGTGTATTTAATTCTTTATTCAATTTACGAATACGCTTGTTAAACATCTGAATGTATACCGATCCGATTGAATTTCTTAACTGATAGCTGGTTTCAAGATTATTCGCTTCGGCATTTACAACAATTGTTTCGGTCGAGTCGGCCAATAAAGTAATGTAGTTATTAGGGCTTAACTTTAGCAATAGAAATGTTGGTTCGGTAAGGCGATCTTGTTTAAAAGTAAAATCCCCGCTTTTTAGTTTTACAGAATCTAAAGTTACCGTTTCATTCAAATCCATTCGTTGCAAATAAAGTACCTTGTCTTCTGCTCCTTCAATATGGCCGGAAACAATATATTTGTCTTTATTAGTACATGAACTTGCTAATATTATTATAAGTAGTATAAAAAGACTTTGCTTCATAGTTCAGTTCAATTGATGACTTTGTTAGTGTGTTCCTTAAGTCTAAGTTTATAAATCGTCCAAATATAGGATTAATTTTTCATTAATTGATTTAAGCTTGATGATAGCTCTTCCAATATCTTAGTGCGTTTCACGATGATTTTATTTTCATCCACAAGCAACAAATAAGGTATTGAGGTTAAGCCCAGTTGATTTAAAACCGGAGATTCGTCGCCCTTTAAGTCTGATAAGTGCAAAACCGCTAATCTGTCTTGCTTTATTGCGTCTAGCCACTCCTGTCGGTTGGTATCAAATGAAATCATACATATTTGTAATCCTTTTGATCGATAGGGTCGTGTCCAGCGCATTAGCTGTTGACTAGTTTCTCTTGATGCTGCATTGTTCGAACTCCAAAGTACAAATAGGGTTGGTTGTGTTGCCAGGCTATCAATAGCGATGTTCTGGTTCCAGGCATTAGGTATCTTAATATCCGGGAGGGTGCGACCTTCTTTGGTAATGGAATTAAACAAATTCCAGTTCATTAATGAATCCACCTGTTTCGATAAGGCCTTTACGGGATGATAATCCGGGTACAGTGTTTTTAATTGGTTACTGGTTTCGTAAATCAGGTCGGCCTCGGTTAAAGGATTGAAGATATAATGATTGCCAGCTTTGAGCTGAATGGTTAATAAGGGTAAAAGCGTATTTCTGAAATTGTTATTCAAGCGTTTTATATCTTTTGCTTTCGCATTGATTTTATTGTTGATTAAAGAATAAATGGAATCGCGACTATGGAGAAACTGCTCTGACCTAACAGAATCTGGAATTGAAGAGCTGATTTCACCAATCTCATCCTCTAGTTTTTTAACAAGTTGCTTACAGTTCCAAAGTGCTGCGGTTTCTTTGTTGTTAGTGATTGTCAATTGCGGATTGTATTTATTAAGATCACCTTTTATTACAGCAGGAAACGAACTGCTAATTAGCAAGGTGGAAACAGGCGTGTCATCTATACGTAACTGGTAGATTCCTGCAGGAACAGAATCTTTGATAAAGACAAAACTGTTCTCATTGGCTTTTTGCATGGCCCTGTCAAAGAACTGGTAATCTTGCTGCAGATAGAACAATTCAGGAACGCCAATATTCTGATTGCCGGGATCGATTGTCAGGTAAGGTGTTTTTATTGGTTTTGAACAAGCAATAAGTAGTAAAATCAAAAAACTGTTTATAATCCACCTCATAAAATTCCATTTTAAGCAAAAATAAAAAAAAGAAGATAATAGAAGTTTGCTTCGCTTGTTATTCTGGGAATTTATCCCACAACCATTTAAATTATTGTGGGTTGTATACTTGTGTGATAGTGATCAAGTTAGAGTAAAAATTAGGTTATTTCAGAATTTTGGATAATTTTGGTCGGTTATTAAATCTTAAAATGTTAACAATTGCTCAACGATTTTAAAACAAGCAACATGGATAATAATGGATATTTAGACTTTGTTAAAGCAACATTGTCAAATCATGGAAGTTTAAATGCATTTAGCGATTACAAGGGAGATACAATTACATATAATCAGGTTGGAGAACGAATTATAGGCTTACACCAACTTTATAAAGAACTGGGAATTAATAAAGGTGACAAGGTGGCTTTGATTGGTCGAAACATGACCAGCTGGGCGGTTATTTACCTGGGAACGATTTCGTATGGGGCGGTTATCGTGCCTATTTTACCCGATTTTAATTCAAACGATATTCACCACATCGTCAACCATTCCGAATCAAAGGTTTTATTCACAACCGATTTGATCTTTGATAAACTGGATGAAACCAAGATGAAAGACATAATGGGCATTGTATCCATTAATCAGTGTGCATCCATTGTTGACAATACCGATGGTAAGCTTCAGATAGCTGTTGAAAAGCTGCAGCCATTTTTTAAAGGCGACGGAAGCAGTTTTTCAGCCGATCAGCTGGATTTCCCATTTAGTTCGTCTGAAGAATTAATGGTACTTTCATATACCTCCGGTACCTCCGGTTTTTCAAAAGGGGTGTTATTGCCGCATCGGAGTATCTGGTCGAATATCAAATATGCACAGGAACATTTGATATTGAAACCCGGCGAAAGAGTTGTGTCCTTCCTTCCGTTGGCACATGCTTATGGCTGTTTGTTTGAGTTTCTATGGCCGTTCACCATGGGTTGCCATGTAACATTTTTAACGCGCACGCCTTCGCCACAAATTATTACCGAAGCTTTCCGTCAGGTAAAACCTCATTTGATTTTATCTGTACCCTTAATTTTAGAGAAGATATTTAAGAAACGGGTTCAGCCACAGTTGGAGGAAGGTAAGGTGAAAACTTTATTGAAAATACCGGGACTGAATAAAGTGGTTTACAACAAGGTTAAAAAGAAACTGCTCGAAGTATTTGGTGGTGAGTTTAGGGAGATTGTTATTGGAGGCGCCGCACTCAATAAAGATGTTGAATTGTTTTTGCGCAAGATTGGTTTTCCTTTTACCATTGGCTATGGAATGACTGAGTGTGGTCCCTTAATCAGTTATGCGCCATGGCGAGAATCGCGTAAGTTCTCTGCCGGGACATTGGTTGATCGCATGGAAGTTAAAATTGATTCGAAAGATCCCTATAACGAGGTGGGTGAGATTCTTGTTAAAGGTGATAATACGCTTTTGGGATATTATAAAAATCAGGAAGCAACCGATGAAATTTTCGATGAAGAAGGGTGGTTGCATACCGGCGATTTAGGGGTAATTGATGAGCAAAACTTTATTTACATCAAAGGACGAAGCAAAAATATGCTATTGGGTGCCTCGGGGCAGAATATCTATCCAGAAGAAATTGAAGCTACCATCAATTCGCTTGAATATGTACAGGAGTGTTTGGTACGTGATAATGATGGGAAGCTGGAAGCTTTAATCTATCCGGATTACGAAGCAACGGATGCCGAGAAGTTGAATAAATCACAGATTGAAGAGAAATTACAAGGTGTGAAAGCAGAAGCCAATCGGATTTTGCCTTCTTATATGAATATTCAGAAAGTTACCCTTTTCCCCGAAGAGTTTGAGAAAACGCCTAAGAAGAGTATTAAGCGATATAAGTACATCAAGTAAATATTGTGGCGTATTTGATCAGTCATATATTTTATCAATTTGAAACGTGACTAATCAAAAGGCTGATACCTAACAGCTGTCAGCTATCAGTCAATGAATCGCCGATAGAATGATTAGCAATAGAAAATATTTGGGTCAGTTAATTAAGTACATGAATTAATCCCAACAAGTTTTCACGATATGAGCCATCCTGCAAAGGGTGGCTTTTTTTGTCTTTTTGATTTACCTTTAATTAATGTGTTTGATTATCAGAAAATAATCTTGAATTACATGAACTTTTTATAAGTACTAATGTTTAATTGATATCTAAAAAGATTAAACAATTGAAGCGAAAAAAGAAAATTATAATTTTAGGTGCAGGCTTTTCATCTTTATCTGCCAGTTGTTATTTGGCCCAGGCCGGATACGATGTATTGGTATTGGAGAAAAACGATGCAGCAGGTGGCCGAGCCCGCCAGTTAAAGCGTGATGGATTTATTTTTGATATGGGTCCTACGTTTTATTGGATGCCCGATGTGTTTGAGAAGTTCTTTGGTGATTTTAATCGTCGGGTTGAAGATTTTTATCAGCTTAATAGATTGAGTCCGTCGTATCAGGTTTGTTTTGGCACCGATGATTATTTGCCCATTGAAGCTGATCTAGCTAAAATAAAAAATCGCTTTGAAGAGTTAGAGCCAGGCAGTAGCTTTAAGCTTGAGCAGTTTTTATTAAAGGCCAGAGACTACTACGATATTGCGGTAAAAGATTTGGTGTACAAACCCGGTGAGAAATTAACTGAGATAATAACACCTGCCACAATAAAAAGGTTAAATGCTTTTACGCGTTCCATCAAAAAAGATGTGGCTCGTTATGTGAAGCATCCCAAATTGCAAAAGGTTCTGGAGTTTCCGGTCTTGTTTCTGGGGGCGAAACCCTCCAATACCCCGGCTTTCTATAGCTTTATGAATTATGCAGACTTTGTGCTGGGTACCTGGCATCCAACTGGAGGAATGTTTGAGGTGGCTGCGGGTATGTATCGTTTGGCAATGGAATTGGGTGTGCGATTCGCGTTTAATTCACCTGTTGATGAAGTGGTGATCGAAAACCATATTGTCACAAAGATATGTGTTGGTCAACAGGAATATGAGTGTGATGTATTATTGAGTGGAGCAGACTATCATCATACCGAACAACTGCTGCCGGTAGCCTATCGACAATATTCAGAAGCTTACTGGAAACGGAAAACATTTGCGCCTTCAGCTCTTCTCTTTTATGTGGGATTCGACCAACCTTTGAAGGATATGGAGCATCACACCTTGTTTTTTGATGTTGATTTCGATAAGCATGCTTCGGCAATATATGATTCTAAGCAGTATCCCGATGAACCACTTTTTTATGCCAGCTTCCCTTCAAAGTCAGATTCAACTGTGGCCCCGGAAGGTAAGGAGGCCGGTATCTTTCTGATACCATTGGCACCCGGTTTGGATGATTCGGATGCTATTCGTGAAAAATATTTCAATATTATTCTGGAACGTATTGAGTATGTGAGTAAACAAAATGTGCGATCTCATGTTCTGTTTAAAGAATCGTTTAGCGTAAGCGATTTTGTGTCCTTATATAATTCATACAATGGAAACGCTTACGGATTGGCTAATACCTTACTGCAAACGCATGTATTGAGACCTAAATTGAGAAGCCGAAAGGTGAAAAATCTGTTTTTTACCGGACAGCTGACTGTTCCCGGGCCCGGAGTGCCACCATCATTGATTTCGGGCAAGATTGTGAGTGACTTAATAACAAAACACATTGCGCCATGAAACAATTGTTCGATTCCTCAAGTTATAACTGTAGCCGACTGGTAACACGTGCCTATAGTACTTCATTTTCAAAAGCCATTACTTTACTTGCCCCCTCGGTACGACCTGCCATTTATGCCATTTACGGATTTGTGCGTTATGCCGATGAAATTGTAGATACCTTTGATGGCTATAACCAGGAAGAACTCTTACTTGAGTTTGAAGAAAATTACGAGAAGGCTCTTAAAAGACGCATTAGCCTTAACCCGATATTGAATGCCTTTCAGGAGGTGGTACATCGTTATAATTTATACGACTTGGTGCACTCTTTTATGGATAGCATGAAAATGGATTTGTATAAAACCGAATACAAAACGGCGCAGGAGTACACCGATTATATATACGGATCGGCCGATGTTGTTGGTTTAATGTGCCTGAAAGTATTTGTAAAAGGAGATGAGGCTCAATACGAAAAATTGAGGCCATCGGCCATGCGACTGGGATCTGCCTTTCAAAAGGTAAATTTCCTTCGCGACTTTAAGGATGATACACAAGAGTTGGGACGATCCTATTTTCCAAATCTGAAGAATAAGTTTTTGGATAATGAAACCAAGAATGAAATCATTAAAGATATTGAGGCTGATTTTGAAGCCGCTTACAAAGGAGTTATTCAGTTGCCATTGGAAGGTCGACTGGGCGTTTATCTGGCGTATCGCTATTACAGGCGATTGTTGCAAGAACTGAAAGTTGCGGATAGTAAACGTATCCGTAAAGAGCGCATTCGTATTAATAACTTTCTGAAACTGGAGATATTGGTTGAATCTTATTTGAGGTATAAGTTAAATGCAATATAATGAGGAAGGTGGCAATCATATTGTTGCTGTTGATATGGTATCCGCTTTGGGGCATCGGTTTAGATGAAGCGCGCGTGCAGTTTCATACCATGAATACCGAAAAGGAACTTAATCAGTTTATAAAAGATGTAAAAGAATTACCCGATTTATGCATTATCCCATATCGGGAGGCCGCTAATATGAAACGCGCCAAATATGCTTTTAACCCAATGCGTAAGCTGAAGTATTTTAATGAAGGGAAAGAGAAGCTGGAACAGTTTTTAAAGGAGCATCCCAATCACCTGGAGGGACATTATGTACGGGCGATTTTGCAAAGCGAAGTTCCACATTTCCTCAATTACCACGATCAGTTAAAGAACGACGTTGCCTTTGTTAATACACATCTCGATAGTTGTGATTTACCTGATGAATACAAAGTACTAATTCGCCAAACAATTGATACAATCATCCAAAAAAACAAATTATGATTCTGTTCTACATTCTTATCACTGTAGCCACCTTCGTTTTTATGGAGGGCGTAACCTGGTTTACCCATAAGTATATCATGCACGGATTCCTTTGGATATTGCACGAGGATCATCATCACCCTAAAAAAGGGCAGGTATTTCAGAAAAATGACAGTTTCTTTTTCATATTTGCCACACCAAGTATTCTCTTGTTTTTCTTTGGTGTTAATCCTTCTCTTAATTTTATGTTTTTTATAGGCTTGGGTATATTGTTTTATGGTTTGGCCTATTTTCTGGTGCACGACGTTTTTATTCACCAGCGCTTTAGCTGGCTATCTAATATTCAGAATGCCTATATGAGAGGTCTGCGCAGAGCACACGGAAGTCACCATACAGGCGGCAAATGTTTTGGTATGTTATGGGTGCCACGTCAGTTTATTAAAGAAGCCAAAGATGGCGGATTAAATCTTTCGTAGCAGATGGCCTATACCTATTTACTCATTAATCTGGCTTGCATTGCTATTCCTCTTATCGCCAGTTTCTATCCGCGCCATGCCTTTGTTAAAGAGTGGAAGTATTTTCTGCCGGCTAATTTAATTGTGGCCATTGGATTTTTAATTTGGGATGCCATTTTTACCCATATGGGTGTGTGGGGCTTTAACCCAAGCTATTTGATTGGGATTAATGTTTTTAACCTGCCACTCGAAGAGGTATTGTTTTTTATTGCTATACCTTATGCCTGCGTTTTCACCTATTTTGCACTTCGCTATCTTGTTAAAAACAACCCTTTGCAACGCTATCAGGGTGTTATCACCATTACACTGGCAATTATCTTTTTAATAAGTGGTATTAGCTTCTGGGGGCGACTTTATACATCAATCACCGCGTTATTAGCAGGTCTGTACTTGTTAATCGCATTTTATAAAAAGCGCGATCTGGCGCATGCTTACTTATCTTACCTGCTTATAATTCCCTTCTTTTTTATCAGCAATGGAATCCTCACCGGCTCATTTGTCGAATCGCCCGTTGTATGGTATAATAACAATGAGAATCTGGGAATCCGCATGTTTACCATCCCCATCGAAGACAGTATTTATGGCTTTACATTAATATTGATGAATATCGATTTGTATGAATGGTTGAAAACTAAGTTTAAATGATTTTTTTCAAAGCATTTTGCAAGTAAGTTCCTTCTGAAATTTTTTGTTTAACCTTAAGGATATTAGTTTTCAACTCATTGTAGTCATCAATTGTTAACTGTTCAAGTTTACCCTTTATGTCTTTCAATGACGAAACAGTAATTCCAATCTTGTTTTCTTCCACAAATTTTGCCATTCCGGCTTTATCCCAAATTATTATAGGCATTTCACATTGGATGTATAGCGATAATTTATGTGGATTGTTATATTGTAAATATTGACCAGTCATACCATCGCAAGAGTCCAGACTTTTACCATACCAAACCAAACCAAAATCGCCATCAATACGATCAATTATTTCATTGGAAGGGAATTTACCCTTGTAAGTTAATATTGTGTCAGTTGGATCTATTACACTCTTTTCATGGAATCCAACTCCATAGAGTAAATATTCAAAGTTGCCACGTGGTAATTTATCTAATTCATAAATGAAACTTCTGTTGCCTCCCATATTACCTGCAAAAACTACTCTATAATTATCACTTTTGGCAGGCGTTTTCTCAATGTCAACAACTTTCTCATGTAGATAGTCGAAAATATTAAGTTCGATTAGTTGACTACTTGTGTTATTTTGTTCAAACCATTGACGCATGGTTGAGTTATGAACAATTAGTGTGCTTGATTTAGATAGGAGTTTCACCTCCTTGTTGGTTAGTTTTGGGTTATTCCTTAAACTATAAACATCATGTACAATTGTTACAAGCTTGCATTTTTTCAACCGGGCAAAAAATACAATGTATTTGTAGAATTTGTTTAAGGGATATTGCAGGCATAAATGAGATTTTCTTTTAAGTTTGATTAAAGCCCATGTTATTCCAACTGCGCTAATTACTGTTCCTAAAATGGCATTGGAAATCCAGGTTTGTTTAAATCCGATATTTTTCCATCCATTATTGGCAAGAATTGTTTCACAATCCATTTTTGCTTTTCCTGCCGCATCGAATTTAGATCGATAATTCCTTGCTATATAGTATTTATTCATTATTTAGTTCTTTTGATGATAGTTTCAAAGATGCTTCAATGGTATCATCCATGTCAAAGTATTTATAATCAGCCAGGCGACCTCCGAAAATATATTTTCCAGATATTTTATCTCTAAGTTCTTTATAACGATTGAATAAGGTGTTGTTGTGGTCATTGTTCATGGGGTAGTAAGGCTCATTATCTTTACTATACTCATGTGGATATTCTTTCGTTATAACCGAAACATCTTGTTTTCCGAATTCAAAATGTTTATGCTCGATTATTCTTGTGTATGGGATTTCTTTTTCGGTATAATTAACAACCGCATTTCCTTGATAATTGCTAGTTTCAATTGTTTTTGTATCAAAGTGCAAGCTTCGGTACTCTAATTTTCCTAATGAACAATCAAAAAACTCGTCAATTTTACCGGTGTATAATACTTTGTGAGATTTAGCATCCAGGTTCTCTTTATCACTAAAGTAGTTAACATCGGTCATTACCTCGATTCCCTTAAGCAAGCCCTCAGTAAGTTTATTGTATCCACCGACTGGGATACCCTGATATCTATCATTGAAATAATTGTTGTCGAAAGTAAACCTGAACGGTAGCCTTTTAATGATGAAAGAAGGAATTTCGGTGGCTGATCGTCCCCATTGTTTTTCGGTATAACCTTTAATCAGGGTCTCATAGATATCTTTACCTGCTAAAGAGAGTGCTTGCTCTTCAAGATTTTGGGGTTGGATGTCCTTATATTCTTTTCTTTGCTCTTCTATCTTTTGCATTGCTTCTTCAGGCGTGGTTACGCCCCAAAGCTGATAAAAGGTATTCATATTAAAAGGCAGGTTGAATAATTGATTTTTATATCTCGCAATTGGTGAATTAACATAGTGATTAAACTCAACAAATTGATTTACAAAATCCCAAACTTCCTTATTACTCGTATGGAAGATGTGAGCTCCATACTTATGTACATTTATGCCTTCGATGTTTTCACAGAAAATATTTCCTCCAAGGTGAGATCTCTTGTCAATTACCAGTACTTTTTTTCCGGCTTTATTAGCTTGGTATGCAAACACAGATCCGAATAAACCGGCTCCGACAATCAAATAATCATATTTCTTTTTGTGATCCATTTTTTCCAAGGTTTACTGGAATATTTAACTGTTAATTTAGATTATAATATTATGCAAATATGACAAAAATGTATGTTTTCTGGTTGATGTAATTAAAATATCTTAATTATAGCTGTTGATGATTAAAAGCAGTGGACTATTTATAGAACTCTTTAATGCAATCGCTAATGCGACTGACATCAGCGTCATTTAAATGTAAATGAAGAGGCAACCTTAACAGACAGTCTGAATAACGGTCAGATTCAGGAAGAGAGCGTTCGTCGTGTTTTGATTGATAATACGGACTCTTGTGTAAACTCAGGTAGTGAAATACAGAGTGAATGTTGTTGCTCTTAAGGAAAGATATTAACCTGTTTCTTTCATCAAGCGATCGACAAACAATGTAGAACATGTGTCCATTATTGGTCGTGTCTTCACTCGATACCTGTAGCTTTATCTTACCTGCATTCTGCAAAGGATTCAGATTTTCGTAATACTTTTCCCAGATTGCTTTTCGTTTGGCTTGAATATTACTCAGCTCTTCAAGTTGAGCATAAAGAAATGAAGCATTCAGCTCGCTGGGTAAAAAGCTACTTCCCGTATCTACCCATCCGTACTTATTAACTTCCCCTCTGAAAAATTCTGCACGGTTAGTACCTTTTTCCCAAAGAATTTCAGCTCGGTTTACAAATTGCTCGTCATTAATAACAAGCATACCGCCTTCACCACACTGAATGTTTTTGGTTTCATGAAACGAAAAAGTTCCCAAATGTCCAATACTGCCAAGTGGGCGCCCTTTATAATAGCTATCAATGGCTTGGGCGGCGTCTTCAATAACAAAAAGCTGATGTTTGTTAGCGATGGCCATGATGGTATCCATATCGCAAGCCAAGCCAGCATAATGAACGGGTACAATGGCCCTCGTTCGAGGAGTAATTAGGCTTTCAATTAATTGTTCGTCAATTCCGGGCTGGTCTTTGTGACTGTCGGCAAATACAATTTTTGCTCCCTGACGTACAAATGCAAGAGCAGAGCTGACAAATGTGTAGGAAGGAACTATAACTTCATCGCCCGGCTGGATGTTGATTAACATGGCGCACATTTCAAGCGCATCGGTGCAACTGGTGGTTAGCAAAGCTTTCTTAAATCCCCAGCGTTCTTCAAAATAATTCTGGCATTTTTTGGTGAACAAGCCATTCCCACTGATGTGACCCGAGTTGACAGCTTCGTATAAATAATGGGCTTCTTTGCCTGTTAAATAAGGTTTGTTGAATGGAATCATTGGATTATATGATAGACTTGTTAGACCTTTTGTAATAAAATTTGTTTGCGAAGGTTCGCTGATAGCTTAGGATAATATTTATAATTAGGTATTAATTTCGTTGGAAACGATAAATAACTGCCTGCCTTTTACCTGGTTAAATATTTTACCGATGTAGAGGCCTAAAATGCCCATAAATGTTAATATTAAACCACCGACAAACCAGATTGAAAAAATGGTGGATGTAAATCCCGGTACGGTTATAAAACCCAATAGATATGCCGTGATATTGTACAAAGCAAAAAGAAATGAAAGTGTAGATATTGTAAAGCCAAGTTTGATGGATATTTTTAATGGTTTATTGCTATTGGATATAATCACGTCTCCCGCCAGGTTTAGTAGCTTAAAAAGGGTATAGGAAGATGCTCCTTCTGACCGTTCGGAATGTTTAACATCAATGGTACAGGATTTAAAACCCAGATGCTGAATAAGTGAAGGGAATGAACGGGCTAATTCGGTCATTTTGTTGTATTCATTGATCACTTTTGAATGATAAATACCAAAATTAGCAATGCTGCAGTCTGTTCTAATTCCACTTAATAGACCATAAATAAGGTAAAATATTTTTGACGATAATCGTTTGGATAGTTTATCCTGACGATCAACTCTTTTGGCTAATACAATTTCCCAACCCTCATTAGCTTTGTTGTATAAATTAACAATTTCGTCAGGTCTGTCTTGTAAATCACAGTCCATTACAACAGACCAATCTCCTTTTGAATATTTTAATCCGGCTGTTATGGCTTGGTGCTGGCCAAAATTGCGACTTAAGTTGATGCCTTTAACTCGTTTGTCTTTTCTTGCTTCCTGAAGTATTTTAATCCAGGAGTTATCGGGAGAACAGTCGTTTACTAATATTATTTCAAAGTTATCGGTAATCTGTTCAATGTGTTGTTTTATTTTGGTTACTAATTCTTCTACGATATTCTCGGCTCTATAAACAGGAGAAATGATAGATATGTGCGGATGATTCATTAGCGGGAAAATGTAGAGGTGAATTATAAGTGTTTATGAAACCCAAATTGAGGATTGCTGAATTGGAATCCAAAATATGTATATAAGTTAACAACATCGATATTGCTGGAGCTGATAAGTGTCTTAAT
This sequence comes from Carboxylicivirga sp., assembly GCA_025210475.1. Classification (GTDB taxonomy): domain Bacteria; phylum Bacteroidota; class Bacteroidia; order Bacteroidales; family Marinilabiliaceae; genus Carboxylicivirga. The sequence goes on along the minus strand of JAOARW010000110.1, from coordinate 26,639 downwards.
TTCTTTGACATCTTTAAGGCCTAACAAAACATTTGCCCAAAAGCCATACGACAGATGCCTGTACTTTTCCTGAACACCGCCCAATATCAGATTAGCAGTATCTTCATGAATTTTATAAGCCATAAAACCAACTATCCTATCCTTTTTCTTCAGGACTTTAATGGTTGTTTTCTGGTTAATTAAATCTGATATCCAATTACGATTCCGGAGGCAGGCAATTGATTCATCAATAAAGGGATCTTCATAAAATCTGCCATGCTTAAATTCAAAAGCAGCTATTTCTTCTAATTGAGGAATGTCTCTTTCGGAATAATTCTCGACTACAACAGGAAATTTATTCGCCAGTAATTCTATTTTTTCCATACTCATTCCGGCCGATGAAACTTCCAGTGTATGCTCAACGGTTACAAAGCCGGATTGGTAATGTATTTTTTTTAACAGGCCCGAAGATGCCGAAACTCTGGAAGCAATCAGGACATAATTTTCGCTTGCTTTTTGAGAACAGAATTCTGCAATAAGATTTACCGAATTACTTTCAGTGGCTGTAATCGTATCAATTTCCAAAGAAAGGCCATTTAAAGCTTTATCATTCCAGGGAGTGTTATGATAGTTAATTACACCATATTTACTTTCGAAATTCATATATAGCTTTTAATTTTATATGGTCCCATTATCAACATGAATGTTCTGGCCGGTTATTGAGGCCGAATCATCGGAAACTAAAAACTTAATTGTACTAGCTACCGAGTCAACCGATACAGCCTGTTTCATTGAAGTTCTTTGATAGATTCTCTTTTTCTGATCTTCTGAAAGGGTTGAACTCATTTCTGTTTCCATAAAGCCAGCAACCAGGCAATTTGAACGAATACCTTTTTCACCCCATTCTCTTGCTGTATTTTTCGAAAACGCTTCCAGTGCTCCTTTCGAGGAGGCATACATTGACAAGCCTTTGTAGCCCGTATGTACACTTATTGACGATACATGAACGATGCTGCCTTTTATGTTATGCAATAACATTTGTCTCAATACAAATTTTGTTAGCATCATTGGACTGAAAACATTCACATGATACATCTTTTCAAGCGAAGCCAGATTTAAATTGGTAACAATATCGTCGTAGGCAATTGCAGCATTGTTAACAAAACCATGTAGAGGTGTATCAAAACCAATCCAGGTTTTAAATATTGCTTTCCTGATGTTTTCACTGTCGCTTAAATCATATTGCAACCATTTCAACTTTTCAGGATATTGCAGTAACAGTTCTTCTAAATCTTTGGATTTACTACGGCTGATGCCATAAACTGTGTGTCCCGATTTTAGAAACGATTGCGTGGCATTTAAGCCAAGCCCTTTTGATACTCCTGTTATTAATACATTCATTAATTATGCCTTTTAATTTTTCCGGTTCGGGTTGTTGATAGTTCCTTTACGAATCGGATAATTCTTGGTATTTTAAATTCCTGAATCTTAGCCTGCAGAAATGAGCGGATTGAAGACTCGGTAATGTTTTCATCACTTGCTACTACCTCGCAGCATATGATATTACCAAGCACCGAATTTTTCTTTGGATAAACACGAACATTGGTGATACCTGATATGGATAATATGGTTTCTTCAACTTCTTGCGGATTTACCTTGTATCCACCAACATTAATCATGTCACTTTTGCGACTAATAAATTTAAACTGCAGGGGATTGTTCGATAATATTTCAACAACATCTTCTGTGTTATACCATTCTTCATGATGGGTTTCTGTCATGCCCATCAATTGGGCGTGAATAAGTAATTCATTATTTTGAATACGCACCAATTCTGCATATTCAGGCTTAACACTGAATATTTCATTATTCGAAGCAAATAGTGTTCCAGCCTCAGTAGATGCATAAACATTAGTCAGCTTCGCATTGGGGAAGCATTGCGTCAATTGGTCAAACGTTTTTTCACTAAACTTTTCGCCGCCTGATGTTATTCTTTTTACCGAAGGGAATGTTTGAGCACAAGGGAGCAATAGGCGGTAAAAAGTAGGAGTAGCAGAAATATGTGTTATTTGTTGGTTGTGTATTTCATTATATATGCCTTCAGTGTTAAGCCCAAAAAGCCTAACAATACTATTGCCATTCAATAATGCCTGAAAGAAAACCTGCATTCCGGCCATATGTGTGGGGTTGTAGGCAAAACCCCAAATGCTGTTTTCATTACGTTCTGAAATCTTCACAAATCGTGTTGCCCCATTAAAATCATGACTAACCTTCTTGGGTATTCCTGTTGTTCCGGACGTAAATAATGTAATTTTCCAATTACACGAAGTTTGGTTTAATCGGTTAATAAGTTGCTCTTTGTTCTCAATTAAAGCAAGCTTATTTTTATTTACAGGTTTGTCTAAATCATTAAACTCAGATTTGCCGGTGAGCTTAATCAGTTCCTCATTGGTAAAGTCAGAATCAAGAAGAATAATCTCTTTACCGATAATCTGAGAGAAAATGATATGTTTGAATACAGTATAATAATCATCAGACTTACAGTAAGGATTATAAACTGATGTATTATTAATATCATCAATCAAATAATCCCAGGTAATTAACCTATTATTTGCCGTATCCTTTAGAAAAACGCTATTCATTAATTCTTTAATTTATCAAGAACTTCGCTCACTGTGTTAACAATTCCATCTTCAAAGATGTCAATATCATATTCAGCTTCAATTCGAACAGTCAATTCTGCCAGATCAAGTGAGTCAAATCCAATATCATTTCTTAGATGTAACTCGGGCGTTAATGTTTCAATCTTTTCCTTAGCTCTGTTTTCAAGAACTGTATTCATTATTTCTAAAACCTTATTCTGAATTTCGATACTCATTTTCAAGTGTTTTAATTATCAAACTTACGAGACTTCAATTGCGTCTTTTAAAATTTAAATCTGTCTTAATATATTGTCAATGCAAATGCTTTACTCTATTCGATACAAAAAGTATTCATCATTGCTGAATTTCAGATTTAACTGGCTTGATGAAAGTTTTTCTTTACTGACAAGATATTTTGTTTCATTGTCTAATTCAAGTTGATCTATTTTTGAGATGTCATCTCTGATTGATTTCACGGTTTCCATTCGTTTATACCATTCATAGATCTTATCATTGTTGCCCGGTATCAACTTTTTAATGACATATACTTCGCGCTCACACATTCTTGAAAAACGTGTTGGCATTTCACTGTGGTTAATGATGATGGCATCACGATTTGTATTATTCTGAAGAAAATCAACCAATTCAATAAAACCTTTACTGTCATTATGCTTCCATCGTTTAAGATTACTTACGCTACGACCGATCAATAATGGAATGAAAAAACAGAAGAACAGGAAATAGCCAGCTTTACGAGCAAATTTAGGATGGGTATGTATGGTCCACCAAAATACATAAATGTAAAAAACGAAAGCTGTAACGGAACCAATCCTAAATAGATAGTATTTAGAGATACCTCCGGAACTATCTAGGTTAGTAATAATAACAGCGGCCCAAATCATTAAATGCGTTACGCTTGCCATCCAAAACAATTTATCGTTGAGCATACCTTTTTTCTTGCGAAAAAGGGTGAGCAGTAAAATACTTGTAACGATCAGCTGTATAAACGAAGGCAATACAACAGAAGTCCAGTCGCCGCGACTAAAAGGAGCACAATGATGCGGATTACGATAAAACGTATAAACCCAGTTAATATTAACACCATTAATGATGCTTTCACTCTCGAGTATATAGGAAGAAAGATAAATAAGTTGAGGAATAAGCCCAGCCGTGTATATCAATCCTAATTTTAAAGGAATGAGTATTGACTTTTTGTAGAACAGAATGTAGCCCAATGCAAATACAGCATACCATCCGCCCACCAAAATATGAAAATAACTGGCGATAATCGCCAATACAATAGTTCGGTAATACTTGTCGCTTAATAAGCTAATTAGTGAATAAAAAATAAAAATGTATGCCAATGACTTGGATTCAATTCCACTAAAGATGGTTTCTCCGCCAATCCAGGTCTGACGTAATAAAAACAATTCAGTTACTATTAACGAAGTTATATTAGAGAACTTTAGTGTTTTATATAACTTAACAAGTGGAATGGTTGTTAAAGTAAATATGATAATTCGTCCGCCAAAGGCAACCTGTTCAAATGAAGCGAATTTCAGGAAAAACCCAAAAATGAATTGAAAAATTACTCTGTTTGCCGGCCATTCGTTAAACCAGAATGAGCCTGGCATCCAGTCCGGATTCATATATTGCTTGGCTAATGCAATATATACCTCTTCGTTACCATTAGTTTTAAAAGAAAGATGATGCAGGCATAAACTGATTAGTATTAATATATACGGATTAATCTGGTTAATGGACGCAATAATACTATTTACCTTGTGAAGGTATTGACTGTTTTTTTTCATTAATAGGTTGTATAATTCGGCTCAAAAATAATAATATCTATTTGGATATAGAATATCTAAATAAATGAAAGATGCAGTCGTAATAGAATTATCATTGTTGTAAAGAGAAGTATTTATCCATTACCATTAAAGAAATCAGACGTTCACGTTTCTTATCTTTAAACTGATTAATGTAATTATGAGCATTTTTAATGATGGCTTGAGCTTTGTCGGGATTGGCAATGTAGAAATTCATTTTATCAACCGCGTCGGAATAATCATCTTTAACCTGTATGTAGTGATAATCAGCAATTAGTGTATCTTCCATAAACCAGGTTTCGTGGCGAGGTTTGGTCATGATTGCAATTGAGTTAGAAGCCATTACCCATTTAAGGCTCGTTGCAACATCATTACCTTCAATCACCATAATGAATTTATGCTGCAACATCTCGTACATGTTGAGTTTTGGTTTGCGCCAGGCTAAATAGGGCTCCCGATTACTTGTATGACCTACATCACATTGATTATGACTGAAAAGTGTCTCTAAACATTTGATTCGTAATTTGTGGTGATGATACAATGCGCCTCTCCAAACCAAAAGGTTTTTCTTTTGTTCATAAGGAGTTATGTCTTTGGGAAAAGTAAAGTGTCGAATTTTATTCAGGTTTAATAATACTGAATTTTGATTCGAATTATTTATTGGCCGACTTTTAACAATAGCAGGTTGAAGCGGAACATCAGTAACATCACCAAACACAAAATCGATTTGAAAATCTTTCGGAAAGTAACGGGTAATTTCCCGAGTGTCAAAAAAGTAGGTGCGTAGCTTTTTGCCAGGTTTAAGATTTCCAAGTCGCGTTGAATGATCACTACAAACAAATGAAGTATTTAGCTTTATGTAATAATCGACTCTTTTATTGATGTAAGTTTTTTCAGAATTTGATTTTGCATTATAGCTTGCCAAAATGTGTTTTCTTTTTAGCAGGTATAACAAGTTAGGGATTAGCAACTTTAAAGCATTTTTGAAATAATAATATTGCTTAAAATTACGATATCGGAAAGTCATCCATTTCGAAAACCACTTTGTGTTTTTTATGCTCATTGATTATTTTTTAAAAGCTCACAAATGTAATGATTTCCATAAATAAAGTTAACATGCATTTCGTTTAAACAAGTTAATTATCTTGATGTTATAAAAACAAAAGCTTTTCATTGTTGATAATCAACAATGAAAAGCTTTGTGCTAATAAAAAATCTGTATTATAGATATTTTTCGAATCGTAGATTTAAATAAGCTAAATGTTCTTGCATTGAATGCATGTTTTTTTCCATAAAAACTTTGTCCATTTTTCGTTTTGTAAAACGACGAAACCACTCTACTAAGGGAATAACATTTGTATGTCCAACACCATCAATAAGTACCATTTCGATGGAGTTATCCTTTAAAATCTTACAACAGATATTAGCTCCAGACAAATCCCTTGCGACAATTTTATTTTGAATCAACTTCTGTTTTAGTTTTTCCAGCTCAGCAATAAATAGTTCATGCGAAAATGGTGACTTTTCCATTCTTAAGTATGAATATAGTGATAAAGAAACATTATTTGTTGTTTCATCTCTAATCAAATCAAAAGCAGAAGCCATTCCTAAATTTGTTTCTACCTCACCATGGTATTTCGCCAAGAAAGATAAATTGGCTGCTTTCTTTTGTATTTTTTTATAGTATTTAATTTCACGATCCACACGAGGATCAACATGATTGGGGTCTACCTTAATTTTTAGACAAATATTTTCATTTTCAGGGTGAACATAGCATTTCTGAAATTGGCCTCTGCCTATGTATTTATTCTCGTCAATTTTAATCAATGGAATGTAAATAATAAGATAAGAAAATAATTATAGTATTAGTCTCAATCTTTCTATGTACAGGAGGAGTTGGGGCAAAACATGTCACAATACAAGTGATATATTTCACTTGGTAAAAATACAATAAATTAAGATATCATTAAAATTATATAATAAAATATTTGAGGAACTTTTTAAGATAGAAGACTATGGAATGAATTTGTTCAATCTGAAATGGTTTGTATGTTTCTGTATGTTAGAATGGGTAAGAGATGCACTAAGTCAATGTATTAGCATAGTAAATATAAATATAAAGAGGTATTTTTTGTGTATGAAGGTTTATACATATTACCTACTACTTTTTTTCTATTCTTTAGAAGGGCTTCTTTAATGTTGCTATATTTGTTCGTTAATTTTTTATTAAGAAAAGCGGCTGATATTAACGTATTATTTCGAATTATAGTTGATTCGGAACTATCATAGAATAACATGAAGGATAATAAGAAACAAATAATTGTATATACTTCGGGAACATTCGATATGTTCCATAGTAATCATCTAAAAATGATTAACTATTCACGGGGATTAGGCGATGTGCTTATAGTTGGAGTTAGTACCGATGAGTTGGTAAGTTCGTATAAAGCACCTCCGATTGTACCTTTTGAAGAACGCCTAACAATTATTGAGGGGTTAAAGGCTCCAGACATTGTTATTCCGCAACGCTCGTTGGATCATAAAGAAGCAGTTCAAAACCTGAACATTGATATTTTTGTGGTTGGCGATGACTGGACTGGTAAATACGATTACCTGAGAGAATATGGCGTGCAGGTCTTTTATTTTCCATATGGAGCAGGGACAAGTTCTACTACCTTAAAGAAGAAGATTTACGAAAGTTATGCAGAGATAAAAAAGCGCATTGATAATCATGACAATCCTGATATTATAGAAGAGAATTAGGGGATTGGAAGAAGTGTTAAAGTTTTTAAAACTATGCAAGATAAAAAATATGCCTTTGTTAGTGGTTCAACCAAGGGAATTGGCAAAGCCATTGGATTAAAATTATTGAACGACAATTACCATGTTATCTTCAATTATTCTAATTCGGAAGTTGGAGCTAAGCTGTTAAAAGACGAATTAGATAATGATTTTAAAGGCCAATATGAAATAATAAAGGCTGACCTGTCACAATTAGAAAAGGTTGATGAGATTGTTACTCGTATAAAAGAAATGGTTCCGCAGCTTGATGTATTGGTTTTTAACACGGGATTAACGGACCGTGCTCCTTTTGGAACAATTGAAGCCGATAACTGGATGCGCGTCTTTAACGCCAATCTGAATGTTCCGTTCTTCTTAATGCAAGGTCTAACACCACATATGGCGGTTAATGGGAATTTGATTTTTATGGGTTCCATGTTAGGGAATATTCCGCATTCAGCTTCTATTGCCTATGGTGTTAGTAAAAGTGCCATTCACGCACTTGTTGCAAACATGGTGAAGTTTCTGTCGGAGGATAAAATTCGCATCAATGCCATTGCGCCTGGCTTTGTCGATACTGATTGGCAAAAGGAAAAACCAGATTGGCTAAGAGAAAAAATAAAAGGGAAAGTAGCTTTGAAACGTTTTGCTCATGAGGACGAAGTGGCCGGCTTATGTCAACACATTATTCAGAATCAATATTTAACTGGCCAGGTTATCCAAATGGATGGTGGTTATTGTTATGAGTAAATATTTATCCAAGTGAAAACAATTAATTCACTTGGATGGCATTTATAAGTTTATTTCACTATTATCCTCTTTTTTATAAGCTATCTATAATATCAGCGATACGTACCGAAACTTTTCCATCTACTTTACCAACAATTGATTCACTAATTTCAAAACGTTGCAAGGCTCTGTTTTCGGGATTAGATAGTTCTTGCTTAACTGCAGGTTTTAGTTCTTTGTAGTGGTTTATTATTAAAGCTACTTCCTTATACTGAGTCATTTGTCCTTCCATCCTCTTTTTAATCTTCGATTTAAATAAGCGATAGGTTAAGCGATATTTGACATCCTGATTCAGTATTACAGGTTTGTTAAGAGCTGCAAATTCAAATATGGCAGATGATTCATCCGAAATCATTAGGTCTGAAATTGTCATAAAAGGAATGAGGTTGAATTCTTCAGGCCCAGCTAGGTATACGTTTTTGAATTTATTCCATTTGTTAAACTTTCGCACCTGATGACGATATGTTTTTATTTCAAATGAGAAGAAATGCGGTTTTATAATAATGTTATAATTCTTAAAATCATCCGGAAACTTTGTGCTCATTTTTTCTATTGAACTTGGATAGAATGTAGGAGCATATAAAATGGTTTTTTTGCCAGGGTCAAGTGACAGTGATTGAATTAATTCATTTTTATCTGTTGTCGAATATGAGAAAACATCATCTAATTTAGCAAACCCAACATTATACACCTTGCAATTTGCATTAGGAAATTTGTCTTTAATAAAACGAACACGTTGTTCTCCCTCTACAAATCTAAGATCGTGTTTGTTAAGCTCTGCCGTATAATTACCGGCTTTGGTTCCAATTCCATGGGAGATAGAGGCTGAATATTCATATTGGATATTCAAATTAGGAAAACTGTGAGCTGCATTGAACATGAATTTACATTGAAACTCTTGTTCTTGCTCGCTATATAGATGAGGATTTAAGTCATTTTCTTTGCAATAATCATATGTGGTTTTCACTTTATCTTTAGCGTCTAAGCTGAGTATCAAAAAAAGGATCGATTTGTCTCGTCGCTTTAATTCTTTTGCAATGGGTGTTAGCTGTGGAAGGTAATATAAATGATGAATTAAAAATATAGTATGGTAATTTCTGGTCTTCATTCTATGAAAGTTCTTGAAACATTGAATTATTTGAGGTCGATTTAAATTATTATTTATTTCAAGAACAAGTTTTGAAATAAATAATAATAAGATACTAATTTTTACGGTAGTATCCAGTTGACGGGAGCAAAGGTAAAAATAATTGCTCAAGCTTTCTGATATCTTTTATCAATTACAATTAAAAGACTATCTTCGAATCCGATTATGTAAACTCTGAGATGTTTATCTCGCTAATAACTACAGCATATTTTTGATGAGGCTTTTGTTTATTAATTCAATAGGAAAAAAGAAATGGGGGGGTGGAGAAAAATGGATGGTTCTTGCTGCCAGAGAATTAATGGCAAAGGGACATCATGTTGTCATCGGCTGTCGTAAAAATTCAGTATTGCAACAGCGAGCTGAGGATGCAGGATTATCCGTAGAAAAACTATCGATCTATACCGATTTTAGCCTGTTGGGTGCTATCCAGGTAGCTCGGATTGTTAAAAGGGAGAAGATCGACTTAATTGTGGCCTGTCAAAACAAAGATGTTCGGGTTTCCGGAATGGTTTCCAAGTGTATCAACGGACCTGTTGTAATCAGCCGACAAGGTGTACAGTTGTTGCATAAATCGAATAAGTACAAGTGGGGCTTTATTCCATTCTGCGATGGCATAATCACCAATACCAATTCCATCAAGGAAGAGTACGATAGCTACGGATGGTGGGGTAAGGACTATGTAAAAGTGATTTATAACGGAATTCCCAAAGCTAATCAAAAAGCCATTCCATTTAGTTACTCCTCGCTCATACCATCATTAAATGGTAGCGGGTTTATAATTTTGTCAACGGGTCGATTGGCAACTCAAAAGGGATTTCAATATTTGATTGAAGCCGCAAAATCAGTTGTACAGAATCATAAGAACGTGCATTTTGTTATTGCAGGAAAAGGTAAGTTGCAACATGCATTACAGAAACAAATTACTGATGCACAATTGGATAAAAATGTTCACCTGATCGGTTTCAAGGATAATATAACATCTTTGTTAAAAGGAGCGGACCTATTTGTTTTACCGTCGTTGTACGAAGGAATGCCAAATTCATTAATGGAAGCTTTGTCGCTTGGCATACCTGCGGTGAGTACTGATGTCAATGGTGTTTCAGAGCTAATGAAAAATAAGGAGCATGGCTACATTGTTAAGTCGGCTGATGCCAATGAATTGAGTGTTGCGATTAATAAACTGATTGATGATGAGCAGCGACAAGACAAAGGAAAGCAGGCACTGATATACGTAAATGATAAGTTTTCTGTGGAACGAATGGTTGAAACGCTTGAGAATCACCTGAAGGAATGTATTCGTAAAAAGTCAGTTAAATAACGAATTTTCACACCTCATTACTTTTTTAGGCAACTAATCCAATGATCTGTTTATTTTTGCACTTTCAAACGAAAGTATAAGTATCAATAATAATCAGATGATCAAACAATATCTAAAAAGCTATTTTCGACTGTTTTTATTCTGGATGGTGTTTTTCACACTCTTCCGGTTTGTTTTTGTTGTATTTAACTACAGTTATTCTCACAATACACCCCTTGCTACTTTAGCAGAGTCCTTTTTTATCGGATTACGTCTCGATAGTTCTTTTACCGGCTATATAATGGGCATAACCGTTCTATCTCAAATTATAGCATTAATTGTTTCCGGGCGAACCTGTTTAAAATGTGTTGATTATCTGAGTTATGTCTTAATTGCTTTTTTATCTCTGGTATTGCTTTCCGACATTAATTTATTTTCATATTGGGGTAAGCACCTCGATTTAGAGGCCTTAGGTTTTGTGCAGACACCAAGCATTATAATGGCATCTCTGAAGTGGTACGAAATACTGCTGTTTATTGTAATTAGTGTAGCAATAATAAGTGCATTCATCTTTATTTATAATAAGATAGCGCGCATAAAATCAAACGCTTTACATTCGTCTTATCAAATTAAAAGAGTAACAGCTGGCTTAGGAGTTGTTTTATTTTCAGGAGCATTATTGATTATTCCAATTCGCGGAAGCTTTGGCGTTGCACCAATTAATACGGGAGTAGCCTATTTTTCATCACATCGATTTGCCAATCAAACAGCCATTAATCCTTTATGGAATCTTGCTTATTCGATGAAGCGCATGGATGTTACCAAAATAGCCTATCATTTTATGCCTGACGCCGAGGCAGAACGAATATTTAATGACATGATGGAGGAATCGGGAAATTACCCGAGAGTAATCAAAAATGATCGGCCTAATGTAGTCGTTATTTTATTGGAGAGTTTTGCTGCCCAGGTTATCGAACCATTGGGAGGCGAAGCGGTTACCCCTAACTTCAAAAAGTTGTTGGACGAAGGCCTGTTCTTTTCAAATATTTATGCTGCCGCTAATCGCTCAGATAAAGGATTGGTAGCTACCATGGCTGGGCACCAGGTTTTACCATCTTATTCTATCATTCGTTTTCCGGAAAAAACGAATTCACTACCATTCCTTCCTAAAAAGATGAAAGATGATGGTTATAAAGATCTAAGTTATTTATACGGTGGCGATATCAAGTTTAAAAACATGAATTCATTCGTGCAACAGGCCGGTTTTGAAGAGGTGATTACAATTGATGATTTCCCTGAAGAATTCAGAGGCGAAAAATGGGGTGTGCATGATGAATATGTATTTGATCGGTTATTGGAGGAAATGAAAGAAGCTAAAGAGCCTTTCTTTAAGTTTTTCTTTACCCTTAGCAGTCATGAACCATTTATTGTGCCGATGGAGCGCATGTTTGACATCGAATACTATAACTCGGTGGCATATACAGATAAATGTTTGGGAGAATTTATGGATGAGGTAAAGGCCAGCGGTTTATGGGATAATACATTATTTGTATTGATTGCAGACCATGGAGCTACTGGACCGACTAAACTGACCATGGATCAGGAACGATTCTACCACATCCCCATGTTATGGACAGGGGGCGCTTTAAGTGTTCAGGATAGTGTGGTAAATAAAATCGGTTCGCAAACAGATATGGCTAAAACATTGTTAAGTCAATTAAACATTAAAGCGAATGATATGAAGTTCAGTAAAAACATTCTGGACGAAGAGAGTCATTCTTTTGCTTTCTTTTCAATTCCATCCAATGGTATGGCAATGGTTGAAAACGACAAATACCAGGCATATAGTAATCGCCTAAAGAGGTTTATTCACATGGAAGGTGAGCAAAGTGAAATAGATAGTTTAAAGGCAAAAGCCTACCTTCAGGTTTTATATAACGATTCGAAAAACAGATAAGATGAGTGATCAAATGTGGAAGAGAGAAGATTTTGAGATAATGGCACCGGTTGGCTCCTATGAGTCTTTACGGGCTGCTATTCAGGGAGGAGCCAATTCTGTTTATTTTGGAATAGAGCAGTTGAACATGCGTTCGCGTTCATCCAATAATTTTTCGAATGACGACCTGCGTGAATTGGTTAAGATTGCCAAAGAACATGGTATTAAAACTTACCTCACCGTTAATGTGGTTATCTTTAATGAAGAGCTGGATACCATGCGCGAAATCATTGACGTAGCTAAAGAAGTTGGGGTTACGGCAGTGATTGCATCCGATCAGGCGGCCATCAATTATGCGCACAACAAAGGTGTTGAGGTACACATCTCAACCCAGGTCAATATCTCCAATGTTGAAACGCTTAAGTTCTACAGTAATTTTGCCGATGTGGTGGTGCTGGCCCGCGAGCTGAACATGAACCAGGTTAAAGCCATACATCAGACCATCATCGATGAAGATATACGCGGCCCAAAAGGGGAGCTTATTCAAATTGAAATGTTTGCCCACGGGGCCTTGTGCATGGCTACTTCGGGTAAATGTTACATCAGCCTGCACCAGTTGAATGCTTCGGCCAACAGGGGTGGTTGTTTGCAGCCTTGCCGACGCGGCTATACGGTAACCGAAAAAGAAAGTGGCCGGGAGATGGAGTTGGAGAACGAGTACATCATGTCGCCCAAAGATTTGAAAACCATCCATTTCTTGAACAAGATGATGGACGCAGGTGTTCGGGTGTTTAAAATTGAAGGACGGGCACGCTCGGCGGAGTACGTAAAAACGGTTTGTGAGTGTTACAACGAAGCCATTGAAGCGGTGATTGACGGATCGTATGATGAGCCGAAGATCGCGGATTGGGACAAGCGTCTTTCGGAGGTGTTTAACCGCGGTTTCTGGGATGGTTATTATTTAGGTCAGAAACTGGGTGATTGGAGTCATAACTATGGTTCGCGCGCTACTAAAAAGAAGATATACATTGGTAAAGGAATGAACTACTTTCCGAAATTGAATGTAGCCGAGTTTCTGATGGAAACCCAATCGCTTAAAGTGGGTGATGAAATTTTAATAACTGGTCCAACTACGGGAGTTATTCAAATGACGGTGCCCGAAATTCGTGTGGATCTGAAACCGGTGGAAGAGACCGTAAAAGGCGAGCGTTTTAGCTTTCTGATCGACCAGAAAATTCGTCGATCCGACAAACTCTACAAGATCGTATCGGCAGGCGAGGATGATCTGCAGAAATAAAAAAATACAAGAGAAATATTAGCAATAAAGCCAATTCAAGCAAAGCATATTAACAGATGGAAGCAAGCGGTAATTTATCAAAAATGAAAACGCGTATTGAAGGTAATCAGGTGGAATACCATCTTCACCTCGCAGAAGAGCAGATTAAGATGAATGATATTATTGGGAAGGAAATTACTCTTCAATATCAGCATCAGATTAATTGCGTTGCCTGTGGTAAAAAGACTTCAAAGTCCTTTGCCCAGGGTTTTTGTTACAATTGCTTCCAGACGGCTCCGGAGGCCGAGGATTGTGTGTTAAAACCCGAAACCTGCCGTGCTCATCTGGGGGAGGCACGTGATTTGGAGTTTGCAGAAAAACATTGTTTGATACCCCACTATGTCTACCTGGCAGTTGCTTCGGGCATAAAGGTTGGCATTACCCGAAACACCCAGATTCCAACCCGTTGGATCGACCAGGGAGCCTGGAAAGCAGTGATTGTTGCTGAGGTGCCCAATCGGCACATCGCCGGGGTGATGGAGGTGTTTCTGAAAGAGTTTTATGCCGATAAAACCAATTGGCGCAGCATGCTTAAGAATGAGTTGGCCGAAAATATTGATGTGTTGGCAGAGAAGCAAAAAGCGATCGAACGCCTGCCGGAGGAATTAAAGCAGTATGTAAAACACGATGAAACGGTTTGGGAACTAAACTATCCGGTGATTGATTTCCCTTTAAAACCAAAATCGTTGAGCTTTGATAAAGAAGCTGAGATAAGCGGTGTTCTAAAAGGTATCAAAGGCCAGTATATGCTATTGGATCAGGATCGGGTATTGAACATCCGCAAGCATAACGGTTACCTGGTTAGCTTAACGGCTGAATAGGCTTACTGGTATTGAAATGATTGCCAGTGTATTGGAGGGTAGGTGAGCTGGCAATTTTTCCACATGTGACCTTAAGGAAGGCAACTGCAGAGTTGAAGAGCTGAATTGTTGAGCTGATAAAGGTAATGGTTGACCTACAATATTGAATTGCCGAGCATCGGAAATGACATGTCGACCTGCAGAACCAAGGTGTTGAGCTGCAGAGCTGAACTGTCGAGGGTCAGAATGGGGATGTTGAGCTACAAAGCTCAATTGTTGATGTTTCACAGAATGGATACTTACTGTACCACCATTTCGTCGATAAAAAACCACGATGGGTTTCCGGCACCGCCATGTCCGGTTGGAAGTAATCCGCCATTGAATACCGAAACTTTTACATACCGGGCTTTGGCTTTAAAAGGAACATGCACTATAAAACGTTCGGAGAGCGATTCGTTAAAAGAGGTACTTAAAGCCATTGAGCCAACTAACTTGTAATGGATGCCATCATTTGATGTTCTTACTTCCACTTTTGAAGGTGAAACAATCCATTGGGCTGGCTGAGTCAGGCACGACAGGTATACCTCACTAACATTAGAAGGCCGTTTGAAGTCGAAAAGAAAGTCGTTGTCGGTGCCATTGAAGCCTATCCACGATCCATCAGATAGGTTGTTGTGATGGCCTTTTAGCATATCAAAAAGCGTGGCGTAGTCTTTTGAATGGTATTTTTCATCTGCCTCGGGTATCACCTCAACTAACCTGGCTTTGGTTTGACGCTTCCTGATAAAGGTTTGAGTCAGCACTTTTGATGGATACATTCCATTGGCATAAGCCATCACTTTTAGTGTGGTGCTTTTTGTTAAGTTCAAAGGTGTGGTGTAAATAGGCGATAAAGTATCGGGCTGTTCGCCGTTGGTGGTATAAAAAATGCGGTCGTTCTCTCCCTGTGCACGCATCTCGATGTTAAGTGAATCGCTAAAGCATAGTTTATCACATTCCACAATGGGCTGTTGGGTGCTTTGCATCAGGGTTTGTTCTTCGCCCCATTTATCTCTTACATTCAGACGAAAGGATAATTCAACGCAAACCGGGAAATGATCCGAGATAAACACATCGTTTTCGATGATGTGATGCGTTGTTATGTTGTTCACATCAAAATAGCCATTCACAAAAATATGATCGATGATAACGGGTGGGTTATCGCGCTTAAAACCATTAAATGTTGGCTGTAGGGCTTCTTCGTAATCAGACATCAGGCGTCGACTGTCCCAAAGCTGTAGGTAGCCGTTCCAGTTGTTTGTCATGGTTTGGTACATTTTCTCTTTGGGAGGCGCATTGAAATCGCCTGTCAACACCACTGGTGCATTGCCTGCAATGGTTTTAATCTTATTCAGCAGCAGAATGGTACTTTCATTACGGGCATAAATACTTACGTGGCTAAAATGGGTGTTGAACACATAAAAGGTATAACCGTTCTGTTTGTTTTTTAACTGCAACCAGGTTACAATCCTTGGCAAGGCAGCACCCCAACTTTTACTACCTGTAATATCGGGTGTTTCTGATAACCAAAAGTGAGAAGAGGCCAGTAGCTCGAATTTCTCTTTCAGGAAAAACACTGGTCCAAACTCGCCCGATTCTTTCCCGTCATCACGCCCCACGCCGATGTAATCGTAGTCGCTTAATGCATTATTCAGGTCATCAACCTGGTGTTTCAAGGCCTCCTGAAACCCGATAATGTCGGGTCGCTTTTCGTTTAAAAATGAAGCCACCAAAGCTTTTCGATTCGACCAGGCATTGGCACCATCGCCCGGATTATCGTAGCGAATGTTAAAGCTCATAACCGACATGGATTTGTCGCTATCAGAGCAGGATTGAAATATGCCACACAATAATGCTGCCGTTAATATCAAAAAGCTTCGGATTGTCATTTTACTATTGTTTTGGGTTGCTACCTAATTTATACTTAATGTGACCTAATTCAATTAAATCTTTGTGACTTATGAAATAGCGGTTATAGGGGCGTCCGTTAATTTCAATGTCTTTGATGTAGATGTCATCCGCTGATTTGCGATCGGCCTCAATAACAATCTTTTCTTTTTGATAGATGTTCTTATCCAGGTGGATGGTGACTTTATCAAATACAGGGCTCGATAAGGTATAGTTCATATCGCCGGGACAAACCGGGTAAACACCCATCATGCTATAAA
This sequence comes from Carboxylicivirga sp., assembly GCA_025210475.1. GTDB lineage: Bacteria > Bacteroidota > Bacteroidia > Bacteroidales > Marinilabiliaceae > Carboxylicivirga. Next base: position 9,896 of record JAOARW010000110.1, on the reverse strand, counting down.
TTAACCAGGCCGACAGGGTTCCGGTATCATCATTTCCAGGCAATCCGTCAGGTGCATTTTTATAGTAACGGCGGATGCAATCGTGCACTTGTTTTTGTGTGCGCCATTCAGAACCACCGGCATAGTTAAACAAATAAGGGTAGCCCATGTCTGGTTCGTTGCTCATATCGAACAAGCTGTCCTTGAAACATTTGTGTAGTTGCTGTACGAATTTATTCTTGCCACCCATCATACGCATTAAACCTTTGATATCATGAGGTACCGCCATGGAATATTGCCACGAGGTTCCTTCGTGAAAACCATGTACCGGTTGAAAGTTCTCTCCTTGCAAAGGATCAAACCCTTCCATAAACTTACCTTCTTTTGTCACCGGACGCAGCAGGTCATAATCTTTGTCGAAATACTTTTTGTAGCCCATTGAACGTTGCAAAGCTTCTTTATAGGTTGCTTTATCGCCCATTTCGCTGGCCATAAGTGCCAGGTTGTAATCGGCCACATACAATTCCAATGCCTGTGACACGGAGTTGTCAAAGTCTTTCACAAAAGGTATGTAGTGGTGCTCCAGGTAGAAATCGTTATCGTGACGGATAAAATGATCTTCTGTCGTATTGGAATGTTTCAGCATGGCCTCATAGGCCGTCTTTACATCAAAATCTTTTAAGCCTCTTCGATAGGTATCGGTAAGCACAATCAGAGCCGGATCACCTTCCATTACGTGGGCTTCACGACCGTATATTTCCCATTTGGGTAACCAGCCACTTTCTTTGTACATATCCACTATGGTACGCACCATGTCGAGCTGCTTCTCGGGGTATAAAAGCGACATAAGTGGGTGAACCGTTCGATAGGTATCCCAAAGTGAGAAAACGGTGTAACGGTTTTGATCATCGGTAGCTAATATGGCATCCGATTCCATTGCCGGATACTGGCCATTGACATCTTGCAGAATGTTTGGGTGCAACAATAAATGATAAAGTGCCGAATAGAACATCACCTTATCATCATGTGAGCCACCTTCTACTTCGATGGTTTTTAATTCATCATTCCAGGTATTAAAGGCTTTGTCCTTTATCTGCTCGAATGACAGATTGGTTTGTTCGGCATCCAGGTTCTCGCGGGCATTTTCAATACTCACATAACTAACACCCACTTGTACTTCAACCTGCTCACCCTCCTGGGCATCAAACGAGAAATAAGCACCAATCTTTTCGCCCGAGAGCTCTTTGTTGTACTTTGTGTATAGCTTATAGGTATCACTGGTAGAACTCCAGTTGTGACGGGCACCTGGTAATTTATTATGAAATTTCCAGTAGCCACTTTGCATGTTTTCGTGCTTGATGCGTACCACAAAATATACCGGCATAACTGCATGAGGATGGTAACAGAATGTTCCCATTAATTTGTATCCTTCAATTTCATTGTCGGCGACGCGTTTAATATGAGCGCCTGTTTCATTGGTTAATCCATGTCCCAGATCAAGCAGGATGTTAGCCTTGCCTTCAGGAAAAGTAAAACGACTCAGTCCCGAGCGCATGGTGGCTGTTACTTCTGCCTTAATGTTGTAGCGGTTTAGTTTGGTTGAATAGCATCCCGGTATGGCCGTTTGCTCCGAAAGAGTGGTTCCGTACTCGTTAACATCAACATTGAGCTCGCCGCTTGTTGGCATTACAATGATGCTACCCAAATCGGGACAACCCACACCACTTAGGTTAACATGGGTAAAACCTGTCATCCACTGGTTGTTATAAACATAGGGTGTGCTACACCAGCTGTTGGTATTGGAATATTCGTTGCCTTTATGAGGCGTGGTATTAAACGGAACGATGGATACCATACCATGGGGCATCACAGCACCCGGATAGGTGGCGCCATAGTTGGTGGTTCCGATAAAAGGATTAACAAAATCAGCCGGTTCCTGCGCTTTTAACAGAGCCGAACACAGCACAAATAGCGAAATGAGTGCAAAATTCTTCATAGTCATAGCTTTGTCTGCAAAATAAAAGTATTTGCTAATACTGACAAATTCACATTTTCATTAATTATTGTCATTAAGCTCCTGAATCTTAGTTCTGTATTGAGAATATGCTAAAGTATTGAAGAATATGTCTACCCTGAGATTGCACATAAGTACGACAAAAAATTAATCCGTCGTTAATGATGCATTGTGAATCCCCATTAAAGGATTTAACCTACGATCGACATTGGAATCATACTTTTAACACTTGTGTATTTTTTATGCAGGATATTTTAAGCAAGTAGAGTATGGTCTTGGTACTCATTTCTTGATTCTTGACACTTTCTGGTTTGTCCGGGTTAGGAGGTTAGTAACAATAATGCTATTTTTAACTGGCTTTATAAAGAGCCTCATAAACATCAATTAAATAATTGAGCCCAAAAGATGAAGAGAAATTATAGATTCATGAAATTATTCCTTACTGTAACACTATTTGCAAGTTTGGCTTTATCGGCCTGTACGCAAAAAAATAAACCAACTACTATGGATATAGAATTTATTCGCGTTGGTATTTTTGATACGAATGGCGATAGTCCTGGATGTATTACCGATGCCTATGAAGCATTGCGCATCGATTCTATGATAAAGCCTGAAGTGATCGGCGCTGCCACCATTATGTCCGATGAGGTTTTTAACTATGATTTGCTTTTGTTTCCGGGCGGATCGGGAAGGGCGCAAACCATAAAGTTAGGACAGCAAGGTATGAAGCGGGTGCAGGATTTGGTGATTGAACATGGCATGGGCACCTTGGGAATATGTGCCGGATCCTATGTTTTATCACAAACCGAAGGATACCCATCGCTTGATTTAAGTGGATTTGAAGCCATTGATATCGAAAACGATCACCGGGGGCATGGCTTGGTTAAGTTTAGGTTAACGGAGGATGGAAAGCACTTTTTTCCGGAATTGGCAGGAAAGGATATGTGGTTTTCCAAATACTACGAAGGACCAGTTTTGGCTGAACCTGCAAAAGCATTATTTAAAGGAAAGTCATTATCAACCATGATAAGTGATGTGCATACCATTGAAGGCACACCGGCTAATATGACTGTGAACCGCCCTTTTATTACAGCATCGGAGGCAGGAAAAGGTAAAGCCGTAACTTTTGTGGGCCACCCTGAAAACACGCAAGGTATGCGCTGGATGATTCCACGCATGGTACGTTGGGCTGTTAATAAGGAGATGATCACTTATTCGGATCAGGTGGTACGACCAGATATTTACCAGCACGAGATACTTTATACAACCGAGCAATTGGCGAAGCAAACTAAGTATTTTGAAATGCTGTGGGGCAGTGCAGAGGAAAAAATCGAAGCCATCAACAGTTTGGTTGAACAATCATCCTGGTCAGCAAAGAAACAGGTAATCGGTTTAATTCGTGATGAATCGCCGGAAGTTAGGCTAACAGCCGCTAAAGCCATTGTGGAAATGGAACGGACGGATGCCTTAAGTGATTTGAAAATGGCTGTTGCAGTAGAAAAAGACGAAGCTGTGAAAAAAGAACTGGAAAGATTATTTCAAGCGCTAAATAAAATTGTTGCTAACTAATAATTCATTTTTAAGCTAAACCTGTAAGAAAATAGTTAATAACCTATTATCTAGTAAAAAGCTAATAGCTATCAGCTAATGGCTATTAGCCTTTTTGCTAGAATGTTTAACAAAAAGTGCTAAGTTACTGATACGGATATTTTGAAGCTGCCTTATAATGTTTCGTTTAAAACACATACTTCTGTTGATTGCCGGATTGCTGGCTGCCTGTTCTACGCAGCAGCGCTTGACTAAAGAGGCTTATCTCAATGGATTTGACGATAAAGTACCTTTTACAAGTATCGAAAATCAGGGTGAAGAAGCGGATTCGGTGAAGCGCATTTATCTTATACGACATGCCAAACCCGATGTGGCCAAGAAATTTATGTGCACGGCACAGATGGCTCAGGATTATGTACATGCTTATAATCAAGTATCCATTATTCCGTTTGATTCATCACTGGTGAAGGTCGAATTAGAAGCAAGCACACCCATATATTGCTCCAGCCTAGTACGTGCGCAACAAACAGCAGAGGCCATATTCGACAGCACTTTTACCATTGTCAGCGATCCCTTATTCAGGGAGTTTGAAACAAAAATAGTAAGTGCACCCAATGCCTATAAATTGCCATTGATTGTGTGGCAATCCATCAGCCGCCTGACATGGATAGTGGGCCTCAATCAACATGGTATCGAAAGTTATCGGGAAGCAAAGACAAGAGCTGATGTGGCCAGTCAAGAGCTAATGAAATTAGCGGAAGAAAACCAAACAGTTGTTCTGGTGGCTCATGGCATGCTAAACCGCGCACTGGCAAAACGCCTGCAAAAAGCGGGCTGGAAGGTTCTACAAAAACAAGGGCACATTAATATTGGAGCAACGGTATTGGAGAAGGGAGAATAAGTAATAACCTTCTATTTAACAAGAAGCTAAAAGTCATCGGCTGAAAGCTATTTGCTAATCCCACAAACCGCTCCGGGTCAAGAGACATAGGGAGTTAAAGTGTTAGATAGGAAGTTTGTGTCTGTTTAATTTTTTTTATTGATCCAGGTTAGGTTATGCCAAATTTGCTCCAGGGGGCCTCTTTTGTGATGCCTGGCCCACCAGGTGCTCAAAGCAATTAAAACTATCGATAGTGTTATTCCAATAAAGAAACAATAGGTACCACCTGTTTTATCATAGAGTCCTAATCCAAAACCGTAATAAATAGAGGCGCCCATTAGTGATTGGAAAATGTAGTTGCTCATGCTCATTTTTCCCACTGGGCTAAATACCGAAAGTTTGCTTTGAGTCTTCGTTTCGTGAAAAAGGATCATAAAGCCGGCAATCAGAATAAACATAAAGGATAAGTTCATCCACGACGATTCAATAACAAGGAGCGGACGAAGAATGGGCTGATTACTGATCATCTTTGGCAGATAAATATTAAGCAGCCATAAAGGAACAAATATAATGGAAGCAATTTTTAAGGTTTTTACCCAAAAGGCTTTTACCTCTTTATTCCAAACAAAGCGTTTTTTTCGCCCCAATAAAAAACCAAGTAAGAAGAGTGCCGTAATGGAAAAGAAACGACCATTTTCAAAACTCCATAGATAAACCGCTTTTTTACCATTGCTTAAGTTACCGACAATAACTTTGCCCACTGATCCATCGGGGATGTACTCTTTCATTTTACCATAATAGGCCCACGATGTCGGGTTAGCGAGTTCTTTTTGCGGATCCAGCAGTCCTTCCACTAAATGATAAATCTCTAAAGGTTGAATTATAAGCAGAATCACACAGCCAAATATTACCTTGTTACTTGCTTTGGCAAAAGGGATAAGTGTAAAGCCCAGTAAAGCGTAAATGGTTAAAATATCGCCCTGATAAATTGCCGAATTGATAATGCCAAACAGAAGGAGTAGAGTTAATCGCCAGGCAAAACGTGCCCGAAAATCGTTGCCCTTTTTAGCCTGATTGTGGTGTTGAATATAAAAGGTAACTCCAAACAAAAGGGCAAATATAGAGTAGGCTTTACCGGCAAAAAGAAAGAACATGCTTTTATAAATAACCTGGTCCAACGTCAGCATCCACTGTGGAAGATTCGTTGGTGTAGTGAGCATATCAAAATGCTCCAGGTTGTGTAATATCATTATGGTAATTAGAGCAAAGCCCCGAAGTGCATCGAGTACTGAAATTCGATTCGTTTGATTTATGGTCATTTAGGTGGTTTAATTAGTTGTTATTTTATCTATTCAATTATGCAAGCCTTAAAATGCTAAATAAGCTTTTTCGGTTTGTTTAGATTTTATTCATCCTAATATTAGGTCTACTATAAAAGTTGAGTCATTATTATCAATTTTTAGATCGTAGCTGTTTGGGTAACTTGCCTCTAGCCGTTCCTTAACATTTTTAATTCCCAAGCCGCTATAACTTGGATCGGTGTTAATATTCGAGTTTGAATTAATATTGTTTCTACAGGTAAAACAAATTTTTTTCCGTCGTTGGTTAATACTGATTCGTATCGGGGATTGTTTGCCATCATCAGAGACTCCATGTTTAAAGGCATTTTCGACAAATGGCATCAATAACATGGGTTCTATCTGCGTTTCTTCATTTTCAATATCGGTTTGAAAAGTAACAACAATATCATCGTCTTTTATTTCCTGTGAATAGATATAATTTTTGATATAGCGTATTTCCTTGTAGATTGGAACCCAATTTTTTTTACAATCGTAGGTAACATATCGCATCATCTCAGCTAAGGTATTGATGTATTTTTCGGCTTTGTCGGGAGATAAACGAATGATTGAATTTAGATTATTTAATGCATTCAAGAAAAAATGAGGATTCATCTGAGAACGCAAGAACTTGGTTTCAGCCAACAGTCGTTCCTTTTCTATTTGTATTCTTTGCTTTTCTTTTTTCGAAAAATCAATAATCAAACGAATTGTAGTGCTTGCAAAAAGGAACATGATTGTTGCAATCGTGAGGCGCATAAACTTATGCCGCACTGGAAAACTAATTAATCGAATGGCGTTTTCAACAGGATTGTACAAAGAGTGGATTGTTCTCATTGTCCACAGCACGATAAATGGTGTGGTTATAATTATTATGAGAATAATAAATGAGTAAATAAAATATCTCTTCTTGGCGAATAATTTAGGAATTAATATCAAGGCATTTAAATAGCTGATACTTGCGAAGGCAAATACCATAAAACTGGCTTGTGTTAATGTGTTGAAATTACCTTTGTTATTAGTCTCTAATAGCTTAGAAGCTAACATGAAGTATAAAATCCAAAAGGTGATTTGGACAATAATGCTTGTTTTTTTATCGACCGTAAAATTCATAATTACGAAGAAATCTTTTAAAGAAATAACCTGATTTATTCATTAATATTTACGATGAGAAAATTAATGAATAAATCAGGTTAATAACTTAAACTACAACAATAAAATAAAAAGTACTTTACAAAGGATTACCGGTTAAACCAAAAGGAATCGTGTTTTTGAGATAAAAGGCTCCAATGACATTAGAAGGTGTTAAGTCTAAAGGATGGTTATAAGAAATTGACTCAGTATTGGTAGTTAGAGTAGCTTCACCAAATTTTATCGTTATCAAACTAGGAAATTGCTCCGCTGTTTCGATAACACTATTTTGATTTCCGCCCGTATTGCCAGTCACTATTATTTTACCGTTTCTGATTTGTAAAGATCTAAGTTTTTGTAAACTAATTATCTCCTGTTTAGTATTATCATCGATTATGAAATTTTCAGTAGCGACACTCATGTTCATCTTGCCTCCTAATGGATTTAATGCCTCTCCGTAATAAGTGGGATTATCTCTGGTAAAATCTATTTCTCCCATTGTTTTAGGTAATCCTAATCCAAGGATACCAGCCCACATCGAATGTTCATCTGTTACTGGCATATAAACACAATGGAAAAATTCTTCCCCCTTATGCTCAACAAGTATTGAGATGGCATTTTCTTTATAAGGAGTAGCGCCATAATCTAACTTGTAGAAGTCATTAAAGAATGCAAATACAACCATACGGCTTGGCATTTCAAACTCATCAGGAATCAAGCTCTGATAAACCTCAAAATTGTCGGTTTCGTAATACATAAATATCCCATCATTTTCAAGGTACCTGTAGGGGATATGTTCAAATAAAGTATCAATCGTTATTTCCACACTTTTAGTGTCGCTGGTAACGCCATCCGTTGCTACCAAGGTAATGGTATAAGTTCCATTCTCGGTATAAGTAACTGAAGGATTTTCATCAGTAGAGTTTTCAATATTGGAACTTGGGAATGACCATTCATAAGCGGTGGCATTTTCCGAAGAATTAGTTAAAGTTACGATCGCTTGATAACCTTCTACTACCAATTCGAACTCAAAATCGGCAGTTACGGTATTTACCTTATTGTCTTCGCTACAGGATGTTAAAAGACCAATTAAGGCGACTATTAAAAGTTTTATTTTATTCATGTTGCGAATTTTTTATTGTTTTATTTTTTACCCAGTCTAAAAGGAAGTTTATTGGACAGGTAATAGCTTCCTAATATTTTGCTTGGTTTTAGGTTTAGAGGACTTACTTCATTAGCGCTCAATGACGATGTATCGAAACTGATGCGACCTTCTCCTCCTTTAATTATCACTCGATTCGGGTATTTCTCTACCAAGTCAAAAATATTGCCGTTTCTCCCTCCACTCATTTCAATTACTTTTCCATTTAGGATGTTCATTTTGGGGATTATGGATAATTTTTTTATCAGGTTTTTTCTTCTTTATTAAGAGCATAGTTATTTGTATTGGTACTTAAAGTAACCTGGTAGTTATTTTCATCCCTTAGCTTTGCACTGTATTCAGGATCATTACGCATAAAATCAATGTCGCCCATTGTTTTTGGTAGTCCTAAACGATACTTGCCCATTCTCATTGATTCTTCACTTGTAACCGGCATGTATACGCAATGCCATATTTCTTCACCTTTGTATTTTCCTAATAGAAATATCGATGCTTCCTTATAGGGTAAGATTTGTGCATCCATTTTGTAAAAGTCGCATATAAATGTAAAGACTAATAAACGATCGGGCATATCAAATTCATTAGGTAAAAGTTTACGATAAAGGTCTGTTTCTTTGGTTTCGTAATACATATATATACCATCGCTTTCCAAATATGTGTAACGATTGGATGTGCTAGGACCTTTTAATTCTTCAAGGCTTAAAAACTCATCGTTGTTAGTATCCAGATTATCAAAGTTATTGGCTAATCTGATTGCACTACTTGCCTCTCGTTTGCTTATTTTATTGTCATTGTCGCGGTCAAGAAATTTAAGAATCCTTTCGGGATCGTGTTGACTCTTATTTTGGTTTTGTGCAATACTATGATTTGATAAGCCTATTAATGTTACTACTAACACTAAAATTACATTTACTTTTTTCATTCCCATGTCTAATTATAAATTGTATCTACGACTAATTCAGTTGTTTGTTGTCAAAATAACGGTGTATTTTAAAAACTGAAAAGGAATTTAGCACGCATTCAGTAAATGGAAATCTGTAATCAGTGAATGGAAAGTGGAGGAAAGGGAAGAAGCTTAAAAACCTTCTGATTTTAGTTGATGTAATACTTTTGTGCGGTAGGTTTTTCCGATTGGAATTTGTGTGTGATCGTTTAAAATAAGTGTATAATTCTCCCGTCCTTTTATTTCCGATAAGGCAACGATATGGCTTCGGTGAACTTGCATAAACAATGGAGGAAGTTCTGTTGATATTTTTTTTAAGCTACCCAGAATTAGGTATGTTTTTTCCTTGCATATGTATTTGATATACTCACCATCTGCCTGTAATCTAATTAGATTGTTGAGATATATTTTGTGAACTTCGGCACCAGATTTTATTTTGATGTAATCGTTGGCGACAACTTCCTGGAGTTCGTAAGCTATCGCCTTCTCTTCTGTTTTTAATTGGTTTATTAGTTTTAGAATGGCTTTATTAAACCGTTCTTCTGTTATTGGCTTTAAAAGATAATCAGCAACATCTAAGTCGTAGCTTTCCAAGGCATATTCAGAATAGGCAGTGGTAAAAATTACCTTTGGTTGAATCGTATTGTTTTTTAAAAAATCAATACCAGTTTCATTGGGCATCTGGATATCCAGAAAAATCAGATCTACTGAACGATCTGATTTAAGGACTTCTTTGGCCAGTGAAGTGTTTTTATATTTACCAACCAATAGCGTCCTAAACGATTAACAATGTGAGAAGAATTTTAAGTATCTCAAATTATCTTTGAGTTGCACAACAAAAAATGTCTTCTCACATGTTAAAGATAAACTTATTCTCTCAGATTATATCAAAGTTAGACCGT
>JAOARW010000109.1 GCA_025210475.1 Carboxylicivirga sp. | reverse complement strand
TACGGTCTAGCTTTGATATAATCTGAGAGAATAAGTTTATCTTTAACATGTGAGAAGACATTTTTTGTTGTGCAACTCAAAGATAATTTGAGATACTTAAAATTCTTCTCACATTGTTAATCGTTTAGGACGCTATTGATAACGCACAATCGTTAGCATTACTTTCTTAGTTTAAATCGTATCTTTGCCGAAAATTACACAACATGAAGTTCGCAGAGTTTGGCTTAGACGATAAGATTACACGCAGTATTGACCAGCTTGGCTATAAACGTCCCACCGACATACAGTTTAAAGCCATACCGGCCATACTTGAGCGCGAAGATGTGCTGGCCATTGCCCAAACGGGTACTGGTAAATCGGCCGCTTTCGTTATACCCATTCTACAACTTCTTCTTAAAAAGCGAAAGAATCGCGATGCCGGCGTTCTCTGCATTGTGATGGTGCCCACCCACGAGTTGGCTCGTCAGATTACCGATGTGTTTAAACAAATTGGGAAAAACACTTCGCTTCGATTTACCGCCATTTACGGAGGTGTAGATCAAACTCAGCAAATTGAGCGATTAAAAAAAGGAACAGATGTTCTGATTGCCACTCCCGGCCGTTTGTTCGATTACATTAATCAGGGCGTGGTTAAGGTTTATAATACCGAAATGTTGGTGTTGGATGAAGCTGATCACATGCTTGATTTGGGTTTTTATAAAGACATCCAGGATCTGATTAAATACATTCCCAAAAAACGTCAGACACTCTTTTTCTCTGCTACCATCGATCAGAAAATAAAGAAACTGGCCTACTCATTGGTTCGTCGCCCCATTCGTATTCAGATATCGCCAAAAAATCCGGTGGCAAAGAATATTGATCACTCTGTTGCCTTTATTAAGATGGACGACAAACGCTTCTTCCTGGAACGAATTGTACGTTCAAATCCTGAAAAGAAGATTCTGGCCTTCGTACGTACCAAGGTACGCTGCGAACGTGTATTAAAAGCCATGGAGCGCGTTGAAGTACAGGCTGTGTCGATTCACAGTGACAAAACACAGGACGAGCGCGATACAGTGATGAAACAGTTTAAGACAGGTGAAATAAAACTGTTGATCGCCACTGATGTGAGTGCCCGTGGAATTGATATCCCGAACGTAGATATTGTGGTGAATTACGATTTGCCCGAACAACCTGAAAACTACGTACACCGCGTGGGTCGATCAGGCCGTGGCAAACAAAAAGGAACGGCCATTGCCTTCTGCGGCGAAGAAGAAAAAGAACTGCTCTCGGCCATTGAAGATTATACCGGCCACGAAATTGCAGTAACTGAAATGGACAACGATGAGTATGCCGATACCATCGATTTTTCAACGGAAACGCATGCCGACTGGAAAACCTTAATGCGTCAGGCAGAAGAGGAAGAAGCAGAGTTTTTATCAATTAAAAAGAAACGCAATAAGAAAAAGAAGAAGTAAATTTAAACATTGATTTACTTCTTCAAATATCTTCACAATTTGACTATTCTGATATCTTAATTCGACCGAACTAAGGGCATCTGAATGTGATTTCCAGTCAGATAAACTAAGTGATTATAAACTATTATAATATTCCACCAACTGCCTTACACTATCCGGCTTTTTAAATTTCACCTTATTCTTTTTAATGTATCCGGCAATTTCTTCCTTGTGATTTGGCATCAGGTCGATAAAATCGTTTTTACTTGCTACCAATACAGCAGGTTTCTGATGGATAGATATGTATAAAAGGGGATTTACTTTTTTAAATTCAGGAGGCTTGGCATCCTGATAGGGTTTGGGATCCTCAGCCTGCTTTAAGATTATTTTATGTTTCAAATACAAACTGCACAAGGAGTCTTCCACCAATACCTCGCAGTAGGTTGTTTTTTTCTTATTACCACTGCGATAGATGATTAATTTGAATAAATAACCATCCAATAATATCGATTTAATAAAGGCCTCTCGCGGTACATTATAAAACTGCTGATCCTTTTTAATCTCCATACGATCGTTGTATATATTATACCGAAGAGTTAGCCCTTTTATTTGCTCATTATTGCTCAATGATAAAGAAGCCTTCTCACTCTCATAAATATACGGACTCCCTTTGTAGTTAATGGCATCATCACTCTCCAGAGATTTTAAATGATCGAGGTTCTGCCAAAATTTCCGGAATTCCGGCGTTGCAAAATATTCCTGCGCCTGGGTGTTAATACACACAAACAAAATCATTATAACAAACAAATATCTCATGTGTAGTTTTTTTAATATTAGGTATCATTAAAAAGGTGTTTTCGAAAACAATCTACAGAGAACTTAAACACTAAGTTATAAAGTGTTATAAAACTTTATTAACTCAGTAACCTCATCAACTTTACGAAATTTGGTTTTGTTCTGCTTAAGAAAAGTACTTAACTCCTTTGTATGATCCGGCAATCGTTTAAGAAGTTCCTTTTTCGAATCTATTTTCAATAATACACCATCACCAAAATCAATATAGGCAATTGGAGGTTTGGCATGAAATGCGGCCGGTTTGGCATCTTTAAATGCACCAGGCTCTTCGGGTTCATTAAGTATTACTTTATATCTGGCATACAAGTTGATTCTGCCTTTTGCTTTTGGAACAAAATAACCCCTTTTCTTTTTTGAACTTTGTTGATAAACCTTTAATTCAATGTTCTTATCACCCAATTGAATACTGGAAAATACGTCCTCTTTAGGAACGATAAAGTACTGTTTGTTTTTTTCAAATTCAACCTGATCCTTATAAGCATTGTAACGCATAGTGAGGCCATCAATAACCGGGCTATCACCTTTCAGGATGCAAGCTTTGCCTTCGATTTCAAACAAATAGGGGGATCCTTGATAACTCTCTTTTTCATTGAGTGCTTTAACTTTGGACGATTGAAGTTCTGTCCAAAAGGTATCATAATCAGGAATGCTGCCGGTTTGAGCGTTAACCAGTAAAGTAAAGCAGCTAATTAAGGTAGGTAATAATAATCTTTTCATCATAAATGGGATTAGTGTTATACTTTTTCAAGGTACAAAACATTTTTGTTATAACACTGATTTTCACCTACCCATGTTATTCCGACGCAATATGATTTACTAATTTACTTCTTCAAAATCGACGTATTCCCCTTCGTTATCATTAACAACTTCCGAATTCTTTTTAGTTTTTCGTTGTACTGTAACTTTACCTTCCTGTTGCTGGGCCTGCTGTCGATAATTGCTCGCAGCATTTTGCTGCTGTTGCTGCATACGCTCAACACCCTTTTTCATCGCGTAGGGTAACAGCAGTTTACCTATAATCTTAAACAGGTAATAAAAAGTAATTAAGAAAAATATAGTTTTCAACAGACCTAACAACATGACAATTAATTTTTAACAAATATACGCTTCCTTCTTCAATTATCATGCAAAAGATAAAATCAGATGAAGTTACTGTCAAGCAGTCGCAATAAAAGACTTAAGTGAGCCAATATGGCATAAAAAAAGCGCAAGATTGAATCCCGCGCTTTCTGTTCTATCAAATAATGATATTAATTCTTCATTTTTTTTGCCTCTTCAAGTGCTTTTTGGAATACATCGTCAATTTGATGCAGAATTGGATAAAAGCCTTCATTATCGATGATGTTTCGGGCAATATAGGCCTTTAGTTCCATTTCAATCAGCTCCTTTGAAATTTGATATTGCTTGGCATTAAAAGCAACCCCTTTGTCTTTAGCATAACTTAAAAAATCTTTCAAGAGGTCTTTATTATTTAAATGCTGCTCTATGGCTTTGGCCGACGTCAGATTCTCTAACTCTTTCCGATGATTATCGGTGTACTCCAGTGCGTATCGGTACATAATTCCATTCACTCTCAGGTCTACAAAATAATTGGTTATCATGGTCGTATCCTGCGGTACAAATACATCCGGCATAATACCTCCACCACCGTAGACAGTTCGTCCTTCTTTGGTTGTATATTTCAGATCATCGTCGAACTTAATGCTATCCACATTGTAAAACTCACCGTGTGAGTATCGATTCATTAAATCGGCATAATAATCATCTGTTCCATTCTCATATGGTTTTTGGATGCATCGTCCGCTTGGCGTATGGTATCGCGCCACAGTTAAACGTAATGCCGAACCGTCGGGTAATGGAATTTGCTGTTGCACCAGCCCTTTACCAAAGGATCGACGGCCAACAATTAATCCGCGATCGTTATCCTGAATGGCACCGGCAAAAATCTCACTGGCTGAGGCTGAGTACTCATCTATCAGTACAATTACTTTTGTGTCCTGACTGGTACCAGCCCCATTAGCCGCTACATTCTGACGTTTGCGAGCTTTGCCTTCGGTGTAAACAATCAAATCCTTAGCCGGAAGAAACTCATTACATAAATTAATCGCTACATCCAGCAATCCACCCGAATTACCTCTGAAATCAATTATCAGTTCTTTACAGTTATTGGCCTTTAATTTGGCTAAAGCTGTCAGAAACTCCTGGTAAGTATTCTGTGCAAACTTATCCACCTTAATATATCCGGTTGTTTCATCAATCATGTAACTCACCTCAACACTATAAATCGGAATACTACCCCGGGTAATGGTGTAATCAATCAAATCCTTATTAGGACGACGAAGAATACCCACCTTGACTTCGGTACCCAGTTCGCCTTTTAACTGCTTCATTACATCGGTCGTGGATATCTTTTTACCGGCAATAATGGAATCATCAACTGCTACAATGCGGTCGCCCGGTAAAAGTCCAACCTTTTCGGAAGGTCCGCCCGGAATAACCTGAATTACCATCACCGTATCGTTTTGCATGGTAAACTGCACCCCAATACCACCAAAGCTTCCTTGTAATTCTTCATTCACCTGGTTTAAATCCTTGGCTGGAATGTACACCGTATGCGGATCCAGATCTTTTAGAATCTGAGGAATAATTTTTTCTTCGATACCCATTCGGTCGATGGTATCAACATATTCTTCTTCGATCAGATTCATTATGGCATCCAGCTTATTGGTCTGCGGATAAATCATCAGCGGATTACCACCACCGGCATTGGTACCTCCTACCCCTAGTCGACCAATAAAAAAACCAATCACTACCAATACGCCAAACAGAAGTGGCATATAAATTTGCTTGCGTGTATTTGATTGCATCATGCTATGCTATTTATCTATTGTATATGTTTGTAACTATTGATGGTTCCCTAAAATTAAACCATCTTCTACCTTAATGAGTTCATTCTCGATGTGAACCACTTCAATTCCGGCTCTTTCCAATAAATCAAGCCCTTCGGTATTGTGGTACTTCTCGGCAAATACCACCCGTTTAATACCAGCCTGTATTATCAGCTTTGAACACTCGATGCAAGGCGATGCCGTAATGTATAAGGTCGAACCATCGGAGCTATTGTTAGAACGTGCAACTTTAGTGATCGCATTGGCTTCGGCATGCAACACATAAGGTTTTGTCATATTATTACAATCCTCACACTCGTTTTCAAATCCCGATGGCGTTCCATTGTAGCCATCGCTGATTATCATTTTATCTTTTACAAGCAGTGCTCCAACCTGTCGCCTCGTACAATAGGAATTCTGTGCCCAGATTCGTGCCATCGCCAGATAGCGTTGATCAAGCAAAAATTGTTTATTATCGTTTGTTTTACTCATTAACCGTTTACTTTGTTTCGATAGGAAATATATCCGGCTGCAACAACCAGCAATAATACAAGGATGGAACTTAGGATAGCCAAAGTTTGCCCTATAGTAAAAGAACGTGGTTCAAAACGGAATTCGATGTCATGCTTACCTGCCGGAACCATTAATCCTCTTAATAAATAATTGGCACGAATCATGTCACTTTCTTTACCATCAATAAATGCTTTCCAGCCTTTTTCGTAATACACATCACTAAACACGGCTAATTGATCCTGATCGGTATTCGATTCAAAAATCAGATAGTCGGGAGCATAATGAGTTAATTCTATTTGCCCTGTGATGGTATCGTTTGAATAGCCTCTAAGCTGATCCACAAATCGCTTTTCAACTACAGCCGTTGTTTGCAGGTTGGTATTTGCCAAGGCCTCAATTTCCTCATCCGGATTGGCCACTTCCTTTATATCTTGTACAAACCAGGCATTACCCATGTAATTCGGGTTAAAGATAGGTGCTGCTCCAGGATTATAAATGATGTACTTGGCATTAAGCATATTTAGAACCGGCATTTTTTCCATTGCCACTTCCAAATCTCCGGGTGATTGAGCAGTTTGTAATACTTTCATCAAACTTTGCCAGTCATTGTATAGATAATGATCGGCCAAATCCTGGAAACGACGTAATTTGGCGCCATGAAAACCTCCCACCGACTTGTGCCAGTATGGTGTAAATCCATCTTTAAAAGGATCGCGGTAAATCGGAAACACCCGGTAGTAATCATCCTTATCTTTCAGTATGGCCTGATCGGCTTTGGATTGCGCCAGCTCCTCACTAGCTTTTGAACCACTTACAAAATCATCGCTATTGAGGTAACGCTTCGACACGCCCCACATATCAAAACAGATTATAAAAGCAATGCCCCAAACTACATATCTACGAGCCAGTTTTCCTTGCACATAAAACCATAGCGAAGCCGAACCAAGCAATATCAGTGCAAAGGTTCGCCAGGCATCAGAGATTAATAACACCTTTCGGGCTTCAATGAGGTTTGTTTCCAAAAGCTGATACATTTGAGCCTGCTCACCTCCCTGTCGTATTTGCGCACCAAACTGACCGGCTTCCTGTGCCGATAAGAAACTATAGAAGGAATCTGGAAACAGAGCCAAAACCAAGCTTAATCCACCAGTTAAGGCAAACGAGATCATGAACCACTTACTGTCTTTTTTTACCACATTCGGATCCTGAAGAATGGTTTTTAAACCAAGAAAACCTAAAACCGGTACGGCCATTGAAGCCAATACCAAGGCCATTTCAACAGTTCGGAATTTATTGTACAATGGGAAATTATAGAACATAAAATAATTAAACCATTGCAAATGCTTACCCCAGGCCAGCATGATTGACAAAATGGTAATGGCAATAAGCCACCATCGTTCTTTTCCTTTATAATAAAAAGCTCCTATAAAAAACAGGAAACAAATTAAAGCTCCAGCATAAACCGGGCCACTTGTAAACACACGACCTCCCCAGTATTGGCTCGACTGACCAACGTATTCTTTTAGTCGTCGATCAACGTTTTGCATTGCTTTATCGGAACTGGCCAATGCTGCCGACTCGCCACCCACTATGTTTGGAATTAGTAAGGTTAGCGTTTCGTGTCGACCGTAACTCCATCCAAAAGCATAATCAATATCCAAACCTGAGTGTTCTTTTTCGCCCTCCTTGGCACTTAATTCGGAAGCTCCTCGAATGGAGTATTTTCCATATTCGTAGGTGGTCCATAGATTGGTAATATTTGGCAACACGGCTAACATGGCTGCCAGAGCCAATACCGCTGTTGTTTGTGCAAAAGGTTTAATGGCTTTTTCTTTAATAGCATATACCAATCGAGAGATAACAATAAAACCAACCATAAATGCCAGATAATAGGTAATCTGCACATGGTTATAAGCAATCTCCATCCCCAATGCCACTGTCGTGATTACCGCTCCTACAAAGCGATTTTTATTGTAGGCATAGAGCACTCCTGCCACAACGGGTGCCATCAAAGCAATGGCGTAGGTTTTGGTTATATGCCCGGCAATAATAATGATCAGATTATACGACCCAAAGGCAAATGCTATGGCTCCAATTACGCTCAGCCAATGATCAACTTTCATGCTTAACAGTAGGAGGTAAAAACCCAGCATGTATAAAAATACGATGGCAACAGTGGTATAAGGTAATCCCAATCGGGTGAAGCGATTGAAATAACTAAATACATTTTTCGAAGAATCGCCTTTAATCTGGTATGCGGGCATGCCACCAAACATCGAATTGGTCCACATGGCTTTCTCACCGGTTTCTTTCTCATAATCAACCAACTCTTTCGACATGGCTTTAGCATGTGTATTATCGAGCTGAGGTAATTTTTTACCTTCCAATACGGGAGAAAAGTAGATGAAGCTTAAGAGAATAAATAATAGCAAAGCTCCTGAATAAGGCAGATAGCCTTTTAACTTGTCGATCATGATAATCTGTTTATTATTTAGCTTGTGAAAATACATAATGTAATTGGAATAGAAAAAAAAGCTATGAGCTAAGCATCAAGAGCCATCTGCTTTCGATTAACTTTGCCCAAAAACACGGTTTATGCTCGAAATCATTTATCAAGATCAATACCTGGTGGCCATTAATAAGCCACATGGTTTACTGGTTCATCGCAGCTCCATTGCAGCCGATGCCGAGGAGTTTGCCTTACAAATGTTACGCGATCAAATTGGCAAAACGGTTTATCCGGTTCATCGTTTGGATAGGAAAACATCGGGCATACTGGTTTTTGCCTTAAACAGTCGCGTGGCTGCCAAGCTAAAAACTTGCTTTGAAGATGTGGCCACCCAAAAGACTTATGTAGCTATTGTGCGTGGCTTTTTCCCCGAAGAAATTGAAGTGGATTATGCCCTAACTAACGACAGAGGCAAAACCCAAGAAGCTTTTACGGCCTTTAAAACCATTAAAAGTAGCGAGTTGCCAATTCCGTTCGGGAAGTTTGAAACATCGCGTTACTCATTAATTGAGGCCTACCCAAAAACCGGGCGGATGCACCAGATTCGTAAGCACCTTAATCACTTGCGTCACCCCATCATTGGCGACCGCCCACACGGCTGTAACAAGCAAAACAAGTTGTTTAAAGAACGCTGGAACATGACAACCATGCTTTTACATGCTCAAAAACTGGAGTTTGTTCATCCGGTAACCAAAGAGGCTTTGCAACTGGAGGCAAAACCTTTTAGTGTTTTTATGGAGATGAAAAAGATGCTCGAGTTGGAGTAAAAGATTAATACCTATTAGTTGAATTAAAGTAGTTGCACTGATTTTAATGTTCTATGCTTCCAGAACACCATTAGTATAGGCATTCTTTTTCTCGAGCTCATCTTTGATATACTTAGTATGGATATAATCGATCCATTGATCCGTTACTTCTGATGGATTCTCTTCATTAATGATTTTATCTATTAAATAAGCCTGCAAAGTACTTCTGCGACGTACCTCCGCCAAAGGAATACTGGAAAAGGCAATCATTGGATACAGGGGCATCCAGTCATTATTTAATTTGTTCCAAAGTAGACGGTTAATTTGCCATTTAAGATGATAGTTACTTTTATCACTTGTCCCAAGCGAGGTAAAATTCTGCAAGGATAAATCGGCTATGGCATCGGTGTCCACCTTTCGCACTCGGGAAAATTCATCAAATACCTTATCCAGATCGCCATCCAGCTTAGTTATTAAACTTTCAAAAACTGTGCAATCCTCAAAACCCACATTCATGCCCATGGCAAAAAACGGAGCGATGGCATGACAAGCATCACCAATTAGCAGCACTTTATTTCGATATTGCCAGGGAGCACACTTCAGCGAATAAATCTTTGAAACCGGGTTTTCCATAAATTGCTCGCAATAATTGGGAATCAACCTGGATACATCGGGAAAGTGCTTATTAAAAAAGTTCGCAATGAGCTTATGATCATTAAGAGTATTAAGCGAAATTTCACCATTTAATTTCAAAAACAAGGTACAGGTAAACGTTTTATTGGTGTTAGGTAATGCTACCAGATTAAAATGTCCCTGTGGCCAAACATGCACTACCTTATTATTCAACTTCCAGTTATTTTCCGAATCCGTAGGAATCACTAATTCTTTATACCCATATTCGGGTGAGAACCTTTCAAAATTGGCCTGTTCCTGTTTGGCAATTTCATTAGCCACTTTTGAAAACACACCGTCTGCACCAATAATGCGGTCATACTGGCGAAAATCACATTTACCGGTTTGCTTATTAAACAACTCTAATTCCTGTTTATCCAGATTTAAATTCACACATTGCGATTCAAAATAAGTATTGACATTACCTGTTGCTTCAGCCTTATCCAGTAATGCGGAATTAATAAACTTTCGATTTATGGTGTGAATGGCCTGCCCGTCTCTACCATATTCCTGCACGTGAACCGTTCCATCTTTTAGATGTACCATACGCGAAGATTTGGCAACTGTATGTTGTTTGATGTAATCTTTTAGACCAACCAAACTAAGCGCCTCAAATCCGCGATGAGATAAAGACATGGCAATGGTACGTCCGCCCGGAATATCTTCCTTGCGCATATCGCATCGTTTCTCAATTAAATCAACCTGATAACCTCTTTGCCCCAAGATTATTGACAGAAGTGAACCAACCAGTCCGGCACCTACAATACAAATTCTTTCTTTCCGCGTAAATCGTTCATCCATAGCACACAATATTATTTAAGAATTAAACTAAATTATCACAATTCGTGTACAATGTCACCTAATTAGCAAATCTTTCGTGTACAGAAACAAGGCATATATACTTGATTTTAAGACATTCATAAAAATCAAGTGCTTTATAAATATTTGTTGTAGGAAATTTCCACCCTTGAACAGCAGGGTATTAAGTTCAATCAAAAAAAGCGAGTACCTCCGGCACTTAATCTACTGGTTCTTCGATCAATAAATCAGGAAAATCAAAAATATACATATGCACCCGTTCTTCCTGGCTGCTAAAATTGGCACTCCAGCTATTCTTAATTTCTTTTTGATACCAACTATCTTCATCGGTAAAAACATCGGTTTCTATATCTGATCCAATACTTTTTTCATACTTAATGGAGTTGGTTTTAAAGCCAATAAAAGCACCATCTTTAAAAACAGAATCCGAACTAATTTGAATTACCTTTATGCCATCCAAAACATCTGATATTATCTCGGTTGGCTTAAGGTGATTGATTGTCCAGATTAAATATTGCTCTTGCCCAGGGTCCATACGAATTGTATCATCCTCCAAAGCATTGGTATAAGAATCGGAATATTGAAATTCAATAGCACTTTGTTCTACGTTGGCGAAAAATACCACCTTCATTACATCTTCAGTAGAGTTATTAAAAACCAGTAGTGTCTTTGTTTCCTGTTCTTTTTCGCAGCTAAGAAGTACTAGAATGGCAAATAAGTAATATATGAACCTCATGTTTTATTTTCTGAAATTATTTTTGATGTGTTTCTCAGGTAATCCAAATGGTAATGTTTTTTTAATCTGCAGCATCAATTACTCTCATAAAGTTAACAATAATACATAATTTTTGGTAAATGCACGTCATGATTTTTTGACTACGCAGAAACATGTATCTTAAAAAAACTTCAGATACTCTTAAAATAAACCAGGTCAAATAAAAACGAAACAAGCCCGTAACGGCTCATTGCAGTTTTACAATCAGCTATTACAGGCTTGTATCGCTAAAAATATTCTAAAAATTATTTTTTCATTAGAGGCGCTTGTTCAAGTGTTCTCATCACTACTTCTTTCACGCGGGCATCCAAATCTTTTGTGTTTTCTCTAACCACACCTTCGGCTTTACCAATCCAAAGCATTTCTTCGGTTTTGGCATCAACAAAAGCCACCCTCAACTGACCTATCATAGTCTCGTAAGCTGTGGTATTACTGTGGCTGGTAGCCATGCCCATACCTCCGTAACGTCCTCTGTAACCCATGTAGCCGCCACCCATATAGGTTGTATGGGTTGAATAGCTCTTCTCAATATCGATACCTACACCCCAAAGCACCAACAAGTCGGGTTTTTCGTTAGCAGCTAATCCGCGCTGATCCATTTCATTGTTTAAGGCTTTTTCGATGCGCTGTTTGTTAATCTGATTGATGTTAAACTTTTTGTTGGCCAAATCTTCCTCGTTTACAAAATGCACCACTTCAAAGGTCTTAAACTTCGAATAATCAACATTACTCATTTGATCGCTGGTATACTTAACGGATGAACATCCGGCTACGATGGCCAAAATGGCTACCGCTACTAATAATTTCTTCATGATGTTGAATTTGATTAAAAGATTAAATACTTGATCACTAATATATTTTATTAAACTCAATTAATCAAATTTCTATCAGTCGAAGCTTTTTAATAGCCATAATAAGTTTGGATGTTTATTTATAAACAGAATCTTTGAAAATCAGCATCTGAAAAACCCTGCACTACCACTATTAAAACTCCATATTAAACCAATTACTGCCCTTGCCCGCGTAGGTAAAATGAAAGCGAAGGTAAAGCCAGGGAATCATTGGTATTCGAAATTCCACACCTGTGCCGACTGCCATAACAGGATTTGATGTGTATAAATTACCATAATGATTAGTTGCATTACCAATATTCATAAACAGTGAATGCTCAATGGCAAACCATTTTTTATTAATATAGGTAAAATGCCCACCCAGATATCCGGTATAATAAGCCTTACCAGCCACTTGTCCATAAAGAATTCCTTTTATATCAGATGCACCCAGATGATGCTGTAATGAAAGAAAATCGCTGCTGGTAAATCCGGTTTTATACTGCAGCGATAACTGCACAACCTGATTAAATAGTTTATGATATTGTGCGCCTCCGCTAATGGTATAATAAAAAGTGCTTTGATTATTCAAGCCCATACCTGCACTTGTGCCCATATCAAAGAGATAGCCATCCTTTTGATGACGTAACATGTTAATTATGCCTATGGACTCACTCAATCTGAATGATAAATAAGCAATTTCATATTCCTGCCTAATGGGCAATGTTTGATCAACAATGGAAGTATCCGTTTGATGACTGAAAACAGAGATGCCTAAATTGGGCGAAAAGCTATACGAAAAATCAGTATGGTAGGGATTACCAATATTGAAACCTATACTTTTTTGCTTCACTCCCAGATGGGCTACAGCTTCCCGATTATTGTAAGTTGTATAAACATTTTCGCCCACCGAACTGCTAAAACCAAAGGTCATATTTTTATATAAAAGCTGACGTGGAATGCGAATACCAAGATTATAACTCACTTTATTGGTTCCGGTTGATCCAACCAAATCGAGCCCAATGTTTCGACCCAAAAAATTATTATCATTGACGCCAAGTGTCAGGTTGAACTCTTCTTTATTACCACTATAAGCCAATATCGGAACCAGTGTAAAAGCATCACGAGTTGTAATCTCCAAATGCAGATTTCCATTGGCCAAAGTATCGCTTCGAAACTTAACCTCAGCCAGATTGCCAAGATTCCATAATTTCTTCTTCGATTGTTCGTATAACAGGCTATCGGGGCAATCTCCTTTTTGAAACATTAACTCCCTTAGAATAATTTTATCCTTGGTTCGCCAGTTTTTTACGATGCTGATCGAATCGATCCGACGTTGAGCACTAAGGCTTGTAATGTGTAAGCAAGTTAAAATAAGAAAGCTGACAAATCGCAGTAGAATTTTATAAGTAACAGGCATTTTTGTTTTAAAAGTATGGTGAACAAACCATGATCTTTTAAAACAACTGACTTAAGGGCCGATTCACTCCTTATTTGTGGCAGACAGCAATAACAATAAAAAAATGCGTGGGCGAATAGGCCCTATATGGGATCAGTTGACTATTAATACGAGTTGGATCTAAATTTTAGAACTCGGGTTATTAAAAAAGTCCGGCTGACGAATCAACCGGACTTTAATATCCTTGCAGGCGATGGCAATTTAGCCATTGCCCTTTACTTTTTTACTACAAATTCTTAAATGCTTCGCGCATGCTTACTTTCTTGCCAATAATACCTTGCAATTCAGAAATCTTCACACGCTCCTGCTCCATTGTATCGCGGTGACGAATGGTCACTGTATCGTCTTCCAATGATTCGTGGTCAACCGTTACGCAGAAAGGCGTTCCAATGGCATCCTGACGACGGTAACGTTTACCAATACTGTCTTTTTCATCGTACTGGCAGTTAAAATCGAACTTCAACTCATCGATAATGGCACGTGCTTTCTCTGGCAAACCATCCTTTTTCACCAATGGCATAACGGCCAATTTGATTGGGGCTAATACCGGAGGCAGGTTCAATACCACACGCGTTTCTTTTTTGCCGCCCTTACCTTCAACTTCTTCTTCATTGTAAGCACCGGCCATAATACTTAAGAACATACGATCCACACCAATTGATGTCTCCACAACATATGGCACATAGCTCTTATTTAACTCTGGATCGAAGTACTGAATCTTTTTACCGGAGAACTCCTGGTGCTGCGATAAATCAAAGTCGGTACGCGAGTGAATACCTTCCACCTCTTTAAATCCGAATGGCATTTTAAATTCGATATCGGTAGCAGCGTTGGCATAGTGAGCTAACTTCTCATGATCGTGGTAGCGGTACTTTTCTTCACCCATACCTAGTGACTTGTGCCAACGAAGGCGGGCATCCTTCCAGTAATCGAACCACTTCATTTCCTCACCCGGACGAACAAAGAATTGCATTTCCATCTGTTCGAACTCGCGCATACGGAAGATAAACTGGCGGGCTACAATTTCGTTACGGAAAGCTTTACCAATTTGCGCAATACCAAATGGCAGCTTCATACGGCCGGTTTTTTGCACATTCAGGTAGTTTACAAAAATACCCTGCGCTGTTTCTGGTCGTAAATATATTTTTTGCGAACCATCGGCTGTTGAACCCATCTCGGTTGAGAACATCAGGTTGAACTGACGCACATCAGTCCAGTTTTTGGTTCCTGAAATCGGACAAGCAATTTCATAATCCACAATGATCTGACGAAGATCTTCCAGGTCATTATCGTTTAAAGCCTTTGCAAAACGGGCATGTACTTCATCAATCTTCTTCTGATTGGCCAATACACGAGGATTCGTTTCCAGGAACTGTGCCTTGTCAAAGTTTTCGCCAAAACGTTTCTCAGCCTTCTTTACTTCTTTGTTAATTTTCTCTTCAAACTTCTGAATCAGGTCCTCGATCAATACATCGGCACGGTAACGTTTTTTACTGTCTTTGTTATCAATCAAAGGATCGTTAAAAGCATCCACGTGGCCCGATGCTTTCCAGGTAGTTGGGTGCATAAAGATGGCCGAATCAATGCCCACCACATTCTCGTGCAACAACACCATGGCATCCCACCAGTACTTTTTGATATTGTTTTTTAGCTCAACACCATTCTGCGCATAATCATAAACAGCGCCTAACCCATCATAAATTTCGCTTGATTGAAAAACAAAACCATACTCCTTACAGTGAGCCACCAGTTTTTTAAAAACGTCCTCTTGTGCCATATTGTAATTTTTAGCTTATTGTCGTAATACTGTAATTTTTAAAGCTTGAAATCTTATCTTTTTTAATAAGAAGCACAAAAATAGTTGAAATTTAAAAAGTAAGGAAGTTTTTTTTGAAGGATGCCGACTTTAATTATCAGATGTGAGTTAAGATTCCTGCCATCGCACATAAAAAAAGCCACCTCAAATGAGATGGCTTTAAATTAAGATGTGTGTTTCCTGAATTTCGTCAGGATATAATTCTCGTTAGAATTTAAAATTAAGACCACCCAATACCATACCCGGAATTTCATCCATGTAGGCAAATTCGCGCTCTTTCATGTTAAGGATGTTGCGTCCGTTAACAAAGAAAGTCAAATTGCTATTGGCCTTGTAAGACACTTTAGCATTTAATAAAAACTTGGCATCGATGGTTTCGGTGCTATATTGGCTCTCAAACTCCTGCTCGCCATAGAAATAAGCCTGAGGGAATATTTCCAGCTTCTTAGTCGGACGATAGCTTAATGAAAAACCTCCGAAATAGGATGGTGTTGATTTGTGTTTGTACCCGTTCTTTAATACAGTTGGCCAAGTTTTAGAATCGGCATAGAAAATTCGCTCTGGTAACTGGTCAGGTGTAATACCACCCGTTGCTAATCCATAACCTAATTCCTGCATACGAGCTAAAGCAACTGATGTTTGATCCGTATGAGTTGCTGCATCCTGACCTAAATACTCTATTAACTCATTACGGCTATAATTCATATAATTATCTAATTCTGTTTTCTGAATTGTCAAATGAACATTCGCAACCAATTTTTCAGAAATCACACAATCCACATTGATACTAGCACCAAACTGCTTTGACTCCAATGGCAAATTTGCATACTGGATATTCACTGAGTCAGCTCTCACATCTGCCTCTTCGCCACCTAACAATATTCCTTTAGGATTAGTAATAGCCAAACTGGCATATGTAGGCATAAGAGCTCCAAACCCTTCTGAGTAATTATAAAAAGCCTCAAGGTCTATCAATAATCTTTTAGATGGACGTGTACGGAAGCCTATTTCTATCATGTCCATTGTTTTCAGATCGTTCGCCTTATTTCCATCAAACTGCATAACACGTGGCTCACGCATGTTTACGATATTCCAAGTATAGTTGGAATAAGTGTTCACTAAAAACGAAGACTGGTTGGCACGCGAATAAACTGCCCGGAAAATATTATTATCGTTTACCTTATACGATCCTACAAACTGCCACGATGCATATATATCATCGGGGTTATTATATTTTTCGGCACGCATAGCAGCCACTAAACGTAACTTATCTGTTGGGCGATAATCGATGCGGGCACTACCGGCCAAAATATTAATGGTTTGTTCTTTATTCAGGTAGCCGTTTCCAATTTTCTCGATGTGCTCCGAATCATCGTATGACATCGATTGGTAACTAAACCCAGGACGAATACTGATCTTACCCAGGTTCCAATCGTATTCGGCTTGAATATTTAACTGATCGTTATCCAACTCAAAACCTTCATTGCCCAACATATAATCGATGGTTCCGAAGTTGTAGTTAGCTTGTAAGCTCAGTCCTTTATAAGTAGCCCTGAGATCCAAATAAGCTGTTTCAGCCTTTTTGGTCGTGTAAGGCGTTGGCACATCACCCATACTCGATGTAATGGCCTGAGAACTTTGCATACCCGTCATCACATTAATAGTCGTATGCTCATTGGGCATAAAATCGATGTATCCGTTAACTCCCATTCGCTCTTTCGACTTGTCCGAATCGGGGAACGATTTATAAATATCATAGGTTTCACCTTTAACATCGTAACCTGGCCATAGTGGTAAGCTACCATTACTCATTCGGTTAATCTCGTCCAAGGTAAAATAACCGGGATCAACTGAATTACCATCCAATGAATACTGTGCTCCTCCACGATCATAAATCAGTAAATCTTCCCTTTCGCGATCACGGGTTTCAAAGTTTCCTGTTAAGCCCAGGCTTACTTTGTCATTTAGCTTTTTACGAAACGCCAGATCACCCAACCAGGTATTTAACGATCCTCCCTGAATATTACCCGATACCAGTGGTGAATCTTCAGTAATGGTTTTCGTCATAATGTTAATCACTCCCCCCAAGGCATTGGGGCCATATAATGCACTGGATGGTCCGCGAACCACCTCAATTCGATCAATGTCCTCGAAGCTAACCGGTAAAGTTTCCCAAAGCGTTCCTCCGTGCGAATAGTTAAAAACAGGGCGACCATTGATCATCACCAGCGTATTCATATTTTCGGAATACAGCAACATGTTTTTTCCAGGTAAATTATCGTTACCACGAATGTGTACATCGAAATTACCATTAGTCTTTTCACGAACGATTAAGCCAGGCACCAAACGTAAAGCCTCCTCGATGGATGTGGCACCCGAAGAAATAATCTGTTCGTATGATAAAACAGTTGTAGATAAGGGCGAATCGAACAAACTTTCTTCCGACTTGGACGCCGACGTCACATCTTTATTCAATAATAATTCGTACAACTCTTCGAGCGACGAAACACCAACAATATCAATGGCCGCCATTAAATCCTCAAGTGATAATGCACTTAATTCTTCGGTGGTCATCGATAGTATTTTCTCTTTTGTAAGCGTAGTGCTTTCACTTTCCTGAGCACTAACAAGCGAACTCAGTAATAATGAAAACATTAATAAAACAACGTATGTAATTCTTTGCATTTTTTTCTTCTTTAAAGCTATTGAACTTCAATACCCAAACTAATCACCTTTTGAGTAACTTTGAGTTTATGCGCTGCAATTACAGAGGGGCTAATCTCATAACGCAACTTGCCATTAACTGTCAGAAAGGAAATTGCAGCTCCTTGCTTACACAGGCCTTTTTTATCGGCAACAATCAAAACCGGTTTGTTTTGTTGCTCGTGACTGAGGGATTGCATAAGTGAACTCTTACTGGTTCCCAGAAATACAATGTGCGAATCGCCAATGTCTTTTGTATTGCGGGCAGAAACAACCTTGATGCTTTTGTTTCCGGCCTTTTTAACCTTGGCAATTTTTTCAAGCTCAGCGTAAATCTCATCATCTCCCAGAACAGTTATGGTTAGCTCATTTGACACATCTGCCTCTGGCCAATCAATATTCTTGGTGAAATTGTAGAGAAAAAGCGCCTTAAAAGTGGCTGTCTGCCCCTTTGTTTCGCTTATCATTGCGCCCAAGCATAAGACGCAAAGTAATAAAATAGTCTTTCTCATGTTTGATGTTTGTTATGCATGTATTAAGGTTTAAAATTGTCTTTTAATGGTTCATCAAACACTTTGGCGATTTTACCCGGATTAACAGCGTAGCAACCCACCAGCGCGAAGGCTGTATTTTTTCGTTGCTCATCAACGATCATCATAACTCTGATGATTTTGCTATTAATCCCAATGAGTAAACCGTCCCAAAGTGAATTGATTTCCCCAAATAATTCACTTTTTCTTGAGCCCGAAAGTAATTCTATTCACTTGTACAACCAAAAAATATATGATTAACTGCCTTTTATTTATGACGAATAAATTCGGCATTGCAGTACTCATAACTTTTATCATATTTTAGCATTTAGGATAGATGGCAGCAATAACTTCTAATTTAAAGCTATAGAAGATAAAAATTCTTAACTTGTAGTTATCTCTAAATTATTTAAATGTTAAAACAAAAATCAAAACCACAAACAGTATCACTGGTTCTTGGAAGTGGCGGAGCTCGTGGTTTGGCTCATATCGGCATTATTCATTGGCTAAAAGAACACAATTACACTATCAATTCCATTTCGGGCTGTTCCATCGGATCTGTTATTGGCGGTGTATATGCCTGCGGGCAACTTGATAAGTTTGAGGAATGGGTACGATCTCTTAGTTTGGTTGACATTGCTTCTTTTATGGATATATCCTGGGGATCGAGTGGCTTAATAAAAGGTGAAAAACTGATCAAAACTCTCCGAAGCATGTTCGGAGAGAAATTAATTGAAGAGCTTCCCATTAAATTTACAGCGGTGGCAGCCGATATTCGTAACGAGAAAGAAGTATGGCTAACAGAAGGCTGTCTGTTCGATGCTATTCGTGCCTCCATTTCTTTGCCACTTTTCCTCACCCCAATGACCATCAATGGTATTGAACTGATTGATGGCGGTGTATTAAACCCCATTCCTATTGCTCCGGTTTTTAGCGACAATAGCGATATCATTATTGCAGTTAACCTGGGTGCACATGCTCAAGTGGATTCTACTCAGAATCATCCTGCTGAGAAAAATTCCATCACCAATAAGTTTAACCAACTCTGGTCGGGTGGCAATGCAAGCCAAAAAACACGCCAATCAGGCATGTACCAGATTGCCGACATGGCTTTCGACGCCATGCAAAACACCATTGCCCGACAAAAACTGGCAGCCTATCCGCCGGATTACCTCATCGACATTGAACGAAATGCCTGTGGCACCTTAGACTTTGACAAAGCCGATGAGATGATTGCTTTGGGTTATCAAAAGGCCGAAGAACTTTTGGCTTAATTCACTACTTGTAAAGTACTGTAGCCCGAAGCATCTTTCTTCAATTCAATTTGTGTGGTGACACGCTCCTTTAAGGCCGGCACATGACTGATAATACCAATGGTTCGGTTGGTTTCGGTCTGGAGTTTTTCCAGGGCCGAGAGCGCCACATCCAAAGTATCCTGATCGAGTGTACCAAAGCCTTCATCGATAAACAAACTGCCAATAACGGTATTTTGCCCGGCCATATCAGACAAGCCCAATGCCAGGGACAAACTGACCAGGAAGCTTTCGCCACCCGACAGTGTTTTTACCGATCGCTCCACATTGCCATGGTACTGATCCACCACAAACAAATCATCCAGGTTATCACTTTTAACATGCTTCACACTGTAGCGATCGCTCAATAGTTTCAAATGCTTATTGGCCAGACTTAATACCTGCTTTAAGGTTAACTCCTGGGCAAACTTCGAGAATTTATTTCCGGTTGCATCACCAATAAGCATATTCAACTCGTTCCAACGATTAAATTCCTGTTCTTGCTTTTCAATCAGCACCAGCTTTTCCTTTTGCTTCTCTTTATTCAGCTTATCGTTGTGAAGCTTTTCTTTTAAACTACCCGCCAGCCCAAGATCTTCTTTGTATTTAAGTTCCTTAGCAACCAGCATTTCATTTAGTTCACTTTCACTTTCTGAGCGATCACCCAATTCAGCCTTTAGTTTTGATAAATCTTTTCGGGTGGCTGTCTGCGAATGCATCAATTCGGTTTCTTCCCGAAGCAAATCGTCTTGCTGCTTCTGCATCTGTTTAAATTCCTCATCGCTTAATAAACTTTTCAAAGCCGTTTCGATGGAGTGAAGCTGATTGGCTTCCAGCTTAGTTTTCAACTCACTGTTCAGCTTCTCAAATTGAAGCTGTTCAGTTTGCAATTGCTTATCCAAGACTCCAAGCTGTTGCGCCAGATTTTGTTTTATAGTCTCACACTCTTTGAGGCTCACTTCATTTGTTTGCCGTTTTTCGCCAAGCACATCCGTTTCTTCACGAAGCTGCTTTTCAATTTCATCCGGGTTTTGATTACCTATAAGCGAATGACGTTGTTCCTTTTTAGCTTGTAACTTCTCCTGAATGGATTGAAGTTTATTCTTCTGATCTTTTAACAGCAGCACCAACTCCGTCGCTTGCTTTTCTTTTTCAACAAAAGCTGCATTGGTGGATAACTGCTTTTCTTTAATCGCTTGCAGTTCTTCTTTTTTTCGAACGATGGATTTATATTTCTGCTCCAATTCCTCCAATTGCAAAGCCATTGTTTTGTCTTCTGTGGCATCACCCAAAGTCGTTAACTTCTTCAACAACTCGTGTTTAAGCGTCAAACAGTTTGCCAACTCATCATAAACCTGTTTGAATTCCTTGTTCCGAACAGTGGCTTTCTCCCATTGCTCGCTATTGGTAATCAGCTGCTCCTGCTCCTTTTGGGTTTTAACACATGCTGCCTTTGCCGCAATAATCGTTTCATTATTCACCTCCACCAATTCCAGTGTATGCTTTTCCTTTAGCTGGGTGGCCGTTTCCTTGTTATTCAAAATCTTTTTGTCCACAAGGACGATTTGCTTTTCTGAGTTGGCTATCTCTGCTTTTAAAGCCGATAGTTTCTCACTTAAACTCTTTTCTTCTTTATTTAGTGATACCTGCTTCTCATTCTTCTCTTTTAAGAGTTGCTCCGTTTGGTTCGAATGTGCTTCATAGTTTTCCACGTAAGGATGCTCTTTGGAACCACACAGCGGACAGGCCTCATCGGGTTTTAATAGCTGCCGGGCATCGGTATATTTGGCCTCCAGCAACTCCCTTTCGCGCCGAATCTTTAATTCTTCAATGTGTTTTTGGTTGATTTCGCTGGCTTGCAGCAAGGAATCCATGGCAAGGCGATTAGCTTCCACAGCTTTCGAATCATCTGCCTTTCCTTTTAACAAGGCTGCCTTCTCTGATTGTAATTGTTCCTGCTCGATAAAAAGCTCGTGTAAGCGATCCAAAGCATGTGCTTTGTTTTGCAATTGCTGAACAGACAACCTTAACTGCTCAATGTCAACAGCGCCTTGGGGCATGGCTTTTTGTTTGGCGTTGATAAAGGCCGTACTTTGCTCAATGGCTGCTTTAACAATCTCCAATCGTTCTGATAAATCACCGGAAGCCAACAAAGCTTTTCGCGTTGGTGATGCCTCCATTTGGGGCAAACGATCAGTCAGTGCGGTTTCTGATGCCGTGAGGTCCGAAAGTTGCTGCTTCAATAAAGGCAATTGTTCGCCAATGCTCGAATAAGCAATATTCTTCTCCAGGTAAGTACTAACTTCAAGAATTTTTGCATGATAATCATCCAGTTCTTTCTTAAAAAGTACTTTCTGTTTTTGAACCTGGGTATTTTGTTCTACACTCGCTTTGTGCTGTTTCTCGTATTCCCGAAGCGTATTTTCCTCAATTCTAATGCCCTCATCCATTTGCCGGGCTTGCTGAATGAGTGGTCGTAGTTTTTGTTCTTTTTGTTTGAGCAACTCCGCATCCTGCAACAGCTTTTTCAGCTCTGACTGAAGTTTCTCAAAACGCTCCGATTGAATCTGTGCTTGCTTTTGCTTATCCGCCTGCTCCTCCTTTTGCTTCGATATATTTTTGGCGTGTTGCTTCACTGCCATCATCTCGGCCTTAAGTGGCAACACAACAGCATGTTCCTCCAATCGTTTCATTTGTGGCTCAAAAGCCAGCTTTTTTTGTTTGTGATTTTGGATTTGTCCATCCGTTTTTTGCAGCAAATCTTCTCCTTGCCTGATTTGCGTTTTCACTTGCAAGTGCTTGCGCAATGACTTCAACGCTTCATCTTGATGGCGACATTCCTCATCCAACTTTGTAAGCGATTGTTTGATTTCGGCCGATTCCTCTTTTGATAACAGTTCAATGCCGCCCAGCTGAATCTTAAATTCTTCGAGCAACTTGAGCTCCGCGCCCCGTTTCTCGTAACACGCTCGTCCCAGCTTGCGGTAGATCTCTGTGCCGGTAATTTTCTCCAATAGTTCGCCACGCTCGTTAGCACTGGATTTTAAGAAACGTGCAAAATCGCCCTGCGACAACAAGATGGATCGCAAAAACTGATCGAAGCTTAAGCCGATCAAACGGCTATTTTCCTTGGGCACTTCGTTGCGTTTAACATCCAATGCAACAAAGTTTCCATCCGCTTCCTGCTTAGACAACACCAAAGTATAATCGCGCAGGTTGCCGTTTCTATTGCGCGAAATTCCCCATTGCGAGCGGTAACGCTCCTGTTTAATCTCATAATCGAGCTGCGCCCAGGCCTCATCGGTATTACGGGTAATCACACTTCCCAGTCGTACAATGTCATTTTTCGATACCGAACCACTTCGGGGCGTTTGATTGTACAAAGTCAGGGTGATGGCATCCAAAATGGTTGACTTACCTGCTCCCGTTGGCCCGGTAATGGCAAACAGACCCGTTTCGGCCAGAGCTCCGTTACAAAAATCAATCAGATGTTCGCCTTTTAAGGAATTAAGGTTTTTGATCCGTAGTTGAAGTAAGCGCATGTATTATTTATTTTCTGATTGATGGTAATAGTTATCCAATAACTCGTTGAAAGTGGTATTCAGGCCATTTTTGTTGGCCAGTTCTTTGCTGTCGATCAGGCGTTCAAAAACTTCGCCCACACTTAAATCACTCAAAGAGGTATTTGTCGATTCGTCTTCCGACTGATCGCTGATATTGAACTTGAGTTGGGGCTTAACGATGGTCAGGTGATTATCTGCCTGGTTCACCTCCTCGATGAGTTTCTCAAATTCCGTTCTTAAAGTAGTGTCCATCTGCAATTCTTCAACAACTAACTCGGCCCAGTCATCCAATTCGGAATCGCCTCGATAGCTCTTCAGTTCGCGGTAAACCTTCTGAAAGTCGCCTGAAAAACTTATCAATTTACGAAAGGCAGGAACGTCGATGGTTTCAATTTGCTGAACGCCCTTGGCATCAAGCTCCAGTAATACCACTTTCTTGTTATCTGTTTTTTCGGAGAAGCTTAATGGGATGGGTGAACCAGAGTAACGAATGGTACCCGCTTTATTCAGTTTTTGTGGCCGGTGAATGTGCCCCAGTGCCATGTAGTCAAAGGCATCCGGGAAGGCATCAACCGTCAAACCTGCCAAATTACCAATGTGAATGTCGCGTTCACTCTCCGACAAGCCGGCCCCCTGAACGTATAAATGGCCCATCCCAATTAATGGACAAGCCTGTTCTTTAGCCGCTTCAACAATCTGCTGATAGTGCTTTATAATGCCGCTGTTAGTAGCCTTCACCACATCATCATACGATTCGCCAGCTGTGATCGAACGTATGTCTTTATCGCGTAGAAAAGGCACGGCCGCAACCATACACTGTAGCTTTCCATCGTAATCGACCGGTATCAACTCCTCCTCAACCGCACTGCGGGCACCGCCAATCACTTGTATATTCAGTGCCGAAAGCACATCCGATGGCGCCTCCAAAGTACTTATGTAATCGTGATTACCTCCGGTAATAATGATCTGCTGACAAGGTGTATCCACCAATGAAGTAAGAAACTGGTAATAGCGCTTCAGGGCATTGTTCGATGGAAAGCCCACATCGAAAATATCACCCGACACCAATAACAGGTTTATATCTTGTGCTTTGATTGTTTCTTTTAGCCACTCAAAAAAAAGACGATGCTCTTCGTCCCGGTCGTTTCCATGTAACTTTTGGCCAATGTGCCAATCGGAGGTATGGAGTAATTTCATTCACTATTTTTTAAAAAGTTCATCCAAAATATCAATTGAAGATTTAATACATTTGGAACAAACTTTATCTTTCAGTTGATTGTCTTTAAAATATTTCTGACCTGCTTCGGTTCTTATGTCGCAACCCAACAAATGCACGCATTGATCGCTCTGGTGACGTTGGCAGAATTGCTTGCGAAAGGCTTGAATCATCAGGGGTGTTTTCTCTTTTCGCTCATTTTCATCTTCCATAAAAAGAGAGTTGCGAATACCTATGACCATATAAGCTCCGGTGACCGCTCCACAATCTTTCTGCATCTTACCCATTCCTCCACCAAATCCCAATGCCAGATTAAGCGCCTGTTGCTCATCCATTCGTAGCTCATCTACATATGCTTTTAAAACCGATTGTGCACAGTTTTTTCCATTGTAAAAAGCATCGATGGCTGTATTTACTTTTTTCTCCATGCTGCGTGATTTGTTAGTCATGTAAAAATAATAAATCCTTTCTCTTTAAATGCAGAATAAGGAAAGACTATTCATCAGAACCGATAACGAATTTGCACTTTCCATTCGCTTAGTTGATTACCCAAAATCTTCTGATTACCTGAGCCTATGTTTTCAATATTTGAATAAGCGGTATGTGCCAGCCTTCCCCAAACCTCAAGATTATTGATTGGCTTTATTTTGAAGTTAAGGATTAGTCGCATCCCTTTATTTAAATAAGCTGGTATGGTAAAGGCATAAAGCACATCGGGTTCGTAGCTGTAAATACGGCTATCATAATCTTCAATGTCAAATAAGATGTAACGAACAGAGGTACTTAGCTTTTGATCCAACTTATACCGAATATCCTGAAAAGCCATCCAGCCATTGCATTTTTGTTCATCATCCTTGTAAATGGAGCACTCCAACTGGGTTTGCAAGCGCCACCTTTCATTTGGCTCATGTCCATAATACAGGCGGATATTATATTTCTGATACTGTCCCACCTGATAAGTGGTGGTATTGGAACTCGTATTGGCTTCTTTAATGGTCGTTTTATAACGAAGGTAGATTTTTTGTTGGTGATTAATCTGGTAATCGGCCTGGGCAAAAGCCTCAAAACCATCAGAGGGTCGATACACATTATAACGCAGCCAGTCGTAGGAAAAGACATCCACAAATGCCTTTAGTGTTAAACGCTCAGCGGGCTTTGTACTTAACGAAACAAAAACACCAGACTCGCCACCTCTCACCGATGATTCGGAGAATGGATTGGAGAGAATAGCAGTATAGGAACGACTATAGTTGCGGTATGCCAGCGAAGCAATCACATCGCCCCCTGCATTGTAAGTTAAACCCTGATATAAGCCATAATCCTTATAGTTCTGCACGGCTAGCTCACCAAACAAACTTAAGTTACCCATAAACAGGGCATAGGATGACCAAATTGTTTCCTGAACATCGCCAGAAAAACGGTATTTATCTTTTAGATGTGTTTTAGTTTCCAGGGCCTGATCAATTTTCCAACTGGCGTAACCAGCGTCCAGATGAAACTTGTGATGACGATAGCCGGCCTGTGCCCCATAAACCAATTCATTCACCTGATGCCGCTTGGCCAATTCACCTCTGGTACGATGATAACCCGTCTCTAACAGGGATGAAATAAGATCGTCGGCCAGACTGTCTGATGCCAATGATGCATCCCGCTTTTTGTAAGATACAAAAGGCGTAAATGACCAATCATCAAAGCTTAATTTTAGAGCCGTTCCCCGCAGATACGAACTTTCGTTAACGGACGTATAGGCATTAATACCCTTCGGGCGCCGTCGAAGCTGAGCGGTTTCTGTTGATTTGGAAAATGCCATATCCGTCCACAATCCCAAACCCTGACCAAAAGATACACGATAGTCGCCAATTATCCAGCTATCTATTACTTTCAATGGTTTATAAATTCGAACAAAACCTGAAGTAAAATCCGCCATGGGAAAATAGCTTGGAAAAGCTTTTTCGCCCTGATCCTTCTCCAAAGTGAAACCGGCATCGGCCTTTTCGCCCAAATAAATTCGTGCACGAGTCATCCATTTCTCTCGCGATCCGAGGTAGTTAGCTACACTATCCTCTCCGGCCACATAACCCAAAGGTGTTTGAAAAGTGCTTTGCACGCGAGTGATAACATTACCATAAAGATGCATTTTTCGTTTGGACGCCACAGGCTCAACTTTCACAAATGGTAACATTCGCCTGATAGTGACAATATCCAACTGTTCAACGCCCTGCAGCTCATAGATAGATAACAAGCTACCGTTGGTATAGCGATAATAGAGTATATTCTCAATTTGATAATCGCTTAGAAAAAACAGTTTTTCCAGGTCTTGTTTTTCAGCGACATTGAGGTTGATGGGGTTTTGTGCCAGGTTAATCAGTTCATCAACCAACTCCTCGTAATTCTGGCTGATCAGCTGCTGATCGGCCATGGTTTCGAGCATATCGCTGATCATCTTCTGCAAACCATCAGTTTCCTGAGCCTTCGCAAAACCAAATACACAAAGTGTATATAGCAATATGAGTGAGCGTTTAAACATTCGCTTTATTGTTGGTTGAAAGAATAACGTAATCCTACTCCTGAAGTAAGCCCCAGTTGTGGGTGATGAGAGAAACCAAAATCGATGGTTAAACCGGAAAAATTTAAGCCTCCACCAAAGGTCAGTTCAATTGGCTGACCGGTAAATCCGGCCCGAAGCGCTAATCTGTCTTTAAAACTAAATTCGATTCCTGACTTGAAAATGATGTCCTGCTCCTGTTCCTTTTCGAGCTCAGCCATAATCGTCACACTTCCTGATGGCCGATACCGAATGCCGGTGTTAAAATACGTTGGTATTGAGTACGCCTCGTCAATGTAATTGATTGTTCCCTGCTCCGGATTTTGAATAAAAACCCCTAGATCAAAGCTACTAGAGAGCGCATATACAATACCCAAACTACTATAAAAACCACCAGCTCGATCAGCCCCTTCAACCTGATGGCTGAGGTAATTAAATTGCAATCCTGCAGCCACATTATCACCAAATGTTCGACTATACGACAAGCCATATCGATTATAATTACTTTTGGAATATCCACTTTGGTAGATCAAAGCGGACAAGGTTCCAAAGCTGGATGGTAAAACAAACACCCCGGTACGGGAACTTAGTTCGCTCATATTAAAACGCATCTGATAGGCAGCTCCTAACGAAGGATTGGTTTGGTGAGCCAGATTGGCGACATTGCCCAACCCGGCCCAGTGAGAATTGTCAAATACCTTTACATACCCCAATGAAGAGCTCACCGGCCCTGAATAATCAATTGTTTGAGCCGACATCCTGAAAGCACAAATTATTATACTTAATATGGCGATAAACTTAATTTGTAACATTTGAGGTGTTATGTTACTATAAATATACCAAGCCTTTATGTAAACATCAATACATTGATGAATTATTTTATGTTTCTTTAATTAGGTAAGTATTAGATTTTCAACCGTTAGTCGATATTTATTCATTTTAGTTGAATAAAGAGTGTAACTTTATTCAATTACAACGCGTTAAAAACTCCCGTGAAGAATATTACAAAAGACATAAAATCGTTAAAAACCATCGAAGATGCTTACGAATCACTTGGTGAATATCTTCATAATATACTTCCTAATTCAATTATTGGATTGATTCAATTGGATGACAAACGTGACCTTGGTTACGTTAATAATATCATCGGAATCAGACGCAAAATATTTAACCGTTTAACAGCAATTTTA
The DNA here is from genome assembly GCA_025210475.1 of Carboxylicivirga sp. Classification (GTDB taxonomy): domain Bacteria; phylum Bacteroidota; class Bacteroidia; order Bacteroidales; family Marinilabiliaceae; genus Carboxylicivirga. Next base: position 11,392 of record JAOARW010000109.1, on the reverse strand, counting down.
GGTATTAATCCTATTCGAAAAAGCTTTAAAAACACGAGTTATTGCAGAAGAAACCTGTATGTAACAGATGGGTTTATACAATTCGACGGTAACCTGCATCAACTCTCAGGCGGTATCGCTCCTGAATGGATTTTTAAAGCCGCCGAAAAACTGACCCACATTAAAAACATATACGTTTGCGGCTTAAGTACCAACGAAAGGGTAATTGGTACAGTTGTGGTTTGTCCAAGGGGTAATGATTTAGCCAATTTAAAAAAGTGCGAAGAAGCATTGCATTTATATGCCATTCGCATGAGTGAGATTATCGATCAATACAATTCCAAAATGGTGGGTATTGATCCAAAAAAACGTTTTACAAAATCGTTAATAGAAAATATCAGCCATGAAATCAGAACGCCGCTTAATGGCGTATTAGGCCTCATGGATGTTGGCCTGAAAATATTATCGGACAATGATAACACCAAACAGTTAAGTAATGATATCTGGCAAAACTCCAGGGACTTAACTTACAAAATTGATTACCTGATATTAATTTCGGAACTGGAAAGCAATACGGCTAAATTCAATTTTAATATCATCGACACATCAACCATTTATTACCTGATTGCCAACATTGTTGAAGAAATCAAAAGAGATTATCCGGGAAGAGAAATTAGCATAATGAAGGACATTGATGAGCAGTTATGCTGGTACAAAGTTGATACGCATTACTTTGAAGTAACGATAAAGGAATTACTCAGAAATGCCCTTAAGTTTTCAGATAAAGAAGTTATTATTCGTATTAACACAGTTAGCAGCCTTGATATTGAAGTGATCGATTATGGCGAACAATCAATATCCATTCCTGCTTTGGGCGAAACCCAGCTATTTGAAAAAGTAAACAAAAGTGCCACCTATCAAAGCGGCATGGGCATCGGCTACAAAATTGTCAATCACATCGTTTCTCAGCATAAATGGAAGATTGTCCATCAGGCCAATGATGATATTGGCACAAACGTTAAGCTTAGCATTCCTGCTGAATCTATCAACTAAAAATTAACTCAATGGGATTCTCTTTGGACACTAACTCGGTTTGAAATCCCAATGCCTTTGCCGCATCCAGATTTAATTGCGAGTCATCAAGAAACAAAGTTCGTTCAGGTGTTAATCCCGCATGATCGACTACGTATTTAAAACAGTCCTGATCGGGTTTATTCAGCTTAATCTTGTATGAATAATAGGCTTTTGTAAAAATCGGCTCGATATCCTTATACCCCGCTGCCATGCCACGGTATACATTTCGGTGAATCTCGTTGGTATTACTCAATAAATAAACAGGCTTTTGCTGAACAATTTGTTTTAATAGTTCAACCTTGGATACAGGTAAATCAACCAACATTTTACTCCAGGCTTCAATTATTTCTTTCTCATCAACCTTGTGAGGAAGCTCGTTCTGAATGCTTTGAACAAACACATCTGTACTGATTGCCCCTAATTCATATTGCTTAAATAGTCCGTTATGGTGACCATGCGTTATACGCTCCTGTAAATTATTAAGCCCGAGTTTCGTAAAAGCTTCAATGGCAGCATTGGGATCAATGTCTACAATTACACCTCCTAAATCGAATAAAAATGCATCTACCTCCTTAAACTGCCTCATCATACTCGCTATTAAAACATTACGCTTGAGATTAAAACCACCGTTCAATTCTTTACATTAAATGATCACTACAAAAATAGACTTCTTTAAGAACTGTCAGCGATATTTATTAAATTTGGTACAATTAAAAAGGAAGTCTACAGGGTGTCAAACGAGATTGAATTCAAAAAGTATCTGGCTGAATCAACCAGCCGATACCTTGCGTTGTACGTTAGTACAGCCATTGCTATTTTGCTTTGGTTTTGCTACTCTGATATTTATATCCGTTTAAATATTAATGCCTTTTTCACCCGATTATTACCTTTGACCATTGGCATTTCACTTTTATTGTTTCATTTCCTGTCAAAATCGCGCAAAAAGAAAACCGAATTTAAATGGTATAACATTTTCTTTTTCTCGGGCTTAGTAATGATGTATGCCAAATACATGGTGTACTTGCCATTTGAAGGAAGCTCCTATTCAGTAACCGGTATTATTGTCATTATTTTTCTGGTTGCATTAGATCTTAAGGTAAGTACCTATCAGGCAGCCCTGGCTTTTTTCTCGCCATTGTTAGTTTTAAGCCTAGTAGTGATTTTTATAACACCAATACCGGAGTCGAAATATGTCAATTTCACGAACCTCTACCCAATGACGGTATTGGGTTTTGTTTCCAACCGTATAATGTACCGGCTAAGATTCAACCTTTTTAAGTCAGGCTATTTGCTGCAGGAAGAACAAAAAATAACACAAAAGCTATACGACGAAACGCTTGCCACAAACGATTATCTAAAAGAAAAAAACGAAGAAATCGAGATGCAAAAGGAGATCATTATGAAAGCCAATTATGATCTGCGCCAGCTAAACAAAACCAAAAACAAGTTCTTTTCAATCATCTCCCACGATTTAAAGACACCTTTAAATTCAATTATTGGCTTTTCCAATCTGCTATCCGAAAATTATGACCAGTTTACCAAAGCTGAGCATTTGCAATACATCAACATCATTGAAAAAGGCGCGGATAACACTCAGAAGTTACTCGATAACCTGCTTGAATGGGCGCAAACCCAAACCAACAATGATTCATTTAAGCCGAAACTTAAAAACTTATTTGAACTGACCAACGATGTTATTTCAATTCTGCAGCACACTGCCGACAACAAGCACATCCACATTCTTAATTACATTGATGCTGATTTGAATGCCGAGGTTGACGAGAATAAAATCAGAACTGTCTTTCGCAACCTAATCTCAAATGCCATTAAATTCACACAAAAATATGGAAAGGTCATAATTAGCGGTTCAGAACTCAAAACAAATGAACAAAACCTGGTAATGATCTCGGTAGAAGATGATGGCATTGGTATACCTGATGATAAAATAAACCAACTGTTCAGTTTATCAGAAAAGGTTAGTTCTCCAGGCACACAAAACGAATTGGGCACTGGCCTGGGGCTGCTTCTGTGCAGTGAAATGATTAAACGACATCAAGGCGAAATTTGGGTTGAAAGTGAATTAAACAAAGGCAGCAAGTTTACCTTCACCATACCTTCCGGACTAAGGGATAAAAACTCATAGATGTTGCGCTAAAAATGTTAATCCAAGTTAAATCACACCCATTCGATTGTTTTTACGACTCTAAAGCAATGGTCGAAATACCAAATTCCATGAAAACCATTATCTTTGCCAAACTTTTCATTTTTTTATTGGGAAAATGATAACGGTTGACAGGCAAATCTGTCATTTTAGTAATGTTCTAAAAATAGATTAATAGAATGAGTACGTTGGAACTGAGCGAACAGGAAATTATCAGACGAAAAAGTTTAGAAGAACTAAACAAGCTGGGGATTAACGCATATCCGGCAGCAGAATTTAAAACCACTCATCTGTCAACTGAGATAAAACAGGCATTTGATCCTGAAAAAGATAATTTGAAAGAAGTGGTAATAGCGGGTCGTATTATGAGCCGTCGTATTATGGGTAAAGCTTCTTTTGCCGAATTAAAGGATGCCGAAGGACGAATTCAGATTTACCTTAACCGCGACGACATGTGTCCGGGCGAGGATAAAACATTATACAACACCGTTTTTAAGAAGCTTCTTGATATCGGTGATATTATTGGTGTTAAAGGATTTATTTTCCAGACACAGATGGGTGAAACAACCCTTCACGTGCAGGAAATGACTGTGTTGAGCAAATCGCTTAAGCCACTTCCGATTGTTAAGGAAAAAGATGGCAAGGTATATGATGCCTTTTCTGATCCTGAATTACGTTACCGTCAGCGCTACGTTGATCTTATCGTTAACGAAGGGGTTAAAGATGTGTTTGTAAAGCGCACCAAGTTAATGAACAGCATGCGCCAGTTCTTTAACGATCGTGGTTACCTTGAAGTTGAGACACCAATCCTACAGTCAATTCCAGGTGGTGCTGCGGCACGTCCGTTTATTACCCACCACAATGCATTGGATATTCCTTTGTATTTACGTATTGCCAACGAGCTTTACCTAAAGCGCTTAATCGTTGGTGGTTTTGATGGTGTTTACGAGTTTGCTAAAGATTTCCGTAACGAAGGAATGGATCGCACCCACAACCCGGAGTTTACCGTAATGGAAATTTACGTGGCTTATAAAGATTATAAGTGGATGATGGACTTCACCGAAGAAATGGTGGAAAAAATTGCACTTGATCTGCATGGCAAAACCGAGTTACAGGTTGGCGATAAAGCAATTGATTTCAAGCGTCCGTTTAAACGAATCTCTATCCTGGATGCCATTAAAGAGCATACCGGTATTGATGTTTCGGGCATGAACGAAGAGCAGCTACGTGGTGTTTGTTCAGAGCTGGAAATTGAAATCGACGATTCAATGGGTAAAGGTAAGCTGATTGATGAGATTTTTGGTGAGAAGTGCGAAGGCAATTACATCCAGCCAACATTCATTACCGACTATCCGGTTGAAATGTCTCCTTTGGCAAAGCGTCACCGCGATAACCCTGAATTAACAGAGCGTTTCGAGCTAATGGTGAATGGTAAAGAAATCTGTAATGCCTACTCAGAGCTTAACCACCCAATTGATCAGAAAGAGCGTTTCGAAGAGCAAATGCGCTTATCTGAAAAAGGTGATGACGAAGCCATGTTTATCGACCACGATTTTGTACGTGCTTTGGAATATGGTATGCCTCCTACATCGGGTATGGGTATTGGCATCGACCGTTTAACCATGTTAATGACCAATTCTGAATCTATTCAGGATGTGTTATTCTTCCCGCAGATGCGCCCTGAAAAACGCATTGTACCGGATAGTGATGAGAAATTCATTGAATTGGGTATCGCAGCTGAATGGGTAGATGTTATTCGCAAGATTGGCTTTAACAAAGTGGATGCACTTAAAGAAGCTAAGCCTTCGAAAGTATTCCAGGACATGTGCGGCTTTAACAAGAAAAACAAACTGGGTTTAAAAAATCCTTCACAGGATGATGTAAAAGCTTGGTTATCTTAAGAAAATATTAATCTGATAAGACAAAAAAGGCAATGTTACCTTTTTTGTCTTATTTTTATCTCTCTAATCAAAACAAATCTATATATGGATGAATCATCAAAGGTAGGTATTATCGGTAGCGGAAGCTGGGCAACTGCTATTGCTAAAATGCTTTTAAACAATGTTACATCCATCAACTGGTACTTCAGGGAAAAAGAACAAATAGAAGGTTTTAAACGCTACAGGCACAATCCAAATTACCTGACCAGCGTTGAATTCAATCCCGAACGAATTGTTTTTTCTGATGATATAAATGAAGTGGTGCGCCAGTCGGACATTCTGATCTTGGCCATTCCATCTGCCTTTATTAAATCGGCACTCGAAAACCTGAATGAGCCTTTAAAAGATAAATTCGTCGTATCGGCCATTAAAGGATTGGTACCAGATGAAAACCTGATCATCGGACAGTATTTTAATCAGAAATACGATGTTCCAACTGAATCAATTGGGGTTATTAGCGGACCGTGTCATGCCGAAGAGGTTGCCTTGGAACGCCTATCCTATCTGACCATTGCCTGTCAGGATGTGAAACGCGCCAGAGCCTTCTCAGCCTTTTTAAAAACGCCGTATATCATGACTACTATTTCGGATGATATTTACGGAACCGAATACGCTGCTGTACTAAAAAATATCATGGCTGTGGCATCAGGTATTTGTCACGGTCTGGGTTACGGTGATAATTTTCAGGCCGTACTGATTTCCAACGCCATTCAGGAGATGAAACGCTTTGTTGATACCGTTCATCCGATTACACGCGACATAAAAAGCTCGGCTTACCTGGGCGATTTGTTGGTAACAGCTTATTCGCAGTTTAGCCGTAACCGCATGTTTGGTACCATGATTGGTAAAGGATACTCGGTAAAATATGCGCAAATGGAGATGCTGATGATTGCCGAAGGATATTATGCCGTTAAAAGCATCCATGAGATAAATGATAAATACAAGGTGAACATGCCAATCACCGAAGCCGTTTACAACATCATTTACCAAAAGATTTCTCCGGCCATGGAAATTCGTTTGCTAACCGAGCATTTGCGATAAATTTATGCTGATAGCCAACAGCTATTAGCCGACAGCCATAAGCTTTTATTTGAAATCAATACATACAAACACTACTAACATGTTACCAGGAATTAATCCAACCACTACCAAAGCGTGGAAAGAGCTTGAGGCTTATTTTGCCGAGTTCAAAGACACGCACATGAAAGATTTATTTGCCAAAGATGGTCAGCGTTTTGACAAATATTCATTGCGCTTTGAAGACATTCTTTTGGATTATTCGAAAAACCGCATCGACGAAAAAGTAATGTCGTTGTTGTTTCAATTGGCTGAAGAATGCGGATTGAAAAAGGCGATTGACAGTGTTTTTGCCGGTGACGCAATTAATGTAACCGAAAACCGTGCTGTGCTGCACACTGCTTTACGCAACCGGGGCAACGCACCCGTAATGGTGGACGGCAAAGATGTTATGCCGGATGTTAACCGCGTGCTAGATCAGATGAAAGCTTTCTCTGATAAGGTTATTTCGGGCGAATGGAAAGGCTATTCCGGCAAAGCCATTACCGACATTGTTAACATCGGTATCGGTGGATCTGATCTTGGACCATTAATGGTGACCGAAGCTTTAAAGCCATACAAAAAGAATGTTAATCTTCATTTTGTATCCAATGTTGATGGCACACACATTGCCGAAGCACTGAAAGTTGTTAATCCGGAAACCACTTTATTTATCATCGCTTCGAAAACCTTTACCACACAAGAAACAATGACCAATGCCAACTCGGCTAAATCATGGTTTCTGGAAGCGGCAAAAGATGAAGCTTCAGTAGCCAAGCATTTTGTGGCACTTTCGACCAATGCCGAAGCTGTATCGGCCTTTGGTATTGATACGGCCAATATGTTTGAGTTCTGGAACTGGGTAGGTGGCCGTTACTCTTTATGGTCAGCTATCGGATTAAGCATCGCCTGCGGCATTGGCTTCGACAATTTCCGTGAACTTTTGGAAGGTGCTCACGCCATGGACGTACACTTCAAAACCTGTCCTCTAGAGAGTAACCTACCAATTATTTTGGCTATGATTGGTATTTGGTACAATAACTTCTACGGTGCCGAAACAGAAGCCATTTTGCCATACGATCAATACATGCACCGTTTCTCGGCCTATTTCCAACAAGGTAATATGGAAAGTAACGGTAAATACGTTGACCGCAATGGTGAGCGCGTAAATTACCAGACTGGTCCTATTCTTTGGGGTGAGCCGGGAACCAATGGTCAGCATGCTTTTTACCAGTTGATCCATCAGGGAACCAAGTTAATTCCTTGTGATTTTATGGCTACTGCCAAAAGCCATAATCCTTTAAGCGATCATCATCCAAAATTGTTGGCTAACTTCTTTGCTCAAACAGAAGCGATGATGGTTGGTAAAACCGAAGAGCAAGTAACTGAAGAGCTAAAAGCAGCGGGTAAATCAGATGCAGAAATTGCAGCTTTATTGCCTTTCAAAGTATTTTTAGGTAATATCCCAACCAACTCAATTTTGATGAAGGAGTTAAATCCACGCACCTTGGGATCATTAATTGCTATGTACGAGCACAAAATATTCGTTCAGGGAATTATCTGGAACATCTATAGTTTCGACCAGTGGGGCGTTGAGTTAGGCAAACAATTAGCCAACGCAATTTTACCAGAGTTGCAAAGTGCAGATGCTGTAAAGTCTCACGATGCTTCGACAAATGGCTTGGTGAATGCCTATAAAGAAATGAAGAAGTAATACCGAAACATAATCAAAGTGGCTTTAAAAGCAGATCGATTTAAAGGCGCAATTTGATTAGCAATCGATATAACAATAAAAAACGAGAGAGAATTCACTATTTGAATTCCCTCTCGTTTTTTATATAAAAGTATCTTTCTAGTTGAACTTTATTGAGCCTTTGTTTTCTTCATTTTCTCCATAAGCATACATTTCGCGAAGAACATCGGCATACTTTCTATAAATCACTCTTCGCCTTAACTTTAGAGTTGGTGATAACTCACCAGTAGCTGCCGCCCATGCTTCATGAACCAATCGAAAACGTTTTATCTCTTCGTGCTTACCAATCATCTTGTTAAAACGTATTACTTCCTTACGAAATACCGCCACAACCTTCTCATCTTTGATCAGCTCTTCATTATCGCGGAAGTGAATTTTATGGTCGTGCGCCCACATGTGCAAATATTCAAAGTTAGGCGCCAACAAGGCTCCGGCAAATTTCTCACTTTCACCAACAATAATGGCCTGCTCAATAAAATCAGATTCTTTCAATAAGTTCTCAATAGCCTGTGGAGCAATATATTTACCACTCGACAACTTAAACATCTCTTTTTTACGATCGGTAATTTTAAGATATTTACCCTTCACCAAGGTTCCGATATCGCCGGTATGGAACCAACCATCCTTATCAATTACCTCATCGGTTGTTTTCTGATCTTTGTAATAGCCCATCATAATATTCGGACCTTTGGCCAAAATCTCACCATCGTCATCGATTCGAACATCGACACTACCAAAAACAGTACCCACAGTACCAATCATTAAATTACCGCTTTCTTCGGTATAATTCGAAGCTAAAACAGGAGCAGTTTCGGTCAAACCATAGCCTTCCATCAAAGGAATGCCTGCAGCAAAAAATAAGCGGCTTAAACGCGGTTGCAGTGCTGCTCCACCACTTACAACAAAACGAAGCTGACCACCAAAGGCCTTCTGCCATTTTGAGAAAATGAGCTTGCGGGCTATTTTTAACTTGGCAGCATATAAGGGATAATTCTTACCATTGGTGCGGTAGCGCTCACCTAAACGCATTGCCCAGAAAAACAAGGCCTTTTTAGCACCGGATAAATCGTTACCTTTCGACACCAGCTTATCGTATATACGCTCTATTACCCTTGGCACTGTAACAAAAGCATTGGCCTTAATATCTTTCAAATCTCTGGCGATGGTCGCCAAATTTTCGGCATAATATATACTACAACCATTGTATTGATAGAGGTAATTGATCATGCGCTCGTAAACATGGCAAAGCGGCAAGAAACTTAATATCCGATCAGAAGAAGTCAGCGGATAACGAGGCAGCGCATCCTTCATGTTACTCATGAAATTTTTATGGCTCAGCATTACTCCTTTCGGATTACCCGTTGTACCGGATGTATAGATAATAGACACCAATTCATCTTCCGTAATACTATCCCTTATTTCTCTGAATCCATCCTTCCACTTAATACGTTCCTGCTCGCCCAATGCAGTTATCTCGGTCCAGTTGGCCGTATCTTTTATGTCATTAAACGTATATATTTCGCTGATACTATCGATGTCTTTAACTACCTCTTTCAAACGTCGGTAAAGAATAATATCGGATACAATCAGCATCTTGGCATCACTGTGCTCAAGTATGTATTTATACTCCTCGTCAGAAATGGTTGGGTATATGGGTACATGAACCACGCCAATCATCGACATACCCATATCTACAAAATTCCATTCTGGCCGGTTATTAGAGACCGTTACAATTTTATCCCCTTTCTGAAAGCCATTGGCTAATAATCCGTAGCTAAACAGCCTGGCTTGTTCACTATATTCTTTAACACTAAATTTTACCCACTCACCATTGCGCTTGGCACACAGTACATCTTCTTTGTTGGTGTTCTGCTTGAGGTTAGCAAGCAAATCAAAGGTCCTTTTAATCTCCATAAAATTGATCTATTGGATTTTCCACTCAAACTCAACCGCTAAAGATACAATTTTTTTGAAATTCGATTTTGTTGCATCCTCTTGGTTATGGGCAGCAAAACAAGTATTTTGCTTAAAACACAAAACCATGATAATTAAACCCATTACAACAGAACAATTGTTTTCATGCTCTACAACCCGATTATGGCGAGCCATCACCAATGTAAAAGAGATGCGCCAATGGTTTTTCGATAACATACCCGATTTTAAAGCGGAAGTCGGATTTGAGACGCACTTTTTGGTTGATGCAGGTGAGCGGCAATTTATCCATGTTTGGAAAATATTAGATGTGAAAAAAGAGAAGCTAATTAAATACCATTGGAGTTATAAAGGTTATGAAGGTGCCGGGATTGTCACCTTTCTGATTGAATCAAAAAACAAGCAAACACTGCTGAAATTAACAAATGAAGGTCTGGAATCGTTTCGCCCAAAAGTTCCTGAGTTTACAAGAGAAAACTGCCTGCAAGGCTGGCAATATTTTATTAATAACAGATTAAAAAACTATCTTGCAGATTCATAAACACCTGTCATGAAAAAACACTGGAAGATATTATTGCACATTTGTGTGTTTATACTACTCACACTTCTTACCCAAATTGGTGGTGTGGTATACCTTATGTCTTTTGTGTTTTGCAGTCGTATCAAATACGCTTTCCCTTTAAAAGGATTGGCCGCCTTTGTAATTATTTACTGTCTGGGTACATTTATAACAACACCCTTGCTCGCCAAGCTTTTTAATCGCGAACGCATTGTACATTACCATAACCTGCAACCAGCCAATTACCTGACAGTACTGTTGAATCGAAATTATGTCAGGCCAGAAGTAAATGCTTATTTAAAATCGGTATCAGAGGAACTTGGTAATAATAACAAAGCTCTCGTAATGCGTTATCTGGATGCCAACTTCCCACTAATTGATGGATTTCCACTTTTGCCACACCTTAGTCACAACGATGGGAAAAAGCTTGATATAAGTCTGGTATATGAAAATTCAGATGGCAAAATTGTTAATTGCTCCAAATCAATCAGTGGCTATGGCATCTTTGAAGAACCACAAAAAGGGGAGCTTAATCAAAATAAAGTTTGTCAGGCTGCCGGATTCTCCTATTATGATATGCCCAAATATTTAACCTTTGGAAGCATTAACGAAGATTTGCATTTTTCAGAGAAAGGTAATCGAGAACTTATGAGAGCTCTTATCCATCCAGAGGTTGTTGAAAAGGTATTCATAGAGCCCCACCTGAAAGAACGATTGCGCCTGAAGCACAATAAAATCCGCTTCCATGGTTGTCATTCGGTTCGTCACGACGACCACATTCATGTTCAGATTAAATAAAAGGTAACTACTCACGTTCTCCAATTTTTTCAAAATCATCTTTTATCGAAGGAAATGTGAATAAAATCACAGCTGTATGTTGATAACCAAGAAGCTTTCTGTGAATTTTAGATGAATTAAGGTGTGATCTTTGCGACATG
>JAOARW010000108.1 GCA_025210475.1 Carboxylicivirga sp. | reverse complement strand
GTGATGGACTAATGTCCAAGGAGGAGTCGGGCTTTGCTCAGGCATGATCTAATAACCAAAGTTATCTAAAGCGAAGTTTGATTGTCAATCATGTAAGACTGTGTGAAAATTTGGATAATCAAATTTACATGGTCGTTTCATATGATTTTAATTTATGTTCAAACAGGACTGCCATAGCAGCCCTGTTCATCTTAATTGAATATCCCTTTAATTAATAACCTGGATTCTGTGTTAGTTCCGCTTCTATATTCTTTTCTATATCATCAAATGGAATTGGCCACAAATTGTGATAATCCTCTAACTGATTTCCTAACAATGGGAAGTTCTTCTTTAAACGTTCAACGGTTTTTCCCAATCTATTGGTTGTACACAAGTAGAATGTTTCGTAGTGCAACTCACGCATGCGCTCATCCAAAATGTAATCAATATCAACCTCACCTTCATTTACAGGGGTGGCATTTGCTCTGCTTCTGATCTCATTAATATCGGCAGCAGCCAGCTGTCTATTTCCATTTCCAAGATGTGCTTCTGCTCTTAAAAGGTATGTTTCTGCCAAACGCATTGCATAATGAGCTTTCCAATTTCGCTTAGAGGTGTTGGTGTGATCTATTGAACCAGGAACAGTCTGATCATCAATTTTAACTTCATCAGGAAAACCCCCAAAAGTAGTGGCTTTAGCTATCACAGGATAGAAGTCACGCATCGTATCATTATAGGTTGAAGTCGGATAAGTTAAATTGTCTTTTATAATCCATTTACCATCTTGATCGGACTTAGGATTTTTAACGATCCAGTCGCGAATAATATTGTGAGGTGCATTACGTATATCTCCATGCCCACTCTTTTCCCAAACTTCCTTTTCAAAATATGGGCTAGGACGGTTAAAACCACCTCCACGACCACCGTAATTTTCATTCGGGTGAGGAATTATTTTTTCCCATGTTCCATCATTATTTTTAACTTTTAGCTGCCACAAACGAGGCATATTACAGCGAACTCCAGGTCCTCCTTGTCCTCCCCCAGGCACCAAGTACTCAAAAGGAATTAACCAAATAGCTTCTCTATTTCCTGCTGAACGATTTTGGTTACCCTTAAAGAATAGATCCCAATACACATCTTTACCGTCAAATTCAGGATCATCATTAAACCCTAAATCCATTGGCTTCTCTATCTTATTTCCAAAACGCTCTTTCATCAGAGACATATTTGGATTATCAATTACAAAGGTAGCAGCATCAATTGCCTCACTATAGCGACCAACAGTATTATATAGTTCTGCCAACAGATGACTTGCAGCTAAATTACTCAAGCGTGACGCATCGGTCACCTCATTAATAGCGGGCAACTTCTGAACAGCAAACTCCAGATCAGAAATACAAAGATTATAGACAGAATCTCTTGTCTCACGAGTGTAGTTCCTCTTTGGTGCCATCGTTTCTTCAAGAGTTACAGGCACTCCTCCATAAAGGTTTGCTAATATTTTGTAAGCATATGCACGGAAAAACTTAGCCTCTGCTTGAAACTTGAATTTTTCATCCTCAGTTAAAGTCACATCTGGATTCTCTGCTCTACCGATAATTGCATTTGCATTGTATATAATCTTATACAATGGCACCCAAGCAGAATTGTAAACTGTTTTCGAACTTGTAGGCAACAACAAAGCAGAAATTTGATAAGCTCCTCCGTAACTTTGGTGCGGATACGACAAATCAGTCAATCCCCAAGCTAAGTTTGAAAGATCTTCTTTATTCGATGACTCATAAAATTTCTTTCTAAACTCAGCGTGCATATTCAATACTGCTGCATCAAAATCAGCAGCGGTGATATAAGAATTTTCAGGTGCAAAGAAGTCAAGAGGAACTTCTTTTAGAAACTCATCTTCATTACAAGAAGATAAGCTCACCAACAAAATGAGTAAGCTTACTCTCATTGATTTCAATATATTGTATTTATATGTTTTCATCTATTATTGTTTTAATTAAGAATCCGAATATATTTCCTAAAAATCAATGGCTACTCCAAATGTATAACCCTTCAGTACGGGTCTCCCGTCACGTGTGATCGTTTGGTTAGATTCAGGATCCCAACCGTTCCAATCTGTAAAAGTTAAAAGGTTTTTCCCATTGAAATAAATCCTTCCGCTATTCAAACCTATAGGATTTAGAACCTTCTTTGGAATGTTATAACTTAAAGTTACATTTTGCAAACGAATGAAACTACGGTCTCCGTATAGGTTTCCTTGTAAGCCGGATGCTGTTTGAATATTAGGTCGCTGATAGCGAGCATTAGGATTTTCAGGTGTCCAGAAATCTACATCTGCAGGGAATATATTTCTAAAGTGCATTTCTGTATTCTGGATCTGAAAACTCTTGAAGTTATCTGCGCCTCTATAATACTTATCTCCTCCTTGAACTGTATGAATAAAGAATTTCAATGACCAGTTTTTATATCTTAACTGGTTGCCAATTCCCATGGTAAAAGAAGGAGTTTTGTAACCTACAATTACCTTGTCATCTTCTGGCTTAATTACACCATCTCCATTTTGGTCAACTGGTTTGTGTGCACCTACATCATATCCATCAGGAATATCATCACCTAATTGCCATTTTCCGTCAATCTCATAATCATAAATGGCATCAATTGATTCACCAATAAATAAGCCTTCAGAAATCAAGTCATCCTCAACACCATCACCATCTAAGTCAAAACCTAACAACTCTTTTAACTGATTACGATTACGAGAGAAATTAACCGTTGTGCTCCAGCTAAAATTATCTTTTTGTATATTGTACGAAGTGATACTTAATTCAAGTCCTTGATTATGTAACCTCCCAAGGTTAGATGGAAATGTCGTATATCGGTTAATCGCAGGTATGTCTACCTTATAAAATAGATCTTTCGTGTTATTATTGTAATAATCCACACTACCTATAATACGCTGTGAAAAAATTGCAAAGTTAACTCCTAAGTTAAGGCCTGTCGTCTTCTCCCATTTTAAATCAGCACTTTCTAGGCTTGATATTGCATGAGTATAAAGCGACTTACCATTAATATCAATATATCCGTAACCACCACCAACTCGTGCTAATGTTTGGTAGCGTCCGATCGTTCTGTTACCGACAGTACCATAAGAAGCGCGTAACTTCAATTGATCTAACCAGTGTGATTGAGAGCTTAAAAAGTTTTCCTGTGAAATATTCCAAGCAAATGAAACGGAAGGGAAAACTCCAAACTTATTGTTCTTACTAAAACCAGAGTAACCATCTCGACGAACGGTACCTGTCACCATATACTTATTGTCGAAGCTATAGAACACACGCCCCATAGAATATAAAGCTGACTCTTCCCAAGCTGATGATTTAATTTTCTGCAATTCTGCATCGGCAACATGCAAACGGTTATATCCAAGAGTTTTGTTTATGTACCCTTGCCCTGTAGCTCCTGTACTTTCATACATACGTTTTTCTGCTCCATAAAGGAAAGTGGCTTGTACATTATGCTTCGTAGCAAATGTTCTATTATAATTCAAAATATGGTCGGATGTCCAATCGTAACTAAATGCAACTTCTTTTTCGCCTTCACCTTGCCATGATGCTGCATACTCACGAAACTCGTAAAACTTACCACGACGGTAATTCTGTGCAAAATTGACCTTATAGTTTAAACCTTTAACAAAAGGCACATTAATACTGGCGTATACATTAGCAAATAAATTTAAACGCTGATTCAAATTCTCGCGTTCAAATTGATGATATGGATTTATAATGCCAGAACAAACGGTATTATAAAGATCTCCATTTTCGTCATATGCAGCAGCATAAGGCTCTATATATCTATTTGAACGACTTCCTTCTGCTCCTGAAAAATCACTAATGGTAGCAAACGATTGTACACCAATTTTCAGCCATTTGTTAATTTCCGTATCTAAATTTATCCTTGCATTAAAACGTTCGTACTGATCATTCACCATATACCCTTCTTGAGTAGTATATCCAAATGCTGCCAAATAACTTGTTCCTTCTGCACTATTTGATACACTTAAATTATGCTCCTGACTATACATGTTATCATTAGTTAGTACATCATACCAGTCAGTGTAACGTCCGTCTGCATAATTATCACCCTCTGCACTATCAGAAAATCTACTTACGATATCCCAATCAGGATCCATTTCAAGGTATCCCGACTCTTCCGTACGACTCTGGAAAATATCAGAATCAGCTGTTTGCTGCCAGAAACCGTTAACATCAGGTGGAACCAACTCTTTAACTGGCTCGTAAAAAGTATACTTACCTGAGTACGATAATCGAGGTTTTCCATTAACACCTTTCCCTTTAATTGTAGTAATAAGGATAACACCGTTTGTTGCTTGTGCACCATAAACAGCTGCGGCACTTGCATCTTTGAGTATATTAACTGAATTAATATTTGAAGGGTTAATATCCGACATACTCCCCCGATAAATTACTCCATCAACCACAATCAATGGGCTTTGTGAACCCGCTAAAGTTGACTTACCTCGAATAAGCATGTCAGGAGAACTCCCTGCACTTAGAGTTTGACCTACTTCTAATCCGGGTACCTGCCCTTGTAAAGACTCAATAACAGATACGGAAGGAGGATCACCAATATCTTCAACATCTACATTAACAACAGCTCCTGTTAAATCATTTTTCTTCATGGTTCCATAACCAATGGCAACTACTTCTTCTAGCCCAATAGCATCTGATACCATTACAACACTTAAATAAGTTTGATCACCCACCACTATTTCCTGGCTTTCCATGCCAATAAACGAAAACTGCAAGACCATTTCAGAGTTAACTTCCGGCATTAGAAACTCGCCATTGTAATTAGTGATCGTTCCCTTTGATGTTCCTTTTATCAATATTGTAACACCTGGTAAAGGCTCTCCATTATTATCGACTACCTTACCTGCCACTTTAGTGGTTTGTTGGGTACTCAATTCTTTACTGTTCATCACCTTTGAATTCACCAAAAGAATTTGGCGATCTACAATATTGAAGGTCACATTGGTTCCATTAAACAATTCGTTGAGTACATCATTAATGATTTCATCTTTAACATCAATACTAACTTTTCGTTCAACATCAACCATTTGTTTATTATAGAGAAAATAAAATTCAGAATGCTTTTCTACTTCATCTAATACTTTCTCTATACTTACATTTCGGAGTTTCATCGTTAGTCTTGTATCCAACGAATAGCTACTCGCAGCAAAGACTTGTGTAAGCGATATGAACAATACAAATATTGTTAATCGCATTGGTTTAAACATTTTTAACAGGCCACATCTCAATAATAGCCAATTACTTTGGTTTTTTTTCATAGTTTTGTTTAACAAGTGGATTTAATACTTCATTCATTTAAATTCTACTAATTACAGGGTCGGTAGTGCAAATACCACCCTGTTTTCTTAAGTTCTATATCATAGGCATTCAGTTTAATTTCATTTAGTTTTCTTCCATATTTCAACCCTGACACCTGAAAGTTGGTTATCGGATTCTTGCATACGCTTGTGAACTTTGTAGTTTATTGGAGCTACATCGGCTAATAACTTAAGTATCTCTTCCAGCCCTTCATCTTCGAAGGTGGCTCTGAAAATAGTTTCGTTTAGTTCTTTTCCGTGTACGATAATATTAGCATTATATTTTCGGCCAACCCTTTGGGCAATTTCAGACAATGGGCGATTTTTAAAGATTAACAGTCCGTCTTTCCAGGAATTATATGCCTTAGCATCAAAATTTTGTTTACTGAATTTCTGACTTGTTTTGTTGTAAACCAATCGCTGATTAGGAACAATTGCAGTTATAATCTCATGATCGCTATCCAAAACTTGCACTTTGCCCTCATCAAGAACAACATAAGCGTTTTGCTCATCATTGTAAGCAGTTACGCTAAATTGTGTTCCTAATACTTTTACATTAAAATGAGGTGTAACCACTCTAAAATCATTGTTCCTGTTATGCAGAACATCAAACCATACCTCTCCTGATATTTCCACCAGACGTTGATTACTAAAATCTGTTGAATATTTAATTGAAGAGCCAGAATTAAGCCAGCCTTTTGATCCATCAGGCAATTGGAAACGAGTACGTGCTCCAGCTGGGCAGTGAATTTCAGCCCATGATTCAACGACCTGCTTATTTTTTAACAAAGGATATCCAAATATACCAAATGCAATTAATGCAAAAACAAATAGAACTGCTGCAACTTTTGAAAACCAACGATACAGTTTATTAAATGCTAGTGATTTCTTAGAATTTGCGTTCATATTATAATGAATCGCATTTAAAACATGGCCTAATTGCTTTTTTCCACTATATCGTAACCTAATTTCGTCCCAATCGGCTTTTACCTCATTCTTTAGGCTTTCGGTAAACTTGTCATTTGCAAAATAATTCTTAACCGATAAATAATCATTTATCGAATATTGCTTAGATGCAAAACGTCTTAGTATTTCTTTTTTGATTTCCATTGCTAACTATTATGTCCCCGAAACAAGGAAATCCACTAGTCACCAAACAAAAAAAATAAAAGAAACCAATAAACTACTACTAAACAGCCAGCTACAACTTTATTTTATAAAAGAAAATCAAAATGATAAGGCGGTTAAATTCACAGAAACGAAATAAATAGTAATAAAAAATTCAAATAACTCATCAGATTTTTAGTAATTATAGCATCGGGATTAAGCTTTTGAATTTCTCCTTGAAGTTCAGAGATCATTTGATTTTGAGCCGCAGTAAGATGGTTTTCTACAGTATTGGGAGAGATCCCCATTTCAACAGCTATGTCCTTAACTGGCATCTCATGAAATTTCCTTTTTATAAAAACTTCTTTGCGTTTGGGTGGTAATTTTTCAATAATTAACTCAACATACGTTAATAAACACTTATAATCAATTGCTTTATTTAAACAATCTTCTTCTTCAAGAGAAAGATACAAGATCTCATCTTTATAAGCATTATCGCGTGCTTTTTTAAGGAATTGCTTTTTAACGAGATTGTAAGCAATGGTAAAGAGGTAAGAATTAAAAGAAGCTTCAGGCTTTAAGCCCTTTCTGTTTTCCCAGATATACAGAAAAACAGCTTGCACAATTTCTTCTGCATCTTCAACCGACTTAAGATATTTTAGCGAAAATAAATATAGTCGTTCAGAGTATTTATTAAATAACTCATCAAAAGCACACACATCTCCGTCCTTCAGACGATTAACATGCTTATAATCATTATTTTCACAAATTAATGTCATTAAGTTTAATTGGTACACCGATATTACCAGAAAAGCTTATAATGAAGAAGATGTCTCTGAATAATTTTGTAAAAGATGAGTTAAAAAGTCAATTAACAATGTTATAGACCAATCAATTACGGTTTAATGACATAGAGCAATCGGGTTTCACTGCCTTTGCCACAATCAGGCGCACTTTTGAAACTCATCACGACACAATCATCAATTACTTTAATGGAATAAGTACCAATGCAGCAGCAGAATCCTTCAATGCCAAAATCAAAGACTTCAGAAGGTAATTTAGAGGTGATCCATAATTCTCACTTGCTCAGAAATTTTAAAATGGAAAAAGCCACCCCAAATATTGAGATGGCTTTTCAGCTCCCCAGGTAGGACTTGAACCTACGACCTACGGATTAACAGTCCGCCGCTCTAACCAACTGAGCTACTAGGGAAAATATTTTCAATAATTTAAAGACTTTCGTTTAAGCCTTTAATGCTCCCCAGGTAGGACTTGAACCTACGACCTACGGATTAACAGTCCGCCGCTCTAACCAACTGAGCTACTAGGGAATTTACATTTCAAAAACCTTTTGTATTCCTCCGTTTGAGGAAGCATTTTTTTCAAATGCGTTGCAAAACTATAAGGAATCTTCAAAATATGCAATATCTTTGTCAAAAATTTTTAGAATAATTTTACCCAAAAATATTAAACGATTAATTATGAGTAGTGTACTAGGATTAGGAAATGCATTGGTTGATATCTTGGCAAGGTTAGAAAACGATCAATTACTTGAAGATTTAAATTTACCAAAGGGCAGTATGCAGTTAGTTGACGAGGTTGCTGCACAAAAAGTGAAAGAAGCCACTTCTCATATCAAAAAAGAATTAGCCAGTGGCGGATCGGCTGCTAATACCATTCATGGACTAGCCAGCTTGGGTGTAAAAACCGGTTTTATTGGCAAAATTGGTAAAGATGATTTAGGGCAAGTCTTCAAGAATGATATGACAGAACACAACATCACCCCTCACCTATTGGAATCTGAAACACAAAGCGGACATGCCAACGCATTAATCAGCCCTGATTCGGAACGTACGTTTGCTACATTTCTTGGTGCAGCCGTTGAATTATCTCAAGACGATATTATAGATGATCTCTTTAAAGATTATAAATATTTCCATGTTGAAGGCTATTTGGTGCAAAACAAGGCCCTTATCGAAAAAGCATACAAAATGGCCAAAGCAAATGGTTTAATTACCAGTATCGACATGGCCAGCTTTAACGTGGTAGAAGACAATCTGGATTTTCTTCGCAATCTGATTCATAATTATGTGGATATAGTTTTTGCCAATGAAGAAGAAGCAAAAGCATACACTGGTAAAGAAGGCGAAGCTGCTCTTCATCAACTGGCAGAAGGCACCAAAGTGGCTATTCTGAAATTAGGTAAAGAAGGTTCGATGATCAAACGTGCCAACGAAATTGTTAAGGTTGGTATTATTCCTGTTAATAGTGTTGATACAACCGGTGCAGGTGATTTGTATGCATCAGGTTTCTTATTTGGCTTAATTCAGGATTTACCTTTAGAAAAATGTGGTAAGATTGGTTCTATCCTGTCGGGTCATGTTATTGAAGTGGTTGGGCCAAAGATGAACGAAAGCATCTGGAGCGATATCCACAAGAAAATACAAGCCGAACTTAATTAATCGCTGATACAAAAAGGTGGATTTTATCATTGTTCTTTATAAATCAAGCCAGTAATTTTGAATCAAAATCGATTAATCACACTGTAAAATAAGAGTCATGTACGGTAAATTTCAGGATTTTCTTGTAAATGAGATTGAGGCCATCAAGGAATCAGGTCTTTATAAGAAAGAACGCATTATCACAACACCACAGGGAGCAGAGATAAATGTACAGGGTGGAGAACCTGTATTGAACTTCTGTGCGAATAACTACCTTGGATTATCATCACATCCTCGTGTTGTTAAAGCAGCTCAAAAAGCCTTGGATACTCATGGATATGGAATGTCTTCGGTTCGTTTTATTTGCGGAACCCAGGATATTCATAAACAATTGGAAGAAAAGATTGCTTCTTTCTTTGGTATGGAAGATACCATCCTATATGCGGCTTGTTTTGATGCCAATGGTGGTGTTTTTGAACCTTTGTTCACTGCTGAAGATGCCATTATTTCGGATGAATTAAACCATGCTTCAATTATTGATGGTGTTCGCCTTTGTAAAGCCGCTCGTTACCGTTACAAACATGCCAACATGGCTGATTTGGAAGAGCAGTTAAAAGCCGCACAGGAGCAGCGTTTCCGCATTATTGTTACCGACGGTGTATTCTCGATGGACGGTGATATTGCTAAATTGAATGAGATTTGTGATTTAGCCGATAAATACGACGCCTTGGTTATGGTTGATGATAGCCACTCGTCTGGTTTTATTGGTAAAACAGGTCGTGGTACACACGAATATCACAACTGCATGGATCGTGTTGACATCATCACAGGTACTTTAGGAAAAGCATTAGGTGGAGCTTTAGGAGGTTACACCACCGGTAAAAAAGAAATTATCGATATGTTGCGCCAGCGCTCGCGTCCGTATTTATTCTCTAACTCATTAGCTCCATCAATTATTGGTGCGGCACTTGAGATTTTTGATATGCTGACCGAGTCAACAGAGCTTCGTGATAAAGTGATTTCAAATGCTGAATATTTCAAGACAAAAATTGTTGAGGCAGGTTTTGATATCAAACCAACTGAATCAGCTATCGTTGCATTAATGTTGTACGATGCAAAACTTTCTCAGGAATTTGCTGCTCGCTTATTGGATGAAGGCATTTACGTTATTGGCTTCTACTACCCGGTAGTTCCAAAAGGACAGGCACGTATTCGCATCCAATTATCAGCCGCTCATGAGCAACACCACCTAGATAAAGCCATTGCTGCTTTTATTAAGATTGGTAAAGAGCTAAAGGTGATAGACTAAGAAACCAGTCAGTAGACAGTAGAAATATAGTAAAGAGCAGTTCGGTTAAACTGCTCTTTTTTTATTTAGATTATTAATGCGTTTTGCGGTTTTTTTTCCTTTTGGCATTTATAACGTTATTAACGTATCTCTTTACCAAACGGCACCAAGGCAATGTGAGCCAGCTTAAAATGCTGACGAGCAAATGGAATTCCGATAATGGTAATGGCTAATAATATGCCAAAAACAAGGTGCGAAATTGATATCCAGATACCACCTATAAAAATCCAGATTACATTCATCAGGGTATTTAAGCATCCGCTGGCTTGTGGTTTATCCACCACCTGCCTGCCAAAAGGCCAAAGTGCCAGTGCTCCTAACTTCATAGTTTGCAAGCCAAAGGGTATCCCAATGATGGTAATTATTAATAGCAGGCTGGCCACAAAATATTCGATAGCTGTTATTAAACCACCAAAAATCAGCCAAATAAGATTTCCTAAAAATGACATAGATCGTAGATTTTAGACCGGAGTCCGAAGTCGGATGTCCGAGGATATGATTATAAACTCAAATGAGACCTACCAAAACTAATAAACATTTTCTATTTTCACACAGACAATTAAAAAGCTTGTGATGAAAATAATTGCCTTTCTACTTCTGATTTTTGCTATCTCCAATACCTCCGTTGCACAAGATTACTACCTGGGCGGTAAAATTGGATATGCCTTCCCATCAAATATTGGACGTTCCTCTGATGAACTTGGCTTTAAAGACGTAGCTGATAATGGGTGGCAAGCCGCCATTTTAGGAAAATGGTTTTACAACAAGCGCTTATCACTAGGCTTCAATCTTGGTTATCAGGTTCAGGATGGCAGTGACTTTTGGGATGTTGATAACTATGGAGATGTAAGCACTTCTTATCAAACTTTACACTTTTTAGCCAACGGAGCCTATTATTTTAGCCACGATGAAATACGTCCATACCTCGGCCTGTCCTTTGGTGCTTATTACCTCATTAACTCCATTGATTTTGCCTCCAGCAACATAAACAACCAATCAATAACATACACTGCCAAAATTTGGAAACCAGGCGTAGCTCCACAACTCGGATTGCTCTTTGAATTATCCAAGAAAACATTGCTTGACATTCATGTGCAATTGGATTTAATTGCCAACATGGAAGCTGTTTATTACCCTGATGCAGATCCCGATTACACAGAAAATCCACACGAAAAACAAAATCAGATAAGTATTAATATCGGATTGTTGTTTGGGCTTTAAATGTTAAAAGCCATTAGCTACTAGGAATCAGCCGGAAGCCTTTTACACAAAGCAAATCAGTCTTAAATCTTGATACTTAGGTCTTGAATCTTTTTAAAATAAACCATGCAACTCAGCATTCACCTTATCAATAATCATGCTTAAATCTGATTTATTTTTAATGAAATCAATCTCATTTGAATCGATAATCAGCAGCTTTCCTCTTGTATAATTATCGATCCAGGCCTCATAGCGCTCGTTTAAGCGCTTCAGGTAATCGAGGCGGATATTATTTTCATAATCGCGACCCCGCATCTGAATTTGCTCTACTAAGGTTGGAATAGATGCCCGCAGATAAATCAGTAAATCGGGGGCTTTTACCATGTCGCTCATCACCTCAAACAATGATTCGTAATTCTCAAAATCACGGCGACTCATCAGGCCCATATCAAAAAGGTTGGGCGCAAAAATATAAGCATCTTCATAGATGGTCCGATCCTGAATCACTGTATTGCCGGCCTTTCGGATTTCCTGTACTGATGAGAAACGGCTCTTCAGAAAATAAATTTGCAGATTAAACGACCAGCGAGGCATATCTTCATAGAAATCGGCCAGGTAAGGATTATCTTCCACATCTTCGAAATGCGCCTCCCAACCAAAATGATGCGCTAATAATTCTGTTAACGATGTCTTCCCCGAACCGATATTTCCAGCTATAGCGATATGCATAATTCTTTGTTTAATAATTCAACTTCAATAATTCTTCGATGTATTCCCGGTTATTGGCCAGTCGCGGTATTTTATTCTGACCACCCAATTTATTTTTGCTTTTCAGCCAATCCATAAATAAATGATGGCGAGCCACCACTATATCCGGCCCATCCAGTGTTATATTCTTATAGCGTTTGGCCTCGTAATCGCTATTAACCGTTTGTAAGGTTTTATCAAGCAATTCGGTAAAATTCTCAAGCGAATCGGGCATCTCATCAAACTCAATCAACCATTGGTGTGCCCCTTTGGTTTCCTCACTCATAAAAACCGGTGCAGCGGTATATTCCTTTATAACGGCATGCGTTTGAGTACAGGCTTTTTCGAGTGCTCGCTCGGCATTTTCAATCATCAGTTCCTCGCCAAAAGCATTAATATAATGCTTGGTTCGGCCTGTAATAATAATTTTGTGCGGACGCAAAGATGTAAAGCGAACCGTATCACCAATCATATAACGCCACAACCCGCTGTTGGTCGATATCACCATCGCATAATCAACACCAAGTTCCACATCTTCAATAGTCCTGGCATTTGGATGCGGATGTGTTATTTCGTTTAAAGGGATAAACTCATAAAAAATACCATAATCCAGCATCAAAAGCATACCCGGATCGGTCAAATCATCCTGAATGCCAAAAAAGCCTTCTGAGGCATTATAGGTTTCCTGGTAATTCATTTTATCCGTTGGAATCAGCTCTTTGTATTGCTTACGGTAGGGCGTAAAATTGATGCCACCATGCATAAAAAGCTCCAGGTTGGGCCATATTTCCAGCAAGTTGCTTTTTCCGGTTTGCTTTAAAACATGTTTTATCAATACCATAAACCAACTTGGTACCCCCGCCAGCGAAGTCACATTATCCTTGATGGTGGTTTCGGTAATCTTCTCCAGCTTGGCCTCCCACTCATCCATCAGAGCAATGGATTGTTCAGGCGTGCGGGCAAAGTGTGTCCAGAAAGGCAGATTCTCAATTAATATAGCCGACAAATCGCCATAATAGCTGTCGTTACTAAAATTATTGATCTGATGGCTTCCTCCCAAAGTAAGGCACTTACCACTAAACATATCCGAATCCGGATTATTCTGAAGGTACAAGGCCAACACATCCTTACCGCCTCTGAAATGACAATCTTCCAGGGTTTCTTTGGTTACCGGAATAAATTTACTTTTGGTAGATGTGGTACCTGAACTTTTGGCAAACCACTTAATATCACCCGGCCAAAGCAAATTACTCTCTCCTTTGCGAAGTCGCTCAACATAAGGACGAACACCTTCATAATCACGCACCGGAACACGATCGCCAAAATCATTCCAGGAACGAATACTCTTGAAATCAAATTCCTTTCCAAACGAGGTAGTTTTAGCTGTATCTATCAGCTTCTTTAACTCTTCTTTCTGCACCTCCTCCGGGTTTTGTTTGAAGTGCTCGATTTGCGAAAGACGGCGTGTATTGACCAGTGATATAATTGAACTTAGTATGGGCATATTAAAAATGTCGGTTTGCGTGTGTTACTCACTCTCTGTTCCCTCCAATGCGGAACTCTCTTCCTTCTGAACTGCTGACGATTCAGACTCACAGGGATTAAAGATAATTAAAAATGAATTGTATAAAAGATACTCTTTAAAACTAAAGTGTGCTTTTAAGCTAATCACCTTGAAAACAAAAACATAGCTCACTCCTAACAAGCACTAACTTTATGTTTTTCAATACTTTTCCTATAAATCACATTTTTTTCATCTTTCATTTTCGACAACCATTCACCTTAAATAGCTGTATATCTGCTATTATAAATATTATCTATCTATTGGATAAATACTATCTATTTGATTGATATTATTGAAGGAAGTAGTTTTGCTTCTGTAAAAATCAAACAAGAAAATCATTAACAATTAAAAATTATAACTATGTCACAGATTGGAAAACAGATTGTAGATTTTGAAGTACAAGCATACGTAAACGATGATTTCAAAACAGTAAAAAAAGATGATGTATTAGGAAAATGGTCAGTATTCTTTTTCTACCCTGCCGACTTCACATTTGTTTGCCCAACCGAGTTGGAAGATTTAGCCATTTCATACGATGAATTCAAAGCTACAGGTGCTGAGATTTACTCCGTTTCAACCGATACACACTTTGTGCATAAGGCATGGCACGACACATCGGATACCATCAAAAAGATTCAATACCCCATGTTAGCCGATCCAACAGGTGTTTTATCGCGCGGATTTGAGGTGATGATCGAAGAAGTAGGTTTGGCTGAGCGTGGAACCTTCATTGTTAACCCTGAAGGCGAAATTGTTTCGTACGAAGTAGTGGCCGGTAACGTTGGTCGTAACGCCGATGAACTACTACGCAAATTAAAAGCCCTTCAGTTTGTTGCCAAAAATCCATCGGAAGTTTGTCCGGCCAAATGGAAAGAAGGTAACGAAACCCTAAAGCCAAATATTGACTTAGTAGGTAAAATTTAAAAATAGCAAGTGAGAAATGAGCGATGAGAGGTGAGTGAAAAGACACTCATCTCTCTTCACTCACAACTCCTTTCTCACCTCTCCTTTCTCTTCTCTCACCTCTCAACTCCTCAGACACTCAACTTTAAAACGTACAGACATGTTAGAACATGCAATTAAAGATCAGGTAACACAGGTATTTTCCAACTTGAAAAATAATTACACCTTTTTGGTGGAGGTTGCCGATAATCACCCAAACAAAACCGAATTATTAAACCTGCTTAACGAAGTGGCAGCTTGTTCTGATAAAGTAACTACAGACATACAAACCGGAGCGAACCTTTCGTTTAAGATATTGAAAAATGATGAAGACAGCCATGTCACATTTCGAGCCGTTCCTACGGGTCATGAATTCACCACCTTGCTGCTGGCCGTGCTAAACCTCGATGGGATTGGTAAGAATCTGCCCGATGAAATGCTGACACAACGCATCCGGAACATCAGTCAGAAAGTGGAGTTAAAAAGCTATATCTCATTAACCTGCACCAATTGCCCCGATGTGGTGCAAGCCTTAAACATCATGGCTTTTCTCAATCCCAACATCTCCCACGAGATTATTGATGGAGGCATCAACAAAGCCGAAGTAGAGGCTTTGGATATACAGGCTGTGCCCTCGGTTTATGCCAATGGCGAGCAGCTACATGTCGGACGTTCGTCCTTGGGTGAGCTACTGGCCAAGTTGGAAGATAAAACAGGCGTTTCTTTTCAGGTAGATAAAGAAACGAAGAAAGAATACGATGTGATTGTTGTGGGTGGCGGACCAGCTGGTGTTTCGGCCGCTGTTTACTCAGCCCGCAAAGGCTTTTCAACCGCCATTGTTGCCGAGAAAGTGGGTGGACAGGTAACTGAAACCGTTTCCATCGAAAACATGATATCGGTGCCTAAAACAACCGGTTCGGAACTATCGGCCAACCTGATGAAGCACCTCAACGATTACCCCATAGATATACTCGAAAACCGCCTGGTTGAAAAAACCGAATTAATCGACGGACAGAAACACCTGACCACCTCTCTTGGCGAAACTTTGGTAACACCCGCCTTGATTATTGCCACGGGTGCCAGCTGGCGCAAGCTGGGTGTACCGGGCGAAAGTGATTACATTGGTTCAGGCGTGGCCTTCTGTACCCATTGCGATGGCCCGTTTTATAAAGATAAAAAAGTTGTAGTTGTGGGCGGAGGTAATTCAGGCCTCGAAGCTGCCATTGATTTATCAAGCATTGCATCTGAAGTGACCGTACTGGAGTTTATGGACTCTTTAAAAGGCGACCAGGTATTGCAGGACAAGCTGGCACAACTCGCCAATGTAAAAGTGGTGACCAACGCACAAACCTTAAGTGTGGATGGTGATGGCAGCAAGGTAAATGGCTTGCAATTTAAACATCGAACTAGCGATGAAGTAGAAAAAATTGAAACCGATGGTGTTTTTGTGCAAATTGGTTTACAGGCCAACAGTAAGGTCTTTGCCGATGTGGTGGAAACCAATCGCATGGGCGAGATCGAAATTGATGCCCATTGCCGCACGAAAGTCCCCGGAGTTTATGCAGCAGGTGATGTATCTGTAGTACCATACAAGCAAATCGTCA
Organism: Carboxylicivirga sp.; assembly: GCA_025210475.1. Taxonomy (GTDB): domain Bacteria; phylum Bacteroidota; class Bacteroidia; order Bacteroidales; family Marinilabiliaceae; genus Carboxylicivirga. The sequence goes on along the minus strand of JAOARW010000108.1, from coordinate 55,823 downwards.
TTGCCATGGGCGAAGGCTCAAAGGCTGCTCTATCGGCTTTTGAAGACAGCATTAAAGGGCAATTACTACAAAACTAAAACAGATAAGAGTTGCAAATTATTTATGGATCGGGTCTTTATTGGCAAACTGCTAATAGAGATCCGATCTTTTATCTTTGCAAATAATGATCCTATCCGTTTATTTTGTGATCAATCAAAACACAATCGATGAATCCAGAAGATTTAAACCAACAGTTTGGTATTGAAAACAAAGTCAAGTTCGAGGAATTTGAACACACAACAGCAGCTATTATTAAAAATCAGCAGGCTGCGGCCAAAATATCCCTTTATGGTGCACATGTTTTAAACTATCAAACAAATACCGGGGATGAGTTGTTGTTTGTCAGCCCCCATGCCGTTTATCAGGAAGGTAAAGCCATTCGTGGTGGTATACCGGTTTGCTGGCCCTGGTTTGGTACACATCCGCTTGATGCTTCATTGCCTTCACATGGTTTTGCACGCACTTCGATCTGGCAGGTTGTAAATACATCAGCCAAGGAAAACGAAACGCTTATTGAACTGGGACTTTCGTCGAATGAAAAGACCTTAAAACTTTGGCCTTATCAGTTTGAAGCCCGCTTAATCGTTCGTCTAACGGATAAATTAAAGGTTGAACTAAAAACCATTAACACTGATAATAAGCCTTTTGAGGTGAGTGCGGCACTGCACTCCTATTTTAATATTTCCGACATCAATGTGGTAACTTTGGAAGGTTTAGCCAATACCCCGTATGTGGATGATGTGGAGAAATGCGATGCTCTACAAAACGAAAACTTGTTAAGTTTTGGCCAACGCATCGATCGCCGTTATCGGACAGCTAACCAAGCATTGATTCACGATGGCGAAAAGAAGATCAGCATTGAAAAAGCCGGAAGTGGCATCACGGTAGTTTGGAATCCCGGCAAAGAATTGGCCATGCAGATGCCGGATTTATTGGAGAGCTATAAAAACATGTTGTGCGTTGAGGCGGCCAATAGCCTGGATGATACAATCACCATACAGCCAGGTAAAGAACATATACTGTCGACCACCATCGCATAATAATAAAGTTAAAAAGTAGAAGTCTCGGGGCGAGATTAAAAACTGATAAAGCTCTTTGTTTTTTAATATACAAAGAGCTTTCTTGCCATTCTAAATCCAACACAATGAAGAATTTATTTGCAACACTACTGGCATTGCTGCTTTTTTCTTTTATAAGCGATGCCTGCACCACTGCTGTTATCTCAGGCAAATACACAGCCAATGGTCGCCCTATTATCTGGAAACTGCGCGATACGGAAAGCTTCGAAAACAAAATGCGCTACTTTACCGATGGAAAGTACGATTACATTGGCATGATAAACTCCAACGATGCCAAAGGCGAACAGGTATGGGGAGGCTCCAATGCGGCCGGATTTGCCATTATGAACAGTGCCTCGTTCAACGTCAATATGGGGGATACCACCTCATTTAAAGATCAGGAAGGTTATTTTATGAAAGAAGCCCTGATGAAGTGTGCAACTTTGGCTGATTTTGAAAAACTAATTGAGGAAAGACCGGTACCTAAAGGATTGGCGGCTCATTTTGGTGTTCTCGATGCGAATGGTGGCGTGGCCTTTTACGAAGTTAATAACCGCACTTACACCAAGTTTGATGCCAATGATCCGGCACAGGCACCCAATGGCTATATTATCCGCACCAACTATTCTTTCACCGGCAAAAAAGATGTTGGCTATGGTTTTATCCGCTTTCAAACGGCACAAGACTTATTTTATCTGGCCGATGCCATGGGCCAATTAAGCAGTCGCACCATCCTACAGGATTTTTCGCGCTGCCTCAAACATGCTGTGCTGGATGTGGATTATCGTAAAGAATACAGCACCGTACCCAAAGGCCAGCACTTTGTTAATTCGGGCGATATGATTACCCGTCATGGCTCTTCGTCTACAATTTTGATTGAAGGGGTGGCAAAAGGTGAAGCACCGGATTTGTCAACTATCTGGACCATGGTTGGTTTTCCCAACACCAGTATCTGTCTGCCCGTTTGGCTAAAAGGCGGCAAAAACCTGCCGGAGGTATTAGTGGCTGATGGTGAACTTAATTGTGAGCTCAATCAAATGGCCATGAAACTGAAAGACCGTTGTTACCCCATTAAACGTTCAGCTGGCTATAAATATCTAAATGTTTCAGAGCTTATAAATCGCGAAGGAACAGGTATTATTCAACAATTGGAAGCGATTGAAAAGCAGGTTTTTTCAAGTACTGAGGAAAAACTAAACGAGTGGCATTGTAATGGTTGTAATAAAAAGGATATCGAGGCCTATTATCAATGGCTCGATCAAGTTACAAAAGAAACTTACGAAACGTTATAAGGAATTACAAGCTGCAGACGATAAGAACATCCTCTGCAGCTTGTAAAGTGGAATAAACTCATTTGATTTTCCTTCCTACAATCTGTAAAGTTTATTTTCAGGCACATTTAATCTTCATGCAGCTTGTAAGGTGGGAAATCCTGATCGTTCAGACCTTCCTGCAGCTAGTAGAGTCGTTTGAGCAGTTTTGTGTTTCCTTCTCGCAAGCGGTAAAGGTGAAAATCAGTATTCAATTTTCCTCTCGCAACTAATAGGGTTGGTATTACGATTGAGTATTTCCTTCTTGCAGGTCGTTGAGTAGGAAAATTATATTTTACCATTGCAATTACCACCTGTCGCGTTCATTATACTATAATTGCATTGGCTGGAAGCTTAATAACCTTTTATCAATCAAAAGATAATAACTACTAGCTAAATCCAATTCCACATGATGATCAAGCCTTGTTTCAGTGAACTTCTTCGTTTACTTCATCTTCCTTGTTGCGTTCCGATAAACGTTTATCCACCGGCATTAAGAAATAATTCACAATCAACACTACAATGGTGCCGGCCAATGTTTCGAAATAATAGCCGGCTGCCGCCATACACCCAATGGCCGAACTGCACCATACGGTGGCGGCGGTTGTCAGTCCACGCACATTAATGCCTTCCTTAAAAATAATGCCGGCCCCCAAAAAGCCAATGCCCGTTACCACCTGGGCAATAATCCGGGTCACGTCTCCCTCTGTTTGGGTCAGGTTGATGGACAACATCACATACAAGGCCGAACCCACCACAACCAGGGTGTTGGTTCGCAAGCCTGCCGATTTATGGTGCCAGCCCCTTTCAAAACCAATTAATAAACCAGCTACCAATGCACACAGCAAGCGTATAACAAATTCCTGATGACTCATCTTTAATAATCTCTTTTCAATTTATTAGTTCCTGACTTGAAATAAAAGAACCTTAGTTAGCTTCTATCAAGCCTAATTCCTCAAAAATATCTTTTGCAATGGAATAGCGGGCATTTTTGGTGCCCTTAAAATCATTTGTTATAAAATTAAGTGCGAAAAAGTATGGCACCTTGTCTTTCTCAACATAACCGACCAGCCACATTATATCCTGCTCTTTGGAACGAACTCCGGCTCCCGTTTTAGCAAATAACTTGTAATCATCTCCTTCTTCAATCACAATCAGGCTTTTTACGATATCAGTATTTTGTTTTGATATGCCCAATTGATTATTGTAGAACCTCTTCAGAAACTCGATTTGCTGATTGGCACTGATCCGAAACTCTCCTTCGAGCCAGAAATAATTCTCAGGTCCATTGATATTCCGGTTGCCATAATTAAAAGCATCCACGTAAGACTGGTACTTTGCCGTTGATATTTGACTGGCAAAACCCACATAAGCCCAAACACAAGAATACTTCATGGCGGTTCTCAGCGTTTGGTCACGATCCCACATATCGTAGCCTCGCGACTTGCCATCCCACTTAATAATCTGACTGGTATCTTTTACAATGCCTTCTTCCAACACAATTAAAGAATTGGGTATTTTAAAAGTTGAGGCCGGAATATATCCTGTATTGCACCGATCTTCATTGTATTGAATCAGTAGATCTTCTGTAGGAATATACATAGCAAAGCAGCCTTCAACTCCATGCTTTTCGAAATGCTTTGAAAAATCTTTAATGACCGTTTTTTGAGCAAAGCTAATTTGAAAGGTGATCGTAAGACCTATTAATATAAAACTGATTGATTTCATTTTAAAGAGCTAGTATTATAATTCATTTATATTAAAACGTTTGACTATTTCCATTCCCTCTGTAAAATGGAATAAACCACGTCATCGCACCATTTTCCATTTATCAACAGGCTCTCTACAAAATGTGCTTCTTTCCTGAAACCAAGTCGTTCAACCAATTGTATGGATGACTTATTGGCCGGATCGATGGATGTGGTGATTCGATGCTTCTTTAACTCCTTAAACAGGTAATGGATGATGGTTCGTAAAGCCTCTGATGCATAGCCTTTCCTTTGATGCCTCTTATCAAGGGTGCATCCCAATTCCACCTGGTGATTATCGATAAAATGAATGCCCGCATCACCCATCAAAGTATTGCTGGCTTTATTTATGATTGCAAACTGAAACCAAGTATCCGGCACATTGATTTCATGAGCTAACCTGCCGATAAATGCCTCGGCTTCTTCTATCGTGTCAGGAATCCAGCCTTGATATTGATTGGTTTGGGCATCGGAACGATAGGTAAAAAATGGGGAAGCATCAGTGCTTTTTAAAGGTCGCAGAAGTATTCGTTCGCTTGTTAAATGCATATTAAGATTAGGTGTTAATAGTAATAACCTGAATTCGACGTAAAATTTCTGATTCAGATCGCTTATAAATAGTTATTTTCAACCGAAAATTATGAAAGAATAGTGGACTATTTTGAATAATTTTGGGGAAGAAAATGGCTGTTTATAAGTGATAACATCTAAGCTTTGTCATAAAAAACTAATCTACCGCGTTAAATTTTTCGAGCTAGCTCGCTAGCCCTGCAAAATTTACCTTGTATATCAATTCTTTATGACAATCTGAATTCTGAAATTTAAATCGAACTCAGGTTAATAGATTAAATTTTAAGAATTGATTTCAGCAGGTCGATGTAACGTTTAACATTAAATCCCAACACATTGCTTACCGGAAACAGAATTACTTCCTCTCCATTTGTTAATCTCAGAACCAATGTGTTTTGTGTATATCTTTTAATAATTGAAAAATTAAAATTATCGCTTTTCAATCTAATGTCCGCCACCTCATCAATCGAGCATGCGAATTCCTCAATAAAATGCTTTCCAATTGGATCGATATTCTGAATCGAAAGAGTCTTGTTTGTAAAATCAAGTTCAAGCTTATTTAATTTACTGGTAATACGAAACCGGTCAATCAAATGAACAATAGCCATAATGACAAGACCAATCGGCAACAAAAATCTCATAACCTGAGCAAATCCCACCAATTTATAATTGGCTAAAAACTCGTTCGATAGGTGAAAAGAAAAGATCAGTCCAATAAGCATGAGCACCATCGTAATTTCACGTATCAAAAATGTGATGGGCAAATAATAGCTTGCCCGTGTTTCAAATAAATTCTCATCCACCAAACGCGATACTAAAACAATGTTATTGCTCATTTCTTCGAGTTCAATAATCTCCTGATCCCAATCATGATCAACGTATCGATAATCTTTTTCATTCATAACATTCAGTTATGCAAACTAATATTCTTAATTTAAATACTTTCCAAACACCTCAATAAACGGATCGCGGTTAACAACGGTGTAAAAAAACAAAGCCCCGAGCCAACCATGAAACAAGCCCAGCACCCAAATATTTCGGACCTTTAAATACACATAGCCATAAAACAGGGCCAGAATAAAAGTACCAATCACCAACCAATAAAAGGGATAATGAATGGCGCTAAAGAAAAGCAGAGATGAAAGCTAATTCTTAACTTTTATTTTCCACGCAAGATCAATGCTAATGGTGTGTTCATAGTTAAAGTTCTTCTCTAAACCTGGTCGGTAAAATGTTGGTCGATATATCATCCCAATGTGAAAACTTTTTCCCAGTTGATAATACATTGGAAAAACCAACCCAAAGGCATTATAGCTTTTTTCCAAATCATTTTCATGATTATCATAGTCACTAAACCTCCAGTTGTTTCTAACATAACTTAATCCGTAACCATAGGTGAATCGTTTAATTCTTCGATTATTAGAAAGGCTCAAACAGCTTGTGCTAAGAAAATCATATTGTCCCCCATCGTAATCAACTGGAGCTGGAAACGGGATAAAGAAATCCATCATCGTACTTACCGAGAGATTCGCATAGCGTTCGTTCCGATAATAATAATCCAAACCCCCGGAAATCCCCATAAAACCAGTTGAATGCTTTAAGCCTGCATCAGGTTTAAAGTAAAAGTTATTAACATAGGGTAAAGAAACATTAACAAACAGATTACCTTTTTTAGTTGGCTTTATCGCACTATAAATACGAGTTGTTGAATCTGCCGGATTAATTTTTATTTCTAAGGGATAACCATATCGTTTTGGTGAATTACGATCCACCAGCATGCCAATTCCCAGATTAATTATGTTGTAATAATAAGCAAAGGAGTTATGAGCGTTTATCGTTACCACCCCTTCAAGACTATCCGATACAGTGTTTAAAGTGACCGCACGATGACTTCTTTCCAAAGGGATTTTCACCTTATTCTTTACAGTGTTGAGAGTATCAGTTTTATAAATAATTGTGGCAGCTTGAGTTGTTTTAACAGTCATACTGGTATTTGCTTGATTCATTATACCTGCACAAGAACTCAGAAAATAACAGAATATCAGTAATAGGTTAAGGTTTCTCATATCAGTCTTTCTTCTGATGTATCTTCTCTTCTAAGCTGCTTAGTTTCTCATCAATAGCCTGAAGCCCATTGATTACTTCATTAAATCCCTTTTTTAGCACAACAATAATTCCTCCTAACAGGACGACAATAACAAGTAGTGAAATAAGATCCATCTTATCTGTTTTTTAGATTAGTTATTTGTTTGTTCTTTCCCATTAATAAGCCGTGCCACAAACGCCATATTGGTAATTAGTAAATAGCCGATTAACACATTGGCTCCGGGCAAAAACCAGTTCCATTTATTAACCGATTCGGTGGTTTGAAATTGCAGCTCCTGGTAAAAGGCATTTAAAGTGCTTTGAATAAAAATGGGCAGATTATTAATAATTAAAAACCCTCCAATGATCAGGGTGGCTATCTTAATAATTTCTTTGGCCGATAAGTTGCCCAACTCTAAATTATCGTTATCAAATCCTTCTTCGATTTTAAATATGCGCACAATGTAGGGCGACTTAAAAATTAATAGTACAAACAAGGCGACAACCAATGCCAGCATAACAGCGATGTAAAACACCGGATAAAAATCAATGTCATCATAGGTGTAAAAACCAAAGGAAATACTTTGTGGAATGTAAGTAAACAAAGCTGTAATAATCGAATACAAGCCAAACAGTTTAATGATCAGAATAAAGAAATCTTTTTTAGTCATAGTTGTATTTTGTGAGGTTAATTATTAAAGGTTACTATTTTTTTTGCTATAAATATTTTTTTTATTCGATCTACTCCTATTCTTTTCATAAAAGATTAGAAGAATCACGATTTGAACCATTACAAATACCTTGATTCCTATATTTATCAGAACATTCACTTCGTGCCATTCTTCAACCTTAATGATAGGGTTCCAGACCTCACCTCCATTTTCGTGATCTTTACCGATTATCTTCCCTTTAATTATGTAGAGGTCAACACCCATAGGATCAACCTCTGATGTTGGTTTTATTGTTCCATAAATCTCTGAATAATCAAGGCTAAACTGACGTAAACTATCAGGTGTAATAGACCACAAATACAAGCGGCCATTAACAACCTTCATGTCTGGAGAGGTACTAGCTAGTCCACGAACTTTAATTTGCCCCCATTGCACCGGTGCAATATAATCACGAAATGTTATGAGTTCCATAAGAAGCAATATTACCCCAATAATCAGTACAATATGGCATCTCTTCATTGCTTAAGAAGTTTAGATACTTTAGACACAATAAACAGGGATTGCCCTTTTAAATAGGTTTGTTTGGCTTTCATAAGCGACTGAACTAATCAATCATAAATATATACAAATTAAAACTCACCAGATTAGAAACTGATTTCAAATTGTTTACATTCTTGAAAAGGATTAGCCGTTCTTTTTTTGAGTATTGTATTGCTTACCTATTTTGTTTCCAACAATTCATCCCTTACTTCCATAAGAGCAAAACCCAGCAAATTAAGACCCCTCCACATTAAAGGATTTTTGCAGTGTTCACTTTCTTTGCTTAGGCCAATGCCCCAAATGGTATCAACAGAACTTGCCTCAACCAAAATCCGGTTTTTAGTTGATAGCAGAAAGGCAGCTAAATCCTTGTTCTGCCCAAATTTCTCGAAGTTGCCACATTTTACAATTTCATACCGTTGTTGAAGCCAAACATCTTCTTTAAACCCAATCACCCCGCGCCCCAATTGTTTGGCCTCACCGGGCGACTTTGACTGAATTATTTTTTCACGGGTAGCTAAATCATCAAACAAACGTGCTTTCTCGGCCATCATAAAATGCTCACTTGACTTATAGCGAACGCCCTCAATCTCAAAGTCGGCCGGCCACCATTGACTCATACAACTTTGACTTATCTCGCCATTTCTTTGTTTTTGATGACCCCAGAAAAATAAGAATTTCTGTTTTGTACCGGCTTGAAATTCTTTGATTGTTTTATAAATGTTGTATTTCATTTTTAGGTTCTGTTATCGTTTAGTAATGGGCGAAACTATTTCTATTCGCTCACACAAATCAGTTTTATCAACCTTCATTATTGGCCTCAATATTCTTTTTAATCAGGGTTATCAGTTTCTCCGGCAATAGCTCAATTAAATATGCCTTGCCATAGTTCTCATGATCAACCAATAGGTTACCATGCCGTACCCTGTTTAACTTGAAATTACTGATCTCAGCAAAACGGGACTTTGTATATTGCCTGTTTTCTATTGTATAATTGAATTTCAGAATATAAGTATTGCCCCTTTTACCCGAAATAAATGGAATCTTTAGTTCAGAGCTAAGCTTTGCCGCTACAATATGGAAACCCGTTTTTAATACTCGGATGAATACCAACTTTTGGTATAAGGTATAAAGAATAATGCTTAAACCGATGGTAAATAAAATCAATAACATCGCCAAAGCTTCATTACGATCAAATGCGCCATTTCTGGTGCCTTCAATTCGCGAAATACTTCGATCTTCTTTAAGATATTCGACCTGCACTGTATCGCCTACATTCGCTTCAAGAAGTTTACTGAATGAATGCCCTTCTTCAGCATTCCCTTTCAGCTCGAACTTGTAAGTATATTTATGAATTTGATTACCGTTTACACTGATATTTGTATCACTTATATCGGTAATAATGCCCTTGTTTGTTTGAACTTCCTCTGTTTGGTATTTTTTAACATGAGGATCCGTATTCGGTAAAAACGTCAGCAACAAAACTCCTGACACTGCTATTACAAATAAACCTGTGAAGGTAAGTTTATTCGAAAAAAGGACTTTTATAATGATGCTTAGGGGGATTTTATTCAGTCTTCTCATCTTGGTAAGTATTTAAAATTAGCACTTTCAATTTTGAATGCGTATCTCAATTATCTTTTTTGGGTAGTAAGTGTATCTAAAACAATAATAAGAGCTCCATTTTATCAAAAGATCTAATCCTTAATTTATAATATAACAAGTTGATAATATTATAGCTTTATTTTTCTAATACTAAAATTTAATCATTGTCTAATCAGTTGTTTGCATTATTATTGCGTATGTTATTTATTATTTATAATTTAATGTCAAATAGCTTCATTTATTCCAAACTTAATAAATATGAAAAAAGTATTTTTTTTATTAGCAATATTCACCCTTACATTGGGTGCAAATGCACAAATTGATCATTTTGAGACTCATTTTGAAGACCTTGGTGGTGGTGGTAGTCATGGAAATAATGATCGATTTGAAAGTATAGCTGGCACAATGGTTAAGGTTATGTATACAGTCACTAATTCCGGAGGTGTTTATAAGGCTACAAATGTCTACCTTAGACAATATAATACCCCACTTAATGGGCAAAAAATTGCTCATACAATCGTACAATCCCAATCCTTTTACAACGCTGACAATAGGACTATTGTACTTAGAATTAATTATAGAGTTGATAACTCTGCAGTAAACTTATCTGGTCAATGGTATACTGAATCTTATTGGGAAAGTCGAAAAATCATTATTAAAGTTTAATAAACACATTTATTTATAATATTTAACTGAAGCTATTCATTCAAAAAGAAGTTACCCCATAAAGGATAGCTTCTTTTTTTACATAAAATTCGATACAACTGCTTTCTCGTGATTGCAAATTAAAAAAGCCCCTGAGTTCGTTTGATATCTAAAAACGGAATATTACTCACCAATATTATTCAATTCATAATAATGTATATACCCTAGAATCTCTTTATAAATTGTAATTGTTACAAATAATTTGCTACTTTAATTCTTCAAAATCAGGGCTTGTCACAGTGTTTTTAGCTGGATTCCAAGGAATTCTAGCATTAATTAGCTCTTGAGATACGTTCATAATATGGAATTCTCATAAAGTCCTTGCCTTAAAGGCAGAAAGAGGGTTGTCCATATACGCAAAAGAATTCTCATGATGACGGTTTCAAATGCCGTCATTGCTGGCTCTAGTTTTTATTCATTATTCTCCTTATTTATCTTTAACAAGTCAACTTCATAGAACCAGAACCTTCCTTTTAATACAGATTCTGTATCAATTTCATTAAGCCTTTCTTCTAATTGATCTATTTGCTTTTTAGAATATAGAGAATCTAGCCATGCATCTTCCCCAAACTCATATATTGCACTTTTAATAAAATCCTGATAAGCAATTAAGCTTTTTGCAAAATCAGTAATGGTGTTATTTATAATTATTTCAGAGAAATTATCCTCATGATTCAATTGCTTAATTCTACAATTATCTTTTGTGTCAATAACAATGGGGTCTCCAGCACCATTGGAACCAATAACGATATACTTCTTGAATTTTAGTTTAAATCTAGCTTTATAAAAGACAGTAAACCTGAGTATCCCTTCATTTGGAACTTTATTATTTTTTACAAAAGATAAGAATGGAGGTGCATCCTTTGGTAATCCAACTTCAGTTAGAAAGACATATGTGGATTCATTAAGATTGTAATTTACTATTAGTTCAGATTTATATTTTACAATATCTCTGAATTTCTCTGGCCATTTCATATTATTGGTTCATGTTTTTTTAGAATGTAATAAGCCATGATTATCGGCTGGCATTATTCTTCTTCTTTATCATTATTTTTTATCGTACAGAATACCGATCATATAAATACAGAATAACAAAAGGTATAAACATGGCCATAATAAGAAGATACTCTTGCTCAAAAACCCAGGGAATAACATAAATGGCATAGATCACTCCTGTAAAAGCACCACCGATATGCGCATCGTGCCCAATGTTGTCGGTACCTTTTTTCATTAAGTAGTATGAAACAAAAATAAATGCCACCGCATATACAACATCGGGAATGGGAATCGGTATAAACATTAAATTTACACTTCCACTTTCCATAAGAAATATGGATGAATAAATGATTCCGCAAACACCTCCTGAGGCCCCAACCGCTGAATAATTATCGTTTTTCCAGTTATTGATAAGACTAAAAACCCCTCCTCCTATTACACTAAATAAGAATGACAGAAAAATAACTTTTGAGGAGTATTCTATTTCAACATACTCAGCAAAGGAAAACAGTGAAAACATGTTAAAAGCCAGGTGGGCATAATCTACATGGACAAAAGCCGAGGTAATTATCCTGTAATATTGCTTCTGGTGCTTGATAGCCCCAACGTTAAAGCAGGATTTTTCATAAAAGTCAGGATGATAAAATCCATATATCGTTGTTAAAGTAATTGTTGCTATAAAAGCTATTGTAAATATTGCCATTTTGTATTAGTTGATTTTTTGGTTTTCTTTTATTCTTGCCGATTCAATAAGATATGAAACAATTGTTACTCGGTTTAAAAAGTGTCCACTTTAAACAGAACGGGTGTCCATTATAATCCAAATTTTGCACCGCTTGATATTTTTCTATTATCAATATTCTAAAGATTAACTGCCCAATTAAAGAACTTGATGAGCTCAGTTTTCCTATTTATTGAGATTATAGATAAAGCCACATATAGCACTCATTAATTCCTCATATATAACAACTTAAAATTAAATCTCACCATCTGGCTAATAAATTAATTTCTATCACTTAGACAGTAATGAATTATTCTCATACTAGCTATTTCTGTCTGTAAGAAAAAATTCATTTTACTAAATCGTTCAATTATATTATTGAATATCATACTTAACGTCATTATATGACGAATAAAAATAACAAGAATGGTTCCTACTATAAATGTATAGGTGTGAGAAAGGATTTGTGTAACAATCACAAATGCAAGTTACTAGCGTTTCTATATCCATAATTATTCAAATATATAGTCCTTATATCTAGATTTTATAGTATCAGAATTATATTTTAATTCTTCCCCCAAATAAAACATATAGAACGCATTAGAACTTGTTCGGGAATAGGGACAAAAAACAGCATTTTTCCAAGTGAGTTTTTTAAATGAAGAAGCAAAAAATGAACCAATTTTAATCGAGTCTGCAGGAGATTCTGCATTTGCTATTACAATTATCGTTGCATTGGTATCAAATGTCGGAATCCATTCGTAACAATTCCCATGCTGGCTAAATGCTTGAGGTAAATTATATTTTCTCCCGTATACATTTATTGCACTTGCTTGTGTGTAGCATCGTGTCCATATATAGCAATTCTTTTTACTTTCATTGGGCAAACATTGATAAATATCATTTATCGTTTGAGTTAGATTTTCCCAATCATTGTATGTGTAATATCCTTCGAAATTAATTGGAATTCTATCTCCTTTGTTCACAGTTTTATTATCAGTAATAGATTGTTGGGTGAAAAATAGTTGTTTGTTCTTGATATTTTCTTCATTATCAAGACTCAGATACTCAATATATTTTTCTAAAGTTAGTATTGGTAAAACCTTTGGGGTTAAAAATACACCAGATGCAGTCAATATTGGAATATAAATCCATAACAATATTATTTTTGATTTTAGAAAGGATTCAATGATTACGCTACCTACGCAAAATGCGATTAGCAAAGTCGGAAAATAATAGTAGAATTGCCCTTTAAATACTACTAGGATAATAAACGAAAAAAGTATTGCTACAACTGCCATCCTAATATTTTTAGTGTATTTAACAAAAGGTGCAAATAGTATTGCTGTACCCCACACAAATACAGTAAATGGGTTTGTTGTTAAAAAAAGTAAATTCCAATTGTCAACAACATTAATATTAACTAGCACTTTACTATGCAAAGCTATCATATGTCGAACAAATGGAAAATTGTGTTGGTATTGCCATATAAAATTTGGTAAAATAATTAATAAAAAAACAACGAGAGCAATCCAAGATATTTTTTGAATAAATAATTCTCTTTTGTAAAATAATATTGAAATACCAACACCTGCGATAAAAATAAGAATTGAAATTTTAGCCATAAACCCAAGTGCGAAAAAAACCGCAAGGTATATTAGATGCTTTGGTTGATTTTGTTTACAATAAAGAATTAGAATATAAAAACTTAAAAGCCAAAAAAATTGTTCAAAAACTAGTGGTGTGAATAAATGATGTGTCAGGGTAAAACCAGGTGCAACCAAAATACTGGTCAGGGTTAATAATGTAGCTTTCCAGCTTCCTCCTAGTTGTATTACAGTAAGACCACTTAAAATCACAATCAATATTGACCCAATATGAGCAAACAAATGATGAATAAAAACAGATTCAGTGTCAAATAAATTTTGTATCCACCCAAAAAAACCAATCAAAGGCTGAATAGACATATATCCCCACGCTGGATGATTCCCTGATTCAATATGTAAAATTTCATCACCATCCAAACCCGCATTCATATTTGTTATAACATGGATAACCAGTTTAACTAAAACAAAAATGCAAATCACTACGTATTCTTTTCTTTGAAAAATTTTATTCATCTTAATATTATCATTTTTCACTTAAACAAAAGTCTTACTCTTTAATTAGTTTCGATTTGACTTGGTTATTTATAATTATTGTCAATATACGCGAGTATGAAGCATTGTTGTGTCTAGTATATATGTTCCGTCTTATTTAAATATTTGATAAAATCCATTCCTTCAAATCAGATACCGTGTCAAATATTTTATCTGGATTATGAGATGCTAATTCTTCTTTTTCTACATCTGGTGCCCATGCAGCTGCCACAATTGGTATTCCGACTACTCGACAAGCTATAATATCACTTGGAGCATCACCAATATAGATAATTTGATTTTTTGACAAATCTGGATATCTATTAATTACATTTTGAAGACATTCAGGTTTTCTTGCTCCACCAGCGATACCAGTTTCAACAATTTCGAAATATTTTTCTAAACCAAACTTTTTCAGCGATATTTCTGTACTATATTTGCCTTTTCCTGTAACCATTGCAATTCTTATATTTTTTTCTTTAAGAGTATCAAGCAATTCTTCTATGCCTTCAAATGGTACAGGACAAATATCGTGAAATGAATCATAATAGTTTAAATAATCTGTAATACCCCTTTCATAGTGATTAGGAGCTAATGCCAAAATAGTTCCCTCTTCTGAAGGGCCAAATGTTGCCTTTATCTGATCATCTGTTATTCTTTGATTTATTAATGGCTCAATTGATTTTCTAAATGCTTTTATACATAAAGGGACTGTGTCTCCAACTGTTCCATCTAAATCAAATACTATTGCTTTTATGCTTTTCATTAGATACTGTTAAATAATATGTTTTTTAATTAAATTCTTTAAATTTCTGAATACTGCTAAGTATGTAATATTGCACAAGCTTCCATTATATGACAAATAAAACATTCCGAAGCGCAAACGTTAAAGTTCGCACTATTCTAAAACTACAGTAATAGTAATACTAAAACACTACTTATTTGGCCGGCAAAAACTACAGCGTTATCCAAATAAGAAACTATCATTCTATAATCAATGCTTAGCATAGTCGCTATATACATAGTTATAAGATGCCAATATTCTTTTTCATCCATCAATATTTATAAAAGTCTAATTTTTCTGTCGATCTATTTTATTATAGGTTAAATTTTCGCTATAACTAATGTATCTTCAGTAGAATTAGTTAATTTGTACATGTAAACTTCTATTACACTTCCAATATCTATGTTTAGCTTTCAAACTTTTTTAACAATCGCCTTGCATTCTGCAACTTTGTTTATGATACTAAACAATATCTGAAATGGTTTTTCTGTTAGTTCTGATAACCATTCTCAATAGGCTTTTTTCTTAATAAAAAAATATTAGTATCTCAACTTTTTTTATTTCAATATTCTTCCTTTTCCTCTCAATTCATATTAGTCTTTTTGTACCAGATTCCAGAGGCTACTTATTGATTGACGAGTTTATATTTTTCATTCTCAAAGACAACTGTCATTCTATTACTTTCATTGAAAAAAGATCATTTCAATTTTTGGATCATCTTTTATTAATTATAAATCTTAGAATTTTGTTGTTCATGAGATAAAATTTATTCAACTCTTCTATAATTATATTCTATTCCGTATTCGATATTGAATTATTATGGCTAATGTTTGGTGGCTGTATTGAAAAGCTACAGCTATTCACAATCTTCAACGTAAACAACTGAAAACATTACAGCAACTCCTATAAAAACATTTGCAGAAATTGCTTTTTTAATAGCTGTTCTAAAGTTATAGATTGGTAGTTCCATTCCTTTAATTGTTCATATTAGATTCAGTTACGAAACGTGGCGGATTTTCGGTGATAATTGTCAGTCCTGCAGAACGAACTATTTAGCGAGAAACTACCGACCAAAACGAGCCGAGTCCAACCATGATTTATTAGCTATTGCCAACTGTTCGTTGTTTTTCATTTATTCTGTCTGCCGTAATTATCCTATAAGTATATGAGTTAATTGTCAATCTAACATTTCTTTCGCTGTTAGTTATATAAATGTTTTTACCGTTTTTATAAAATTCTGACTCATCTGTTTCTTTTATAACTTCAAGAATCATTTCTTCAATTTGGTCTTTTGAAAGCTCTTTGTTCAGTTTCTTATTAATCCTATCATAAACAAGTTCGGTGTAGCAGATATTTTCTAAAATTTCTTTCTTGTAATTGTTCATTTTATCATTTTTGTTTTTTCGTACACATATGCAATTATATGTATATCATACAAAATAAGTATATCGAAATTAAACCGATAACCATATTTTTCAAAATTCAAAAATCCTATCTTTTTATGCTCTCCATTTTTCCTTTATAGGTAAATAATTCATATTCACCTTTCGGAATTTCTTTATTTTTGAAATGATCAGGAACCCAATCTTTAAGTATCGGAATTGCTATTAGGTAAAAGTATGCTTCACCTACTTTAAAGATTATTCCACAATTTTACCAATTGCCTCAGTCTTGACTGAATTTACGTTTCTTCAGTTCCTTATTAAAAACTATCAAATGTCCTTGTATGATTTTAAAGTTTTCAGTCTGATAATTAGTCAATTCTATCATGAGTCCAAAAGTCTGGATATTTTGTTCAAGTGGTGTCATTATTGGTATTGGTTGGTTTTCAATGATCACTAACAAACGGATAATAATCGAAATTATTAGATATCACGACTAAACTAACTAAAAACACTTACATTAACTATTATTTTAAATTTTATTTACATATCATTTTGCATTTTATTAAATATGATGTAAATTGCTTTTAGGTAAGTCAAACATATGCTTACCATTAGGGAATTGAGATAAAAGAATCGGAATAACAGTGAGTAGCTAATTATGCTTTATCGCCGCACGTTCTTTGATATTCTGATTATTCCCAATAAGGCAACCTCAATGCTTATTTAATTCTTATTCTTTATGAGCTTTTCCTGCTCTTAACGATGTTTTCAAAGCCTTCTTAGAGATTTATTTTCGTTATTAAGCATTTCCGGTTAATACAAAGGGCTTCCGAAAAAAGGACGAGGCTTTCCAACACCGTAATAACAATTTATCTAGCCGCTTAAGTCTTTCCGAATCGTTCTTAAAGATTTCCCGATTAAGGATAAGGATTTCTGTTTCGCATTAAGGGTTTCCGAACTATCCTTAAAGCTTTCCGAGGTGATCTTAAGGCTTTCCGGGTTTGGAAATCCTTGTCTGCCTGCAGAAAGCTTCATTCATCTAAAATAATAAGTATCCGTATTTGGATTGCTGCCTGCCTTTGCGGAAGATCAAAAATGAAATGAACTACTAACTAAAATCGTCATAACTATGAGTAAACTAGAAAGAAACTTTAAATTAACAGATGCCCGGCTGCAACAATTTGGTGCCACGGTATGCGAAACATTGCCACAGGACCTACTGGATTTCCAGGCTTTTGACTCCACCCTGCCCGATAACTATGCTGACAGCATAAAAGCGGCCATTGAAAGCATTCAAACTGTTAAAACCGATATGGTGGTGATTGATGAAATGGCCGAACGAACACAAGCTGTTAACGATGATATGGCCGGCTGCAATACGGCTTTCCGAACCATCAAGTATTTTGTAATGAAGTGTTTCCCGGGTAATACGGCCATTCATAACCAGTTTGGCTTTAACGACATTGAAAAAGTACGTAAAAACCATGCCCGCATGTTGGTTTTTATGAGGGATTTTACCAGTGTAACCATGCAACACAAGGCTAAGCTGGTTGAAGCAGGCTGCAGCGAGGCCCTGGTCGATAGCTTACCCGACCTGGTTTCTCAATTGCAAAACAGTAAAACCGAACAGGAAGTATTTAAGAAGCAACGTGGATTGATAACCCAGGAACGGGTTGAGAAGCTGAATGATTTATTCGATCTCTTAAATCCAATTAGCGACATGGCTCAAATAATATATGCCGACGACGAAGCGCGATTAAACCGTTACCGCTTTCCTACGCCTAAGTCGGCTTCGAACAGTGTGGATGATTTGATTTCGTAATTACGCTCCCTTTTTTTCATAGATTTGGCGTCGGCAGTATTCTTCTGCCGGCGTTTTTTATTGCCTATAAGGGTTTATTGTAGTTTAAATTATAAAGCCTCATACAGTCTTTAAAAAAGAAAAGACTGCCTTAAAATGGGCAGTCCTTTCCAGTAATCTTAAATGAGCATTAACTCATCTTAAACCAATTGTATAATCCGTATTATTTAGTTCCATTCCCGTAGTTAGGGCTTTCTTTGTCCCACCACAATCGTTCGCTATTAAGAGTAGCAGCATCATTTGTTGAAGGCGTAAAACCTTGTTCATCAATTGCCGCTTTCTGGTTGGCATAGTTCAGGTTATCTTCTGTTGGTTGACCAATAACAAAGCGTCTTGGCATTACCATTTCTTTACCTCCCGAAAGGGTTTCTTCCCATGCTAAATAAGCACTACCCTTTTTAGGATAACCTGATCGTCTAACCGTTGTCCACACACCACCAGGTGTATTGATAAAATTGATATACTGCTGTAAGTAAACTTTCTCCAATGCATCGGATGTAAGTTTACAAATATCCTGCTCTAACAAAGATTCTATTTCACCAGCACGAAGTTTTGTTCCGGCACTTTCAGCGACAATAGCATCTTCATAAACAGGATCATCCTCGTAATAATAGAACTCATTGGTTTTAGCAACCGCATTGGCACGTCGAACCGAAAGCTCTACTCCTTTGTTAAGATACTCCTGTGCTGTTTTAGGTAAATCGGCACCCAGTAGTGCAAACTCTGCAAAATATAGATTTACCTCAGCACTGGTTGCCAAAATAACATGTAATGGAGCCTCTGATCCTTTCATTTCAATAACACGTCCACTAGGAATGGTTGGATAAGTGTATTTTTTGGTGGTTTGATTGGTTTTGTAATTAATTGTTGAGGTAGCTCTATAATCTTTCTCAACTTTGTTCATCGTAATCTTATACAGATTACTTTGCTCAAAGTAAATCTTATAATCCGGATCCTGTGCTAAATCCGGTGAAGCCGGAACACCAAAATACCTTACCCAAGGTTCGCCGGGAGCTGCCCATTCCTTAAAGTTACCATCCGTATCTTTCACTACATATTTCTCTACATATGGAGGTAAATCAACTTTTGAATCGATAAACCCTTGTACAACTTCGGCGTTGAAATTGTTTTTAATAAAGAAGAAACGAGCTCGTGGATCACGGTTGGAAACCATAAAATCAAGTAAGTTTTTGGTACCATATCCTCCTGATAATCCATTGCCTGATCCGTACCACTTATCATCGCGACGATAAATGAAGTCATCGGTCAAATCATCCATGTATTTGGCTTCCGATTTAGCTACTTCTTCAGCAATCTTAATGGCTCTTGGCAAATCTTTATTAACCAAACGGGCTGCAATTCTAAGTTTTAGAGTATTACATAGTTTAGCCCATTTTTCATAGTCGCCACCATAGATTAAATCCTGATCACCTACATCAAATGAGGTACCCGGAGTGCCATGTAAAGCATCAATTGCATTATCCAATTCCTCTAACCAAGTATTAAACAATGTTTCCTGGCTGTCATATACAGGAGTTACTAATGAAGGCGTTGTAAAAGGTGCTAACGCAGCTTCTGTGTATGCTAATGATCCTGTTAAATCGGTATTCCAGATAGCTGGCAAAATTTGTAACGGATAAGTCACATGTTTAAAGGCCGAGTAATTAGCCTGTTCATCTTTCGGTAAACCATCAATACGAAATTGAATATCTCGTGTTTGACGCATCAAATCACCGTATAAATACTGATTTCCACCGGAAACACCCATCTCGTTAAAGGTAAAGCCATTGCTTCCTCCTGCTACCGTTACCTGCGACCAAGGGTAGATGTACTGATAATTGTTATAAAACCACCATAAATATTCATTACTGTACACATTCTCAATGGCTGTAGCCATTGAGAAACGTAAATCGGGTTCACTGATTACCGATGGATCGGTATTGATATCGGCTAAAGTATCCTTATCACATCCGTAATTAAGGAAAACTGAGAGTATCGCGAAAATTAAAAATATCTTTTTCATTATAGTCTTAATTAAAAGTCAAGTGAAATAGTGAAAGTATAAGTTGCCGTATAAGGAGTTGTATTTCTTTCAAGAAATCCTGCGCTACTTGCAGTACCCCTAAAACTTTCTGGATGCAGGTTATTAGGCAAGGAATTATAAAGGTATCCTAAGTTGCGGGCATTGAATGAAAGCAAAATATTCTGAGCTTTTATCTTATCTGCAAACTTTTGCGGAACATTATAACTCACACTAATATTTCGCAATGCAATGTATTTCACTTCGCTAAACCAATCGTCATTGATCGTACCTGTTCCCCATGAATTATTCAGGTAAGTATTAAAAGATGCATGTGAAGGTTCCACATAACCGGCATCATAAGCCTCCTGGTAAGTCATTCCACCAACATCAACGGTTTCTCCATTTGGTGCTGTTACTTTTTGTCCGATGTCAAAAACACCTTCAGGAATAACACCATCATTAAACGTTTGTCCTTTACGATCGTCGTACTGACTGCTCCAGGTAATACCGCCATGACTGGCATCACGTCCGGCTAAAGATGTTTTCATTATACCATATGCAGTACCGTATTTGTTGGTATATGATGCCATATGACCTCCGAAACGAGCATCCAATGAAATTCCCATACTCCAGTTTTTCCAGCTAAAATCGTTGTGCCATGCCCCCTCAAAATCAGGAGATAATTTACCTACCTCTTGTGGTTTACCTAAGCTTCTCTTGTAAAATACACTTCGGTGAGAATCGTAATAACCAGCATTAAACACTGGTTTTCCGTTAGCCGGGTCGTTAGCATTATCTGGGTTGTTATAAACCTTTGGCTTGCTATCAGACATTAAAACGCCGTATTCACCACCTTCAAAAGCAACAGAACCTACACGATAGTTACCATAGGCCGGATTACCATTTAGTGTTTTATATGCCCCGTAACTTTCATGTAAGTCGTCTACCATTGTGGTATTGTCCCAATAAGTAAAGGTACTGGTCCAGTTAAAATCTCTACTTACAATTGGTTTAACTGTAAGCGACAACTCTAAACCTTTATTGGTTAAGGTACCAACATTTGTCAAATATGCCTTTAATCCAGACTCTCCTGGTAAAGGTACTTCACCGATCTGGTTTTTAATGGTCTCATTATAATAAGCAACATCCAGGGCTACTCTACTATTTAAGAAACGAACATCGGTTCCTACTTCGAACGAGTGCTTCATTTCCGGTTTAATGTTTGGATCTACATTAACATCGGACTTAGTATTTAGATAATAAGACTCTCCATTAACTTGCTTTGTCTTCGATTTATATCCTTTGTTAATACTATAAACTTTAGTATCATTTCCAACCATTGCATACGATGCTCTCAATTTACCAAAGGTCATCCAGGTTGGCAGTTCAAAAGTTTCACTGAATAACCATGCTGTGCTCACAGAAGGATAGAAATAGGAATGATTTCCTGATCCATTCGTATAAACCAATCCCGAAGACCAGTCATTACGACCTGTTATATCAACAAAAAGTTGATTCTTAAATTCAAAATTAGCCAGGTAATACAGTGAGTACATACGTTTTGTACCTAAAATTTTACCTTCTGCATTGGTATCTTTCATAGAGTTATCTATAAAATATTGACCTGGCACCACTAATCCGCCTTCTGTCTGTGCATAGGTATATGATCTTTCCTGATCAAAAAATTCACCTCCTAATACCAAATTAACAGCTATGTCGTTATTTAATTGCTTATTGATATTAAAGTTCAGTTTAGCGTTTTGCGAGATATCTTCAGTATTACGTAATGCGTATTTACCACCCTCGTTAGCATATCCAGTACCAAGATCCTTTTCTTCATACTTGATGGTATAATGATTCATATTACCCTCTGCCACTACCGACATCCAGTTGGTAAGGTCGGCTGTAATTCTTACCACCGGTCTGGTTACCTGTTCATTCTGTACGCCTTTAAAGTTATTGTAGTAGAACCATGTACCATTAGCCGGCACCAAAGCATATTCATCGCCGTACTTCGAACTAGGAACACCACCGTGCGGTGCTTGCCAGATTTCTTGCTTATTCCACTTTTTGGTATCATACCAGTTTGATAATTCTCCTTGAGTATAAAAACTACCCAACTCATTATTGGCATTTTGAGATTTGGAACTTGTAACGGACACTGAGGCTTCAGCTCGTAACCAATCTGTTAATTCATAAGAACTTTTAGCTAATAATGCATTACGAACAAACTCGTTGTTGTTAATAATACCTTCTCTTTTCTGATAAGAATCGGATAAATAAAAAGTTGACTTTTCATTTCCTCCACTTAAGGCAACCGAGGTATTGCTATTCCATCCATTCTGGTATGCATCAAGCATCCCATTGCTATAGCCTCTGTAAGAAGTCATTGAACCATCGTAATCAATTATCTCCCGGCCATCAAATTTTGGTCCCCACAAAAAACCATCATTTGGATTATTTTGCTTGGTAGGAACTCCTTCTTTTGTTGTGTAAATTTGATTTACATCCCATTTATAATAATTGTCATCGGCATCAGTTTCTCCATATTTGACACCTCCTGCATATGTTCCAGGACCATACTCATATTGTATATCCGGCTGGTTGTAAACATGATCTACACCAAATGATTGTGTCACTTTAACACCGATTCCTTTTCTGGCCGTACCATTTTTTGTTGTAACAACAATAGCACCATTCATACCACGCGATCCGTACAGGGCAGTAGCTGCAGCACCTTTTAGGATGTTAACCGTTTCGAAATCATCCGGATTCAGGTTTTTCAATATATTACCATAATCATTCGATGAAGACGCCCAGTCTGCACTTGCATTTGTTACCGTGGATTCAATAATTACTCCATCAATCACATAAATAGGATTGTTGTTATTATCATTCATTGTCGATACCCCACGAATATTAATCTTTTGAGATCCAAAAGT
Organism: Carboxylicivirga sp.; assembly: GCA_025210475.1. Taxonomy (GTDB): domain Bacteria; phylum Bacteroidota; class Bacteroidia; order Bacteroidales; family Marinilabiliaceae; genus Carboxylicivirga. The sequence goes on along the minus strand of JAOARW010000108.1, from coordinate 32,642 downwards.
TAAACCATCCGATTGACCGATAGAAACACCTGCAGATTTTCCTTTTAATGCATCAGTTAAGTTAACCGTATTTACCGAAGCAATATCTTCTCCCTCAACTTCATCCATCGCAAAACCAATTTTCTTGGCCACTTTTTTAATACCCAGAGCAGTAACAATCACCTCATCAATGCCTGTTGTTTCCTCCACCAAAGTAATATTGATCTCTTTTCTTCCAACCATTTGAATTTCCTGGGTGGTAAAACCAATGTAAGAAAATACAATGACACTGTTCTCGTTGGAAAGTGTTATGGAGTATTTACCGTCAATACCAGTTATTACCCCTGTTGATGGATTTGACTTATCAAACACATTCACGCCCGGTAACGGCTCGCCACTTGAGTCAGTAACCAAACCGCTTACTCTAAAATCTTGCTGTACGTTGTCTGAACTTTGTTTGGCCGGTATAATGGCTACATAGTTATCCACAATTCGGTAAGATAAATTAGTGCCATCAAGCACTTTGTCCAGCAACTCAACCAACGATAAATCGTGGAAGTTACCACTTACCGTATGATCAGAAAGTCCTTCAACAGACTTGTAATAAAAATAGAAATCGGAGTTTTCCTCCAGCTGATCAAGCACTTGCTCGATGGTCGCATTTTTTACATTTAAACTGAGTCGCGAATCCTGCGCATTTGATGTCGCTGCGTTTAGGTTCATCAACCCAAGAAAGATAAGAAACAATGTTAGTCTCATAAAAAGCCATAATTTTTTACTTCGTCCCTGATGGGACGAGTTTGCTTTGGTTTTTTTCATAATTTTGTAGTGTATTAATGATTACGCCCTTAGGGCTTAATTAAATTCCTGTTTATATTACCAGTATAAACAGGAAAAAACTTCCGGAAAGTGTTGTCGCATTTTCCGGTTTTTATTTTCAGTGCTTTTATTTCATTTCAGCATCTTTTAAAGTGATTATAGTTCTTTGCTTATTATTGTTATGAATCTCATAATCTAACTGTCCTGTTAATTTAAACAAGGTTAATACCTGATCGATGGGTTTATTCTGCAATAGCGTTCCATTAATTCTTATTTTTCTTGACGCTTCGGAATCAAACTTTACATCAACATTATACCAGCGTTTCATATGAGCAGCCAGCTGATCGAGTGTTGCGCCACGCAATTGCAGAACTCCATCTTGCCAGTCAGTATAAAGGCCAGTGTCTGTCTTTTTCTTATGCAATTGCCCAGTTTTTCGATAATAAGTAAACATTTCACCGGGTAGCATTTTATGTTCCTCTCCCTCCCGAAGAATAGAAACCTTACCTTCTACCAACACTGTGCGAACAAATTCATCTTTGTATGCCGAAACATTAAACTCTGTACCTGTAACTTTTACATCATAAGCAGAAGTTGTCACGATAAATGGTTTCTCGGGATTAGTTGAAACTGAGAAATAACCTTCGCCAAGTAATTTGACCTGACGCGCTGATTTATCAAAATTAAGCGGGTAACTCAATTCAGAATCCGAATTTAATTTAACCAAGGTACCATCGGGCAATGCCACTTCAGCCATTTGCCCAAACGGAGCAGTTATCTTCACCCATTGCTCATTTGGAGTTTCTGAAGATGACCTGGTAAAAACAAACCACGATATTCCAAAAGTAATTGCCACCACAGCTGCATATTGCAATAATTGTTTCCATGGAAATAGCACAGGCGTTTTAAAACCAACCTTCCGGCTTATTTCATTGTATGCCATTTGTTTTGCATCAGAATGTAAACCTTGGTTGATGGCCATCAATGCACTCAATTGCTTTAGCTTTATTTTTTCTTCCTCACTTAAGGCTTTGTCTCTATTATTATTCATTCAGTTTGATTAACCTTGTTCATCATTGCTCCTATCTAGTTAATCCAATAAAGGCTACTTACCCTATGTCAAAAAGTTGATTTTTTTACGAAAAAATCATAATTAGCAGATTTTCAGACAGAAGAAATTTTCAAGTCAATAAGGAATTATTGCTAACAATCAAGATGTGGTGAACTTATCTGATAGATTTATCACAATAGAATGACGACAAAACATCATTAAACAATTTAATAATGCCACTTTCAATAATGTATAATTCCAGATGACTTTTAATTAACTATTCAATCGTCATTAATAAGATAGCAAGAAGGGGTAAATAATCCTTTAAATTCGATCTGAAAACTTTAAGTGCTTTACTAATATGAGCCTCTACCATCTTTTCAGAAATTCCTAGTTGCTCTGCAATTTCCCGATTTTTTAATTCGGCTTTACGACTTAGTTCAAACACCTCACGGCAACGAGGAGATAACTCTTCTATGCTTGCCACAATAAGTTGATTTAATTCCGCCAGATTAAGATTTGATGTATCAAAACTTTCTAATGCTTTCAATAAAACGGGTTCCTCCGATGAAAAATCAAGCACTCTCTCTTTTTTCAATTGCCGCAGGTATTTCAAACAATCATTCTTAGCCACAGTAAATAACCATCCCATTAAATTAGAATCTGGTGATAATCGCTTACGTCCCTCCCATAATTTAATAAAAACACCTTGAGCAATCTCTTCCGTTATAACTTCCTCTGAAACAAACTCCTTAGTAAAACAACATACCCTGTCGTAATAAGTATCGAACACCAACTTAAAATAGGCTTCGTCACCGGCATTTATTCTTTCTACGAGTTGCGATTCTTTTAGCATAAAGAAGTAATATTGGATGACAAATGTATTAATTAATCATTCTGTTGCAACAATCTGGTGCCACAGTATGGAAAATATAACCCCAAAACATTCTGTGATTTCAGGATTTTAACACCTTCTTTTACAACATTTATTCAGCATTATTTGAAGTAAGAACAAATGACCTGGTTGACTGCACTACCACGCTATTAAACAACAATTTGATCCAACAAACAAAAAGAATTTGACGCCGCTATGATAGTTTTAATAACTTATGAGCCCTTGTAAGCTCAATGATGTTGCTATAGCATGTTTTAACTGTTTCTCCTCTCCTAAATTAAATTTGGCTACGAGCCAATAAAGAAGATTTAATTTCATAATTGCAATTCCCCTATATTCATCGATCTGACGTCGGAAGGGTTCTTTTCCTGCGTTTTTTTGTATTTTGATTCTTATAAACTGATTTCGAATTAAAATCAGTTAGCAACATTATAATCATCTGTTTTTTTTGTCTTATAATTTACCTTATAAAGTTGCCCTTTATAAGAGCCATACGCTAGTATTTTAATTTTTCTAAATAAGTTTAGCCAGGAGTCATTTACTGGCGATAATTTGAAACATTCAATTTCTATTGGATTATCGTGTGAAAAAGCGGAAAGGTAAGCCTTCACAATATCGTCCGATTGATTCTTACCAATGATAATATAATCTGGTTGATAAACTTCTCTATGCCAATTGACTCGCTCATTTAAATCTCCTCTCCTTTCAATATACTGAAAATCACAAGCATTATTTCTACAAGCATAATAATACTGATCGGAGCCTATGACTTTAGAGTGGGGCTTAATATTTGACTTAATCCATTGCTCTATTATAAAATGTGATCGTTCATTCAGGTTAAGTAAAACGGAAGAGGTTTTAACACTGAAAATCCCTATGTTTATTATGATCAGTGAATAACCAAAATACTTTAATAATCGATGATAATTTAATAATAGTAAGTGACTAAAAATTACAAAATATACTAAAACAATAACCATCGCTGAGTAAAGCCCTGTGTCACTAATAAGAATATAATAAAGAGCAACAGGTATCATATGAAAATCGAGATTTCTTATACCTTGTTTTTTAATGACGGCAACTGACAAAACTATTAGCGATAAAAGAATTGGTAATTGTAACTTAGGAACTAACCTGCCTCCTCCAATAAAAGTCTGAAAAAGTGTTTGATCATTAGCCTTGGGTGTATTTATATAATAATCAATAAAAGTTCCATAGTTTCCAAAAGCATACACTACCCAAATTGAATAAACTACCAATATTAATGCAAAACATACGAGAAGAACGATTATTCGTTTTTGTTTTATTAAGGTAATGCTATAGTAAATACATAATGGAACCAGAATAAATGCAATACGAGGTGTCGTCAACACAGCCATAACACTCGACACTGATGCCATAACAAGATTTGAAGTGTGATATTGTTTATTCCAATAAGGCAAATAAGCCAAAACCGCAAATAATGAAGCGAGCATGTCCATTCGCCCCGATTGTGCATTTAATAAGAACAAGGGATCAAACAGGACAATTACAAGAAGAAAGTATTTATTTTTTGTATCTCTAAATAAGAATTTATAGCATACAAGAACTACAAGCCAAGCCGCTATTAGATTAATGATACGAAAACTAAATGGATTAAAACCACCAATTGTCGTACTTATTCCTGTTAACAAAAAATAAACAGGTCCATAAGTAACTGCTGACTCATCTGAAAAAGGCATGATTGTCTGAGAAAAACCATTACCATTAGTTAAACTATTAGTTATAGAGGCAAAAAACGTTTCATCAAACCACGGTAAGGTATTAACTGATAAAAGTAATAATTGCGTAATACCATATCCTAACAACAGGAGATAGGGAACATATCTTTTAAGGTTAAGCATAAAATCGATATTGGTGTTTTGAAATACTCCATCATTTTATAAGAGTATGAAAATAATTGCCAAAATTAATATAATCAAAATAGTGAGTTGTGACGTTACAAATCTTTAGCACCAATTACTTTAATAAAATACACAGATGATTGTATTCTCCATAAAATCCCCCTATTTTAAATTGGTATTGATAATCTTAGTTTGATTCTTTTTAAAATCTTTAACATTCGTCGCTACCCGCTCATTTCCTGCCTCTTTCGGGTTCTTCCTTCATAGTCCGAACGTTTGCATAAACTTAAATCGTTCGTCCTTTAAAGCTAAGATGTGTAATTCCATCAGTCTCTTTTCTTTTGAAGGTTTAAAATTTCAGATTAGAATGAGAAGACTAGTTGGAATATGCTTAATCTTACTCCTGGGGTTACATCAACATGTGTGGTCACAAGAGGAAGGTGCTGTAGCATTAGAGGATTTAATCAGACAGGCAATTCGTAATAATTATGCCATCATCAATGCCGAACGTCAGGTTCAGCAAGCTCAATACGGTGTTTCCGCAGCCCGGGCCAACCGTTTCCCGCAATTAACATTTGAAGCTCAGGCCGATCATTACATGGATTTACCGGTTTCGGTTTTACCTGGCGAGTTAGTAGGCGAACCAGGCACTGATCTTCAAGTAGTGATGGGAACGGCCTATAACTCAAATGCCGGCATTAAAGCCAATCAATTATTATTTAGCAGAGCTTACCTCACCGGCGTTGAGCAAGCTAAGCTTAATAAGAGCCTGATGGAAATTCAGGCCATTAAAACGCAGGAAGATGTCATCTATCAAACAGCTTCTTTATATTACCAGTACGAAATCAGTCTTGAAAATCTTTCTTCGCTCGAAAGTAACCTCACACGCTTGGTTGAGCTGGAAAAAGTAAGCCAATTAATGCTCGATCAGGGAGTTGCCATTAAAACTGAATTGGATCGTATTCGCATTGATGTTACCAATCTAAAAGCAATGATATTGCAACAAAGCACCATTGTTGATTATCAGAAAAAGCTTTTGAAATTATTAATCGGATGGGAAGACAGTAAAGAATTAATGCTAAAAAAACTGCCACTGAGTAACCCCGATAAAGCATTACCATTGGGCTATGAGGCAGGGGTATTAACCGACATCAAACTTCTGGAAACCCAATTGGCCCTTCAACATGCCAGCGAAAAAGGGATTAAAGCCAGTCGAATACCTGTTTTAAGTGCTTTTGGTCAATTCTCTTACGATGCCAAACGCCGCGAGTTGAACTTCTTTAATCCAAATTACAGGTGGAATAGTATTTCGGTAGTAGGATTACGCCTGAGCATGCCTTTGTTCGACGGCGGCAACAAACGAGCCCAAATAAAACAGCAACAACTGGCCCAATCACAAACCCTGACACAGATTGATTATACCACAAAACAATTACAGACAGAATATCAGCATGCCAATAATCAAATTAATAACAGCATTTTAATGCTGGAAGTACAAAAGGAAAATGCCCTTCTGGCTCATCATGTTTATGATCAAACCAAATTGCAATACAAAGAAGGAATTACTGACCTGACGGATTTATTAAGCGCCGAAACGGCGCTTCGCGACTCTGAGTTAACCTATTATCAATCCTACCTCAACTATAAACTGGCTCAACTGGATTTATGGAAGACCCAGGGCAATTTAAAAGACCAGCTAATTGGCAGTATGGATTGATACCAAGGACATGATTAAAAGATTGAACTAAAAAAATATAAAAATGAAACGATATAAAAATATTGTGCGGTTAACGATTATGATGGTTGTAGTTGGATTAATCGTATTTAAACTCAGATACAATAAAAACCTTATGGCCAATGAGGCCGCCCTTGCCAAAGTAAAAGCCGATGCCATTCCGGTACATGTGGCCCAAGCCGATAGTTTAAAACTGGCCAGCAGCGAAGTTTATCATGGCATGTTGGAGCCATTAAAAGCTCTCGATATAGTTTCGGAAGGAAAAGGTATTGTAAAAAAGCTTCACAAAGAAAAAGGTCAATGGGTCCGTCAGGGCGAACTCATTGCTCAGCTGGATGATGAAGTACAACAAGAGAGCTATCTTCTGGCCTTACGTCAGAAAGAAAAAGCTGAAAAAGACCGTACCCGTGTCCTCACTTTAGTTGATGGCAATGCGGTAAGTAACCAAAGAGCCGAAGAAGTCGAGTTAAATTATCACAATGCCGTTTCGCAGTTGGTTAATGCCAAACGCGACCTGGATAATTGCCAGATTGTTGCCTCTGCTGATGGCTGGATTAATGACGATTATATAGACGAAGGACAATACATTCGGGTGGGTGACAATGTTTGCGATATCATTGACATCAGTCAGATGAAAATTAGAATTAATGTGCCCGAAAACAAAGTAGACAAGTTATCCATCGGTCAAAAAACGAACGTTCGTTCTTCTCTATACCCAAACCTGCATCTGGATGGTACCATACAATGGATATCATCCAATGCGGGTGATGGGCTAAAGTATGGTGTTGAACTCATCCTCAACAATACTAAAGAGGCCTTACTCAAGGGAGGTATGTTTATGACCGTTGAAATATCCGATAACTCCAAAAAGCGATTGATTATTCCAAGAACTGCTGTTGTAGGAAGTTTAAAGGCACCTTTCGTTTTTATTGTTCGTGATGGTATAGCCCAAAAACGATCGCTTAAGCTTGGTCTTATAACCAACAACTATGTGGAAGTATCAGAAGGACTGCACATGGGAGATCAGGTGGTCATTTCGGGTCAAATAAATTTAAAGGAATCAACACGTGTTCAAATACGATAGTTTTTAAATGCTTAAGTACAATCAGGAAAATCCAAAGAACCAGGGTAATCATCGTTTATTATGGTCCGATTTTGTTCCATTAGTCATCACCGTTCTATTACCCTTCCTGATTATGTTCTTACGTTTTTTAATCCAATAATATTCAGAAATGCAATTAGTTAACATATCAATTAAACGCTCTACTTTTCCGATAGTACTCTTTACTGTACTTATCTTAGTAGGAGCGTATTTCTATAGCAAGCTCAGGTATGAATTAATGCCAGATATTACCACTCCTACCATATCGGTTACCACCGTATATCCTGGTGCCGGACCATCGGAGGTCGAACAATCGGTCACCATTCCTATGGAAGATGCCTTATCCACTCTGGGTGATCTGCATGAGATTAACTCAACCTCCATCGAAGGTGTATCAGTGGTAAGGTTAAGCATGACTTTAAGTGCCGACGTTGACAAAACCATGCAAGATGCTCAACGGATTGTTAATAAGCTAAAAAGTGATTTGCCGGAAGACATTATCGAACCCACCTTGCAACAGTTTGATATTTCTGCTTTGCCAATTATTAAAATGGGAGTATTTGGTTCCATGTCGGATAAAGAACTGTTCCACCTAACGGATGATCGAATTGTACCTGCCTTATCAAAATTACCTGGGGTTGCCAGCGTAGAGCTCGAAGGAGGACAGGAAAGAGAGATTCAGGTACTGGTAGATGCCCGCAAACTCGATTATTACCAAATTCCCATATCAGCGGTTCAAAATCGCATTCAGATTTCCAACCTTGAGATTCCTGCAGGTAAACTAAAGAATTCGGATGGACAGATTACCATTCGTTTAAATGGAAAATTTAAATCCTTACGAGAACTAAAGAACATCCTGATTGCAAAAGAAGCCGATGGTACCAATATCCGCCTAAAAGATATAGCTCATGTGGAAGACGGCATTGCTGAAATCGATAAGATTGTGAGGGTCAACGGACAAAATGCCATCGGCCTGAGCATTCGCAAACAGGACAATTCTAACGCAGTTGAAGTTAGTGAAGTTGTTAAGCAGGAGTTGATTCAACTGGAAGAACATTATCGGGAGAGTGGTTTACGTTTTGATATAGCAGAGGACCAGTCTACCTTTACTTTGGATGCAGCGAAAGGTGTAATGAAAGATTTAATACTGGCCATTGTGCTGGTGGCCTTAATTATGCTTTTGTTTTTGCAAAGCATGCGAAATGCTCTGTTTGTATTAATAACCATCCCTACCTCGCTGATTTCAACTTTTACTGCCATGTATCTGCTCGATTTTACGCTGGATCTAATCAGCCTGATGTCCATGTCGATGGTAGTGGGCACACTGGTGGACGATGCCATTGTGCAGATCGAGAACATCTATCGCCATATGGAAATGGGCAAAAGCAAAGTGCAAGCCACAATAGATGCGGTTAAAGAGTTGCAAATGACTGTTATCTCAACAACCATGGTATTACTGGCAGTGTTTATCCCAATTACTTTTGTAACGGGTATAGTGGGCCAGCTACTTTTAGAATACGCCGGAATAATCAGCGTATCCATGACCATTAGTCTGCTTGTATCCTTTACATTACTACCTTATATGACCTCGCGTTTGGCCAAACTCGAACGCCTTTCGCCCGATAGCTTAACCGGCAGGTTTGTGGGCCGATTCGAAGCATTTATCGACCAATGTGCATTGGCAACAGCCAATCTGTTGCAATGGTCTTTAAGGCATAAATTTATCACGATGATATTATCAATAGTTATGTTGTTTTCATCCTTCGCCCTGGTGCCAACAGGCTTTATCGGAACCGCTTTTGTGGAAGCTGGCGACCGTGGAAACTGTTTGATATGGCTTGAATTACCTAAAGATGCCACCATTGAACAAACCAATGAATTAACATTACAGGCCGAGCAGCTATTGATGAAAATGCCCGAGGTAAAATCGGTGTTTACTACTGTTGGGGCTAAATCCGGAACGGTGTCGTCCCATGGTTCAGCATTTTATGCCGAGTTAAATGTAAAGCTGGTTGATGTGGATCAGCGGGAGCTAGCTGCCGACTTATTTGCCCGACAAGCAAGAGCTCAATTGGAGGAGAGTATTGTTGGAGCCAAAATATCAGCAGTTAACGTAAATATAATCGGTAGCCCCGATACGCCTATTCAACTAATGGTAACCGGTACTGAGATGGACAGTGTGATGCAATATGCCGGGCAAATTGAAAACATTTTGAACACCATTGATGGTACTGCCGAAGTAGAGAAATCTGTAGAAACATCTAACCCGGAGTTACACGTAGAACTGGATCGCTTTCGTTTAGATGCAACAGGTTTGACCATAGGCGAAGTTGGTGCCACTTTACAAATAGCCTTTGCCGGCAATACCGATAATGAATTCCAGATAGGCAACGATACCTACGACATTAATGTGCAATTGGATCATTTTGATCGACGCAGCCCGGATGACCTTGAACAATTGACTTTTATTAATAGCCGGGGCGAAAAAGTGGCACTCAATCAATTTGCAAGCCTGAAAAATGAAATTGGCTCTTCTAAGCTGGAGCGCTATAACCGATCGCCATCGGTTAAGGTCAGTTCCCAGTTGGTCGGAGTATCACAAGGTGCTGTAATGGGACAGTTTGAAGAGCAAATACTAGAAGTTAAAAAACCACAAGGTGTTGAAATTGTTCAGGGTCAAACAACCCGTTTAATGGCCGAGTCTTTTGCTCAGTTGGGTGTGGCCATCATCGCTGCTATCTTATTTGTTTATTTTATCATGGTGGTGTTGTATAATAACTGGATTCACCCGTTGGTTATTATGTTCTCTCTGCCAATGGCTATCACGGGTGCTTTATGGGCTCTGGGGCTGGCCAGCGAAAACTTAAATGTATTTACACTTTTGGGAATGATCATGTTGATTGGGCTGGTGACCAAAAATGCCATCCTAGTGGTGGATTTTACCAACCAGGAACTGGAAGGTGGCCGTTCGTTAACTGATGCGCTGATTAATGCCGTCCGTTTGCGTTTCCGACCTATTTTAATGACCAATATTTCCATGGTGATTGGATTAATTCCTTTGGCCACAGCAACAGGAGCAGGAGCTACCTGGAAAACCGGTTTGGGATGGTCGTTAATTGGCGGTATGTCATTATCAATGATTCTAACCATGATCATCGTGCCGGTAGTGTATTACCTGTTTGAGCGCTTGTCGCAGAAAATTAAAATAAAAACCAGTTAGAATAACCCAAAGTGAGTTTGGCCTCTGGTTCTTTATTGAGGCGTAAAATTTATAGTTAAGATGAAGAATCACATTATTGTACCATTTGTTCTTTTGATTCTTTTTAATTTCAAATTAAAAGGACAAGAAGCATCTATCAGGGCCAAAACGCTAAGTGCTCTTCTGCGCGAACGGGAAATTTTTTCTGTTACGGGCATTCACCACAGTGGATATAATTACAATTTTTCAGGAGATGAACAGGATGCTTTGGCACAAATCAAGCGCTCTTATACCTTGCGTTTATCGGGTAAAGCACCTGTTTATATATCCCGCAATAAACGATTAATATCATTGATCAACCTCGATGTCTACCGCACTTGGTTTGATGTTGGTGACGTTTCATTTAATCCCTATTCCGAGGAACTGGATAATCAATATACTCAAAAGGTACATATCAACGATTATTTATCCATCACCCCTTCAATTATGTACCGGTTTAAGGTGTTCAACAAGTCGGCCTACCTTATTAACCGTTTTACCATTTATGGGCAAAAACCATCGATGATGGATAAGATATCGATGAACCTGATGTTTAACCTTTCTGTTTACGATCGGATTGATGCCACCTTCGGAATTGGTGCAGGTATAATGTATGTTAATGCCAATCAAATTATAGGCTTCCCGGTTATTACATACAATCAAAAGATACGGGATAATATGTATTTCAATAGCATGTTGCCTTATAAGTTGCAAATCAGCTATTTTACAACGGAGAAATTACGCTTTTTTGCCGGTACGGGCATGGATACTTACATTCACATCTTCCGACCAAGAACCGGAGATATATCCAATTTGCGCCTCAATGACCTTGGTATATTCAGCCACCTTACCGCCAAATATCAGTTACTAAAATTTATTGGCATAAAAGGTAAAGTCGGTTACCGATCTGTTTTTCGCTCACAATTTTCCAATTTAAGAAATGGTGATGATGTTAGTGAAAGTGAGTTGTATAATCATCTTGCTATTGAACTTGGATTATCTTTCACTCCTTAAAGTTTAAATATGTATATTGCGCGGCTTAAAATCATTCCTGTCCGAATATTTCAATGCCGCTCAATAGATTATTAATAAAAGAGAAGGCATATCGTCTAAAATTAAACCCAATCAAGCAGTGCACATGGAATCTGTAATTCTACTAGGTGTCGTTCAGGCCTTTTTTTCGGCCTTTGTACTAATTTCAAAACGACCTAAAAACCTGGCCGACAAAATACTAATTGGTTGGTTAATTACCTTTGGAATTTTGTTTGTAATTGGAGGTATTAAAAGATTCTGTCAGCTTGAATTTAATGTTATAGGTGCCAACCTGCTTATAACAATCGGACCATTTCTGTATCAATATAGTTATAGTTTAATTAAATCAAGCTCGCAATATCACTGGAAAAACCTTCTCCACTTTGTACCTGCAACAGCATTAATTATTATTAGTTCTTTAATAGAAAATGCCATGCCTGGTCCTCATTGTCAGCAAATGTTTTTCTCTGGTCAATCGGTGTGGTATCGTTATGTTTTCGCATCAACTTTTGTTATTTCATTTATTGTATATTTATACCTTACCCTCCGACTTTTGAAACAACATGAAATATCCATTGAAGATTACTATAGTGCACGTTCGGAGCGAATTAATCTCCAATGGATCTGGTACGTGCTAATTTTCTTCTTTATATTCTTCTTTATATTGCTAACTGTGGGCGTCAGTAAGCTTGGAATGTTAACTGAAGTGAGAACCCATTTATCAAACTTTATAAATATAGGTTTAGTAATTTTTATATACTCAGTGAGTTTATTTGGATATCGGCAAGGGTATATCTATAACCGCTCAAAAAAAGTGGTAAACAAGCCGAATCAGGAAGAAAATAAGCTTAACATGGCCAGGTACGAGAAATCGGGTTTAAAAGATAAACAAGCAGGTGCATATAAAATAAAGTTACTGGAGCATATGGAGTTACAACAACCATGGAAAGATTCGGACTTAACCATTCAATCTTTGTCTGATCAGGTTAGCATACCTAAGCACCATATAACTCAGACCATTAATAGTCAGCTCGGAAAGAACTTCTATCACTTCGTAAATGAATACCGCCTTAATGAAGTTCAAAAGATGCTTGGCAACCTTGAATACAGAAGTTGGTCAATCATTGCTGTGGCATACGAATGTGGCTTTAACTCCAAGTCATCGTTTAATACCTTTTTTAAACAGCAAACCGGATTAACTCCATCTGAATATCGCAGAAGAAATAGGATGAATATTGATTAAGCTTATGCGAAACAAACATTTAGCTTCATCTTAACCCGAAGGGAAAATACTGACTAATCAAATGCTTAAAGAAATGAGTTAATCTAATCTTTTTTAATGCCTCTGATCTGTTCAAACTTGGTCTGACGAGTTTTCCATCGCTGGCGGGCATATTCCTGCATGTCGGTGATGGTGTCGGTTTCGTCAACAATTTCGAGCCCAAGGATGGTTTCGATGATATCCTCCATGGTAACGATGCCATCCAGTCCGCCATATTCATCTACCACCAGGGCGATGTGCTCTTTTTGCTCCATCAGTTTTTCCCACAGTTCAAACAGCACAATGGTATATGGCACAATCACAATCTTGCGCTTAATGTCTTTTAACTTTAGCTCGTGCTGATCTTCGGCCAGCTTTTCAAATACCTCCTGGCGAAACACATAACCGGTGATGTTCTCGTCGTGATCGCTATAGACCGGTATTCTCGAAAAACGCAGGTAATCTTTGTTATCCAGAAAATCCTGCAATACCATGTTTTCATCGGCCACAGCCACCACTACACGCGGCGTCATAATCTCTTTAACAGTGATATTTTTAAGCTTTAACAGGTTTTGGATAATCTTATTCTCATTGGCATTAAAAATGCCTTCATCGGCCCCAATTTTGGCCAAAGCGGCAATCTCCTCCCGACTCGTAGTTTTTTCGCCTTTGTCATTGGAAAGTAAACGGGTGATAAAAGCCGACATCAGTACCAAGGGATAGGTAATAAATACCATAACCCGAATGGTTAAAGCTGAGAATCGTGCCAGACCGCGCCAGTAATTAGCCCCAATGGTTTTAGGTATAATCTCGGTAATCACCAATATCAAAACAGTAAGTACAGCGGATACAATACCGAAGGATGCTTCTCCGAATACCTTAATGGCTTGTGCCCCTACACCTGCGGCTCCAATGGTGTGTGCAACGGTATTGAGCGATAAAATGGCCGACAAGGGTTTATCAATGTTTTCTTTTAGCTTAACGAAATAGTCGGCCCAGGCCTTTCCCTCCTCTTTCTTAACCATCAAAAATGAAGGTGGTGCCGATAACAGGACAGCTTCCATAATGGAACAAAGAAAAGATACAAAAAGCGCTAAAAACAAGTAAAAAAGCAATAATGCCATGTCGTTCAGATTATGGTTTTAAGTGAAAACGGACGTTAATCATCCAATATTCATCTCAAAAATATTTAAATTTTGCTTTTGTAATCATTTCCCATCCATTGATTTTAAGGTTTCTTTAAAAATCAAGCGTTATAGACATCCGTTCCAAATCACTATATGGTAATTATTATATTCAGTTTCGGAACATTTGTTACTGGTTTAAATGCACTTGGCATTTTCAACAGTTTTACTATTTTTACGCCGACTAAACCAGATTCACACCACTTTATTCTTTTGGAATCAAGTACACCAGGATTGAAATGAATGCTACGTTAAAAGAAATTACACAGGTTACCTGTGCCGTAATTATTGATAAAAACAAAGTGCTGGCCGCTCTGCGAAGCCGTCAGATGAGTAACAGCTGGAAGTGGGAGTTTCCAGGCGGAAAAATTGACGCAGGCGAAACGGCCGAAGAATGCATTGTTCGGGAAATCAAAGAAGAATTATCGGTTGAGATTCGTATTCAGGAAAAGCTAACACCAATCACTTATGCCTATCCGGACAAAACCATTGAATTAATCCCATATATCTGTCAGATAATAGGAGGTAAACTACTTGCTGTTGAGCATGAAAAAGTTTGCTGGTTTACAGCCGAAGAATTAAAGTCCTTAAATTGGGCTGATGCCGATGTACAGGTTATGCAGGAATACTTAACTAAAATCTAATCCAGAAACGTTATTTCTTTTTCTAAAAGCCATTGGTGAAATGCCATATTGCTTTTTAAACTGTTTTGAGAAATACTTCGGGTCGCTAAATCCGACCTTATATGCAATTTCCGATATATTCAAATCCAATTCTGCCTTCAGCATCCTGACAGATTTATTAAGCCGGTAGTTTCTTAGAAAGTCACTTGCTGAACCGCCCGTTACATTTTTAAACCAAAGGTATACCCAGGTTCGGCTTTTATTTAGTATTGTTGAGAAATCACGGACTTCGAATTCCGGATTCTCATAATTATCATTTACAATTTTAAGAACCTTATCAATAAATAACTGTTCTCGATTTTTATGATTTATAACGCAATCATTATTATAAGCAGATTGTATTTTTTGTCGGTTTCTAATAAGTGAAAGCATGCTCGCTATCAACACCTTAAGTTCAATGTTAAAATCTACAATCAGGTCAACCCCCAAATTGTAAGCCTTGATCATCTGCTTATTCGAAAGATTTTCAGTCACTATTACAACTGGGATAAAATATGTTCCTTCGGTGTTCTTGATCCAATTACCGGTCTCCAAATAAAAATCTTCTTTGCATGATACAATCACGATAATATCAGGTTGGTAAAGTAGAATTTTTTCGAATGACCTTGATTCAGAATATGTTTTATAAACCAGACCACACTCCCCCATACTTTTATGAATTTTTGAAACATTCAAATGCTTGTCACCTATCAAAAGAAGTTTTACTTCATTACCTGCATAACTCATTACTATCAGATCTGGTTTAAACTGAGAACATTTTTGTGGTTGAACTTATTAAAGAAAAAAGAAAGCCACCGAAAAAATCGGCGGCTTCGATTCGTAAAAAATCAAGGTTTGAAATACCTGGTTGTTTTGCAGCCATATAATGAGTTCATAACAACAATATATGCGCCTTTAGTCAAAGGCCTGAAATCGTTATTAAGACATTCTATGACTTGTTGAATATTCATAAACTCTGCAATTTTATGAACGACACGTATTCCATTCATATTAAATACATCAATATAAACCTGCGTTTTATCTGGCCATGCATTCTTATTCATACATCCCAATAAATGAAAGGCCAACATAGCTTCCATAAGTCCTTGGGAATGCTATTTTGATATATTGTGCCTCTGACGCAACACAGCGAACGTAATGTGTAATAGGATTGTCTTTATCCTTTGTGATCGCAGGTACCGTTACCTCACTTAAACTTGTCCAGTTTGTGTTATCTGTGCTTACACTAATCTCAATGTCCTTAATGCTACCATAACTTGCATAATTCAGGTAATCATGCTTAAAGGCAAACCCTTTAAGCGTTTTAACTGCTTTTAAGTCAATCGTAAAGACCGCTCCATTAGATGATATCCAACCTTTTGAAATATCCTGATCGAACAATGAGGAAGCTGCTTGCCCGTAAAAGTTATAATTCGATCCGTTTATTTCAGCATTTTCCGTATCAATTAAAGTTCCTCCAATCTGGCCTTCATTATCTGCAAGTACCATCGATACTTCTTTGGTTTTAACTTTAATAATTGTCGTATTCGCAGTGTCGTTCACCATTTTCCCATCAACCAATACTTTTAATTGTAATGGTATAATCGTCGTCGTTCCCCAATTAAAGTCATCTTCATTCTTAAATTCAATCGAGATGGGTGTATCGGGTTTTCTTGTTCCGGATAGAATCTTAGTATTGGAAGCTGACAAACTATAACCATCTTCTGGGAATAATTCATAATTGCTATCATGCTCGGCATTATGTTTCATAAGCAATTCCTTGTCAACAACAACCTCAATGCTAACATCCTTTTTAGCTGCAACCGAACTTTCAATATCTAATTCAAATGATTTGCCGGGTGTAAAGTCAATCGTATTATCAACTTTATTATTCATAATTGAAGCTTCTTTTTCATTATTCAATGAAAAGACCTTAGGACTTAATAAGGCATAAAATTGTCCTAAGTTCGTGCTTGTCTCCACGTTTCCTTCATCAACAATAATATTAAATGGCAGCAACGCTTTGTCTTCAATTTCAATATCAGTCTCATTGATCAAACCAATCTCAATAGAGTCGGTAGAAATAGTTTTATTCGCTCCTATTGTACAGTTCTCTTTTTTGAATTCAATATGTTTCTTCTTAATTGTTTCATAAGAAGTTGAATTCTTTTCATTAAATAAAGAAACAAATGAAGTATCGAAATGTGCTGAGAATAAACATTGAGACTCAACTGGCATATTTGTTTTTACTCCGAACTGGATTGGACCACCTTCTATTCCAACTTCGTTAACCAATAGATCTTTTGTAATAGAATAGTTTCTAATATTTCTTGGATGAAGTTGATCATTAACTATAGCCTTTGTTGCTACAACAGGTGTTTCAGAAAAATATTCCTCTTCGCAACTGGTCAAACCAGTTGTCAATATGATACCTATGAGGAGATACGCCCCTATAAATAATTTTTTCATCATTCTAGTTTAAATTAGCTGTTTTGTCACCTACGGTATAATCAATATATTCAATAGGGGTATCTAAACGTGTAAAAACATGTTTTTCATCTTTCCATTTAGTCATACTATATTCGAACTGGTAACCTTCATGTCCAGATAAATCTTTGAATACACCTTCTTCATCACTATCAAATTTGGTATAAAACTCTAAACCTGGCGTTGTAGGATCGATAATCTCCATGTTGTTTTTAATCTGGTTAGTTGTTCTAGCCACAGACCAAAAACGAAACTCACGGAATGCAAAGTCGTTGCTACCGAAAGAACGATTGAAACCCCATGCATCTGAATTAAAGGTAAATGGCGTTGAACCAATAGATGCACTTGCTTCTTCCACACCATTAATGTAGAGCTTTATTACACCTGCCCCGCCATCAAATACCATAGCATAATGTGCCCAACCTGATGGTACGATTTTAGTACTTGGAAATAATTCGGTGTTCCGAGCATAAAATGAGAAACTATTTGCTGCAGGATAATCTCCATTATTCCAAACGTGCCAACAATTTGCACTTGGTCTGTTATTCTTGAAGATAAAAATACGGTGTGCAGGGTGTGCGTTACCACATATTGCACCACCTACTTTTTCGATAGCCATCCAAAACTCCATAGTAATATTACTAAAAGCTTTTTCTTCTTCTCCAATGTTAAACCTAAACACTTCTCCAGTTTCTGGTGGTGCCCCGTCCATAGCTCGAACTATAACGGCCTTTGTTTTGAAGATTCGCTCTAAACCAATAATAAATGTTGAAGTCTTACCAACAGGTAAGGCTTTGCCATCTACACTCTCAATTTTCAAAGGAATAGCGTAACTCGCTCCACTTTCGATCATCTCTTCAGTAAATTCCTTTATTTTAATTTGAGTTTTTTCAGATTGCGCTTCACCTTCTTTTATAAGAATTGATTTAGGAAACTCAACCTGTGTAGGTGCTACAGACTGATAAGCTGTACCATTAACTTTATTATAAGCTGCTAAAGATTCTGGCGCAAAAGCAAACTTATATTTTGAATCTTCTGATAAAACCTGCCCAACTTTTACTGTTAATTCAGCAACAGCTTCATCTTTAATAGCTACTTTTTGAAAGTCAGTTTTAAGTGCTTCCTTAAAATACACCCCATTCTCTAATGTTTCATATGAATCATCATTACATGAAACCAAAGAAATTAACGATATACAACCAAGAAGTTGTAAATATTTAAAAATTCTCTTTTTCATCGTACTTATTTTACAGCTGGATTTAATGCTTGAGTAGATTCTCTAAAAAGTTTCCATGGAGTAAGGTGATGATCCCATGTTTTACCAAGACGGTAACCACCAATACCACCACAATGTACACCCGTTTTAGGTTGCCAATTAGCCATTCCTAATAACGAGTATGGGTAAACCTTTCCATTTCGATCATAATATGTTGGTCCGCATGTTGCTTGATGTTTTTCAAAATTTTCAGTAACAACGTATTTTCGGGTAACCTCTTGAGGTGTCATATATCCTTCAAAATTATCAATTGTACTTTGTAAGCGACCATCTAAATTATTATCACTAGTACAGTCGTACGCTTGTACGATGAAATAATCAAAAGCTAAACATGACTGACTAGGCATCTCTTGGGGCTCACCATCCAGAACCAAAAGCCTTCCAGTTCCTGACAATGGCCCTAAAAACTTACTTAACTCATCAATGAATATAGCAACTCTTTCTTCATTGTGTACAATATTACGAGCTTCAGAATGCCCCATGTAACTTGGCTCAAAGTCAATATCAAATCCATGATAGTTATACTTATCAATAGTATCTACAATCGATCTGGCATAAGCTCTAACAGCCGATTCTCCATTATCTTTATCTGACCATCCGAACTTTTCTTTATCGCAACCTTGTAAGATAACACAAGTTACTAAACGCAGCCCTTTAACTTTTGTAGCATAAAGAAAATCTTTCTCTTTCTCTGTGCCCTTTTCATATGTACCATTATCCCATAATGACACAATATCTAAACTGTCTGGTAACCCACTTAATCTGCCTTTTGTAGTAGCACCTATACCTGACCAAGCTCCATACCATGTAAACGTAATCGGATGATCACTCTCTTTATAAGCCCTTAGCTTTTCAAAGTATTCACTATCCTCTTGTTGCAAGATCGTATTTACATCATTAGGCTCATAATCAATCGCCTCAACTTCTGTCCAATCTTCGCAGGAGATAAGAGCAAAGACGACAGCCACTATGCTTAAAAATAAATTATATCTTTTCATAATATTAGTTCTTTTTAGCCCACCAAATATCAGTTCCCTGACTATCATTTCCACCTAAAAATTCATTAACCGCTTTAATAACATTAGCCTCATTACCATTATATTCTGATTGAGGATAAGTCAAGCGTCTAATACCTCTCTCGATATCAACCTGACCTTGACTAAGGTTAGAGTTAACTGGTATTAATTCAGGGAAACCAGTTCTTCTGTGATCAGCCCATGCTTCGTACCCTAGAGGGAAGTTAGCAATCCATTTTTGTGTGATTAACTGTTTTAGCTTCTCTTCGTTAGAAGCCTCATCATTCCATAACACCCCGGCTAACTGATCGAAACTATAAGTTCCATATCCGAAAATAGAATTAAATGTTACATCTTCTACAGGCCCTTGTTCTAAGAATAAAGCCATATCAGCTACCCCCCATTCTTGACAAGATAATGATAGACCTTTTTTATAAAGATCTGCGGCTTCGCCACCCATATCCCAACCTAATAGAGCTCCTTCTGCCTTTAGGAATGCTGTTTCAGCTGCGCGGAATATAACCAATGCGTCTTTTGGACCTACAACAAGATTGGAAGCCTCGTTTACTTTAC
Organism: Carboxylicivirga sp.; assembly: GCA_025210475.1. Classification (GTDB taxonomy): domain Bacteria; phylum Bacteroidota; class Bacteroidia; order Bacteroidales; family Marinilabiliaceae; genus Carboxylicivirga. The sequence continues at coordinate 12,449 of JAOARW010000108.1, read as the reverse complement.
TTTTCTCAAAACCTACAATACCGCTTCGTAAACCAACGTAGTCATCAGTATGTTCTGGGGCTGTACTTTTTTCAAAATATTTACTAATACGAGGATCATTATATGCATTCATATAGGTTACAATAGACGCGTTGGCGCGTGTATCATCCCAAATATGACAGATACCATAATCTCTATTGTTTTCTATAGCAAGCATGTTATACAAAGCATTGTCAGAATTACTTTCGATACAACCAATCGAATGTTTTACAGCTTCCTCTGCCTTTTGTTGTGCGAATTCAGGGGCAACACCAGAGATACGTATGGCAAGGCGCAACTTTAATGAGTTGGCATATTTAACCCATTTACTGTAATCGCCATCATAAACCTGGTCTAAGTCTGCCAATGGTTTAATGTTGTTAGCTGACACAAAATCAGTCAAAGTTTTAATCGCATAGTCCAAATCTTCAAACATGTGCTTATAAACATCTTCCACTGAATCATATTCAATTTCATCGCCCCCTCTTTTTGCTTTCGAATAAGGGATAGGACCGTATGTATCAACAACACGATGCATTGTATGAGCTTTTAATAATAATGCCATAGCATACAAGTGACCTTTCTTTTCGGTTGCAGCTTCTACATCATAATAGTTCGAATAAAACTCAACAAAACTAATTCGAAAAGGCTCATCATTCCATCCCGGAGATGGGTTATATGTTGCAAAGTTATTACCTCCCCATGCATTAGACATCGAAAGGTACCCTCCATAAACACCACCTACCATATGCTCCACATATTGAGCCGCATTAATCTGGACTACAAAACCCGAGGCAATCATCGGTGGGAAATGGTTCATTGGTGTTTGCTTTGTTGGCCTATAGGGGTCTGTATTGTACTCTTCAAATTTATCCGTACAACCAAAGATATTTAAGGCTAATATCAATAAAGCTATTTTGCTTATATTCATTATATCTTTCATCGTTCTCTTTATTAAAATTGTATTTTAATATTACCACCAAAACTACGTGTACTTGGCATCATGAAGTAATCAACTCCTTGATAGAAAGTAGAAGCTGCGGCGGCTGATAATTCAGGATCGAATGGAGCTTTGCAATAAATCATCCATAAGTTATTTCCAACAACGCCTAATCTAATATTTAGCTTATCATTAAACCATTGTTTAGGCAAAGCATATGACAAGCTCATTTGTGATAATCGAATATTAGTTGCATCGTAAGTATAATTCTGACCTAGACCTCCATCACCAGACGCAATGGTTTGATAATAACTTTTAGCAGAAATCTTATCGCCATTCATTGGTATACCACCTGCATCCCTGGCATCAGCCGATCGTTTTGATACACCATAGTAGTCTAAAATAGCCTCGGTATTTGAGGTTACTAAACCACCAAAGCGAGCCGCGAATACAAATCCAAAATCAACCCCTTTATAACTAATGTTATTGCTCCATCCCATATTGCCATCAGGCAACATTGAACCTATTTTACGTGGGTCTTTCTTACCGTCTTTGGTGTATTCTTCAGTATAGATACGACCTTGGCCATCTACCAACACTTTACCCGCATCTCTTCGAATGTGATGCTCAACATACATGTCACCCATAGTACCGCCTTCTCGAAGGATAATTTGAGGTGCCATACCACCACCTAAAGATGCAACGCGTAATTCATCTTTGTCGATCTTTTTATTGGTGTATGGGTTTACTACCCCATTAAGCAATTCCTTAACTTTATTCCGGTTCATTGTATAAGTTAAATTGGTAGAAACACTTAAATCCGGTCTTAAATTCTTGGTGTACCCTAAAGCCAACTCTAAACCTTCGTTTTGGATATCACCAGCTTGAATATATGCACCGTCAGCACCTAAACTGGCAGGAACTTCAACGCGGAAAGTTTGATTATATGTATTGGACTTATAATATGTTGCATCAATTGAGAGTGCTTTCCATAACTTTAAATTAAGACCAAATTCAATTGATTTGGTTTCTTCAGGCTTCAAAAATTTAGCTGCTAAAGTACCTTGTGATTTATATCCACCTTTCCCGTCGCTGTCTAATGCCGGATTCGAAAGGTACCTGTCAAATGGCGAAGCAACTTCGGCATATGATGCGCGTACTTTTGCATATGATATAAACTTAGGCATTTCAATAATCTCAGATACGACCGTTGATAATCCAAGTGATGGATAAAAGAATGATGCCTGATTACTAAAAGCTAATTTAGAGTCCCAGTCATTACGGCCTGTGGCTGTCAAATAGAACATACTCTTATAGCCTATTTCAACGCTACCAAAAACACTTTGGGTTTGATCGTGCCATTTATCTTGATAGGCACTCACTGTCCTGTTTTTTGCCACGTTCATGGTAGTGAACAAGTTCGGGATATTTAAATTAAGTGCATCTTGTTGTATATAAAACTGAACATCATTAACAGATGCACCAATATTCGCCGTAATTCGAATATCCTCAGTAATATTTTTATTGATATTTAAAACGGCATCTGCATACTCACTTTTTAGTTCTTCAATTTTTGTGAGGTACGAACCATTTGGATCTGCTAAAACTGAATATGTTGTTGCATTATACTCTCTTTCATGATGCCTGGATTCATTATCCACTTTTACACGTCCCGTGATATTGATCCCATCAAAGATATCCCATTTAAGAGCAATATTTGTAATGTATCGATCCTTGTTAGTTTTTCTAACCATTGAGTTAGTTTCCCAATACGGGTTTTGTGTTGCTAAAGCATCGCTGTATGGCCAATACTGCGCATATATCGATCTTGTATCATCCCACCGTTGATAGAATTTGATATCCTCAAAATTTTCACCTCTTGGAAATAAATAAGCCGAAATAATTGGGTTAAAGTAAACCCCTTGCGCAATTGGATTATTATCATCGGTTTTAATAAGATTGAAACTTAGATCCAATTGCAATTTGTCTTTAGCAAATTTAGCTGTATTTCTGGCCGTTAGGTTATAACGATTATACTCATTGTTATGAATAACTCCTGACGAATTGGTTGACGAAAGAGAAATATAGGTTTGATTCTTTTCAGTACCCGTTGAAAGACTAACAGAGTTAATTAAATTAACACCTGTTTCAAAGAAATTTTTTGGATCATAATCGGTTGGAGTATCTAGTTTTAATCCCCAACTATGAAAACTACCTGGTAAGGTACCATAAGTATTTTGAAATTCTGGCAACATGTACACATTTGAAAAAGTAGTCGTATTATTAACGCTTACTTTTATTGTCCCTTGCTTACCCCGTTTGGTAGTAATTAATACAACCCCATTGGCAGCTTGACTACCATATAAAGCCGCTGCTGCAGCACCTGTAAGCATAGAGACGCTTTCGATATCGTCAGAATTGATGTCAGCAATAGATTCAGAGCCACCGTTATCATCCCATTTACTGCTTCCTGAACCAGCCATCTGGTTATACATCGGAATACCATCAATTACATAAAGCGCATTGTTACTTCTGGTAATTGATTTTGGCCCACGCATAACAACTTTTGTTGCACCACCCGGTCCTGCAGCTGATGTGTTAATGGCAACACCCGCAAATCTGCCAACCAATGAATTCATAAAGTTAGTTGACTTTACCTGATTGATTTCTTCAGAAGACACTTTCTGAACATTATAACTCAGTGCTTTTTGCTCCCTTCGAATACCAAGAGCCGTAACAACTACTTCGTTTAGGTCGGTAGCCTCAGATACTAAAGTAACATTAATCACTTCGCGCCCCGAGACACTGATTTCCTGATCATTGAATCCAATAAATGAATACTTCAGGATCACATCTACTGAGTTAACCGTAAGTTCATATGATCCGTCTACACTTGAAATGGTTCCATTGGTCATATCGTTTTTGTCAAAAACATTAACCCCCGGAAGTGGATCACCATTTTCATCCGTTACAACTCCTTTTACAACTAACTTCTCCTGATAACGAACCGTCTCAATCTTGTTATCCCTATTTAGGATAACAATATCGGTATCCATAATCTTGTAATCGAGATTAGTGTTCTTTAGGGCGACATCAAGAATTTCATTTACTTCTTTTTGTTGTCCGTTAAAAGACACCTTTATCGATTGATCTATATCATCAGGCTGATAGAAAAAATCATAATCACTTTGATCTTGAATTGTTTTAAACAACTCTTGTAATGTGATGTTTTTAGCCTTTACTGCCACCTTTTGATTCTGCGAAAAGGTTGTAGCCGATAACGGAATAAAAACAGTCATCAAAAGCACAATACTTATTCTCATTACTTTAATAATTTTGGTTGTACCATTCCCTCTTAGGAGAAAACTCCTAATCACGTTTTTTTTCATACATTTGTTATTTACTTGTTAAAATATTGGTAGCAATATTTTTAGTCCGGAAGTTGGGCCAACAACTTCCGGATTTTTAAATTACTTCCAATGCTATTCTCTAATTTGCCGATTCAATATATATTTTATCTCCATCTACTTTATATCTTATTGGTTGGGTAACGCTTAATACATTCATAACATGTTCAATACTTTTATTACTCTTTAATACACCTGTATATTTCAATTTTAATAAACTCTGATCCAGAACTATTACTTCGTGGTTATACCACCTTTCTATGTAATTTGCCAACTGTTTCATGGAGATATTTTCAAATTCCAACCTGCCTGTTCTCCACGCTGAAAAATGCTTTAAATCTTTATCTCTTAGAAGTGTCTTTTTTCCAGTATCAGTGTTTATATTTAATTGATCACCTTCTTCCAATGATAGTGTTTCAGCACCTTTTATCAATTCTACAACACCCTCTTCCAGTGATATTTGAAACATTATCTCATCAGGATAATGTCTTAAATTAAAGCTAGTTCCTTTAACTTTTACCTGGTAGCCTGCGATATCAATTTTAAAGGGATTTAAACTATCGCTCTTCACATCAAAGAAGGCTTCTCCAACCAGATTAAGCTGACGATTTATTGATGAGAAGCTTTGATTGAACGATAGTTTGGAGTCTGAATTAAGCCATACATTTGTTCCATCAGATAAACTTAATTTCACCATTTCACCTTTTGAACATTCCACAATATGCGCCAGTCCTTCATCGACAGTATTAATGAAATTATTCCTATTAAATAACCAGAATAATCCGCATATAATTAAGATCGCTGCTGCAGACTGCCAAAGCCAACTATTGTTTCTGATGAAAATTGACGGATTAGGTTTTGTATCATCTAAACTTTGTGTGGCTAACATCTGATTCCACGTAGTTTCCAGATCAATATGGCTTGACTGTTCTTTTAATTGATGATACTCCCAAACGTCTTTTAACTGAAAAAACAGACTTTTTAGTTTATCATCTTTATAAAGAGAACTGATAAAAGCATCTTTCTCATTTTCTGCCATTTCATTATTCAGGCATGAAATGGCAGATGCATAAAACTTATTAAACTCTTCTTTTGGCATACATTATAATGATGGTTGAAAACTTTAACTCCCTACCCCAAGAGGAAGAATTATTTAATGAATAATAATCGACCAGACTATAGTATTAGTTACTAGAGCGTTACAAGCCTTTGGTTTGTTGAAGATAATTATTTTAGAAGTAATAAAAGAAATGGCAAATAGTCTTTTAACTCTTCGCGCATAATTTTTAACGCTTTTGTCAGATGCTTTTCAACCGTTTTTGGCGAAATCTCTAATTGCTCAGCAATTTCGTTATTCTTAATCCGTTGAATGCGACTTAAGCGAAATACTTTCTGGCATTGATCAGGTAATTTACAAATCGCTTCTTCAATTTTGTTTTGAAGTTCTATTTCCAATAAACTTTGCGATGCCTGACTTTGGAAGTAATTGATTTCTTCTATTGAGAATTGAATCTTTTTTTCATTCTGATAACGGCTTCTTACCTTTTGTTTTTCCAGACTCTGAAGACAATTATTACGAATTCCAGTAAAGAGGTAATTGTGCAGTGAGGTTTTTATTTCTAACACTCCTTTTTTATCCCAGATCGTTGAGAATAGATCTTGTACTATATCATTGGCAAAATCGTGATCTACAAACTTTAATGCATAAGCGTAAAGACTTTTGTAATAGGAGTCAAATAAAAGACGAAAAGATGATTGATTACCATCTTTAATTTGTTTGATGAGTAGTTGCTCATCTATCTTACAAGTTGCTGACAAGGGTTTCTGTTTTTAAGGTTAGGCAAGGTTAAGAAAAAAAAATTAACAGCCAATGAACTCAGCCTAATAAAAAAGTAATCTCATCATAAACCTTCAGTCATTCAAACAGGCGAATGAATAACAATAACTTATCAACAAAATAGCTTTAAAAGAAATCTACAATATTTCTTTCACGCGCCCAACTTGCCCATCTTCAAGGCGAACTTTGATCCCATGCGGATGAAAGGAGCTGTTGGTAAGTATATCTTTAACGATTCCTTCGGTTAATTGCCCGCTTCGTTGGTGTTGCTTTAGCACAATGGCCACTTCAATACCTGGCTTGATCACATTTCGGTTTCGACCATCCATACTATGCTTCTTTTTCTTCTTTATTCTTTATCAAACCCTTTAGCAGAGGATTATCATACAGTATCTTCTGCCCTTTTTCAAAATCGTAAAGGGTAAGTTCTCGCAGTCGATAATAGGCCACCCAATAAGTTTCCAATGACTTGATATAATCTCGCTTGGCTTTTTCTCGTTCCGATAGAGAAATATTTAGATCCGTGATGCTAATCTCTCCGTTCTGGAATTTCTTCAATGCAATCTGATAGCCGTTTCCTGCCACATTATCTGCTTCTTTGGCTATCTCCAATTGTGCCTTTAACAAGCTGAATTGTTCCACCTGCACAATCACAGTACGCTCAAAATTCTCTCGGTCGCGCTCTACATCAAACACCACCAAATCACGTCGACTTTCAGCTAATTTTACATTGGAGGATGATTTTCCCCAATCCAAAATCGGAATCGAAAAGGATAATCTTAAGTACTTTTGATTGGCGGGCTCTGAATAAATACCCGGCCAGTCGTAGGCTATATTAGAAGTACCATAGCTACCATGAAGGGTGGCAGATAGCCCATTGCCTCGTTTTGCTTTTGTTAACTCACGATCTGCTTCTATTAATCGTCGCTCGTATTGAATGGGTTCTTTGCGATTCGTTAAGGCTTCTTCGAGTGCCAGTTGAGGATCGACCTTAAACAAATACATGTTTAGTGGCATTATTAATTCAATGTCAACATCCTGATCAAGGCCAATGTATTTCTTTAATTCAAAATCGGCATTTTTAAGATCCATACTGGCCTGGGTCAATGATTTTTGAGCCGTTAATACCGATAGCCGGATGCGCGAGTAATCATTCTCTGAGATGGTTCCCAGGTTACGCTTTGTTTTGGCAATACGTAGGTTATCTTCACTGTTCGACAAATTGTTTTCGGCCAGCTTATAATTCGTCTGAACCTTCAGATATCTGAAGAAACGCGAAGTGGCATTTCGAGAAATCTCCTCAATGGTTTCAACGAAATCTTTCTGTGCTTCATCGTACACCAATGGTTCTGTTTTCTTTGACCATTTCATCCAGTTATAGGCAAATACCGGTTGAGAAAATCCGATTTTATATGGGTCGCCCGAAAAACTTACTTCATCCTTTCGCAAATCCTGATTACGAATAACTGAACTACTGGCATATATTCTTGTACCGGTTTGTGGAATAGACTGATTAACAGACAGGGCCACATTATTATTAAATCGTCCTACTTCCCTAAACTGGATACTACCATCTCCCTGCTTAACAGGTTCTGTACCTTCATAGTAGTTAGGCAGATTACCTGAAATAACCAGCTGTGGCCTGAATTGAGCCTGAAAATTTTTGAATCGCCAAAAATAGTTTTCATAACGATTCTGAGCATATTTTACCGATGATGACTGGTTAACTGCTAAATCAATAACATTTTGCAAAGTCAGATTAAGCTTTTTAAGATCTGCTTCCTGCCCGCTAACATCAAAGTTCAGCAAAGTTACCAGTATGTATAAACTTATCAATCTCACTTTCCTACCTTTTTAATTTATCTATACTCACCGATGATTCATCATTTGTATTGTTAGCTGAGGAAATAATAACTTCATCCCCCTCTTTCAAGCCTTCTTTAATCTCGATGTAATCGTCTGTAATCAATCCAAGTTTTAATTCCAGAAGATCGGCGCTGTCGCCATTAACCACATAAACCTGCTGTACTTTTTTATTGCTTATCAAAGCTCCTTTTTTAAGTCGCAGTACATCGTAACGCGCACGTTTTACTATTTGTAAATCAACCTTCTGATTAGGAATTAATTTAGAATGACTACTATCCGTCAGATAAACAGTGAACTGCATATTTCCATCTTCCAGCTTCGGCATAATTGTTCCGATGCGGCCTTCCAAACGGGCATTGTCGACCATTACATAGGCTTTTCGGCCGGTCTTTATCATGTTTTTATGCTTGGCATCGATGTTTGCAATAATCTTAAAGCGAGTTAAATCAGACAGTTCAACCAACAACTTATCGCCACCAATTTTCTCGCCTTTTTTACCATGAATGGATAATATAATCCCGTCAGATGGCGCTTTTACCTCCAATTGTTTTAAGAGTTCCTTTTGCTCTGCCAATACCTTTTCCTGTATTTCGATCTGAAGTAACAATCCTTTTTCATCAGCATTAAGTTGTTGTAGTCGGATGTTACTTTTTTGCTTAACCAATTGCAGTTCTTTTTCTGCCAGTACCAATTCCTGTTTGGTTTTATCAAACTTGGCAGGCGAAATACCACCCACTTCCAATAACTGCTCCTGATCGGCGAGGACTGATTTAATGGAAGAAATTTTAAGCTTCTTGGTTTCCAAACTATGGGACAAATCCGCTTTTGTACTTCGGGCCGATAGGCGCGTTTTCTCCAGGTTATTTTGCTTAACCGCCAATTGATCCTGAATATCTTCAATCCGCCCTTCAACAGCTTTGGTATTTAAAACCACAATGGTTTCTCCTTCCTTCACTTGTTGGCCCGGCTCTTTTAATATTTCGGTAATAATACTTGCAGCCGGACTTAGTAACAACACCTCGTTGGCAGGTTCAACAAAACCTTCGGTAGTTTCCCAGGTTTCAATGTTTCCCTTGTCAACCACATATGTTTCATAGGTTCCTTTCCCTGAATTTGATTGACAGCCCATAAAAACAGCAATCGTACCCAACATGAAAGCAGCGCGAAAAGTCTGCCCGAATTTTAAACAAATCATAGAGTTCCTTAAGTATTTATTGTACCGATTGTTTATCCTTTTAAAATCAGAATTCACAAAATTAACTGATGCTTTTATTCCTAACGGTATAAAGGTGTTCAAATTATGATGTAATAGTACAAAATGAGTATTTTTTAATGATCTAATAGCAAAAAGTCCGAATCATTTACCGATCCGAACCGAATGTTACGCTTTATATCAAATTTTGTTTCCCTATAAATGTTAAAGGTCAGCCCAGATTCTTAATTCTTTGAGCCACCTTTTCCATTAACCATTGTGGAGTGGATGTAGCGCCACAGACACCCACTTTATCAATTCCTTTTTTAAACCAGCTGATATCCACATCCTCTTCAGAAGAAACAAAGTAACTGTTCGAATTAGCCGATTTGCAGGCATTAAAAAGCACCTTGGCATTACTGCTTTTTTTACCGCCAACAAAAATGACCAAAGGGTATTTAAGGGCAAAATCGATAATTCGTGGTAGCCGGCCGGTTACTTGCTTACAGGTGGTATTGTGCCAGATAAAATCCTGGCTTGCCCTTTCCTCAATAAGCTTAACGATGCTTCGAAGTATATCCGGATTTTTCGTGGTTTGGGCAAACAGTTCAATAGGTCGGTTAAAATCGATTTCTGCCAATTGTGATTCATCTTCGATAACAATGGCTTCGTCGTTTGTCTGACCTTTCAATCCGATTACTTCGGCATGGCCTTTTTTTCCAAAGATTACAATCTGACCGTTTACCTTTTTTTGTTGCTCGTATGAGTTCTTAATGCGTTGCTGTAATTTGAGTACCACCGGGCAGGTGGCATCCTTTAGCTTTAATCCGGCCTTGTTCACAATTTGGTAGGCCGACGGCGGTTCACCATGAGCTCTAAATAAGATTGTTCCCGAACTTATATCACCGATGGCTTTTTTATCAATGATTGACATTCCAAGTTGATTCAGGCGTTTTGATTCCTCTTCGTTGTGCACAATATCACCAACACAATAAACATCTTCACCTTGTTTCAACAATTCAGAAGCAGCCTCGATGGCTTTTTTAACACCAAAGCAAAATCCTGAATGAACATCAATATCAACTTTAATCATCTCAGGCCAGATTTCTTTCTTTTAGAATATTTAAAATCCATTCCAATTGCTCAGCCTTATTTAAGTTACTGTTATCAAGCACAACTGCATCTTCAGCCTGAATCAAGGGGCTCTCTTTTCGGGTACTATCGATGTGATCGCGTTGCTTAACATTTTGCAGGATGGATTCCATATCCACTTCTTCGCCCTTTGCATTTAATTCATCGTATCGGCGTTGCGCTCTTATTTCGGGCGAAGCAGTCATAAAGAGTTTTAGTTCAGCACCGGGAAATACAACCGTCCCAATATCGCGACCATCCATAACAATACCGCCTTCATTCCCCATTTCCTGCTGTAACTCTACCAACTTTTGCCTTACAAAACCGATGGCGCTGATGGCGCTTACATTGTTACTCACCTCTAATCCGCGAATGGCATCCTCTACGCAAACACCATTCAGAAAGGTTTCATTCTTTTTTTCTTCTGGCTCATATTTAAAGGTAATATGAATTTCACCGAGCCTGGCTTTTAATTCATTTTCATTAATCGATCCGTCAGAGATTATTCCCTGTTGCATGGCAAAAAGCGTCACAGAACGGTACATCGCACCCGTATCAATGTAAACATACCCCAATTCCTTGGCTAAATCTTTTGCTACTGTACTTTTTCCGCACGACGAATGACCGTCGATGGCTATTATCGCTTTCTTATTTTGCATGATCGTTGTTTAATGGCTTGCAAATTTATGAATATTGTCTTGATTCGGAAGCTCATCAATCATTTTTGCACGAAATGTTTAATGGATACTCGATGGTACATTAATCTTTACCAAATCCATCTCTAATCTATCGAGCTTACATAGGGGTAAATCAAAACGTTTCTCTCTAACGCCACGGTTTAGCTTTAAGATATCCCTGGCTTCAGATATATAATCATTCATGCGTTTTCGGGCTGTTTTTTCTACCCAGAGAGAATCTTCATACCTGGTTGCCGGCAAAACATAGAAACGCTTTTTTCCACCTTCATATGGCGTGTATACCCAAGTTAGTTGATATTGTGTATTGCTTAAAGAAACTTCACCATTTTTCACTTGTAGATCGACAAAGATTAAAGCTGCTCCATCTCTTGGCGCTGTGCGCTGATTTGAAATAAAGTTTCCCATGCTATAGGCTACCAACGATTGTCCATCCTGGCTTGAATCCATCACCATTGGTTGTAAAACATGAGGATGTGAACCAATGATAATATTAATCCCCTTAGATTTTAGGAAGGAAGCCAGCATCTTTTGATTCGGATTGGGTTTGGTTTGATACTCCCATCCCCAATGCAGGCAAACAATAATCTCATCCACGGCCTGTTTTCTCACCGAAGTAATGTCACTTGACATTATAGCTGTATCGAGCTCATTAACGATATTTGGCGATTGTACTTTGATACCATTAGTGCCATAGGTGTAATTTAATATGGCCAGACGAACCCCTTTTGATTCCAATATCATCGGGTTATGCTTTACCCGATCCAATGAATCTTTAAAAACACCCGTTCGCGGCATACCCTTTCCGTCCAAAACATCACAAGTACGTATTAGACCTTTCTTTCTACGATCAACACAATGATTGTTGGCCATTACCAAACCATCAATTCCGGCATCTATCAAAGCATCTATCAATGTATCGGGCGATGAAAAGGCTGGGTAACCTTTAAAGGGAGGACCAGCTAAGGTAACCTCCAGGTTAGCAATGGCCAGATCAGCCGATTTAATATCTTCCTTTATAAATTTAAAACAACTATGGTAATCAAATCTGTCGGATTCATTTATACGGGCACTGTTAATTTGTGTATCATGTCCCATTACATCGCCCATAAACACTAATGAAATTGTTGTATCTCTTTGAGCTAATAGATTTGATGTACCAATCAGAAACAATAAAATCAGATATCGCATAACTTATTATTTGAATGCCAAAGGTAGGTATTAAACGCAAAAAACCCCTTATTCGAATGAATAAGAGGTTTCTCTAAAAAAAGGCGGCGACCTACTCTCCCACTTCTACGCAGTACCATCGGCGCTATCGGGCTTAACTTCTCTGTTCGGAATGGGAAGAGGTGGAACCCCG
>JAOARW010000012.1 GCA_025210475.1 Carboxylicivirga sp. | reverse complement strand
TGTGCTTAATATGTATTGTAGATTATACCTAATAATCCGGGTAAGTTAGTGCAGTGAATGGAGCTTTTCCAATATGAACAATGATGAACTCTATTGTTCTTGTGTATTTAAGATTTTTACAAACTAACGATAATCCGGGTTAAATTACGATTACCCCAAGTTCTGTTTGACACAAAAAATTGGAAAAATAACCGGAAGGATGCAACATCTGTATGTAAAAAAAGGGGCATTGCATAAACTACAACACCCCCTTTACTTAACATAATTGAGACTAACTATTGTTTTTTCAATTTCGTTTGTGAAACTCCCTCATAGTCCAGTTATGAACCATGGGAAAATAGTGAATTATATCAATTAAAGAATCATTCAAAGCTTAAATTGCCACACACTTCACCATGCCTTTCGATGGCGATGCCAGATAGAGGTTGTCCTTGCTGTCCACAATCATAGGAATGTAACTACAACCTTTTACCAGCTCTTCAATGCCTTCAATTTGCTTGGCGCCATCCTTGCTGTATATTTTTACACGGGTCGGATCTTTTTCCACTGTAACTATGGCTCCATTTGATAAATAAGCCACACTCACCGGATTACAGCATCCATGAAAATCGCTGACACCTTTACCACGCTTACCAAAAGCCAGCAACTGCTCACCCTTAAGATTATAGGCTTGTACCCGGAAGGCTCCCAGATTAGCCACCAACACTTCATTTTTATCATTCACACTGAAATCAAGTATCATACAACACGGACGCATATCTTGCAATGCAGCCTCCTGTTTACCTGTTTCAATATTGAAAACTCCTATAATGCGGTTCTGAAAATCGGCTACCATTAATTTGTTATCGGCCACGCGAGCTCCCGTGGCTGTTTTTAGGCCATCTAATTCAAGAGTATGTTGCTTCTCTCCTTTAACATTATACACCTCGCACTTGTACCCTACCGTTTCCATCGCCTTCATTGTTTTGCCACGGAACTTTCGGGTTGTTTCCTTCTGCAATGGTAATAGCACATATATGTTATCTGTTTTATCGACTGCCATGGTGGTTGGCGCCACTTCAAACTCTGGTTTAAACTGATTTAACTGCTGCCCTTTAGTATCAATAATTTTTACAGTGCCATCTTTACACAAAGCACAAACCTGATCGTTGCTTAACATTCCCAGGTATATAACATCAAGAAATGCTGATCCATTGTATGCGTTTTCAACCTTATAAGAAACATCACTGGCTGTTATTACTTCGGCAATATCCACATCCTTTGAATTAGCTACTTTCTCCTTTAACGCTCTAACATGTGAGGTACTTAACGACGGATCTAACATAGCCAAAACTTCTTCAATACCTTTCGAGTCCATACCATGTGTTAAGCGGCTGGCAATAATACCAGAGTAAAAGGCATTGGGGTGCTTTTTAATAAAATCGACCTGCACATTTTTCATTTTTTGCTCTCGCTCTTCGGTATATTTCGTAACCTCATCTTCAGTCATCTCTCTAAAATTAGGCATTGGACCACGTGCTGCACTCTCTGCCTCCCGGTATTCCTTTTGGTGCTGATTGGCAATACTACCAACAATAAGTTCGCCTTCAATAGTCAGGTACTTTTGCGGTGGCCTTTCACCCCAACCCTTCATTTCTTTTTCAACAACACTACCTGAATATGTAGCCTCTCCATTTTCTACATATAGTCCAAAACGTAGATCTTTACCTTTTACTTCCAGGAGAATATTGGTTGGTTCACTTACTGATGGACCTGTAATGGTAAACTTACCATCCGTCATTTGAAATTCTTTCGGATTCTGATCGTTCATCCCCTTTTTAAGTTGGATAATCCCATCAGTAACTCCTTCCAATGAACCTTCAACGGTCCATCCATCTTGTTTCTTTTGCTGATTGCAGGCAGATATAAATGCCAGTACTAATACAGCCATTAATAGTTGTTTCATTTTATTCTGAATTGGGTAGTATAAATGTGAATTATTTTCAGTAGTATTGATATGTTTCTAATATTGTTGGATTCATCAACCTATCAATTTATTGTCTTATCCTATAGCATCCTTTTTACAACTTTCGTTACACTTGTTACATTGGATACAATCGTAATTGGAAACGACTGCCAATTTTGATTTGCGATCGATGGTAATGGCCTGTACCGGACATACCTTCTGACATAAACCACAGTAAACGCAATTGTCCTTTTTGATGGTACGACGCTTAATGGCAAACATCGAAACCACACCCAGCAATACACTGTAAGGACATATAAAACGACAAAACGGGCGCGGAATAAAATAACCAATTACCAGCATGATTGCCAGGTATATCCAGGTTCCCAATAAGCCGCCCAGCAATATCTTCGATTCCATGGGTTGCCCCATCACATAAGCCAAAGCTTGCTCGAACCACGATTGTCCTGTAAAGAAAATGGCTTTGTACGGATCCAGCTCACAGGCAAAGAAACAGGCTGAACCATTGGCTGCAAAATAAATGGTCAGTATCAGGATGATAACCGGCGCAGCTTTTAGTATGTTGTTGATTGTTTTGGGCAGGCGAATCCACTTTTTGTGTTTACGGGCTTTACCCAAATGTTGTAACGATCCCATGGGGCAACCCGATGAACAGAATACACGCCCCCCAATCAAAGCTACCAGCATTGGCCCGATAAACACCACAAAAGCAGTGATACTGACCAAAGCAGGCTCCACAATACCCATGGTAGCATTGGTAATGGCTCCCACCGGACAGATACATCCGCCACGGATTAATGCCAGGTAAACAAAGGTAAATATCATTAACCAGTTCATTGGACGCCCCGTTTTTCGCTTTAAAACAAAAAACAGTCCGAACCCTAGCAATAGCAATAAAATACCCAAATCAACAAAAGACATATACTCGGGTAAAGCATGGTACTCAACCGGTATATAGGCATCTTTAAATTCTCTGATGTTTCCCCTTGATAAATCATCGATCGAATGACAATCAGGCGCACCGCCTCCATCCTGGGCAAATACAGGCATGGTCATGATGGATGATATGAAACAGAGGACTATAGTTATTAGTCTAATCTTTTTCATTTTAATTAAGATTCTAGATGCAAGTATTAAGGTTTAAGATGGCTTACAAGATGTCAACCATCATACAGATACTATACACGGATAAATTTACATTCCTTCCAATTCGTAGATTCCACGGAAATTATCCTCGGGCCCATAGTAAAGGCGCTCAATGGCTCCATCGGGACAAACAGCTGCAATATTACAGCCGTTGCAGTTGAGACATAAATCGGGACGAATAATCAGGAACATCGATTTGGTACCTTTATCGTTGCAAGCCTTGGCGCATTTACCACAACCAGTGCATTTATTGTCGTCGATGTCGTAAATAAAATATCCGTCTTTACCACCCGAGTAATTAACCCTTGTTACGGCATCCTCAGGACATACTCTTTCTCCATCACTCATTATTTTTTCTGATGGAATCTGTTTATTGGATATATGTCCGTAACATACCACACAGCACGAACATTTCTTTTGATCGTTAACGGCCTTCACTGCTGACGGAGTGCGATTACAAGCTGTTTCACATTTACCACAGAAGGTACATTTATCGGGGTTGATGGCCCAAACGTAACGAGATTTCGGACCCGCTGTTTCTTCATCCATGTGTGCACTGATTACACGGTATGCCAATCCTCCCAAAGCCAAACCACAGGCTGCCCGACCGGCGTTAAGTAAGAAACTGCGACGATCGATTGATTTTTTCTTTTGCTCTGCCATGATTACTGAACTTTTTGGAAAGGAACCGGAGTCCACAATGCAGGTTTAACAAAGCCATCACTCAACATGGTTTCAGGCGAGTTCTCGTTGGACAAGCTCAATAAAGCTTTCTGAAGACGCATGGCATTTTCTTTGCTCACCTTGTCACGATCAATAATCAGTGAAGTTAATGGTGTTTCACTTGTTTCACCAATAATACGGTAATCATCCGGGTTGGCTACATCCACTGCACAAGACGCTTCCATCACATAATCCGACACAACGGCTACTTCAGCATTCTTATCCATCAGCTCGTTAATGCACTCTAAACAGCTTGATTTATGGTAAATTTTAGCCGGCTGAATGCCTTTTTCATCCAAAATTGTCATTGGTTGGTGATACTTTTCATAAGCATCCTTTTCGCCAATCACCAATACTTTGCCATTGATATCTTCCATGCTTTGAATGGGCGAATCTTTAGGAACCATAAACACCCCTTTCAACCACTGGTTATTAAAGGCATCTTTAATATCGGTCACTCGCTCATAGTTTAGCCGATTAGCTTTGCTCAACATATACACATTCCAGGGTTTGCAGATAACGCCATCAAATTCTTTGGCTTTTATCTTATCTTCCAGGTGATAGATTTCTTCAAAATAGGTGATCTCCAGATTGATGTTATGCTGCTCTTTTAATAAGCGCTGAAGATCTTCGTATTCACGTGCAGCCACGTTATGAATACATACGCAGGCAGTGGCTTTGCAGTAGGTATCGTTTACAGCTATTTTTAGCGTAAGTGGTTCAGTATCCGGTGCCGGCTCCCCACAACAGGGGATGAAAGCCGTTTCTTCAAACCCTTTGTCTTCCTTTGTTTTGTGCTTATGATCGGTTACTGTCAGGCACGAAAATAAACCGATGGTTAACAATAAGCATAAAGTTAATTTTAGTGTTAGTCTCATTTTGTCTTGAATTTAATTATGCTCTATCCTTTTAAAGTTTTTTGTCCGAATCAAATTAAAAGAAAGCTTTCTGTAATTCAGGTTAATACTCGGTCAATCAAGGTTAATTAAGGTTAATAGTCGAATGGATTCGGAATCTGATAAATTGAATACCTCTATGGTGGATGCTTATGAAGTTTAATCTCTCAATACAACTCGAATTCTATCTTCTGGCCGTTCCCCGGGCTGCCAGTTGGGCTTTAACTATTTCCTCGTACTTTTTGAATTGTTCTTCAGTAAATATTTGTTTAAACTTAGTTATAGCTCCTTCTTGTACTTTTATGGCTTTATCCTGCGCTCCCTGGGGATTATTCTGTGCTTCGATCTTAATCAACTGCAAAGACTTCATGCTCTTCAGTACCACATCATAAACTTTCTTTTCCTGTTCTTCGCTAAGCGATAATTCCAGTTTTAAACCTGCCGATTGCTGCTTAGCAACCTCTTCGGGCGATTGCATTCCTCCATGCTGGGCTTTAAGACCAATTAAACTACTTATGGTCATAAGTGCCACAAATAAATATCGTCTCATGCTTTAATTTTTGATTCTACCAAATTCTTTCTACTGCTGGCAGATTAATATATGTTCCCCACCGTATAAGTGCCCAGCAGGGAACATCTTCATATTAAACCAACCCCTTGGTGTTAACGCGATACGATTTTTGCT
Organism: Carboxylicivirga sp.; assembly: GCA_025210475.1. Taxonomy (GTDB): domain Bacteria; phylum Bacteroidota; class Bacteroidia; order Bacteroidales; family Marinilabiliaceae; genus Carboxylicivirga. Next base: position 39,023 of record JAOARW010000012.1, on the reverse strand, counting down.
TCAAACCGCTCTTGAACTTCTTCCGGAGGCAGGCACATATCATTGTTGCAAGTCTGAAACTTAATATTCACCTTACCTGTAATCTTTTTGGGCCATTCAAAACCTGGTTGCTGCGATGCTTCGCGCGACGGGAAATTCACCTTAAACTTTTGGATAAATCGTACTCTATCACCTTTATAAACCTGCATTCCACCTTTCGGCTGTTCAGGCGGTGTTTCCATGTCGCCTATTTTTTTAACAATAACCTCATCAAACTCCACATTAATAACCGTAGGAATAAAGCCAGCTGATGTATTGGCTTCATTTTCCGAGTACAAATACCAACCATCGCGCAACTTAAAATCAATTACCAGCTCCAGCTCTTTTCTGTAGCTTACACGCTCTGGTAAGGTAATGGCATAGTTAACCGGACCATCCAATGAGCTCATTTTTGACTGTTCATTGGGAATCAATTTATTCTCAACAGCAGGCTTGGCAATACTTTTTATGGCCTTCGCCTTTGTTTTGTTTTTACTGCCCAGGAGAACAAATACATACCCCCGGTGGCGCATGGTCAGGTATTTATAATCTTCAAATTTTCCAAGCATGTACTTTTTCATATATCCCTGCTCGTCGCTCTCAATCTTTTTAATGGCACCTTCAATGCCACCATACCACTTCAGTGCTCGTCCGGCATCTTTACCGGGCATCTCAATACCGGTATCTTTAACCCATTCCCAGGCAGGCTCCGGAGCAAACTCAAAACCATTTATAGTAGGAATCGAAATACCCATCACAATATCCTTTACACCATCATTATTATAATCCACCACTGTTATCATGGGCTGACATCCGGGCATGGCTTTTTCTCCATTAGCTTCGGCAAATAATGGCTTAGCCTGTTCAAAACGTATACCTTTATCTGTTTTAACGCCTCTGAAGAATTCAATTGGGTTATGTCCTTTTTTATAGTATTCATGCGTTACCAATAGATCAAGTACCCCATCGTTATCCCAGTCAATTGGGGTCATGTAACCCTTCCCAACACCCGACATATTCGGATACCTATCCTGAGAACGTAATTCTTTAATAACATCCTGAGAAGGTTTTTCGATATTCAGGATTTCACCATTGATATGATGAAGATATTGACGCAGTCCAAAAGCTGGTTTTTCTTTGGTACCAACATTTAAAGCCACGCGGAAACCGTCCGTTCCACCGACAAACAAATCCATTAAACCATCACCGTTAAAATCGGCAAAATCAGCCGAAGTATAATTCCAATAAGAATTTGATTTCGGATTCCATGGCGCATCATCGTGGGTTAACCTTGCCTTGTCAACATAGCCTTCCTGCGGGATAAATTCCCTTGGTTGAAATCCTTTTTCGGAACCTCTCCACATAGAAACCAATCCCGGATTATACTGACCGGACAATAAGTCGAGGTGGCCATCGCCATCCATATCCACCAAACGCGGATGAATACCGATGCAGCACCATTGGTGATTGGTTATGGTATCGCCATTCACATCGGTGGCATAAAAATACTCACCCGAATATTTGGGTTTCTTATCCGATCCCTCATTCAGGTATACTTTGATAAATGAACCGGTATCACCGGTTTCAAATTCACCCAGCATCAGGTCTTTCTTACCATCTTTATTCCAATCGTAAAAAGCCGGGTAAATCAGTCCATGCTTCTCAACACGAATCTCGTTTTTAGTTCCCTCAAGGTATTTTGGCTGGCTCAATACAGGTGCTCCTTGGATTTCCGTTGCAAGCATCTTTCGCATTTTCGGGAAATTAGATGTCTTTTCAATATCTTCAGCTCTGTTTTGAGCAAAAGAGCACACGGTTAAAGCCATTAATATAGTGGTGATAATTAGTCTCATGATTGATTAGTTTTAGATTCTAATCAGCAGCCAGCAATGATATCTCTACTGACTACTGATTAATTACAACATTCTATTTCAACTCATTAATCTTCTTCGTCATTTGTTCTTTATAATAATCGGCTGAACGGGCATTGTCTTTGGTTAGTTCCATAACCTTGTTGTATTGAGCAATGGCTTTTTCATTCTGGCCAAGCAATGCATAACAGTCGCCCATATTGTCAATCAATCCTGTTGCCTTCGGATCAAGTTTCAAACCTTCTTTGATGTATCCCATCAAACGCTTTACCTGTTTTGGTGTAATGTATTCTTTTGCCGAATGAAGGCAGTTTCCAACGAGGGCCATGTAACTTCTTGCATCCAAATCTCCATTTGCTTTTTCATAGGCTCTGTATTTCTCATTCCAGTCACAGTAGCCATCCACATCTTTTTGTCCGTGTAAACAATATCCAGCTTCTGCAACATAAGTCATCACATTATAGGTATCATCCGCATCTGCATCAGGCGTATCTTCATATACTTTTGCTAATCGACCGTATATGGCAGCTAAATACTCCCTGAATTTTAAGTCTCCCGCTTGATATGCAGCATGAATTGACTGGTTATTGGTACGGAAGATAAACATCGACAAATCTGCGTTTGGAATAATTTTCGCCCAGGCTTCGTAGTTGTTGTAAATGTGCTCCACAAATGGGTTGCCATTGTTTGGACCATCCAGGTACATTGAGATAATACGGAAATCATCTTTATTCATCATTTCATGTGGTTGTTTGGCCACAAAATACCAGGCTGCCATTTCGCCAAATTTCTCGAACCATGGGCCTTGCTCTTCGCGAGGTAAAGTTGAAGCATAAACACCACCACCTAAAATTAAGTCACGCACAAAATCAAGGTTACGATTACCCTTTTTATAGGCTTCATATTTTTCAAGGAAAGGTGTTTCATCACCTGTTACCTGCTTGGCAAAGCTTAAGAAGAAACCGGCATCAGGCGTAGCACCAACCAAACGCTTATTTTCAGTTCCATCCGGATTAAAGAAAATCATGGTTGGAAAACCTTTAACCTCATATTTTTTAGAAATTTCGGGTCCCTCTCCTTTTTCTGCATCAATTTTTAAAGAGATAAATCTCTCGTTGAAGAAAGTGCCAATTTCTTCACGCGGAAAGATATCCTTACTCATCTTTTTACACGGGCCACACCAGGTTGTGTAAAAGTCAACAAACAGTAACTTGTCTTCTGCTTTAGCTTTTGCCAAAGCTTCAGCAAATGTATCATGTTCAAATTTGATGCCTTGTGCAAAAGTACTTAGACTAAGTATGGCCGCCACAGCCACTAATAGTAGTTTTTTCATTTTTTTGATATTTGATTATTTAACGATACTATATCTGTTAATTTGATACCATAACACGCTCCTTTTCATTAAGGGTGACTAGCATTGCGTTAATTTAGGTTAATGTGATAATTCTTGGGTACACCTTTTATGTATCAGACACCAAAACAAGTATTTGTGAGTATGATGGAGGACAATATTGTCTACCTGATATTTTGTTAAAAAATATTTTGAAACACCGCATTAAAAACAAAGGGAAACTAATAATTGTACTTGTATTCCTGAACCGCTTAAAAATTGATAGATTTAGTGGTGGTTTTAGAACTTAAAACCGTGGTACCATCATCCTCAAATTGTATATCTGTTCTAATGGTTGTGGTACATTCATCGCCAGAGAATATCTCCTTTAGTAGGATATTTCCCGCCATACCATTATTCATAATGCGTACTATTGGTTGATACTCTGGTATCGCTGCCTCCGGAGCTAACGTGTCATCATAGGTGATAACATGCGTGGCTACATTTGTTTTGCTCACTTTAATTTTATTCTCTTCGGGCAATTTCTCAATTGTTGTTACAGTTGTTGATTCATAACTATTAAAAGATTTAGTGGTGGTAATTTTCTCCAGGAAATTATCCTTATCATACTTGAAATTAGATGTTATGATTGACCCATCATTGGAACGTTCTGTTTTCTTCACAATTACGTCACCTTTGTATTCGTATTGCATCGTAACCGTTGTTGCACCATCAGCAGTATGCAACAATGATTCGACGATTTTTCCATTCTTGTAGGTAAATATTTTGGTGCATTTAACTTCCCCATCTGTTTTATAAATTATTTCCTTTAGGGTATTGTCAGCATTATAGTTGAAGATGGTTTCCCACTGATCATCAACAGTATAAGATTGAATTAATTTTCCGCCCTGATTGATATTGCTTATAACCGCAGCTTTCACTTCACTTTGAGCACAAGTAAATAGCAGAATCATTGACATAACAGCCCATATAATCTTCATAGTTTTTGCTTTTTATATTACAATATTCAATTAATTGTAGGCAAATACTTCCTTACAAATCAATCGTTTATCGTCATCCATTTTAGTGGTCTCAAGAAGATAATCGCTACTTGAATCGAATTTCAGGTCAGTAATTTGGGATGTTTCCTTTCCTTTTTGGGATAAGCTTTTAAAACTTAGAATATTATTGGTGATGCCATAAAACTGAGTAGCGCAAATAGCTGAATAACCTTTGATTTTTGAATACGGATTTACTTTATCATCGTATGTTACAAAAAACTTAAGGACTCCATTGTATTTAATTTCGAGCTCATTTTTACCGGGCACTTTAAAAATATCAATGATTACTAACTGTTTATTGAATTCGTTATTCCACTCCCGTTTTTCAATTTGTTTAATCAATTGATTATTGTCGTTGTAAAAATACTCTTCAATAGCAACGACTTCATTTTTCTGAAAATAGGTTTGTTTTACAAGTAATTCCCCCTCGTATTCAATAACTACTTTAACTTTTGGATTATAGGCATCCTGGTAAGTTTTCTCAACGACTTTTCCATCTTCATAAATGAACTCCGATTCTGAATGCGCCCTTCCATTACGCTCTTCTTTAATGAACCTTAGTGTTGAATCGGTATTGTATTGATACGTAGTTTTCAGGTGCTCTGATTGAACAATTCTTAACAGCTTTTCTGAGTCTTTTCCTTCTTCCATAAAAACTCTATTTGGATATGTATTGTTGGCTGATGAATTCTCGCTATTAAAGGCGGAGAGAATTATTACCAATAGGGTTAGCTTAAATACTTTCATGTCATCTTTCAATTAATTGTTTTTTATGACCAAGCTCTTATCGTTATTCTATCTATTTGCTAATAACTAAATCAGAGGGATAGCTATCTTATTTAATCGGATCAGTTTCCCGATCTATAAATATTATGGATTTCCAAACCAGCTTAACCCTCAGAGACAGGGTAAATAGTTTCCACCGGACAAATCAACTATTCATCCGGTGAAAAAAACATACGTACTTTGAGCTAATTAATAACTCAGAGGTATTGGCGCTTCGTCAATTAAAAGCTTCTGAATGTTATTATATGCCCAAGCCGATTTTTTAGAATCTTTATACTTCTCGGCTTCCTGGGCAAATTTTTGAGCCACTTCTTTTGCCTCATCTGCCTTGCCGGCTTTATATGTGAGGTAGGCATATGCTCCAACCGAAAAGAAATGAACCGGATCACTATTCATTCCTTCTGTGTATTTTGCACGAATAAAATCGGCATGCTCTGGTTTTAACTCGCTCGCTTTAAGTGCAGAAAATCCAACCATAAAATCGAACTGTAAAGGCTCACCGTATTTATCTTTATAGGCCATCATTTGCACCACATGTTTGGCTTCTTCTCCTTGAAAACGTAGTAAATCAGCATCATACAACTCCTTAGCCTGATCAATAAATGCATTAGCCGGAAAATCGGCTTTAAATCCCTTGATCATTTCATCCAGTTTTGAATCTTCTTCTCTCATTGTATTATAAAATGATCCACAGAACCAAGCTACTGCATTCTTATCATCTTTCAACAATGGAAATTTCTCTTTATTAGATTTTACCAGCTCGTAAAATTTATTGCCATATTTTGCCTGCCAAAATGCCATTTGCAATGGCTTGCCTTCCCAACGTTCTGCTTCAGGATAAGAGTTATACAAATCCCACAGGTCATCAACAGAAGGAGGCATGCTTTTTTCGGCCATTCGTGCATTAAAATACGCTTCTAAGAACTCTGTCTTACGATTGCCGTCGTTATACTCCTCTTCGTACCAGGCCCATGTTTTCTCTTCGAGACCTAATGCCAGGCGAGCTAAACGAAGAAAGCCTTCTTCATCACCTGCACCAATGGATGAGCCTTCATAAATTGATTTACCTTCGGCATCGGCATAGATAAACGTTGGGTATCCTTTTACCTCATACTGCTTGGCCAAAGCCGGTCCTTCTCCTACTTCGGCATCTACTTTATAGTTGATAAAGTGCTTATTATACAATTCTCCGACCGCTGGTAGTGGAAATACGTTTTTCGCCATTGCGCGGCAAGGTCCACACCACTTGGTATAGAAATCGATGAAAATCTTTTTGTTTTCTTTTTTTGCCTCTGCTTTACACTCTTCCCAGGTGCCATGGAAAAACTCCATTCCTTGGGAAAATGCATTGAAGCTTAACAGGCCTGCCACAGCCAGTAGTATTAACTTTTTCATGTTGTTTTTTTTAGTATCAAGATGCAAGACATAAGACGCCAGACTTATTTTTTCAAGTCAAGAAATCATGCGTTATATGTTCCATCTCAAATTGATTATTTAACGAATACAAGTTGATGAATTACAGCGACAAAACGAGTTAAGAATAGGCCAATTACGGTTAATTTAGGTTAATAGCTTGGAGTCTGTAGCTCGGAGTCCGAAGTCCGAAGTCCGAAGTAATAAGTAACCGGCCTAGCCTCTTACTTGCTGACACTTCGCTGCAGACTACGGACTAAGAGCTTCGAACTTCATTAAATCACCACACACTTCACCAATCCTTTGTTTGGAGAAGCCAGGTATATATTGTCTTGGCTATCGGACATTACCGGAATGTGGAAACATCCTTCAACCAATTCTTCAATGCCTTTTACAAATTTGGCGCCTTCGCGACTGTAAACTTTAATACGCGTAGGTGCTTTCTCAACCGTTATTACCGCACCGTTGTGCAAACGGCGCACACTAACCGGATTGCAGCACGAATGAAAATCGTCGATACCACGACCGCGTTGACCAAAAGACACTATTTTCTTTCCATCCATGTTGTAACCATCGACACGGAATGAACCAAGGTTGGCTGCTAAGATTTCCCCTTTCTCTGAGTCCACATCAAAATCGAGGATGGAGCAGCAAGGACGCAGGTCTTTAATGGTTGAAAGCAATTTTCCATCGGCTGAACTATAAATACCTAATGCACCTTTACCCACATCTGACACCAATAGTTTATTCTGGAAAATTCTGGCTCCGGTAGCATACTCTCTGCCCTCCAAGAGATATTCCTTTTGCTTTTCACCTTTGGTATTAAACACATAACATTTGGCGCCAACCTTTTCCATATACACCGTTTCGCGCCCTCGGAACTTGGTTTTCTTTTCTTTAAGCAAAGTGGTTAATACATAAATGTTGTTGTTGGCATCAGCAGCAATACATGATGCCAAGCCTTCGGCCTCTACCTTAAAACGATTAACTTCATCTCCATCAGGGTTTATAATTTGAACATTAAATGCTTTAGGCTCTTCTTTTTTCCCGCCATGCGAATTATAATCATCGTGGATACCAAACTCACTTGAAAGTGCTACGATGTTATCGTTATTTAATACTGCCAAATATTTGATGTTGGTGTGTTCTGTTCCCTTATAGGTTTTATCCACTCTGTATTCTACATCGTGTGCATTGGCCACAAACTTGTCCAGTCCGGCTTCGGTTTCCAACATACCGTTTAGCATCGTAAACATTTGTGCAACAAAGGGGTGTTGACGAATAGACTCATCAATCGGTTCAGCCCATTTAGCCAGTGCTTGTGCACTCTGTCCGCCTGTTTTTGAAGTTAAACGCACATAAACAATTTGTGCCACGTAAGGATCCTTTGCATTTAAACGAATGTATTCTTTGTAAAAATCCTCCAACTTATTTTCGTAAACCTTCTTCTCTTCTTCTATCTTCTTTTTTTCCTAATCAGTATTAGCTGCATAAATGCGCGAATCAAAACTATAAGGATCACCATTTTTTTCATAGAAAACTTTCGAGGCCATTCTATAGCGCTTTGCACCATCTTGCACCAAACCTCCTGTCACCTCACTCTCGTATGATCCTTTAGCTCCTTTAATGGTCATACTGGCATTTTCGGCATAGAAACGAGCAAACCACCCATCTCCCCGTTCACCAATGTTTAAGCTTACCTCTGTAGGAATAGGAAAATCATGGTTGAACGTAAACTGTCCATCCTTAATTTCAGCTTCGCCTAACACTTTGTTTTCACCATCGATATAGGCCTCCATCTTTACCGTGCCGGAACTATAACCTTCAACTGTGCCAATCAGGTTAAATCCACCTTTTTTCTCTTTCTCTTTTGAGGCTGAGCCACCACAGCTGGCAATGCCTAATGACAGCACTAATACTGCAAACAAACGAAGTGTCTGATGCGTTCGTTTGACTAATTTAAAGTTGTTCATTTTGTTAAGTTTTATCATGATTATTTAACATTACAAGTAAATCAATGCCATTTATATCTTGGGTTAATTGCGACGAATCAGAGTTAATTTAGGTTAATGTTTTGAGGTTTGGAGGAACAACTTACTGTTCACCTGCTATCTCGATTAAATCTTTATTGTACAACTCTGTCATCACACCCATCAGTTCGGCCGCCCTCACATTGTTTTTAATGATCTTTCCACTTTTGTCGAGTAAAAAGTTATCAGGCACCTGGTTGATACCATATATTTTACCGATGTTATTGGCCCGGTTTTTCAGTTCGCATAAATTGATATACTCTTGCATCGAATCTTTATCAATTGCTTTAATCCAGGATGATTGTTTGTGATCGAACGAGATACTTACAATTTTAAATCCATTACTTCTGAAGGTTTTGTATACCTCGTTATAGTGTTTGTATTCTTCGCGACAAGGGCCACACCACGATGCCCAGCAATTGACGAACAAATAACTCTCGCCATAATAATCGGACACCCTACTTCTTTCGCCATTGGGTAACATGGCCCGGTATTGAATAAAATGCTGACCTGGTTGCCTTAGTTCGCAGGCATTTGCAAAGTGTTTCAACCTTTTATATTCAGGCTCATCTTCGAATGCTGGTTTTAAAAGCTGAGCAATGGTATTTAATAAGTCTGCCGATCCATATCCTGTACTCAGATACTTCAATAAGTGCTTAACGCCCATCAGTGTTACCGGATGCTCTGGATACTCTTTCACTATTTTTAAAGTATTTTGAATCAAATGCCTTTGAACCTGATTATTTATCTCGCAGTTATGACTCTGATAACAATGCTCTATGGTATGCTGGTAGCGATTATTTAATTCATTGGAAAAAGAACCTTTGACAATCTTTTTTGAAGGCACATTTAGATTAACCGAGTATTTAATCTTGGTATTTTCAAGAATTAAAGAACCATTAAACGTTGTAAAGTCTTTGGTATAAAAATCTAATTTAGTTGGTTCACTAACTTTGCCAATGAGGGTAAACCGTTCCTTTTTTAGAAGAAAAGAATCCTTAACAGTTACTTTATCTGAATGAAAATCGCCATCGTAATATAAATACTGATCCTCCAATCCTTTTATTTTACCATGAATAATAAAACCACCCTCCGGTTGAGATGTGGTACAGGCAAACAACACCAGGATTAGCCATATATAAGCAATGAACCTCATACAAAAGATAATTGATAAATAATTGATTAAGGGAAAAAGGGCTATCCAAAAACTTGGCAAAGCACTTATATTGCGCAGAGTCGAGGTGATTATTCTTCTATGAACATAACCATTTTATTCCACCTCGACTCTGCACCATAACTGAGTTCATTTTCTGCCACCCTTTTGAGTGCTGCGATGTTCTATTCGCGTGGGTTTTGTAATAACTCTCCTTTTCCAGTTTCAATTACCGAATCAGGAATTGGAACAGCCCAATTAATGCTATTTGGCCCCCACGTTACATCACCTCTTGTTAAAGAAATACCTGCATCGTATTGCTGATTTAAGCGCTTGATATCAAAGAAGCGCATCCCTAGAATATGAAACTCCAGTCGACGTTCGTTAAATATTTGACTTAAGGCATCTTGTTTATCTGTGGTTGTTAAGATGTGATCTCCTGCTCCAACTGCAGCAGTTGAGAAACGATTCTCGCGAAGCATATTAACAACTGCAATCGCCTCGTCCTTATCACTCTCATTTTGAGCGAGACACTCTGCCTTAATTAACATTAACTCCGGAACCGTTACTCCAATTGGGAATCCGTTATTAAAGTCAGCAATAGTATAAAGTCCTTCGCTATTTAATTGGGTTAATTGAGAAAAACGCAAATCTTCATCTGGATTATCAAATGCCCCAACTAATGATGGACTATAAGCGAGTACCGCAGCCCTTCCTAAAGGCCCGTAAAAGCTAGGTACGTTCCCCTCTTTATATAGAACATGTTCAGGATTTGCATCAAACCTAGGCATCATCTCGCCATCTGCTAAGGTGTTATAATCAATTAAAGAAGAATTATAAGCTAAAGTCATATTGGCTTGTTCCAATGCTTCAGTATACATACCCATATGAAGATAAACCCTGGCTAACATTGCCTGTGCTGCAGCTTTGTTTATTCTGTCAACAAAAGGACGTCCTTCACGTAAAAGACCAATTGCCTCTATTAATTCGGCAACAATATACTCATATACACCATTTACAGATGTTCGCTCCAATGAAGCCTCTACATCACCAAACTGTGTTAGAATAGGTACACCTGAACCATCTTCACTGGCTATAGAACTTCCATAATGTTGACCAAACATATTAACCAAACGCCAGTAGGCATGAGCTCTATGTACCTTTGCTTCGCCTATATAGTGATTTCTCACCAGCTCATCACCGCTCATTTCAGGAGTAATCTCCAAAATATAGTTGCATCGTTGAATGGTTGCATAATGGCTTCCCCATACAAATTCTCTTTGGTGAGGTAAATAAAATGATTTGTTCAGGTTATAAATCTGTAGTTCAGATTCAAACCACGAGCTTGACCCATAATAATCTTTAGCGCCCTGGGTCATTACAATATTATCATTAACATATTCAGGAATGCCATTATCATTACCAGAATAAATACTTGCATACTCCAGTAATGCATCAACATCTTCTAAACTCTCAGCTATAGCTGAACCTCTTGGTACAATATCTATGTAATCATCACATGATGTTAGCATAAATACTGCAAATACTGATATAATAAGACTTATTTTTTTCATTGATCTGTTTTTTTAGAATTCAAACTTAGCCCCTATTACAAACGACACAGGAACTCTGATTCCCGGACGATAAGCTTGTGGGAAACTACCTGAAAAATAGATTGAACGACCTGAAAATGGAACAGACTCCGGATCGATACCTTCGTTATTGGCTATCCAGATAAGCCCCAGGTCACGAACCTGAAACATTAAACTGGCGCGGCTAATGCCTACTTTTTGAGTCAACTTAGGATCTAGTTGATAGTTTAAAGTCACATCTTTCAATCTGATATGAGCTGCGTTATGTACACCATAGTTTGACAGCGTGAAGGCAATTTGTCTGTCATAATTATCCGCCTCAGCCTTATCGCGCGGTGCCGCCGGAATATCTGTATTCGTATTATCTGCTGTCCAGGCATTGGCCACATCCTTGTGGTGTGCATTTACATCGGCATAAACATTGTACTTGGCATACTTGGCATCTAAATCCTCCTGAAATACATGTCCAAATTTGTAAGTCATTAAAGCAGACAAGGTAAACTGCTTATAGGTAAATGTATTAGTTAAGCCTCCATAATGTGGGGCGATAAATGGTTTACTATACACCATCACATCCTGTTGTAATTCCCGAAATGCAGGATCAGCATAACTCATTTGTTCGCCATCAACAATCACGGTCGGATCACCATTTTCGTCCAGCCCTCCCCACTCGTAGAAAGCACGTACGCTAATATCTTCGCCAATAACCTTGGTTCTACCTCCACTTACCGCATAATAATAACTTGATGCAGATGTGGGAGCACGTTCACCATACTTAACCACTTCATTTTTAGTATAAGAATAGTTTAATAAGGCATTCCATTTAAAATCAGCTTTTCTGATGATATCGGCACCCAGGCTAATTTCAATACCTTTATTCGAAATTTCGCCATCATTAGTGTACAATTCAAGAGGATAATCCAATGCATACGATGCATTTAGCTCTTGCTTAACCAACAAATCAGTTGATACTTTATCGAATACATCAACAGAACCACGAAGCCTGTTAAACAATGCAAAATCTAAACCTAAATTCACAGTTGTGGTTTGTTCCGGAGCCAAATTTGGATTAGCTGCACTCGCAACTGTTGCATAGTTACGTTGTGTTATCCAATCGCCACCGGTTGAATAGCGAATAGTAGTCATGGTGGTTAAGCCCCTACGCATATTACCGTTTAATCCATATGAAGCCCTCAATTTCAATTGCTCAACCCAATTACTTGTCTGCAAGAAATTTTCCTTGGCAATATTCCATGAGCCACTAACGGCCCAATACAAGTTTTTAGCCAGTTTTTTATTAATACCAAATGCGGTTGCCTGGTCTACTTTAAATGAGGCTTCAATATTATACTTGGCCATGTAACTATATCCAAAGTTAGAGAATGAAGAAATGGTACGACTCTTAATCTCTGGTTGATAAAGGATAGGAGCCGAATAGGAACCATAACCTAAATAAGGATCTGGCGATATTGTACCACGATTCTCAGCCCATTGAAAATGATCAAAAGTTTGGTCATAAACACCTGTTACATCACTATAACCTACAAATTGATGCTGGTTACTTGAGTAATTGTTTTCATTGGCTTCCATACCAATAATACCATTCACAACGTGATCCTGAGCAAATACCTTATTAAAACTTAGATTACCTCGTATTGTACTATAGGTATTAATCGTTTCATTTTTTTCTAACCTCTCCCCATACGGAACAGCACGTGTTACGCCAGTTCCGTCTCCCGGATCTACTTCCATGATATAAGAATTTTGACGCGTTCTCATAAAGTATTGCTCTACAGGACGGTGATTTCTAATATAGCTACCAACACGGTTATACTGATACTTTAAATCTGCTGTTAACCAATTTGTAATTTTATAATTGATGCCCGTAGCTAAACGCAGGTTATCATTGGTCGATTGGTTATTTCTGTATTTCTGATCAATAATAGGATTATAAGATCTGTCATCAAAACCTTTAGCAAGAAACTCTTCCTTATATGGAGCATAAACATCATTAATGGATACAGGATTACCGTTATCATCAACAATATTAGCATAACGAGGAATGTACTGACCAGTATATAATTCACTTACGCCAATTCCATTTCTATTGTTTTCACTACTAGATAAACTAACATCGGCTATAACACTTAGGTTTTTACTTAACTTTACATCAGTAGATAATGAAAGGTTAATACGTTCAAAATCATCACCAACACTTGGTTTTTCCTCTTTTGTATGAGATGCTGTCAGGCTGTAGTTGATAAAATTAGAACCTCCACTGATATTTACAGAGTTATTCATCGCAAAACCATTACGCAACAATTTGTCTCTGAATTGAGGAAGAACATCATTATTACCTAATGCGGCCAATTTAGCATCTCGTTGCGCTACATCAACTTCTGTTTGTCCACTGGCGTAAAAATCAGCCCAAATTGCGTCATAGACATCAAGTCCATTGTACTTATCGTAAAAGCTTTCTTCTGGCACAAATGGATATGGCATGTATAAATCCCACCACCAAGGCTTTTGTGTTTGATAGTTAATGGCCTTATATGCTGCATTTTCTGTTGGATTTTGCTCCATGTACATATTGCGCAATGCAATCTCGTCTGCAGAAGAAGCAAAACCAAAGTCATCCAGATTTTGCTTGGTACCAAATGTCCAGTTCGTATTAAATGTAACTCTTGGTTTTCCTTCTTTTCCGCGCTTGGTTGTAATCACGATCACACCATTAGAAGCGCGCAGTCCCCAAAGAGCTGTAGCTGCAGCATCTTTCAATACATCAATCGACTCAACGGTAGACATATCAATGTCATTAAACGGCCCCTCATAAGGGAATCCATCAACAACAATTAATGGCTGACGATTCAAAGAGTTACGCGCTTGCATTGCGATATCAAAATTTTCTCCTTCTTCATCAAAAGTACTGGTACCACGAAGAATAAATTCGATGTTCTCTTCACCTCCATCTTTCGTTACAGCGTTAATATTTAATCCTGTTGCCAATCCTTCCATTCGGTCGTCCAGATTAACCGTAACCTGGCGTTCGATACTTTCTGAAGTTACCTTTGCCGCAGCAGAAGTTGCCCGAACTTTACTTACTTTAGTATAACCGGTTACAACCACTTCATCAAGATTTTCCATATCTGATACCATTACAATATCAATTACAGTGCGACCTCTCACCTCTATTTCCTGTGATTTATAACCTAAGCTTGAAACTTCCAGCATCAGACCTTCTTCAATTGGTGCTTCCAACACGTAATGTCCGTCCACTGCCGATACACATCCGTAAGTAGTACCTTTAAAACAGACGGCAGCAAATGGCAATGGCTCACCATTTTCATCTCGCACCGTACCGGTAATTTTTACCTTCTTTTCCTCTTGTTGTTCTTCAACAACAACCGGCTTAGATTCAGGTGCCTTTCGTTGAATAACGTAAACACCGTTTTTCAGTTCAAATGATAAGCCTTTATCGGCCAGTATTTCATTTAAAATCTCTTCTATCTCACCTTCAGTATTTACATTCAGGTTAGTAAATGCTTCCACATCTTCGTTGCTAAACGCGAATACAAAGTCAGTTTGCGACTGAATTTTCCAGAATAATTCAGCCAATGCGATGTTACGCTCCTTAATTTTTACCCGGTTTCCCTGCGAGTAAACACTTGCAGATACCTGCAACATCCCGATTACTAAAAACATAACAGACAGTTTCATAATCCTGTACAGTTTTGTCACCTTTCTTCCCTCAAGAAAGATGGGTTCTCGATTTTTCTTCATACTTTTGATATTGATTATTTAACGAATGAGCTGAGTGCCAATCAGCTTGTATTTACAGGGGATAGTGCCAATATCCCCTGTTTTGATTCAATTAAGTGTAGATTTCTGTTTCTTAGTTAATAGATTTAATAACGATATTATTTTCGAAAATTTCAAATTTTATCTTATTAGTTGCTTCCAGTATTTCCAACATCTCTTCGATTGAGTCATAACGATTGGTATACAATGAGAAACGACTGTCTTTCATCGATTCATTCTGGTAAAAGATATTTAACTGATACCAACGTGCCAAATCGCGCATAATGCTTTCCAGTTCAGCATTGTTATATACAAATTTCCCATCTTTCCAGGCTGCATAAATATTGGCATCCACCGAATTCACTGCTATTTTATCATCATTCTGTTTAATTACTGCTTGCTGATCGGGTGATAAAATAACGCTTTCCTGCACAGCATCTAGCTCAATGCTCCCTTCTAACAATGTCACTACATCAGCAGTTTCATTTTCGTATGATCGAACATTAAACTCCGTTCCCAATACCTTTATCCGTTTGTTGTTAAAATTCACATAAAACGGACGCTTGCTATCTTTTGCCACCTCCAGGTATACTTCTCCTTTAACAAATACTTCGCGTTGATTGCCCACAAACCTTTCCGGGTAGCGCAATTGCGACTCAGCATTCATCCATACCCTGGTACCATCTTCCAACACGAGGTTAAACTCCATGCCGCGAGAAGTAATCATGGTATTGTAGCGCAATTGCTCATGCTTATTGCCATTAACCGATTTATAATTGGCACCAATCGAATCGATGTCGATGTGCGTACCCGATTTTAATATGTCGATTAAAGTATCAGCATTGGCCACCTCTACTTTGCTTCCATCGTGTAATGTTAAAACCGCCCTGTTCTCGCCTGGCTTTATTTCGTATGCCTTTGCATAATCATTTCTTTTATCGGCATCATTGGTTAACTGATAAACGGCAAAAAACAATATTAAAGGAACAACTACTGCAGCTGCATATGATATCCAACGACCAATGCTACGCTGTGGTTTAATTTTCTGATCAATGGCTGACCAGGCTTTTTCGCTTGCAAACTTATCTAGTAATATCGTTTGAGATAATAAATTCTGCTTGTTGGTAATTTTTTCAAACAAACGTCTATTATCTTCATGCTCCAGCCACTTCTCCAATACCTGCCGATCGGTATCAGATAGTTCACCTTTAAGGTAACGGGTTATTAAATTGGCTATTTTTTTGTTGTTGGTATGCATACTATTTTCATTCTTTGCTACCATAACACGGAGGGTGACAATGCGGGTGACACTTTTTTAGGTTTTCTTTAACCTAAATTCACACTACCTAATCTAACAGCTGACTACCTGCTAGTTACATTAATAAGATTTAAGGATCTAAATTCCAAACTAAAAATGAACTACAAGGATTTCCTCTTTTAATTGGATTTCAATAATGCAAAGCCGGATCTTAAACCAATACAATCAATACCCAATGCATTCCCCCCAATCGTTCGCGCAGAGTTTTATAGGCACGTTTTTTTAAGGTTTTAACGGTGTTGATGGATATATTAAGCTCTTCGACCACTTCCAGATTCGACAAGCCATTCATGGAGTTTATTACAATTTCGCGAGCCTGTGGCGACAAATCCTGAATAGCCTTGTGCACTTCAGCATATACAAAGGCCTCTATTTCTTGCTCATCAAAATCACTTTGCTGCTGGTATTCGGCCAACTCGCTTTTGTTTCGATCTTTAACCTTTTGGTGTCGAATAATATTAAGGCATCCATTACGAACCGATGTAAATAGGAAACTTCGTAATGAACTCTCTCCCGTAAAATCGCCCCGGTTATTCCACACTGTAAGAAAAACCTCTTGAACCACATCGGCACTCGTATCGGTATCATCCAGGTATTTATGTGCAAACGAGCACAAAGGCGTGTAAAACTCTTCAAATATTTCTTTGAAGGCTTTTTTACTACCATTACGCATTTTGCCTATTGCACCTGAAAACTGTTTCACCGGGTCTATTTTTGTCAAAAAAACTAAAATGTTTGCTTTTCCGCAAAAAAAATTTGCTCAGTTAATCAGATCAACACTGATTTTCTTTATCTATTTTGTTCACATCTGTAGTAGGTTAATCCATACTTATGCCAATTTTAAGCTCGATCCGCAAAAAATGTCATTGATAATTTTGTTCTCTGATTACTTATAAAAAAAGAGGTTATCCAACTCATTAAATAAGCAGCCTTGTCTGTTTTAGAAACTAATCAGCATATTTCCGGCACTGATATTAAGCCACTTAATAATGATAAATCAGGACAGATTTTGGATAACCTCTCTAATCTCTATGTGTCAGTGTTTCGTTACTATGTTTTGCACATTGATAAGCACCTAGCTTAATGGTTTTTTATCTTAAAATATGCCATCATACCTTTTAAACTTTCTGCCTGTGAAGCCAACTCTTCGGCACTGGATGCCAGCTCTTCGGCCGAAGCTGAGTTTTGTTGCGTTACATTACTCAATTCCAGTATTGAGGCATTTACCTGAGATGTTGCACTGTTTTGTTCTCCACTTGCAGCTGCAATTTCTTCCACCAACTGGGTGGTTTGAATAACCTCAGGCAACATTTTTTCAAGTAATACCCCGGCTTCCTGAGCTTGCGTTAAACTATCATTGGCCTTTCCTATAATTTCATCGGCCGCTACACGACTTGTTTCGGCCAGTTTCCTCACTTCGGCAGCCACCACAGCAAATCCACGACCGTTCTCTCCTGCTCTCGCCGCTTCTACGGCAGCATTGAGAGCCAAAATGTTGGTTTGTGCTGCGATATCGTTAATAATGGCCGTTTTCTCAACAATTACCTGGGTTGCCTGAAGACTCTTTATCGCCTTTGCCTTAACGCCTTCAAGCCCCTCACGGGCAGCATGGGCTATGTTTTTGGTTGAAATGGCATTACTGGTATTCTGTTCAACATTGGCTGCAATTTCTTCGGTTGTCGACGATATTTCTTCAACAGAGGCAGCCTGCTCATTGGCTCCGCTGGAGATTTGCTGCGAGGTAGAACTAAATTGCTGACTGGCCGTACTGATATTCGCACTACTTGTGGATACTTCACCCATAAAAGAACGCAACTTTTGAGTTAAGTTATAAATTGAATTATTTAACGAGCCCAATTCATTTTTTGATTCAGATTGCTGAGTTTTTATTTGAAGATTTCCTTCAGAAAGTTCCTTAACCTGATTAATGGCTTCCTCCAAGGGTTGACGAAGTAATTTATTGATATAAATAAAAACAAGTGTTCCAACAATAATATTTAATGGTGTCATTACAAGTTTATAAGCAATGTGCCCGCCCATAATATCAAGGGTTTTGGTAATGGCTACGAATAATGTATAAAAAACAGCATACAAGCTAAATTTAAACATTATTGATTTTTTAAAAATCAGCTTAAGAATTATCCATGCCACAGGCATAGCTCCTACACTTACTAATACATTTGATGCAATCTCATTCATATTGAATTCCCCAATAAAGTATTACAATTAATCAGCTGTAACAATACTGTTTTAAGCTATAGGATGTTTTCCCGACATTCCTGTCCTGATAAACGATGATTTCACATAGAAGTTCTCAGGTAATCCCTTTATCTGATTAGGGTATTCCCTATATTTTTGAAGGGTTAAACCTTTGCATATTATTCTAGCTGTTGAAATCTCCTTTATTATGGATGTAAAGCTCGATACACACTACTTAATGTAAGTATCACGACTCATGTTTTTTATAGTAGAATAGTCGTTTAAATGCTTTATGAAAAGCCAAAAAGAAAAGTATATTTGCCACTCAAGTCCAAACAAAAATATCTAACTATGAGATCTTTCTTCACATTAACAATATTGCTATTTTTTATTAGTCAAGCATTCGCCCAGGAAATTACCTGGTGGAATCCGGCTACCAATGAATACCCGGTTGTCTCAGGTCAATTCTGGTCCAATGAAGTACAATCCACCTACCACCGACTTCCTCAGCGAGCAGAAAATAAGGTTAGAGAGAAAGTATGGAACCTTTCCAAACAATCAGCAGGTTTATCCATTCGTTTTCAAAGTAATGCCAAACGTATTCATGTTAGATACTCATTAAAATCAGGCATTTCGATGCCTCACATGCCAGCTACCGGTGTAAGCGGTTTTGATTTATACTGTAAATCAAAAGATGGTGAATGGCAACGGTGCTGGGGTACTTATTCTATTAACACG
Source organism: Carboxylicivirga sp. (assembly GCA_025210475.1). GTDB lineage: Bacteria > Bacteroidota > Bacteroidia > Bacteroidales > Marinilabiliaceae > Carboxylicivirga. The sequence goes on along the minus strand of JAOARW010000012.1, from coordinate 19,716 downwards.
AACAGTAAGTACACTTTTATTATCGAAGAAAATTCGGATCATTACAAAACCTACGGCAAAGAATACCAAGTGTTTTTACCTTTGTATAACGAAGTTGACTCCCTCGAAATAGGTGTTGAAGCCAAGAGGACATTTAAACCTTTACCGCTTCGAAATGAAAAACCAATTGTGGCTTATGGAACATCAATTTGCCAGGGGGCATGTGCCACAAGACCGGGCATGGCCTGGACCAATATACTTGAACGAAAGTTGGAACGTCCGGTTATTAATCTAGGCTTTTCAGGCAATGGCCGCTTAGAGCCGGAACTGATTGATTTAATGGCTGAGATTGAAGCCAAAGTGTATATACTGGATTGCTTACCCAATCTTAATCCGTCAAAAGATGACACCTATCAACTGGCTATCAATGCCGTTAAACAACTCAAAACCAAACATCCGCATACACCAGTTATTCTTACCGCTCACTTGGGTTATGCCAATGCATCCAACAATAAGGATCGAAACACCGGGTACCAGAAATTAAATGCCGCACTTAATAAGGCTTTTATCAAGCTTCAGTCAGAAGGTTATACAAAAGTATTTCTTTTACAAAATGAAGATTTAGCAATTAGCTATGATGCATTTGTCGATGGCATTCACCCCAATGATATTGGAATGGTACAATATGCCAATGCCTACGAAAAACTAATCAGACGTGTTATCCATGAACCTATTGGTCAGCTATCGACAACTACTCCCTGCACCCAAAGGCGAGATATTGCCGTTTATGATTGGGAAGAGCGCCACCAACAAATATTGGAACTAAATCGTTCCAAAGCACCTTCAATATGTCTCTTCGGTAATTCAATTATTAACTTTTGGGGAGGTCAGCCAGAAATATCAACACGCAATGGTATTAAATCCTGGAATAAAGTAATGAAGCCCATGGGGGTTCGCAATTTTGGTTTTGGCTGGGATCGAATTGAGAATGTTCTTTGGCGAATTTATCACGATGAATTGGACGGCTTCGATGCCCAACAGATCGTTTTAATGATTGGTACCAATAACTTACATTTAAATACTGATGATGAAATTATTGGTGGATTAGAAGCCGTGATAGAAGCTATCAGGCATCGACAACCACAAAGCCGTATTGTGATGATTGGAATATTACCGCGAAATAAACAAGAACAGCGTGTTAACGCACTTAATCTTAAAATTTCTCAAATGGCCGATATCGAAAACGTTGATTACAGCGACATCGGACATACATTACTATTAAACAATGGAGTGATTGATCAATCGCTTTTTATTGATGGACTCCATCCTAATGAAAAAGGATATAAGATAATTGCCGGCCAACTTAAAGAAGTTATCAAGCAGTCAAAATAGAAGATATTAATTAGGATATCCGGGAACGATTAGATATAAATGCCATTTCTCGGATATCCTAACCATCTTTTAATCTGTAGCTAAAATAGCTATTGAATAATTTCTATTTTTTCCCACTCCCTTTAAAATAGTCTTCCTTCTCTGCAAACAGCACATTAAAAGTTGTGAGACTGCCATAAGCACGGGTAATATACTGCTGAATATGTACCTTCTCCTCATCATTAAGTGAAGTAGAAGAATTGATATTCTGTTCGAGTACACGCAAGCGATCGCGCACCATCACAATCTTTTTAAAGAAGGTGTCCATCGGTATTTCTTTTGGCTGCAGTGAATCGTTGGAAGGATGAAGCATCACTTTTCCACCAATCCATTTTTGCCCCAGCTCTACCTCAGCCGGCAGCGAACCATATTCATCCAAAACGGATGCAATGGCCTTGCGAAGATCTCGTGCCGTAACAGTTTCAGGCTTGCCTTCATCGGGACTCTCCAGAATATTGAGGTTAGTACTGGTTTTAGGTATTTCCATCTTACCCCCATCCTCAAAAAATACGATGTAAGCTCCAAGTGTAATCTGAGCAATAATACCTTCTCCGTAACGTGGATGTTCAACACGCGTTCCTACTTTAATATCTATTGAATCCATAGTTTTGATTATTTAAATTGCAAATTAATATTGGCACGATATTTATTGTCTAAAATAACCAAACTAAATAAAAATAAATTAAAATGAAGAAACTATTTATTGGCATCATTGCACTGGGATTTATGATCAGTTGTAAGAGTGCACAAAACACAAGCAGCGCCCAGAAAAACACACAAAAAACAGCTGAAGAACAATTTGTAGAAGGCAACATCTGGCAATTAACGAAGTTTAAAGGTCAATCACTTGCCGATGCTGGTTTTAGCCAAAAAACGCCACAGTTAATCATCAATATGGCCGAAAATAAAACGGGTGGTAACGGAGGCTGTAATTCTTTTGGTGGCGAAGTAAAAGTAGAAGGAAAAACCATGGCTTTCGATAAAATTTTCTCCACAAAAATGTATTGCGATGGCGTACCCGAAAACGAGTTTTTTCAAATTTTGCAACAGCCTCTTGAATTTCAACTCGATAATGATTTGTTGCGCTTATCAAAAGATGGTAAAGTACTGATGGAGTTTAAATTAATGGATAAAGAAAAGGTATCTGGTTCTGATTAGTTTTGCTTTTGTAATTGGGTCAATGGTCACTCACTGTTGCTGCCTACAACTGCTTACTGAGCGTAGCCGAAGTAAGTTTAGTTTAACTTTTTCAACAAGCCAATAAACCGAAATCAGCACCAATTGAACATGAACTTTGCTTATATGTACATCCTACAATGCAATGATGGTTCCTTTTATACAGGGAGCACAATTGATATTGATCGAAGATTGTTTGAACATCAAACAGGTAATGGTGCTAACTATACAAAGTATCGATTACCGGTTAGACTTGTTTATTTAGAACAATTTAGAAATATAAGAGACGCTTTTCTTAGAGAAAAGCAAGTTCAAAAATGGAGTAAAAAAAAGAAACGGGCTTTAATCGAAAATAGAATCGACTTATTACATAAATACGCTAAATGCAATAACAACACCTCTTCAGAAAAAAAGGTATCAGAATAATGCCTCGGCTCCGCTCGGCAATCAATCCAATTCCACGCAATTATTAATAACTCTAAACTACCCCCAAAACTAAGTTCGGGGGCAGTTGAATAACATTGCCTATTTTTTAAATTTAATGATGTTAACGCTATTATCTTTCATTCGAATCTCAACAATATAAATGCCACTGGTAAGCTGACTTACTGACACCTGTTTTGTGTTGTTCCGCTGCATTACTCTTTGACCAGATATATTATACACAGATATGTATGCAGGTTCTTTGGGAGAAGTAACCGATATTGTTTGCAATACATCATCGTACTTCGCTATCAGATCTTTTTTAGCTTCAATTTCATAAATGGCATTATTATCTGTCACAACCAAACTCACATCGTCCCAGAACCAGCCCCAAGCCTGCTCTTCGTAAATGCAAAACCCGAGGTAGACTGACTCACCCAAAAACTTATCTGGAATGACAGCTGTCGCTTCTTCCCACTGATCGTTTTTCTCCGGGTGATCATCGTATATGGTTGTCCAGTTTTCTTTATCAGTAGATATGGCCACTTTGTTTTTAGCATCTCCCTTCAGGTCGAACTTCTGCCAAAATGATAAAGAAACATTGTTATAGTCCTTCAGGTCAATTAAAGGACTGATTAGCCAAAACGATTTATTATCTGCATTCTTATCGTAGAACTGAACCCCTATTGAACCTCCTGTGGTGTGGTTGGAACCATAAACCGTTTCCCAGTGAGTTGCAGAGCCATTGCTGGCATCAGGCCGCTCCCATCCTGCCGGCATTTCGGGTGGAGTTACTCCTTCAAAGTCTTCCATATACAAACGAATACCTGCTTCTTCATCAAGAAATTTCAAACTTAAAGCATTGCCTTCTGAACTTTGAATTTCCTCTCGGCCAAGGCTTTTAAAAGCAGCGTCGGTAAATGAAAGCATCAGGTTACTAATGTTATTATCACTTTCGTGATTGGTTGCATAACCCTCCAGCTCAATATCAAGCGTTGTAGCATCATGCTCATTAAAAACTATGCTAAAGCCCTCTGGCAAATTACTTACCTGCCAGGCTTCGGATGGTAAAACTCCATTATTGTAAACAAACTCATCTCCCTCCAATTGCACGCGAATACTTTCATTAATGGAGCCATCGTTTAAAGGCGATTCCTTAAACACTTTATTGGACCAAGAGATTAATGGTACAGGCCCTTCTACGCGAAACGAAAATCGATAATCATCTTCCAGGGTAAGGGTCGATAACTCAACACCTGAAGAACGACCATTAAATAAATTGGTTGAAGGACTTGTAGCAGCACCAACAGTGATTGTTTCATCATCGCCGGCAAACAAATCGGCAGCCACACCCCGGTCTTTAGCACCGTATAATCCACCATTCTTATTAAAATCGGCTTCAAGCAGGCGGATGGCCGGAAAATCGCGATTATCATTAATACTGCGCTCCAGTGCCAGTTTGCTTTTTGATATTTGATAGATGGCCAGTCCTGATGCTGGTTGACGAACATCATTCAACTCTGCCCGCCGGTTTTCAATCAAAAAATACTGATCATCACTCTTGGTATTAATTCGTAACAATTGATCGGCTTCCTGATTCATGGAAGCAAGCGTGTATGTTCCCACATCATTATAAGAAATAACAGTTGGTTCTTCCCAACCCAGGTTGTATCGCGACCAGGCACAAAAGTTAGAAGGTCGGTAACCGCCATCAAGCCACGATCCGGCCGACATCATTGCCCAATGTCCCAAACCATTTGATTTACCCGTTCCGTCGTACATATCTGGTAAGCCCAATGCATGTCCGAACTCATGGGCGAATGTTCCGATTCCGGCCGCTTGATTAACGCCACTGTACACCCGTCGTTCACATGCTATTACATAAGGATCAACACGAACTCCATCGTAGTTTACTGCTTTTTCAACGGTACTTGACAAACTCCACGAATGTGGCCAAATGTATTGCTCTTCACCCCGATGATCAGCACCTAAACCGGCATGCATCACCATAATCGCATCGGCTTTACCATCTCCATCATTATCATATTTCGAAAAGTCAATGCCATCTTCTTCGGCTGCATCAACAGCTTTTCGGACCAGGTTACCGGTTAAATACATGCCTTTCGACTCGGAAAAATTGCTATAGGGCTGGCCACAGTTATACCAACCAGCCACATCAACATTTACATTTAACCTTCCATGCGAAGCGCGTTGATAAAACTCCTTAAATCCGGCTTGCTCTGCAGTGCCTGGTTCATTAAACATCGCTTCGATGGCTGCTTTAGATGTGGTATGAGCCTTATCGGAATACTCAACCAGAATTAAAAGAATATTAATTTCACCAATGGATTTTACCGATGGCGTTAGATGCATTGCTTTTAATCGTTTTTGCACTTTCTGCATCTGATTCTGATGAGCTAAAAATTGTGCTTGTAATTGTTCTTTAGCCACTGACGATCTGATGGCTCCTAACTTATAATTTGAAGCTTCAGCTTTTCCATCTTTATAACTTGCGTAAAAATATTGATTGCCAACTTTTATACATGGTAAGTTTTCTTCAGTCAGTAAATAATGAAAGGTATTATCACCTCCTGGGAATAAAGTCTGTTTTTCGCCATTGGCATCAATAACTTCAATAGGCGACGGACAAATTGGCGATCCGATAACGTATTCGGTCTGTCCGTATAAAAAGGTTACAGACAGCAGCAGACAACAAATAAGTAGTACTTTTTGCATCCTAATAAGTTTAAGTTCATTAGTTGATTTGGACTTGCTTATAATACCAATATTACATTGAGTTGATCAGTAAATTTTCAACTCCCTTGGTTATTATAGAAACTCAAGTATCATGGTTACCAATACAGGTACCAAAATGGTTAAAACAATTCCACTAAAAATGGCGATGATACCATAATCTTTACCGGTAAACTTAACGATAATCGGTAATGTAGTATCCATAGCAGTGGCTCCTCCTGTTGCAATGCCAGCTAACTTGCCAAAATACTTAACCAGCAATGGAACTGCTAATAAGGTAATGATTTCGCGAAAAATATTTGACAACAATGCTATGACTCCCAGTTCTTGACTATGCAGCTGACCGATAAAAATACTTGACAAAGAATAATAACCAAAACCGGCGCCTACAGCCATGGCTTCCTTAACATTGATATCGCTCAAGATAATTGAAATAAGCGACGTGCCTACCAGACTGCCAACTACAACACTTAATGGAACCAATATCACTTTGAAATTGAGTTTTCGCAAAATGTAAAAAGCATTTTTATCGCTACCAATGCTGATTCCTACCAAAAACATTAGAACAAACAAAGCATAAGTGGTTAAGTCCTCATTCAACAACCACTCCGGAAAAATATCGTAAATCCCTCCGGCCAATCCGACAGCAAAAAATGCCAATATGATTAAACTTCCCTTCATGACTTATCTTAGTTTTTAACCTTGAAAAAGAAATGGTATACTCCCCAGGCAATCAGCACACTGCCAGCCACCGCTCCAAAGGTAAGCCAGAAAGCCTGGTAGCCTATCTGTGAGAAGTTATTGATGATATCTTTATTAACACCCACAGAGATACCTAAAAGAAATAATAACAAATAAACCGACCAAGTAACAGCCGTATCAATGTTTTTGCGGGTTTTCTCTTTATCACGCAGAAACCATCCAATGCCAATACCTATGGCAAATAATGCGATAACAATGTATGAAGTCATTCTGTAAAAATAGTCATTCTAATTAAATGCGAAACGAGCCCGCCGAAACGGGCCCGTATCAAATATAAATCCAAATCACACACTAAATTATTTTTTAACCATCTGGCAAGTTTCTTCACACCATGGGAAAGAACCTGTAGTTCCATCATCGGTTTTATAGTCGAATTGAATATAGTCAATGATTGAATTTTCATAATCCAATACTCCTATACAATCACGAGCAAACCACCAATCACCTTTAGAGTCCCATCCATCTGAAAGCTTATCACCTGCTGGAAAAATAAGCTTTATTGCATCAGGATTTGAGATATCTAATTTACAGGGCATCCAAGTCTCAACACCCCAAAACCCATACATTTCATAGGCAAAAGGATCGTCTGTTCGTCTTAACTCGCCATAATCACGAACCCAGCCATCTCCTTTAAAATCATATTTCCCAATAAATTGAGCAATATCAAACTGAGCTTTTTGAATGCTCAATGTTGATGCTTCAGGATGCATACGCAAATTATTATCTACACTAGTTATTGAGAATACAATTTTAACCATATCCCCATTGGGTAATTCTTCAGGGATAAGAGTAATTGGTAACTCTACCTTTGATTGGTTGGCTGGTAATGTAACCGATGTTGATTCAATTTGATACATATCCGGACTTGCTGTTGTTTCAGTATCATCAATCTTGAAATTTATCTTAACATCATAAGGTAATACCTTACCAAAGGTTTCAAAGTATACTTTATCTTGTGTTTCTGTAACCTCTCCATCAACAACCAAAAAATTGGCTGAATAAGCTGAGTTATCTAATTTTATCACTGAGGATTGCTGATCTAGTTCTAATAAACCATCCATTTCACATGCAGCAAACAAGGGCAAAATGAACAGTAGAAATATAGATTTTTTTATTGTCTTCATAGTTTAATTTTTTATGGAGTCACCCGATGTAACTCCAAATGATTATTTCTTATAAAGCTCCATTGGAATTGGTTTCCGATTCTGGAATTGGGAAATAAGCATGCGAATCCAATTTAAAATTATCGGCACCTGGCTTTCCACTATTTTTCATCTTATCATCCAAAACAGAAGTACCCCAACGACGCAAGTCAAAGAATCGATGACCTTCATAGGCCAACTCTACAGCTCTTTCGTGCATAATACGACTGCGCATTTGTTCCTGATTCAATCCTGTTGGTAATGCCGGCATATCCGCTCTTTCTCGCACTTCGTCAATAAATGGTTTAGCTGCCTCTACAGTGCTCGATTCATTTAGAGCTTCAGCATACATTAATAAAACATCAGCATAACGCATAACTGGTACATTCTGCGATGAATACCAGGCTGTATTCTCATTTTCCGGAATATTGCTTAAAGTAAATTTGCGAAAAATTGCTCTTTCTGAACCAACACCAAAAACCTCTTCAAAACTTTGTCCAAAAACATCTACATCCGGATCATCAAAAAACAATGTAGCATATAGGCGCGAGTCATATTTACCTGTTGATGCAATCATGCCTTCCGATTTAAACTCAGAAACCATATTTTGTGTTGCTTCAATATTACCCCAACCTCCAGTCTCTGGGGCAGAGGTAAATTTACCTGTTACATGGCCTATGTGGCGTCCATTAACACGAACTGAAGAGTATTGAATTTCGAATACCGACTCCGTATTGTTCTCGTTCGAGCCATCGAAATTACTCATGAAGTTATCAACCAAATCATAACTGGCGACACCATCTTCCACAATCTTTTTGAACTCCTTGGCTGCGTCGGAAAATTTACCCTGATGTAATAATGCTTTACCATGAAAAGCTATTGCAGCTCCTTTTGTTGCACGGCCCAATTTTGATTTTTCGTGGGCAACAGGCAATACTTCAGCAGCATCTTTAAAATCCTGCTCCATTAAAGCCCAAACGGCTTCTCGTTCACTCAAAGGCTTTGCTAAATCTTCTTCACTAGTTGGGGCTGCTTCCTGAAGTATTACTTTGTCCCAATTATTTAGAAGACGAAAATGTAAGAATCCTCTTAAAAATTTAGCCTCAGCTACAATCCTTTCACGATCTTCGGGTTGAATTTTATCATCTGTCATTCCTCCCACTTTTTCAATCACTTGGTTCGCATGGTTCAAGCCACGATAAGCATCTTCCCAATAAACCGTTGAACGTGAATTACCAGCGGTATTTGTAAATGTTGAAATGGCAGTCCAATCCGCATAGCGGTCCGGTCCTGGCATACACATATCAGAACGGAAATGCTCAACCACAAAGTTTACTTCAGTTACATCCCAACGATCTGCCGCACCAATTTGTGCATAAACAGTTGCCAATGCACTTTCTGCATCAGTTACATTTCTATAAAATGCCTCTACAGTTAACTTGTCATCGGGTGTTGTTGTAAGGAAATCATCCTCACAGCCCCAAGTGAACGGCAATATTGCTAATAAGCTATAATATATATATTTCTTCATTGTTTTATTCTTTTGGGGGTTAGAAACTCATTTGAACGCCTACGATATACATCTTAGATATCGGGTATAAAGCTGTATCTAAGCCAGGACTCCATACATCGCTTCTTCCGATTTCAGGATCTTGACCTGAATAATCTGTGAAAGTGAATAAATTCTGTCCACTCACATAAATACGTGCTTTATTAACCTTAATACGTTGCGTTAAATCCTGAGGTAAAGTATAACCCAATTGAATGTTTTTAATCCTCATAAAATCACCGTCTTCAAGAAAACGAGTTGATTCACGACTGTTCTGACTCGGGTCACCAATAACAGCTCTTGGGATATTTGTATTGGTATTATCCGGTCTCCAGGCATTTAAAGTTGATGCAAACATATTACGGTTAGTGCGCATCGACTCATAGTAATAACGATTACCATTGTAGATTTTATGTCCTCCGGCACCGTGCATTAAAATTGATAAATCGAATGATTTGTAAGATGCATCGATACTGAAACTGAAGTTATACTTAGGTATACCAACACCACTAAAAACTTTATCATCTGGAGTAAGCTCTCCATCATCATTCACGTCTCGGAAACGGATATCTCCTGGCTGAGCATCTGGCTGAATTGGTTTTCCTTCGCTATTAGTATGAGCAGCTACCTCTTCCGGACTTTGGAAAATGCCATCCATCTGATACAACCAATATGAACCAAGGGCGTAACCTACGCGAGTTTGATGAGCAAAATGTTCAGTGTAATTTAATGCTGCACCTGGGATACTTTCATCCTCTGTACCCATTTTAGTTACTTCATTTTTGGTAGTACTCACAGAACCAAACAGAGTATAATCCACTTGACCAATTCTGTTTTGGTAATTTAACTCAACTTCAACACCGCTGTTAACCATTTCGCCAAAGTTTACAGTTGGCGTTTTAAGTCCTGCTGAAGGAGGAATTGGCTTATTAACCAACATGTCAGTCGTTTTATTATCGTAGTAGTTAAGAGCACCGGATAATTTGTTATTAAAGAATCCGAAATCAACACCAACGTTCATTGTTGCTGTTTTCTCCCAACGATACTCCCTGTTCTCCAAATCACGCGAAATGGTACCTGTCCAAACAGTTTCGCCTGAGCCTTGTGAGTACGAACCAAATTCAGAAGTATAACTACTCATTAATGGTAAATATTTATACAAACCTAAACTACCTTCGTTACCAAGAATACCGTAACTTGCTCTTAACTTAAGGTTACTCAAAACATCTTGATTCTGCATAAAACCTTCTTCAGACAAACGCCATCCTAAAGCAACAGATGGGAAGGTTCCATATCGAGAATCAGGTCCAAACTTAGAAGATCCGTCACGACGAATGGTGGCCTGAATTAAGTAACGATCATTGTATGAATAGTTGATACGACCGACAATAGATGCTCGGGTATATTCTGTTCTTGTCCCTTCAACGTCTTTTGTTCCATCCATTCCTGAGTTTAAAGTATTGAAGTATTCATCAAGAAAACCTGTTGGTTCCTCATCTTTGATTAAAACAGCACCATCTCCATCCTCATTCAATTCTGCACTGTAAACATCTTTAACACCTCTTATACTTGCAAAAACATAGTCAGTTGTTGATTTCTTGGTAATATAACCTGCCATCAAACCAACTTTATGTTTACCAAACGTTTTGTCGTAAGTTAAAATATTATTGATGTTAACTTCTCGCCAATTATAACGCTGCTCGCCTACATATGGGTAAAATACTTCTTGCTTGTCATTAATATTATAAGATGGATTATGCGAGAACGAATGTCTGTTACTATTATTAAGACCAGCCTCAAAACGGAAGTTTAATCCTTCCATAATATCAAAAGTTAAGTATCCATTAGCGGTTAAATACTCATCGCGATACTGACTATCTATAAAATACTCACGCCCTACTGGATTATTATTGGCTGGCATTCCCAATTCATCGGTGTTAGGATAACCGAAACCATCTTCGCGTGAATCATCATAAATTGGTACCATTGGAAGTATTTCGTAGGCTTCCTTGATACTTAATGAACGCCTGTCCTGATCTGTTTCGTTATAACTGATATTGATACCACCATTTAACCACTCACCTTTAAAATCAACCTTAGAGCGTAAGTTAGCCTTTTGAAAATCTGTGCCAATGATTGTTCCTTCCTGATCTAACCAACCTGCAGATACATAATACTGCACGGCTTCTGTTCCTCCTCTGAAACTTACGTTATACTCCTGCATTGGGGCCTCTCTAAAAACAGCACCTAACCAATCTGTATCGTAATAATAGGGTTCAGTTAAATATTTAGGTTTTGATTCATCTGGGTTATTATCGTACATCATGTTGGCTATCTTCATATATTGTTCCGAGTTAGCCATGTTAAGCTCAGATGTTTGTACCTGATTAGCCCACTTGGCTGATACATCAACAACCAGTTTACCCTCTTTTCCTTTCTTAGTAGTGATTAAGATAACACCATTGGCCGCTTCTGTACCATAAATAGCAGCAGCAGCACCGTCCTTCAATGTTTCAATCGATTCAATATCCGAAGGATTAAGCATATATAAGCTACCTGGTACATTATCGATAATTACTAAAGGAGCATTGTTATTTAAGGTACTGGCTCCACGAATTTTTATATCCATTCCTGCACCAGGACCTCCACCAATGGAAGTAATACTTACCCCAGCCATGCGACCTTGTAAAGCTTCGGCCGGGTTTGACACGGCTAATTTTGATAGCTTATCACTCTTCACACTGGCCACAGCACCTGTCAGATCACTCTTCTTTTGAACACCATATCCTACGGCAATAACTTCATTTAAACCAATTGATTCTTCAACCAATGTGATATCAATCTGTGTTCTTCCACTTACCGCAATAATTTGTGTTTGATAACCAATAAATGAAAATACAACATTTTGGTCTCCTTCAACATCCAGTTCATATTCACCATCAATATTGGTTATGGTACCAGTGGTTGTGCCTTCAATAAAAACGTTCACACCCGGAAGTGGTTCACCATCTACTCCAATCACTTTTCCTTTGATGGTTTGCTTTGCATCCTGAACCACTTCAACAGTTGGTTTTTCTGCTAAAATAATAATGATCTTATCATTAATTTTATAAGTCAAATCTGTTCCTTCAAGTGCTTTGTCAAGTACTTCATACAGTTGACCACCTTCATAATCTTGTGCTATTTTTTTGTCAAGGTTAACCTGATCATCCTGATAAAAAATAGTGAAGGTCGATTGCTTTTCGATCTCATTAAATACATACTGTAATGTATTTTGTCCTCGTTTTAGGTTAAGTTTCACGTTCTGCGAATAACTATTTGCAGTAACCTGAACCATTCCGAAAATCATTAAAACTATCGTCAGTTTCATAATCTTCCAAAATTTTGGGTTAAGGCATGACACGACAGGTCTCATGCCATTCAAATTTTTTTTCATACTTTTGAATGATTTACTTTTAAACTTGTTTTAAATTTATCTGACCGGAAGGATGTTGCCGCATCAAGCCGGTCTTTTTCTTTTGTGTGTGATCCTATCTCATAGGCTATTCGTTTATAAGATTGACATATATTTTCCCATCCCTGGCTTTGTAATCAATTGGTGTTGTCATTTTGATAACATCCAATACCTGCCATATTGTTTCGTTATTTCTGAATTTCCCGGTAAAGGTTAAATCCTTAAAAGTTTTTGAATTATAAACGATATCAACATCGTACCATCGTTCCAATTGCATAACAATCTTATCAAAAGGAGCCTTTTGGAAATTGAATCCTTTCTGCATCCAACTTATATCCAAGGCCATATCCGAAGCAGCTACTTCCAGTTGACCACTCACAAAAGTGACTTTTTGACCTGGCTTAAGAGTAATTCCACTGTTAGCTGTAGCCCCTTTTTTATTCAGATAAATACTTCCTTCGACAAGGGTTGTTTCAATTTTACCGGCATTGGGATAGGCCATTACATTAAATTCGGTTCCCAACACCTTTACTTCGATCTCGCCTGCCGAAACCATAAAAGGGTGTTCAGCATCGTGACTTACCTTAAAGTAACCTTCACCCTTTAGCTCTACATTCCGTGATTCTTTGTTAAAAACCGTCGGATATACCAGCTCTGAACCCGCATTTAACCAAACGGTGGTTCCATCAGCTAGGTGAACCGTGGTTTTGGAACCATTGGGAACAACCACCTTCGATAGTGCAATTGTATCTTCCACCTCATTGGGAAAATTAAATAAAGCATAACTTACCAAAGCTGTTAAAGCCATTACTGCAGCCACCTTTATTAACTCTCTTCCCCATTTTATTACAGGACGGTCGATGGTTTTTTGAAGCTTGTTCCAATTATTTTTATTCTTCAGATCAGTCAGCTCGTCACTGGCATCCCAAACATCTTTAAATTGGAAATAATGTCGTTTATTATCTTCCGATGCTTCGATCCAATCTTTTAAAACCTTCAATTCATCCTCGTTGGCAGTAGCATCGAGGCTTTTAATAATCAGGTTTTCTATATCGTTTAGTTCCTTCATGTGTCTTTGTTCTGTATTAAAGACAGGTGAATTCCTAAAACTACGTCAACTATTGATAAAAAAAGTGAAAATTATTTAACAGCACTGCTAACCAACTCCCGTAACTTATTTATGCATCGATAAATACGCGTCTCCACTGTTCGTGTGGGAAGATCTAATTTTTTAGCAATTTCTTTATTTTTCAATCCCTGATAACGACTTAAGTCGATTATTTCCTGACACTGACTTGGCAAATCGCGAATCATTTTTCGAACACTTTCAATTCGTTCTTCCTGCAAAATACTTCGTTCATCACGATAATAATCAACTTCCATATCACGCAGCTCCTCATAAATCGACTCATGGTGCTGGCTGCGCACTTTAAGCTGTTCGATGTGATTTAATGATAAATTATAGACCACCTTAAACAAATAGGCCTTAATGGACACATTGGCGATAATATGAGATCGATTCTCCCACAATTTGACAAATGCTTCCTGAACAATATCCGAAGCCACATCGGTACGATAAACGAATTTTTTGGCATAGCGAATAAGGTCGGCATGATGCCGCTGAAAGAACTCTTCAAATTCCCTCCTGGATTGTATTTGTTTTATCTCCTGCATTTACATTAGTCGCGGGGAACATTCTTCTCTTCAGGAAAACGCTCTTTGTATTCGCCCCAGAAAAGTTTCACATCTGATTTCATTTCTTTGTGCAGAACCAGTAAACCAAATAAGTTAGGTATAGTCATCAGTGCAATGGTAATGCCCGATAATGTCCAGATAATGGTTGTATCCACAAAAGAAGCTACAAAAAAGCCAATTACATAAATAAAATGATACCACAATACATATTTTGATCCCCATAAATAAGTCACTGCCCGATCGCCATAATACGACCAGGAAATGGCTGTTGAGAAAGCAAATAACAACAAGCCTATGGATACAATGTATTGGCCCCATTTGCCAAACCAACTTTTTGTAAAAGCCACTGCCGTTAAGGGTGCACTATGAATTAAGGATTTTCCTTCAATGATTATTTTATTATTTGAGGATTGTGAGAATTGAGCCTTAATCCGCTCCATTAAAGTCAACTCTTCATCTTTTACCTGAACTTTACCATCAACAACTTCCAAAATACCGGTGTATAAACCATCACCTTGCTTCACCACAACTTCTTCGGCCAATGAACGAGCATGAATAATAGATACAGGTGAACTTATATGTCCGTTCTCAATATTTAACTGGCCATTAAAAGGATCAATTGTTTTTTCACCACTAATGTGCTGAGCTAGCTTTGCACGATCCGCTTCATTTGTATCACTTATATTTATGGTATTGATGACCTCCAAATCGGATAATTGGAACCGGTTTTCGAGTTTCTCGCTCCACACACCTGATGATAACAATACAAATCCGGTTAATGTACAGATTATAATGGTATCAATAAATGGTTCAAGAAGGGCTACTAAACCTTCTGATACAGGCTCGTGAGCTTTGGCTGCCGCGTGAGCAATTGGTGCCGACCCCTGTCCTGCTTCATTGGAAAATAATCCACGGTTAACCCCCCGGTTAAAAGCATAGGCAATGCTGGCGCCCAAAAATCCACCCGTAGCAGATGAACCGGTAAAAATATCGCCCACCACAGCTTGAAGTGAAGGCCAGATATTCTCATAGTTATACAATATAACCGCCATCGCCCCGATAAAATAGATCAAGGCCATAGCCGGTACCAGTCGGGAGGTAACTTTAGCAATTCGTTTAATCCCACCAATAATTACAAAGCCCAATAAAACTGCCAGAACCAATCCGGTTACCATATGTGGAATACCGAACGTGGCAAACAAGGAGTTAGAAATACTATTAATTTGAGGCAGGCTTCCTGTTCCAAAAGATGAAAGAATCGTTGCTACGGCAAATATTCCGGCAATCCAGTAACCTGTTTTAATGACCTTACCCGAAGATGTTTTAATATTAAGGCGTTTGCGCATAAAATACATCGGCCCACCAGCAATTGAACCATCTTGTGCTTTCTCACGGTATTTGTGCGAAAGCGTTACCTCCACAAATTTTGTGGTCATACCAAACATAGCGGTTACCAGCATCCAGAAAAGTGCTGCAGGACCTCCCAAATGCACTGCAAAAGCTACACCCGCAATGTTACCTGTTCCAACAGTGCCCGATAGCGCCGTGGTTAAGGCTTGGAAATGCGAGGTATCCCCCTCATCATCTTCTTTATCAAATTTACCCCTAACAATTCTAATGGCATATTTAAAGTAACGGATTTGAGGAAACTTCAGATAGATGGTAAAAAATACACCTGTGAGTAACAAGAACAGTACAAACCAAACATGTCCTCCAATGAATGAATCAATTAACTTTAAAAACTCGT
Source organism: Carboxylicivirga sp. (assembly GCA_025210475.1). Lineage (GTDB taxonomy): Bacteria > Bacteroidota > Bacteroidia > Bacteroidales > Marinilabiliaceae > Carboxylicivirga. The sequence goes on along the minus strand of JAOARW010000012.1, from coordinate 3,604 downwards.
TTAATGCCTGCATATAGTTAGTAATTGGTATGAAATAAAAGAAGATTGTTACAAATATTGTTTTTGAACAGGATATAACCAAATTTATATGGAGAATTCAGGTTGTCAACCAGCATTTTTTAAATATTTCTAATTTCAACTAAGTACTTATTGACGATCATTAAATTTAATCTATTTTTGTCTGTTCAACAATTGAGTATGGATAAACCTAATACCAAAAAGTTTTCTGAGCTTTTTAAAGAAGACGCTGTTTGGGGAGAACAAGAGGTCATTAAGTTCAGATGGGTGCTGATAGCATTAATTCTGGTTTTTATCGGATACATCTACTATTCCGGCGATACTGATCGTGCGATAACATCACTGTTACTGGCAAGTATTTACATCTTTTACAATGCAATTTTAAATATACTATTACGCCAGTACGGTAGTGCGACCTGGATTCGTTTTTTATCTGCCACAATAGATATCAGTATTCTAAGCGTGCATATCTTTAATTACTCCTTTTTATTTAAACCAATAGCCGTTACAACGGCAGCCTCGGTATTTCTTTATCCGGTGCTCATTTTACTTTCGGTGCTGAGGTACGACAAACGCCTGGTATTTTTCTCTGCAGTCTATTCTGTCTTTTGTTTTAATCTGATTTACTACATTCGATCCCCATACATACAACCTGAACTTCTGGATCAGGTTGCTTCGGCCGATTGGGCTGGTCAAATATATAAAAGTGCTTATTTTTTGGTAATGGGGTATTTTTTATACAGCATTCCAAAATTGATAAATCGGATCAACCACAAGCACCTGACTACGGTTAATCTTCGAAAGAGCTCCGAATTAAACCTGGCGCTTGAGAAACAAAAAAAGGAATTAGCCATTCTTCAATTAAGGAAAGAGAAACAACTCAATAAAAGACTTGCCGACCAAAAGGCGCTGATTGAACAGCAAAAAGAAGAACTACAACAGGCTAATCTCACCAAAGATAAACTCTTTAGCATTATCGGGCATGATTTAAAATCCCCCTTCTCGGCACAATCATCCATTATCGAATTAATATTATCGGATTATTCTGAACATTCGAAAGATGACATTAAGGGCATTTTAAGAACCATTCAGCATTCGGCACATCAGGGGCTTGATTTACTTGGTAATCTTCTGGATTGGTCGAAACAGCAAAACAAACTGATGAAGCAAGAGCTTACGCCTATCCGCTTAAATTCCGTTGTGTTTGAAACCGAAGCTTTACTGGCCCATAATATTTCCCACAAACAAATTAATCTGGTCAACCGGGTTGATCCCCTCGTAACCGTTTGTGCGGATAGCAACATGATTAAAACCATTGTGCGTAATTTGTTGTCCAATGCCATTAAGTATACCAGCAATGAAGGTACAATCACCATTTCTTCGGAAAGTGATGGTGAATCAGATTTTCTGAAAATTGAAGATACCGGAATTGGCATGACTGATCAACAACTCGGCAATCTCTTTAATATCGAAAGTAACATTTCAACCCCGGGCACCAATAATGAACCCGGCACTGGCCTGGGGCTTCTGCTTTGCAAAGAATTGGCTGAAAAGAACAATGCACAAATACAAGTTGATAGCACCGTTGGCAAAGGCAGTATCTTTACCATTGCATTTCTCAAACCAGATAAAGTAATGAGCTAATAACCTGAGTTCCCATAGGATTACAAAGCGAAGGTTAATAATATAAAAGCCAAATCTGATTCATTAAATTCGGCTTTCATTCAATATTTTAAAGGCTCAGTAATACTATTGTAACACAAAATTAATGGGAACTGTCATTTCAACATCTACTGGAATTCCATCAACATAGCCTGGTTTCCACTGTTTCATATTCTCAACAACCCGTTTGGCTTCAGCATCAAGGTAGGGATCCACTCTTTTTAGAAACGAAACTTGCATAACATATCCATTATCATTAACCACAAAGTTAACCACTACCTGCCCCTGAATACCGTTCTCCTGAGCAATTACCGGATAATTAACATTCGTCGCAATATATTTACGTAACCCTTCTTCTCCTCCCGGATATTCAGGCATGATAAAATTACCTTCTTCAGCCTCAACTGACACTTCTTTACCCAATGAGACAGTTAAGGTATAGGAGATCGGACCAATGGAATCACAGGCAGGAATCCATCGTCGATCGAAACTGAAATACTCAACAGGCATAGGAATTGAATGCCCATTACTGCTATTCATCACCTTAAACCTACTTGGATACCCTTTATCATCTATCTCCAAAACAAGGCTGTATCTTTCTGGCAAAGCACTTCCGATACCTTCGGGTAAATTATCAAACTGTTTGGCCATGTCTTTTTTAAGTTGCCAATAGCCCCCCGGGTACTTAGGCCATTCTTTAACTTTTTTGTAAGTCAGAGTATCATATGTTCCAGTGGCATTTTCATACATCAGGCGATAAATTGACTCATACTTCATATTATCAATATAAAAGCTATTGCTGACTCCACTTAAATAATCATAATAAGCGAAATCTCCATGATATATTGGGGGAAACAATTGCTTAGTATAAGCTCCAATAACCCACTCCCCTTTTTTTGTTTCCCGAATTGAATAACCAAAATCAAGTGTATCCTGAACTTCCAGTTTTGTTTGATACTTCAGTCCTCCATCGCCATGATAAGTAATTAAATATATACCGGAACTTTTTTCTTTTACAGTCTGGCAATTAGGGTTCAGCTCCCACTTACCATCAACATAATTGTACTCCTTGAGTAGCATTTTTTCTTCGTCTTGCGTTTTTAAAACCATGCGGTATGCCTGACTCGCATCCTCCACTTTACATCCACTAAAACTGAAAAAAGTAGTATCGATTTGCTGCGACCAACTGCTTACTGCCTTCAGCAATAAAATTATTAGTAATAAATTCTTCATTAAGGGTTAGTTGTTTTAATTAAAATATTATTATTTCACTTTATTAACAAACAAATCTATAAAATAGGCGACAATAATTAATACATAAGTCAAATTTTATTATTTAATACCTTTCATTATTAGTATTTATATTTCTATACTACAGCTATCTGTTTTTGTATAAAGGAAATACCATCCAGAGAATCACACATTATAAACCTTGTCTTGTATATATATTTTAATCAAGTTGATCTGAATAGTTCTAACCCGGTTAAATCGGTATACATAGTAAAACGGTTAGAGTTGCCATACATCTGGTATAATATCCCGAGCTTAGTAACACCGCTCAAGCGGGTCATTTTTTTATTTCAATCGACCAACTTCCCCGTTCAATCGGGTTGTGTTTTAAGCTCCATCGGCTCTGTTTGCTTTTCCATAGACCACAAGGAGCACATCATCGACCTGATTTTTAACATCAACAGGCTGAAAATGGGAAACAATAGGTATAATTTGGCCTCCAAGAGGCTATCTTTCGAATCTAATCATTCGAATAAATACATCCTTTGCAAATCAAATCGAGTAGGTAGGGGGATTGCTCCCCCGCCCTCTCACACCACCGTGCGTACTCTCGTACACGGCGGTTTCAAGTTAATTTTGCAACAGAGCGTAATTATTCGACATATCATACAAACCTAAATCTTCGAACCATTTA
>JAOARW010000107.1 GCA_025210475.1 Carboxylicivirga sp. | reverse complement strand
TATCATGTCGCAAAGATCACACCTTAATTCATCTAAAATTCACAGAAAGCTTCTTGGTTATCAACATACAGCTGTGATTTTATTCACATTTCCTTCGATAAAAGATGATTTTGAAAAAATTGGAGAACGTGAGTAGTTACCAATTTACCCATTATATTATGACGTTCGGTTGTATGGCAATCAATACAAGCCATGTCTGGACCATCAGCAGCCATATGAACATCTACATCTTTGGTACAGGAAAGGAGGGCTTCCTCCAAATCTCCATGTTTAACATTGTTTCCTCCACCACCATAAAAATGGCAGATGCCACAGTTATTTTTCTTTGGTAAACCAACATTCTGAGCAACATAAGGATAGTCAGGAACCTGGTAAGCACCATTGGCAGTTTCAGGAGTGGCTGGCATGCCACCTTGCCCTTTTTGTTTAAAATAGGTATCTGTTTGGTCGTGACAAACTAAACAATCAATGTTGCGGTTATCTGAAAAGTCAAATGTTTTATCTTTCCAGCCATAACCAATGTGGCATCGCATACACGATCCATTGTTGCCATTAGCACCTGTACAAAAGTTGTTGAGTAGATTCTTTTTACCAACCGATACAATACCTCTTCCCGGAATTTCTTCTTCGCGTTCCCACTTCCAATGAGCTGTAGCCATTATCTCTTCATCCCGGCCCGTATGACAGGACAAACAGGCCTCGGTTACGTCATGGGGCGTTTCAAAATCTTGCTGAAGGATCTCAAACTGTGAGTGATCAACTGAAGAAATATGCTCCGACTTAAGTTTTACGTTAACCTGATCAGGATCGCTTTTGTAAGCGGCCACCTTGACGGTTAGAAGCAATACAGCCAGTGGGAGCAAGAAACTGACAAGTATAGCAACTACTGATTTTGAGACTTGATTCTTCATACTAATTGGATTTGAAGCAAAATTAGCTTTGAAGAATTTTTTCTCTATATAATTTAGGTAGCAACAAAACGGACTTTCTCGGTCAATGAAAAAGCATTTGGACTGATACAGATCAAGAAAAAACATGATGCATTACGCAGTTATTACCGTAACAAGCCGGATAATTTCATGTATCATTACACAACCAAATTGTGTTAGTATAAGTTGTAGGGTGTGTTTTGTGTTGATATGTAGTGTATTATAATATTTTATAACATGGTTGGAGCTCATTGAATTTTAAGTGGAATGATTATATTTGTCTAACCCCATAATGTTAGTGCTATGCCAAAATCAGTTGTTTATAATGGTTGTTCTGTAGGTGAAAATCCTTTATGTTGTTTCGATGACCTTACAAAAGATGAACTTGCTTTTGTAGAAGAAAACAGTGTTGAGGTAGAATACAAACGTGGTGAAACCATTTGTAAACAAGGTTCTTTCGCTTCGCATATAATGGTTATTAAAGAAGGGCTGGCTAAGATTTACCTCGAGAACGGAAATGATTCCTTAATATTAAAAATACTACCAGCAGTTAATATCATAGGTCTACCGTCATTATTTGAGGGGAACAATACTTTTCCCTATAGTGCGCAGACGTATATGGATTCGACGGTCAAGCTCATTGAGATTGGTGCATTTAAAAGCTTAATTAGCAGTAATGGCAAGTTTGCCGGACAAGTGATAAGTATGCTTGCCGAAAATTCGGTGATTATTAATGGACGATTCTTTTGCTTGACTAAAAAGCAGACTTATGGTCGACTGGCCGATGTTTTGTTATGCTTATCAAATCGTATATATAAAACCGATAAGTTTCCGCTTCAACTTACCCGAAAGGATTTAGCTGAACTGGCCAGTATGTCGGTTGAAAGTACAACTCGCATTCTGACCAAATTCAAAGAAGAAGGATTAATTGCCATGCATTGCAGTGAGATTGAGATACTCGATGCTGATAAATTATTAGAGATTAGTACAATCGGTTAGATTTCGTTTCTATCAATGAATTAATTACGGCGTAAATATATACTGCAATTAGTTTGGCCGTGCGGTTATCCGCGTCAAAACGGGGAGATACCTCGGCAAAATCGATGCTGCAAACTTTACCTGTTTTAATAATTTCCTTAATAAAATAAAGAACCAACTCGGGATCTAATCCAAATGGTTGAACGGCCGAAACACCTGGTGCATGTGCGGCGGAAAGAACATCAGTACAGATCGTAACATAAACCGTTGGCTTATCATTTACAAAGCTGATAATTTGCTGTTTTACCTTGTCTTTTGTAGATGGATCGATGTTTTTGGCCAGAATATATTCGGCACCAAGCTCGTCGGCTTTGGCAAAAAGACTTTGTGTATTGGCATAAGTCTGTGTACCTACACATAAATAATTAAAGGCCTGTTTCTCGCTGTTACAAATCTGTTGAATCTGATTAAACATGGTTCCAGATGAACCTTTTTCAATAACCGGTCTTAAATCCAGATGAGCATCAAAGTTGATTATGGCCGGTGCATTATGGGTGCTTTTTAATATACCATTAAAATGTCCCAGGGCAATTTCATGCCCACCACCGAGCAAAATAGGAAAGAAGCCATAGTAGATTAGTTTTTGAACAGCAAAAGCAAGTTCCTCCTGTGATTCTTCAAGATTGCCGTCGTAGCAGGTTATATCGCCAGCATCATAAAGTTGTGCATGAGGTAGGCAATTTGCCGGCCAGTTGGCCATTTCCTGTCGTATGCTGGCAGGCCCTTTGGCAGCTCCCGAACGCCCCATGTTTCGCTTAACACCTTCGTCGCAGCAAAAGCCTAGAAAGCAGATAATTAATACCTTGTTGTCAATATCCATTGACTCATTTAGGTTGATGGCTTTTATAATCTGATGCCACCTAAATGCCGCTGGGTCGGTTGTGCTGTCTATACGACCTTTTAATGGGAGAGGAGCCCGGTACCTTTCTAGCATGATTACTTTTTTTGCAAAGGTGAAAGTATTTACAACCATTCCTCCTGATTTGCATCACTTGTAACCGATAAAAACAAAAAAGACCCTTTCGGGCCTTTCTCTCGCTGGTATAATTGGTTTACAACATTGCTACCAATTTATAATGTTGTAAACGACATTTATTTCGTGACCATAAAATGGCGCTGGTTTTAATGAATAATTGTCATAGTAATAATCAGGCTCATGATCATAGCTACAGGAACAACTTGGTGAATCAAATCCCGGCCAGCCATTTTGCGGGCTTAATATAAAAGTATGTGAATCGTACGAATTCCAGTAGATGGTTATTTTAAATATCTGCTCATTACTATATGGATGGTAGATATATCCCCTTGCACCTGCCGAGTTAATTTCGGCTCTGTCGAACAATACAATGTGATCATTCACAATAACTTTTCCTGACAATAGATCAACAGGGCGGTTGTTTTTATCTCTTATTAATACCTGTACTTCCCTTTCGTCGTATTGGTTCTGTTCAATCTTCACTTTTACTTTTAAAAGATGCGGATCAGTTATCTCCATATCGCTTAAAACAGATTTGGAACAACTGGTTGATATAATGGCTATCAGTATTAAAATATATTTCGCTTTCATAACTTGTCAATTTAAAAGGTTATACAAGTTTCAGCTTATGTTTTTCGGGCCCTGATAACATTCTCACTGTTGTATTGGTATGACATTTAAATTGTATGCCACACGTAGTTTAAAGTATCAAATAGGCTAAAAATTAATGCGAAATAAATAGTTGTTACCGCACTTAAGTGTCAGTTTAATAGGCTTATGTATGCATAAATAAAAGGAGGTGAAAAAGTTCAGAAAAAGGGAAACTAGTCTCCGTTGCTTGGAACGTATCGGTTGATGGTCGTCAAAAGGTCTTCGTAACCGATGGGTTTGGCAATGTAGTCATCACAGCCGGCTTCGCGTGATTTCTCTTTCTCTTCCGACATGGCATAAGCGGTTTGAGCAATCACCGGAACATCGTTGCTGATGTTTTTGATTTCGCGAGTGGCAGTATAACCATCCATTAATGGCATTTTGATATCCATTAGTACGAGGTCAATGCCATTAATTCGTTTAAATACATCAACCGCTTCTTTTCCATCACGAGCCCAGATTAAGCTCGCATTTGAAAGCGCCAATGCCACTTCTATGTATCTGAAGTTGTCTTCTTCATCTTCGGCAACCAGAAATGTTTTTCCTTCCCAGTTAAAATCACGTACCGGTTCCTTTTTATCTTCCAGTGAACCTACCGGCACAGCCAAGCGGTGGTAAGGCAGCGTGAAATAGAATGTGGTACCAACAAGCGGTTCTGATTCAACCCAAATTTCACCACCCATAAGTGTTACCAAATGTTTGGCAATTGATAAGCCGATTCCGGTTCCACCATAAAGGCGTTCTTTATCGCTATTGAATTTCGAGAATCTCTCGAAAATCTCATTTTCTTTTCCTTGCGGTAAGCCAATACCTGTGTCTTTTACATAGAAGCGAAGAAATTGATCATCTTCTTGAGTGTAGCCAAACTCAACAAATCCTCGCTCGGTAAATTTAACGGCATTGCCCACTAGGTTTACCAATATTTGTTTGAGTCGATGTTCGTCGGTTAAGATGCGAATGTTTTCGTCGCTAACACCTTCTTTCAAGTAGAGTTTAAGGTTAAATAAACCACGGCGTTTAATATCATCCTGAAAAGATTCATACACCTGTAACATTAACTCATGCAGCTTACAAGGCGCATTTTTTATCTGTAACTGACCACTGTCAATTTTAGAAATGTCGATGATGTCTTCGACCAGTGTCAGCAGGTTTTTACCATTGATGCGAATCAAATTGATAAACTCCTCTTTTTCGGTCATGCTGATATCGGGATGAGAAAGTAGATTGGAGAATCCCAGAATGGCATTCATCGGGGTTCTAATCTCATGCGACATATTTGACAGAAATGCTGTTTTCAGATGATCACTTTCTTCGGCCTTTCGCTTGGCCAAAGTCAAATCTTCGTGATCGCGCCTTAACAGTCTGCGGAAACGGGTTTCTTTCTCAAGATTAAATATAAGTCCGTTGATGAGACTAACTAATGGAAACAGCGTTACCAAAGTTATTACCAGGAAGATTAGCGAGGATTTGATGTAATCCTGTAATGGTATGGTCGCCTTAAATGGTATTGTAATCAATGAGCTATAAAGCAAGCCGCCAATGAGAGCAAGCGCAAGCGAGATGGTAATGACTGACATCCAGGCTCGTTTTTGCCCAACCAATATACCCGATAATAGGGCATAGGATATAAAGAAGGCAAAGCCTAAAGCAGAGTTGTTACTTTCGAGCAACGAATATATACCAATGAGGTAAATCAGAAATAATAACCAGGATACCCTGAATTTGAATGGTAAACTTCGAACCGTTGTAACAAATACAGCAGAGAAGAAGATGAAAGATGCAAAAACTGTGTAGGCATACTCTCCTTGTTTGATAAATGAAAGTCCCAGGTAAAGGTACATTACCAAACCTATAAATATCACACCAATAGAGAAATAATGAAAAATACGTTCACGCCAATAATGCAGTCCACCTCCTGCACGCAAGGTGGTTGGGCCTAACCTCCTTCGTATAAAAACATCCAGTATTCGATATAATCTTGCCTTAGTAACTTTTCCCATCGCTTGTTTAAGGCCTTATATTGTGCGCAAATTCAACGGTCTTTTTTTTAGAATTCTTGCTAAAGTTAAATAATTATAACAGTTAAACTATTTATTTTTTCGAAATTTTGCCTTGTGTTTTATTAACGGCAAGTATAGTGTGATTAAATGGCATTGTGGCGTTAAGAAGGAATGGTTTGGTTAAAACAGGTGCTTGCCTTCCGGGCAGTTAGAGCAGATGTTAATCTGGCTTCGATTTTTTAGAATCTGATCCTTGAAATTAATACTTTTTGATCCATGCCAGATTTTATCAAAATCATGATTTACTGCATTGCCCATAGCATAATCCGCATCCTTATCATAACAACACGGGGCAATATTGCCATCCCAGGTAGAAGTAGCCGAATGCCACTGACGCCAGCATCGATTTCTTTCTTTACGCTTTAGTATCTGTCCCAACTCGTCGGCATATCGGCTGTATCGCGCGTTGATTGGGGGGCGCATTGTACCGAAATGGTTTAGCTGTGCCGTTTTAATTTCCAGCTTATCGACATTTAATGAACGAGCCAGTTTCTTAATTTCAGGCACTTCATGCTCATTGTGCTGAAAAACCAGAAACTGCATAACAACCAGTGGATACAGAGAACCTGCCTCCTTTTTGGCGGCAACAACCTGTTCAATACTAGATTTAACTTTTTCAAACTGACCTCCAACACGATATAAACCGTAGCTTTCCTGGCTTGTTCCGTCCACTGAAAAGATAAGCCGTTTTAAGCCATTCTTCACCAAGTTAGTAGCCAGTGTTTGATTCATAAAATGGCCATTGGTAGAGGTGGATGTGTAAAGTTTATGACTAGTGGCGATCTTCACTAAATCAGCAAATTCAGGGTGCATCAATGGTTCTCCCTGAACATATAAGTTGAGGTAGATTAATTTTCCAGCCAACTGATCGAGTAAATCACGGTAGTGAGAGATACCAATCATGCCTCGGGGGCGTTTTAAAAGATTTGCTCCGGTAGGACATTCAGGACATTGAAGATTACAAATACTCGTTGGTTCAATGGAAAAAGCCATTGGAAAGCCTGAAAGCCTTACTTTTTTTGTGAAGTAGCTGATTAAATAAGAGGAAGTAATTTTCAGGGCATTAATCATTCGGCACCATGTTAAGGCGTTGAAAATGGCCCATGCCTCGATAAAAAATGCCCTGATTACCATGTATCCTTAATTAATAAGCTTTAGAACTTCGTTCCAATTTGGTGCTAAAATTATTTCTGTTCGTCTGTTTTTTTGTAAAGCAGCACTTGTATTGCCTTCAACTACAGGGATGTACTTGCTTCGACCAGCAGCAGTGATGCGACTTGGTACAATTTTACTATTGTCAATTAGTATTCGCACGACAGTAGTTGCTCGCTTAACACTTAAATCCCAATTATCCTTTAATACGCCACTGCCGCGGTACGGTACATTATCGGTGTGTCCTTCAACAAGTATATCGATGTCAGGATTTTGCTCCAAAACTGTAGCAATTTTAACTAAGGCCGATTTTCCTTGCTGATTAACTTCGTACTTGCCCGATTGGAATAAAAGTTTTTCTTCCAGTGAAACATAAACTTTTCCATCTTTCATATGCACCTGTAGTTCATCGCCAGAGAAACCTGTTAATGCATCACTTATGGTTTTTTTCAAAGCATGCATGGCTTCATCTTTGGCTTTAAGCATTTGCTCCAACTCAACCAGCCTTTTGTTTTGTTCGTTTAACTGGGCCTGCGCCTGATCCAGTTCTTGTTGAGCCAGTTCAAGGCTACGTTTCTTTTCATTAATGGCTTGTTCGGCCAGTGCCAACTCATCTTCTCGTTTTTGCAGATCTTCCTGCAGTTTTTGCAGATATTCCAATAGTCGTTTATTATCAACAGAGCTACCTCTTTTATTTTTGAGTCCTTCCAGGGCTTGAGAGTAATTCTGATTAAGATCGTCATAACGTTGTTGCAGTCGTTCTTTTTGTTGCGTCAGGTTTTTTAAATCTTCCTGCAGCTGATCTACTTTACTTTTAAAACGATCTAAATCGGCAGATAATTCCCGATTCTGAACTTTAAGCGCATCGTTATCTTTAGAAAGCTCATTGGCTTTGTTTTCCAATTGATTATTCTCTTCACTTAATTCTTCAAACTGCTTTAAAGGAACACATGCTGAGATTAGAAGTGTGAATCCGGCAAGGAATAAGATGGACTTCATATTGTTTATCATTTTATTCAGATGAAATATTAGCCTTAGGATTTTTAGTAACCCAAACGGCATAATTATGGCTTTTAAAATTAACGTTGTTTTCCATTCAAAGATTGCAAAAATACATGAAACCGCCATGTAAATACGTTGCTAGTATCCACCTTTTGAATCAAAAGCACTTAGTTTTTTGAACTCAATTTCTTCATATGATTAGTATAGTCGATTGCAAGTGGTAAATGTGCTTTTCGAAGTTCGAAATACGATGAGCAGAAGACAATACTAACAAGCTGATAAAGTCCGTTTGATTACATGTTGAACTTGGTATGTGTTGATATATTTGGACTTAGAGGGTATTTCTGTTTCGCTTATTAACATCCAATGTAAATAAGCATTAATACATATTCATTTTAGCATTCTTATTATCTTTGCGCAGTTAAATGCGTATTGAAGCATAATTTAAATCAGCATAGAGTAATAATATGAAGGAAGGCTCAAGCCGCTTGCTGGATTCGATTAATTCGCCCGCTGACCTGAAAAAGGTTGATGAAGGGAATTTGCCACAAGTTTGTGATGAATTACGAGAGTTTATTATTGACGCCCTGTCGTGCAACCCGGGACACTTTGGTGCAAGCCTGGGCGTGGTTGAGTTATCTGTTGCTCTGCATTACGTGTTTAATACACCTGAGGACAAGATTATATGGGATGTGGGGCATCAGGCCTATGGACATAAAATTTTAACCGGCAGGCGCGATGTGTTTCATACCAATCGTAAGTTTAAAGGCATAAGTGGGTTTCCGAATGTTTTCGAAAGTGAGTACGATGCTTTTGGGGTTGGTCACTCGTCCACATCCATATCTGCCGGGTTGGGTATGGCTGCTGCTGCAGCTTTAAACAACGAAAAAGACAAGCATGTGGTGGCAGTTATCGGTGATGGCTCCATGACAGCTGGTATGGCCTTTGAAGGTTTGAACAATATGTCGGCTTTAAAGGCAAACATGCTGGTGATTCTTAATGATAATAACATGGCCATTGATCCGGCCGTGGGTGGTTTTAGTGATTACCTGGTGGATATTGCTACTTCACAGACCTACAATAAGTTTCGTTCGGAAGCTTTTAAGGTTCTGGAGAAAATGAAGTTAACTGGTCCCCGTTCCAAAGAGATGATCACGAAGTTGAATAATTCACTGAAGAACCTGCTGACCAAACAAACCAATATATTTGAAGGATTAAACATCCGTTATTTCGGTCCGGTTGATGGACACGATGTGGATCATCTACGCAAAGTATTAAGCGATCTGAAAGATATTCCTGGCCCAAAGGTGTTACATGTGATCACTAAAAAGGGCAAGGGTTTTAAATATGCCGAAGAGGATCAAACTGCCTGGCATGCTGTGGGCGATAAGTTTGATAAAACTACCGGTCAGAAAATTGTCAGCAAATCAACCCTTCCCAAGCCCCCTAAGTTTCAGGATGTGTTTGGAAATACCATTGTTGAACTGGCCGAAAAGAATGACAAAATTGTTGGTATTACACCTGCTATGCCAACGGGTTGCAGCCTTAATATAATGATGGAGAAAATGCCAGACCGGGCATTTGATGTGGGGATTGCAGAGCAGCATGCCGTAACTTTTTCGGCCGGATTGGCCATTGAAGGACGCGTACCTTATTGTAATATCTATTCCTCGTTTATGCAGCGGGCTTACGACCAGGTAATTCATGATGTTGCCCTGCAAAAATTAAACGTGGTTTTCTGTCTGGACAGAGGCGGCTTAGTAGGGGCCGATGGCGCTACCCACCATGGAGCATATGACTTGTCGTACATGCGCGGCATACCAAATATGATTGTATCGTCGCCAATGGATGAAGAAGAATTGCGTAACCTGATGTATACGGCGCAATTGCCGGATCAGGGACCATTCTCAATTCGTTATCCAAGGGGCAATGGCTCATTGATTGATTGGCAACGTCCGTTTACAGAAATTAAAATCGGAACGGGTCGCAAGTTGAAAGAAGGGGATGAATTGGCCATTGTTACCATTGGGCCAATCGGTATCAAAACTGCTCAGTTAATTACCAAACTGGAAAATGAAGGTCATTCAATTGCGCATTACGATATTCGTTTTGCCAAGCCATTGGATGAAAAACTACTGCATGAAGTGTTTAAGAAGCACAAAAAAGTAATTACTATCGAGGATGGAACCATTGTTGGTGGAATGGGAAGTGCTGTGCTTGAGTTTATGGCAGACAATGGGTATTGTGCTCAGGTGAAACGTATAGGGATACCGGATGAATACATCGAACATGGTACTCAAACAGAGCTGTATGGTATTTGTGGCTTTGATAAAGGCGGTATTGAAAAAGCAATGCGCGAGATGTTGGGTAATAAGGTGTCCTGATAACGCTTTACTTAAGCTATAATGCAAGAAACAAGCCCGGTTCAAAGGCTTGTTTCAAAACAATGTTTTAAATTGGGTTATTTCTTTTTTAGTAAATTAATTAACTCTGTTTCATTGTTGCTAACAGCAATGATGTTCGGCCCCAGAAAATCTTCCAGCTTGTAGTGGTAATCTTTAAATTCAACCGTTTTAGGATATATTTTTCCTAAGATGTAACCGTGCTTCTCAAAGAAATCATAAAAATCGATTAATAACTTTCGAGTGGTTATATTTATATAGCCATATTCAAATTGTACCATTTTGATTTTCTTTGCTTTAATGTGTTCCTCAAATCCCAATAAAGCATCATATTCGGCTCCTTCAACATCAATTTTCAGCAGGTCAACTTCATTAATCTGCTGTTCGTTTAGGAAATCGTCGCCTTTTATTAAAGAAATGGTTTGTTTGTTGCTGTTTTCGTCGCTCGATCGTTTAATATCAAATAATGAAGAATGGGTGTTTGACGGGTAAATATTGATTTCTTTAGAGCATTTGTCCTTATACAAACCTTTATTGATCAGTGTAATATTCTCACAACCATTAACTGTTTTTTCGAGATCCTCGAAAGTGCTTTTAACAGGTTCAAAAGAAAAAATCGAAGTGGTAGGCATTAGTTTACTAACTAATAATGAATAACATCCTGTGTTGGCGCCACCGTCGATAATGACTTTTGGATTTAGTTTGGATAATTTTTCCAGTACAGTCTTTTCGCCATTACTGTACATGTCATGATTCCGATTTTCATACATCCGGTTAAGGGCTCGTCCAAAACCGGCGAGTGGTTTAAGAATAAAATTGTGGGTGTTTCGTTTAAAGATTCGTTTTAATTCTGACATAAGGGTAAAGGGATTAATTGTGAAAATTATTTAGGTATGTATAGGATATGTCAAATTGTAGTAATGGGAGATAAGTAATTAAATGTTTTTATGTTTATAAAGTGTTATTGTTTAGGTATTTGACTTTAATATTATTATTTTTTTACGATTATCCAGTAAATTGCTTCCGAAATTATTTCAACTAGTATTGTCAATAATCGTGTTTGGGCCCGATAGGGCTTAGCTAAACGACAAGTATTTATCAATCAGCCTGAATAAGTTTTGCTTTTGGATTGGTTTGGATATAAAATCATCGCATCCATGTTTTATTGCCAAATCTTTTTCTGCCTCGGTAGAGTAGGCTGTTTGCGCTATGATCGGCAGTTTAGGATAGATGGTTTTTATTTTTTCTGTTGCTTCAAAACCATTCATAATCGGCATTTTTATATCCATCAAAACAAGCGATAGGTTTTGTTCCCTCAAGCAGATCTCTACAGCTTCTTTACCGTTTTTGGCATGTATAAGCTTGCATTTAATTTTCTCAATCGAATTTAGAACTGTTTCCAGATACAAGTAATTGATTTCTTCATCTTCAGCAATCAAAATTTGGTGTTCAACTTTTTTGGCCGTAGCTTCTTCTTGTTCCTGCTGCTTTTTGTGATTGAATTTTTTATCTGCATTGGCGATGTATGGTAAGCGAACATAAAAGATTGATCCTTCTCCCTTTTGTGTTTTAACAGTGATATCGCCTCCCAACAATTGCGCATTTTCTTTGGCAATGGCTAGACCTAAACCCAATCCGCCATGGCTCTCTGCAATGTCGTGACTTTCTTGCGAGAAGCGCTTGAATATGCGATCAACATTTGCTTCGGAAATACCTAAACCGGTATCCTGAACATACAAAACCAGGTATTTGTCCTCGATGTAATACCCCAGTTCGATATAACCTTCGGAGGTAAACTTGAAGGCATTTTCGAGAAGGTTGCTAACAATTTTATTGAGTTTCGATTTATCACTGTTGATGATGCAATTATCATTCGGCAATCCCTTTTTGACATAAAACGGAAGCTTTCGTTCTTTGGCCTTTAGATCAAAAATGGCAAACTGTTCCATTATAAAATCATTGATGTGGAAATTGTTATTGGCAAATTTTTGCTGTTTAGTTTCAAGAATGGAAATCTCTAAAATATCATCGATGATTCTGAGCAATTGATTGCTACAGTTGTGAATGATGGATGTGTAATTTTTGATATTGTCGTTGGAACTTTCCTGTTCGCTAAGCAAATTTGAGAATCCCATAATTCCATTCATAGGCGTGCGGATTTCATGACTCATGTTGTGAAGAAACTCCGATTTTAAGCGATTGCTTTCTTCCGCTTTTTCTTTGGCATAAAGCAATTCCTGCTGAATTTGTAATTGCTCTGTAATGTCCTCTATAATGCAAATGGTTCGTTCAAAAACTCCATTGTTATCGATGGCGGAGGCGTTGATGTTAACGTCGATGATCCGGCCATCGTGGCGCATCATCTTGTAGGTTTGATTATAATCGTGTCCTTCTTCGATGATCTTATTTAATGATGTAAAGATCTTATCATGATGATCGGGATGCAATAGACTGGTGATGGATTGACCTACTATTTTGTCTTTCTCATAACCGAGTATCTCTTTCAGGCGATTGTTACAATCCACAATTATTCCATCTTTATCAACGGCCGTAATCAGGTTTGCTGCGGTTTCGAATATGTGACGGTATCGTTCTTCGCTTTGTCTGAGTATTTGCGAAGCCTTTTTACGCTCACTTATATCACGCGTTGATCCTTGCAAGGCAATTGGTAAGCCTTTTTTGTTGAAAATCAGTTTTCCAATGATCTCAACGGGAATTTCTTCTCCATCCTTTTTGTAAATTTTTGATTCGAATAATACCGATTGTATTTTCTTATAATTCCTAATGGCTCCAAAAGCTTGTCTGGCCATTTTAAATAATTCCTTGCGGGAGCAATGATTTGCCAGGTTGCTACCAAGCCATTCTTCGGCTGTGTGGCCTGTTAAGCCATAAATGGCCGGACTGGCATAAGTGAAATTGAGCCTTAAGTCCATTTGCCAGATAAAATCTACTGAGTTTTCGGCGATCAATCGGAATTTCGCTTCACTGTCTTTAATTTTTTCTTCTGCCTGTTTGAGTGCGGTAATATCGCTGGATGAGATATAAACTTTCTCCAGCGTGTCTTCGTATCCTGGCACTACCTGCCATTTGAGTAGTATTTCCAGTTCGCGGCCATGAATGGTTTTTAGAGTTCCCTCGAAAACAATTTCGTGCCGACCTTCGGCAATAGCTATCAGTTCTTCTACAAATGCCTCGTACGACTTCTCAGTAAAGATGATCGAAAGGCCTTGATACAATTCCTCTTTAGAGTTGGCTTCGTGCAATTTAACGGCTGCCTGATTAACATCAACTATCTTTATAAGTTTGGAGCATTCGGCTACTTTTTCCGGATTACGTTTAAAATACTCTCTGAAATCTTTAATATTTCTTCTTTTCAGTTTGTCAACAAATTTCTTTACTTCCGAAAAATCCTCATCCCACAATGGTGTTGGAGAATTATCAAATAAAGACTGGTAGCGTTTTTGACTTTTAATAATCTCGTCTGCCACTTTCTTCTCCTCGGTTATGTTCTCCGATATGGCAATGATTCCGATAATTTCACCGTTGTTATTTCGTAAAGGCATTTTATTGGTTTGCCAAATGAACTTATTTCCATTCTTACCAATAAATGGTTCTTCGTAATTTAATTTAGGAATGCCACTTTCCATTACCTCTCGATCATCGGCCCTGTATTTCTCAGCATCATCTCCCCAAATAAAGGATTCATCTTTTTTTCCGATTACATCGTTAATTGATTTCATTCCGGCATCCATGGCGAAGTTTGGATTACATCCCAGGTAAACCCCCTTTTTATCCTTCCAGAATATGCGACTGGGAACGGAGTTAATAACCGTTTCAAACATATCTCGCTGGTTTTTAACTTCGAGCTGTGCCTGTTTTTGTTCTGTTATATCGGTGTTGTTGCCTATGTAACCGATTATTTTGTTGTTTTCATCAAACAAGGGTTTAGCAATGCCATACACCCAGGTTATTTTACCTTCTTTGGTACAAAAGCGATATTCCTGGCTCCAGCTTTGACCAGTATCTGCGTATTTTTTCCAAAGCTTAAAAATTTCTTGCCGATCGGGTTCATAGATGCCATTGATCCAGTTATTACCCAATGCCTCCTTCTGGGTCATCCCGGCCATTTCCTGCCAGCGCTTATTAACCATTAAGCAATTGCCATCGGCATCGGTTTCATAAATGCCGGTTGGCGAATCATCAAAGAGAATCCTAAAGCGTTGCTCACTTTCAACGAGAGCTTTACTTTTTTGATCAACTAGTTTTTCGAGGTTATCCCGGTGATGTTCTAGTTCCCTTTCTTGTTGTTTCTTTTGGGTAATGTCTTTAAAAAAAGTAGGGAAAAATATTTTACCCGAGTTATCAACATATTTACTGGCACTGAGAAATACGTCAAAGGTACTTCCATCTTTTCTTAAGGCCACAGATTCCAGTTCAGCCTTTCCAATTTTCATTAATTACTCGATCACCTTGATGGGATCTTCGGGATTTAAACTATTCGAAACAGGTGAGGTGCCAATTAATTCATCGGCCGAATTGTAGCCCCACATGCGGAGATAAGCCTTATTGACATATACAAATTCGCCTTTTTCATCCACGATGGCATATCCATCCGAAGCATTCTCAAGCACGTTGGAAAGTAACTCAACCTGATTATCCAGGTGTTTCTTTTCTGTAATGTCGGTAAAAGTGATGATTAAACCTTCAATATCACCTTTCATGTTTTTATAAAGAGAAATGCGCATCCACCAATGGTTGCCATGATGGCAACTAACTTCTTCTTCAATGGCTTCGTAGCTTTGTATTACCTTATTGCATTTTTCATGTATGCTTTCAATATTAAAATGACTGGTGATATTGCTTAAGGTAGCTGAAGCTTCCTGCCTGGTATGCCTGGCGGTATGTTCCGACGGGGTGAATTGCAATACGTTTAGTTCTTTATCTAAAAAAATGGTGGTGGTATTGGTAGCTGCTTTCAGCTTATTGAGGTTTTCCGCCGTTTCTTTGGCAACTGTTCGGTATTTTTCTTCACTTTCTTTTAAGGCAGTGATATTTTGGTGAGCCCCCAACATACGAATGGCTTTTCCTTCGATATCGCGAATCGCGAGGCCTCGGCATCGAATCCATACGATAGATCCGTTTTTATGAAGATACCGAATCTCTTGATCGCAAGGGTGAGTGGCATCGGCAATGTGCTGGTGAAAGTTTTCAAGGGCTGCCTGACGATCCTGATCGTTAATTATATCTTTCCAGGCATGGGCACTACAAGGCATATCGTTAGGCTCATAACCCAATATTTCTCCAAAGCGGTGATTCATCCATTCTTCTTCAGGATTCTCCAAGTCCCAAAACCATATTCCATCGAACGAACCTTCCTGAATAAAATCAAAAATGCTTTCGTCTTGTTTGATCAATTCCAGAAGTTCTTTTTTCAGGTAGTTGCCCATCGTCGCATTTTTTAATCAATTTACGAAAAAAAACGGATTGATTCAGATACAAAGATTTACAGTACTTAGGTCTGATATCCAGAAGAGTTTCAGCTATTTTATTACATTTGGGATGTTACAATCTAAAATTAACCTTATGAAGAAATTGAGTATAGCCACTGCACTGCTGTTATTGACATTTTTTGCTGGCTGTAAAAGTATTGAGGTAACGGGTAGCGGGCACGAAGAGTATCCGCAATTTAAAGATGGCTACCGGGATGGAGACCCGGATGCACCGAAGCATATGACTGTTGAAGAATGGAAAAAAATGCAGGAAGAGGAAAAGGCCAAAGAGGAAGAGAAAGCTAAGCGTAAAAAGAAGAAATCAGATGGATAGTATTTGAAGGGCTGTTTGAAAACTGTAATGTTTCTCGCGAAGTACGCAAAGTATTAATAGTAAGGGCTATGATTTGCGACCTTCACGAAATTCTTAGTGGTAACTGTGTTTTCACACAGCAACTTTTTAGTAATCTGAACTATAAAAGTTCAAAACGAAGGTAAATAGCTAGAGAACCAGGGTACTAACTGATACTCTGGCTTAAGGTTTTTAGCTTAATCCACTTGTTATCTTCGTTTTTCATTAGTATGGTTTCGCCATATCCACATAAGAAACCACAATGAATCCAATACTTCACAAGTGCATAGGCATTATTTTCGGAGACTATTATTTTGGAGAAATAACAGATGCTATTGAAACCATATTGCCTTTCAATATTATCCAGGATTGGATCGTCAGTTGTTGGGCTCAGCTTTAAACTTTGATACTTGAGTAATGAATCGGGACTAATGATATTGAGAAAGTCGTTTTTTCGATGGATTAAAGTATCTCTTGTTTCATTTTCAAACTGATGCTTACTAAATCCGTAATTTGCTGTTAAATCGCTGGTGAAGGATGAGGAATCAATCTTTAAGTATATAAAAGGAGACACAATAAATGAAGCCTTTTTGTTCTTGAGTATGGAACTTAAATCGTTAATAATAGCTTGCTCTGTTGAGTTGAGTGCTTTATAAGAGTTACATTGGCCTTTCGATGTCCGCAATGTTAAGCACACAAAACATAAGCATAACAGGAAGTATCTCATGGTTTATTTTTTTGATAGGTTTTGGTTGAAGTTTATTTTGGTTCTTTGGTAGTCCATTAGCTCTTCGAAAAAAGAATAATAAGTATCGATTAATTCCCGGTCAATATCGAATTTGGCTTTGGCCCTAAACTTATTTTTAAAGGTTTCCATTTTATCGACTATTAGCTTTAAGTCGCTATGGTTGCTGCAAGTCAGAATCTCTTTGTTAATCAGTTCAACATCGCCAATTAGTTCGTTTATTCTCATTTTGGATAGGTTTGTTTATTACTCCGTAATTTACCCTTATAATTGCTTTTAGCAAAAAGAGGATGTTAAAAACATTGCTTATTTTCAACATCCTCTGAACTTAAAGGCAGTTGTGTGAGGAATGGATTTAGTTTATCGGGATAAAATCACCTGGTTTCCAGGTTTTATCAAACCAGGGCTCAAGAGGACCATATAAGCGCATTAGCACACAATACCCTTTACCGGGAATGGTTTGTACCCAATTACCTTCCTTACCTTCGGGAGCTTTTGGTCCAAAATAGACTGTATAGGAACCATCGTCGTTCGCTTTAACAGCCGGATTCATATTATCCAAACCAGCAAACTTTTGATCGGTTTCAAGCATGGATCGGTGCTGGGTAGAGTAAACCATAAACGACCAAAAATTCTTGGCAGGAATGGGAGCGGGCAGAGTCATCGAATAGGTTTTACTGCCATCCAGATATTCGCCATTGGCATCGTGGGGAGTGAAGCCATAGGCCGATCCGGTTCCGGGTTTTGGTTGCGCCATGGCCGGAGTAATGCCTGTGGCCATATAATGAAAAATGATACGGTCGTCGAGCATCATCTCGCCATTATCAGTAAAGGTGTGCGATCCGCCTGCAAATGGCGAATACCATTGCCGATCGGGGTAAAAGTAAAAGGCTTTTTTACGTGGGCGGAAGGAGATGGCCCTGGCCGATGCATTGGCAATGGTAGCTGCTTCTGTCAGTAGTTTTTTCATGCGTTCATCGGGAGCAAAGTCCTGTCCTTTTTTAATGCCAATAGCAGCACAAAGACCAAGGAACTCCTCATTAAAGGCATCAGCCGGTTCGTATTGAATAACCGCATTTAGTTCATCAAAGAAATGACTGTTGTTGGCATGGATGGTATTAAATTGCCTACCCGACAACATCATAAACTTTTGCTCCGGTATCTGCCCGGCATCTGCCAAATGGTAGCATTTAAAACCAGCCTTAAAGAGTTCAATACTACTGTTGAGCTCAGGTGGTGTTGTTACTAAACGAAGGAGAATGAGGTTGCGATAGGTTTTTGAATGAATGGTGAAGTAGCCCTCAGGTGCGGAGCCATCAAATCCAGGCCCAACAAACAAATACTTACCACCAGCACCCTTGTCGGGGCCGGTTAATCCAATATCGGTTACATGACGAAAATAGGCATCATCAATCATGCCTAACACCGGTGTTGTCAGTTCCATCACCACCGGCCCGCTTTTAAGATCTAACTCGCCCACCACATAAGGAGTGGATGAATTAGCCGTAAGAAATAAAGAGCGGGCATCCATCAGGTTCTCAAAAATTCCTACATCGCCGGCTTGCATTCCTGTCGACTTAAATCCTTCTAACAAGGCATAGATGGATGTGGCCGGGATACCATTCAGGAAGGTTTCAACACCACGCGATACATCCAGAAAATCATAGGTTTTCTTTACTGTTTCTTTATCGGGCATACCATCCTTGAAGTTTAATTCGCCCAGGTATTGGCTACTCATCTTATCAGGCGTTTGCACATACTCGGGAACCTTGGCGGCAAAAGTGGGTTGAGATAAGGTTGCGGTGGTTTCGGTTTGGTCTTGTTTTATGTTATTGCATGCAGCCATTATCATTGTTGATAAAGCAAGCATTAAATATGTTGTTCTCATATGTATAAATTATTACGGTAATAGAAGTATTAGATTTTCATGTAATTAATCGGTTTTAATTACATCATCGGGTTTCCAGCTTTGGTCGAAATATGATTCAAGGGGGCCATATAATCGGATGTATAGAAACCAGCCTTCACCTGGCAGTGTTTTAACCCAATTCTTCTCCATGCCTTCAGGTGCTTTATCAGGACCAAAATAAATATCAACCGATCCATCGTCGTTGATGACAGGCTCATCATAAGTGCTGACGCTGGGTTTGGGTTGTCCGTTTTGTAAGAGCGACCGGGTATCGGGGTGATACAATGTGACCGACCAGAAATCTTTAGCCGGAATACCGGCTGGCAAATGCAGTTTGTAAGAGTCTTCACCCATTAGGTAATTGCCGGCAGCATCGCGATAGGCGCCAAGGTATTGCGAGCCAATGCCCACCATTTTGTTGGTCATGGCAGGAGTAATAACAATGGCTGTGTAATGAAACAGGGTTTTGGCATCCATAAGCAATGCACCATCCTTTATAAACTCATGACTGCCACCGATAAAGATGTACTCGTAATGGCGGTCATCATATATTTTAGCCATTTTATCGCGATGGGCAAAAGCATTTGCTTTGGAGAAGGCTTCGCCGAGCTTTACGCCTTCCGTCAACATCTTTTTCATGCGCTCATCGGGGGCAAAATCTTTCCCTTTTTCAATGCCAATGGCTTTTAGTAAACCGAGTTCATAAGCCGTAAAAGCACTCCGGGGCTCATACTGCACAATCTTGTTTAGCAAATCAAAGCATGTAATGTCGCGTGGGTGAGTGGTATTACCACCTTTAAACGAAATGCTCTCGTATTTCGCATCATTGCGCGGGCCGGTGGCCAGTGGATATATTTTGAAATTCTCTTTGTAATATTTAATCGCATCCTCACCGGTTCCTGTGTTTTGAACAAAGCCACGTGCCATCACCCAATTACGATAGGTTGGACATTTAAAAACAAAATAGCCATCGGGCACACTGCCATCGTAGTCGGGAGGTAATAGCAGGTATTTGCCTCCCTGTCCTTTATCAGGACCCGCATTGCCCAAATCAGTAATAAAACGCATCCAGCCATCATCAACCATACCTAATACATTCGGAGGTGTTTCCACCACTGTTGGACCATCGGCTTTCAGGTCGGTAAAGGCGGTTGAATAGATGCTTTCGGTATTATAAGTTAAACCAATGGCCTCTGATTTACCTTCGCCAGGTTCGGTGTATATGCCTACATCACCAGGATTTGTCAGGCCGTAATCCTTAATGGTGCTTTCGAATATTGCATTTTGCGAAGTCATCGACATAAAATGCAAATAGGCTTGAGAGGCACGCTGTATATCCAGTTGTTCGTAGGCTTTTTCGATTGTGGCTTCTGTCGGATAACCGCCTACATATTCGAAGGCTTCTTTACAACAGGATTTGTTGGTTTGTTTTTGTGTACAAGCAGCCAGAAGTATTAAGAAGCCGGCTGCAACAATGTTTAATGTTGTTTTCATAGGATGGGTATTAATTTGATTAAACTTTCTTTGCTTGGGATTTATCTGTGGGTGATTGTATGAGGCAATAACTTAATGCATATGTTTGATTAAAATGTAATTGTCATATAAGTTATGGCAATTATTACATTTAATCATTCTAAATACCGAAAATGGAGTTGAAATATTTAAATACTGCCAATGGCTTGGCATAGATGTTGTTGCAAAAAGCTGAATCTAAAAACTTAATCTATGACACGCTCATTGTTTAAATTATTTACCCTGGCAGTATTGTTTTCCGGATTATACGCCTGTGTTTCCAATAATGATATTGAATATCAACCACAACCATTGCCTGAACTTAACTTTGAGACACAGCGCCAGGAATGCGATATTTATTCGACTGGTGCGAACCGAACATTATTCCTCGCCTACGATAGTATTGAGTTTACTGCGGATATACAGGAATTAGACTCATGTAAATGGGATTTTGGAGATGGGAATTCTACCAATCTGAAATCGCCTACACATCTGTATACAGCTCCCGGTGAATACACGGTGAAGCTGACTGGGTATTTTCCGGAAAGTGAAATAAAGTGTGAAGGTATTGTTAAGGTGCATGCGCTGAAAGTATCTAACATACGAGTCAGATTTTTGTATCCGGGCATGCAGCTAAAGCACACAACACAAACAAAAGCACCTGATGACTTAAATGCATATTTACTGATTGAGGATAATAAGCTTGAGAATGAGAGTTCTTTTACAAGGGTTTTAGAGCGCACAATATTGTACCGTAGTCAAACATTTAATATTGATATATCTCCTGAAAAATGGTGGGTCGATTGCCCAATTGAAGATGGACCTGAAGTGCCTCCGGTGCATAACCACCTGGTGCCGGAGCATACTAACTTTCGATTGTGTTATGAGTGTGAAGGGAAACATGTGCTGCTAAGTGGGGAGAGGTACGACCCTCTGTTGGGCACTGATAACATATGGCTGATACCATTTCAGTATTCGCATGAAAATGATGAATATTATACAATTGGTTTTTCAGGTCCTAATGGAGATTTGCTTATTAATTGTACCTACGAATAAAACAAAGCTTTTTATTCTCTGGAATTCGAAGTAATTACAAATTATGCCAGGCATGTGGAGTTAATAATACATGGCATCTAACTTAACAATTAACCAACCCTTAAAAGTTCAAACCATTAGACCTTATAAGTACTAAGTGTTGGATCCTATAGGTACCAGGTCTTCGGACTTATAGGTGCCAGGTCTTTGAACTTATAGGTTCAAAGGCTTGGAGCTTACCGAACCCAATGCTTTGTACTTACCGAATCCAATGCCTGGGTTAATATAAAGCACAAAAAAAAGCCAACTTCACAGTTTATGGCTGCTAAGTTGGCTTGCTTCTTTATTAAAAAGGCTTATGCACCTGCTACAATAAAGTCAATGTTGTAGGTGAAAACAAATAATTTCTTGTTGCCCTTATAGCGCTTTCGTATTTCGAGGTTGCAAGTAGCCCCGGCTGTTACGCTGGCCGGTACTTTCACTTCGAGCTTCGAATCAGTATTATGGTGGTAACGCTCAGCCCTGGTGTCGGCATTGTTAATTTTAAAGAACAATCCTTCATCGCTTGCTTCGGTGTTAACTTTTAAATCCTGACCCTGTATTACCAATGTGCCATTGGGTGTTAGCGTTTGGTTGGTGGTATCGCTAAAGCGATCTTCGGCTATCAGTATCATTGGTGTTTTAGTTGTAGGTTTTACTTTAACAACAGGTATTTGCGATACATCAACATCAAGGCTGTCGCCCAGCTTTACTTTAAACTCAATGGTATGGCGCTCGGGGTCGTACACATCATCGCTATTGATAAATGTGCCTTTTACCACGGGGGTAATGGTCATTAATGCCATTTCGATGGCTTTACCTTCGAGCAAGCTATCTCTTATAGCATGCCCCAGTTCATTTACTACACGGCCACAATCGGTATCGGTAAGCGATAAGCCGCGGCCGGTCATTGTTTTAATTAAATCAATTTGAGTTACTACATCCTTATCCTGCACTATGGCAAAGCAATCGTCTTCCACTGGGGTTAGGTGGTTCTCAAATAAAGCAAATTTAAGTGTCATAATTTAAAGTTATAGGGGTTAAACAATGAACCATCAGCCATAAACACATAGGTAATGTCAATGGAACCTTATGATGAATTTAAAATCAGTTATTGTAATCCTGTTGTGCATGCAGTGTTGATCAGCAGTTTGAAATAATTATGTTGTTCATGTTTGTATTTACTGCTATTACTTGAGGATATTTTTATAAAAGAATTAATGCTCAAGCATTTCTTTTTCTTTGGTATGAACCTCTTCAGCTTTCGGATCATCCCATACTTCTTTCATTACACGCATCCAGTTGCCACCCATTAGTTTAGCAACCTCTGATTGGTTGTAGCCGTGAGCCAAAAGGGCACCGGTAAGATTGTAAATGGTGTTGGGTTGTTCAATGCCCTCCGGATAGTAATAAGGGGGTGGAGGATAGGCTTTGGCATCCCATGTTCCGCTTGAAACATAAAAATCGTAGAGTGCCTGTACTTCTTTATCAGGCATAACGCCATGCATGGTAGCATCATAATCCAGGCCAAGTGCCACATGATCGATGCCCATGAGTTTAACCATGTAATCAATCATTTTCAGCATATCATCCATGGACGGTCGATTACTTTTAGAAATAAATGGAGGGTATGCTGCAACGCCGGCAATACCACCGTTTTTTGCCACGGCTTTTAATAATTTGTCGGATACATTACGCGGATTATCAACTACAGCGATGGCATTACCATGCGATAGTACCACCGGTTCGCCGGAGGCTTCGATGATATCAAGCGCACTTTTTTCGCCGGTATGGGCAACATCTACAATGATGCGTGCTTCATTCAGTGCCTTCACCATGTCAATACCCAATTCGCTAATGCCCCCATCGATGCGTTCGGTTGCACCATTGGCATAGGGCGAGCGTTTATTGTAAGCCAACTGAACCAGACCAACACCAAGGGCTTTGTAAAACCAAACACTCTCCAAGTTTTCCTGAAGTGGTACCGGGCTTTGGAAATGATAAAAAATACCAAGCTTGTTTTCTTTCTTTGCTTTGATAATATCACTGGTATTGCGAATCAATACAAAGTCATCGTTGGTTTGAATTTGCTCCGAAAACCAGGTGATGATATCATGGGTAATTTGGGGATTTCGCGGAGGCCCCGATACCGACATGCTGGCCACGGTAACGCCACCCTCTTTGAACCATTGAATGTGTTCGGCATTTTGACTCATCGATGCCAGGGTAATGGTTCCATCTACTACCACCAGGTTTTTGTGTAGGTCCATAAAGCCATCGGCCAATTTAAGTTTAGAGTGGTCGTATGCTTCGGTTTGGGCCGTTACACCACCTAAGTTGAATGCAAGGAATAGCATTCCAATAATTGTCGCTTTAATACGCATAGATATAAGATTAGTGTTAATACATTTCATTGTAAACAGCAGTTTTAGCACTGTTGAGGAGTAAAATTAACAGTCAGAAACATGTTCATCAATCCACTAAAGTGGATAATTTGGCTTACCAACTAATAACCGGAGTTCAGAAATTCATATCGTACTTAGTACTCCATGCGCCTTAGCGTAATATTCAATAATCTAACTGTTAACCGCTCTTCGACTTGGCTCGGGGAGCGGCTTTGGTCGATTGCTAATAGCGATCAGCTAATGGGCATTAGCTTTTTGTTAGAAGGTTAATAATGCGTGCTAATCATTTTCTTTAAGAAGGCCCAGTTCTTTAGCTTTTCGGGCGGCCTTAATGCGGTTGTTTACCTCCAGTTCCTGGTAAACATTGTAGAGGTACTTCTTTATGGAATCGGGCGAAAGGCACATGGTTTCAGCAATCTCATCATTCTTTAATCCGTCGGATACCAGGTTTAAGATTTTAATGTCACGTGCTTTTAGTTTTTTACGGGTAACCCTAGTTGGGCCTGGAGGAGTTACCTGGTTAATATCCTGGATGAGGTTCAGTATTAGCTGTACCCGATTATTGGCTTGTTGTTGCGAGAGGCTCCTTATTAGCTCTTGCATATCTTTGCCGTACTCGGTAAACACCATTAGGTCTTGTTTGGAGACTTGATGTTGAATCACTTCCAGTAATCGGGAGCTTGCTTCCTCTTGCTGGCCAAATTTATAAAGAGCCAGGCAGTTTAATAAGCTTAGTTGAACGATTAAATCCTGGTTCCTCGTATTATTAGCGTAGGTGTGCAGTTCATTATAGGTATGCTTATAAGCCTTAATGCTTTCTTTGGTATTCTGGTGGAGCAGTAACTTTAAATAGCTGATTCTTGGATAGTAATAACGACCGGTTCGCAAGGGGGGTATCTCGCAAAACGACTGGCGGCTAAGTAGCATTTCCAATTCATCAGCTGCTCCTTTTTGAAGGGTAATATCCAGGCGTATATATTTTAGTAAGAGCTTTAGCTCTTCGCTCTCCAGTTCATTGGTATAGGTTTCCAACTCGTTAATGGTTTGCTGAACTTGCACAAGCTTGTTGCACTTTAAATGATAAAGTGCCTTAAAATACCAGGTGCAGATAAACCAGGAGGCACGCACTTGGTGACGTAAGCAATATACTTTCTCAAAGCATGTGCCTAACTCATCAAATCGGTTTTGACGATAAAGTATTTCGGCCTGATAATTATAAGCCAGACCTAGTACCTCGTAACAATCGTATTGCTCACAGGTATTAATCAAGTCCGGTAATAGGCGCTCCATTTCACTAAAATCATTCCGGTTTTTATGCAGCATGATTCGAGCAATTAACACACGTGCCCGGCTGTGATGATATTGGGAAGGGAGAGAATCGATACTAGCTGTTATATAACTCAGAGCCTCCTCAAGCGTAAAGCACGAACTTATGGCATGAGACTTAAAAAATGTGGCATAAGTTCGAAGCGAATCGGCATGAGGTTGAGTTAAGTCGATGCCCTTATCGAGCCAATGAATGGCGGCCTTATTATCACCCTTGTAGGTGCACAGCATGCCTTTGTAAATATAGTACTCGGCCAGAGTTTGCCGGGGTATGTTTTTGTTCGATTCAAAGTAACTGCATTGTTTCAGTGATTGATCAATGGCATTAATCTTTCCCTCGTATTGAAGCACAATGAGTCGATTCATTTTTAACTCGGGGTATTCCTCTAACCAGGTGTTGGGAAGCAGGTCCAATAGGTGTTTGAACCGGACGTAATGATCGATGTTGAGCAAGCCATACTTGAAAGCCTCCAACAGCTGAATGGTATGCTGTGCATCACCTGTTTCTACAGCTTTGGCAAGTGCTTCTTCATAAAAGCCATGTGCAGCCAGGTATTGACTGCCCGATTTTAAGTACTTATTTATAAGCTTAGGAAACTTTAGCTTTCCATAGTTGATCAGGGTGTGCTGAAAGTGATGATGAAAACGGTACCATTCCTTAGTGGTATCGAGCGCGATTAAAAAAAGGTTATCCTTTACGAAGTGTTGTGTGATATTAAAGGGCACTTGAAAATCTTCATGACATTCAATTAGGATATGATGAAGCAATGCATTACTAAAGCGATTAAACAAGGCACCAATTACTAATGCATGTTGGTTGAACTCAGTTTGCTGAAGGATAATCTCATCTAAGAAGAACTGATTAAGCGAAGGATCGCCTTCCGTTTTATTACCAGCGTCATTGTTATAAAGATGAAGGTTTTGCAATAATCCCATGATCCATCCTTCCGATCTTTTTACAATGGAATGAAGTGATTCATCTTCGAGTGTGATACCTAAGATCAACTTTGCATACTCAAGCATCTCTGCCTCGGAAAAAGAAAGATTATCAGCATTTATCTTCTGGATGGTTTGCCTTTGCAACTGTTGTTGAGTGACATGATTTGCTTCTGATCTTGAAACAAGGTAAATGTGCAGCTTTTCGATGGGGTGTTTAACCAGGATGTCAATCAGTTGGATAATGGAGTTTTGGCTAATCAGATGAAAATCATCTATAACAAGAATTAGCTCTTCCTTTAACTGGTTTAACTCCGTTATAAAACTGTTGCGCAGCGTATTTTGTGGTATTTCATTGGTACTCTCCAGCAGAGCTTGTGTATTTGTAAAATCAATTTTGGTGGACGATGAGATGCCATTTGCCAGATAATCGATAAACGTTTCCAACTGATCAAGTTCATCATCGCATGATAGCCATGTGTATGTATGTTTTTCCCCTTCCAGTCATTGACTAACAAGCGTGCTTTTACCATAGCTGGCACCAGCGGTAATTAAAGTAAGAGGCAGTTGAAGGCCATTATCCAGCTTATTGTGTAAATAGGGGCGTTTGAAGTATGCTTGAAAACACTTGGGGCGGTTTAATTTAGTGTGGAGGATGAGGTGGTTGGTCATGTTGTGGGCTATTTGAAATACCACCTATAAAATTATCAAAAAAAATGAATCCCTTCTTTGGATTAGGCTAGTATAGAAAAAAAAGCCCGCCAGTGGCGAGCTTATTGTTATCGTAATGATTTAGACTTATTCTTGTTTGTAAGCACTAACAATTAACTGGCAGCCATCAATTTCTTTCATGCCCGTTGCTTCATCTTTCTCAACTAAAGTAACGCGACCGGCACTTACACCTACGCGGGCATCCTGACGAAGAAAGTAATGTTCGCCGGCTTTTACGTTCAACTCAACAACTCTAGAACTTTCGGCCGTTGAACTCATAAATGAATACGAACCGGGCTTAAGTTCCCACCTGAAGAAAGTACCAGGCCCTGTACCACCCGCTTCAATACCATTGATTTTGACTTGTATCTGACCGGCTGCTCCAACCATACGGCCGGTACGGTATAGATAAACCACTGCTTTTTCAGGGTGTTTTTCAAAGCGCTTAGCGGCTTCACTTTTTTCAGCCGGAGCCTTGCTGGTAGATGCGCAAGCTATAAGCAGTGGTAACACGAATAATGCAAATACAAATTTCTTCATGACTTATCGTTTTTTTGTGTTTGGTACAAAAGTTTCTTTGGGGTTCAAAGTCAAAAGGTTGAAGACGCTGGAGATAAAACTAACAAAGGTTGGGAATTGTTTAGCTACATTAACTTTCATAATGAAGAGAAACACCAAAGAAAATCAAAGATTGCAAATTGATACTGCATCGCTAAGCGGATAAGAGGTATTAAAAAAAGCCCGCCAATGGCGAGCTTTTTTTTGTGACATGTTACTATCTATCTCTATTACTTTTTATAAGAATCAAGCCATTCCGGCACTTTACCCAAGCGGTATTTTAGTTGGGCTTCGAATAAGGATTCGGGCTCTACTTTTTTACCCTGCGACTCGATGTATTGCACCTGCGACTCATCAAAGGTGGTTCCTACGCCATGAAACCCAACAATGATGGGTGGGTAGAACTTCCAGAACTTGCTGTCGGAGGCGTACCACTCCATATTTTCGTTGGGTTCGCCAATCTCTTCAAAATTCCAGAGTACCAAATCGTGCAGGTGGTTGGGTAAGCTGGTAACGGCACCACCGGCAAAGCCTTTTTCAAAACCACCTTTAACGCAATCGAAGAGGGTAGCCCTTGGCTGCGTAGCATGCGACTCCCAGCAGCGATCAGCATTGTAAGTACAGCGCCAGATAACATTACCAACGCCCGGCTTGGCTACACCTGTGGCATGCCATTGCGAGGCGGTATCATCAATCAAGGCAAATAATATGCCCGTGCTTCCTGCCGTGCGAACGCCATAATGCCCGCCATTGCCTTTAATTTTAATATCGATAGCAGTTGAGTAAGCCGAGCCTTTAAACGCCACCGGCATGGTACAATCGGTAAACGTACAGTTCTTCACCCACGATGATGCCACCCCGTTTAATGAAATAAACATCCAGCCCGTATCATCAACGGCCGAGCCATGGTGCTTAAACCTGGTTTTGAAATTGCCAATAAAATGAATGTTCTCGAAGCCGATGTATTCCAGTGGCTGGTAATCGATAATTTTAAAGTTCCAGTCAGCCACCACATCAATGCGCAGAGGTTCGTATAACTCCACTTGGTTTCCTTTTATCTTTTTAATGCGATGAATCTCTTTAATCATCAGCCCCGACGTTTTGATCTGCTTCCAGCGCTCATCCAGTTTTAGAGGGGCAATACCTGCTTTAATAACCTCAATGTCCTTGTTGGCCAATTCAATGGCTATGTATTCATCTTTTCGGAGTCCTTTGGTGCTGTTAACGTTTACTTTATAAACACCTTTGTGGGCATCTTCAGTAATGTGAGCCAGCTTATCACCAAAGGCTTTGTGTTTAGTCTGGATAATGGGTTCCAGGTGTTTCATCCTTTTATTACCAAACTTACCATCAATTTTGTCGGGCGTGCCCACGGGCTTCATATCGTTTTTCATAAAGATTTCGGTACCGCCTTTCTCATCGCCTGCACCGCGAAACACGATTTGACCTTTGTTGATAAAGATGGAAGTTTTCTCATCGTTGTCTTCATTGATTAAAAAACGCCCCGCAGGAAATTCGATAATGCCCGAGCCATTCTTTTCTGCTGCTTTAATCGCTTTTACAATGGCTTTCTTATCCGATTTGCCATCGTTGGCTTTGGCACCAAAGTCGGTGATGTTATAAACTTTGTAATCGACTTCCGGTAATGCTTTTTCAGAATAGAACACGCCTGCATATGAAAAATCGGGAAGGATGGCCTGCACACGATTTTTGCTGGTGAAGTCGTTCCATATTTTTAGGTCTTGTGCCATCAGGTTGACCGACACCAATGTGGCAATGATTAGTAATGTATATCGCATATGAATTCTTTTTTATGCGTCAAAAATAAATGAATCCATAGCCCTGAGTGGGCAGAAAAATACACAATATGCAGCAAAAAGCTTGAACTATGTATCAAATTGTACAGTGAAAGACTCAAAAGGCATTATACGAAAAAAGCCCGCCGAAGCGAGCTTTTTATATATTCTGTTCTGAGACTATTAGGCGTCCAATTGATTTTTAGCAATAGCTGCTGCTTCTTCAATGGCAATATCCAGTCCTTCGAGCTTTTTACCACCAGCCGTTGCAAAGAATGGCTGACCACCACCGCCACCTTGCATCTTCTTGGCTGCTTCGCGAACAATGGTTCCGGCGTTTAATCCTTTTTCTTTAACCAGCGAGTCAGAGATCAGGATAGCCAGTTGTGGTTTACCTTTTACTTCGGCACCCAATACTGCCACCACATCTTCAACTTCCTGCTTAATCTGGAAAGCCAGGTCTTTTAAAGAATCGGCCAGAATTGGTTTTACTCTTTGGGCAATTACCTTAATGCCATGTAGGTCAGTGGCACCATCCAGCAGATTACGCTTTTCGATGGCCATCACATTCTTACGCATGCCTTCCACCTGTGCATTCATGTTGCTGTTTTCAGTCATCAGGTTTTCAATGTTTTTCTTGAGGTTGGCCGGGTTTTTAAACATTTTACCCAACTCACTTACCAAGGCAAACTGCTGGTTGATAAACTCTTCGGCTTTAGGTCCGGTAACGGCCTCAATACGACGAATTCCGGCGGCAATGGATGATTCACTAATAATCTTAAAGAATCCCATTTGACCGGTCGCTTCCACATGGGTTCCGCCACATAGTTCAACCGACGAACCAAATTTAATAGCACGAACCAAATCGCCATATTTTTCACCAAATAAGGCCATGGCGCCCATCTCCATTGCTTTCGCATGAGGGATATCACGCATCTCCTCCAGTTTCATATTCTGACGGATACGTTGGTTAACCACAGCTTCTACTTTGGCAATTTCTTCATCACTCACTTTCTGAAAATGAGAGAAGTCAAAACGTAAGTAATCGGGATGTACCAACGATCCTTTTTGCTCTACATGATCGCCCAACAGTTCGCGCAATGCTTCGTGCATTAAGTGAGTTGCAGTATGGTTATTGGCTGTATTTTGGCGAGCTTCGGTATTTACAACAGCTTTAAAATTAGCACTTAACTCGCTTGGTAATTGCTTAGCCAGGTGCACAATCAGGTTATTTTCTTTTTTGGTATCGATAATAGATACTTTCTCATCGCCGTTTTGGATGTAACCAGTATCACCAACCTGACCACCACTTTCGGCATAGAAAGGAGTGATGTTGAAAACGATCTGGTAAAGTTCCTTATTCTTTTGCTTGATTTTGCGGTAGCGTGTAATAAATACTTCCGACTCCAGGTAATCGTAGCCGATAAACTCTTCGCGATCATCGTGCTGAAGCACTACCCAGTCATCTGTTTCTACAGCCGAAGCATTGCGGGCACGGTCTTTCTGTTTTTGCATTTCCTGCTCAAACTCCTCGCGGTTAACCACCAATCCATTCTCTTTCAGAATCAGCTCGGTTAAATCCAGCGGAAAGCCGAAGGTATCGTATAATTCAAAGGCAACCGCACCATTCACCACATTGTAGTTCTTGGCTTTGGTTTCGGTAATAATCTTATCCAGCATATTGATACCTGTTGATAAAGTGCGAAGGAACGATTCCTCTTCTTCCTTAATCACTTTCTCAATCAATGTTTTTTGAGCCGAAAGCTCTGGGTAAGCATCACCCATGGTGGCAATAAGTGTATCAACCAGCTTATAAACAAAGGCTGTTTTGCTGTTTAGGAAGGTATAACTGTAACGCACTGCACGACGTAATATACGACGAATCACATAACCCGCTTTGTTGTTGGAAGGCAACTGACCATCGGTAATGGAAAAGGCAATGGTACGCACATGATCGGCCACCACACGCATGGCGATGTCTAGTTCTTCGTTTTTACCGTATTCGAAACCGGATAATTCGGCAATTTTGTTGATGATAGGCGTGAAGACATCGCTATCGTAGTTGGATGATTTCTTTTGGATCACACGAACCAAACGTTCAAAGCCCATTCCGGTATCAACGTGCTTGTTGGGTAGTGGCACCAACTCGCCATTGGCCATGCGGTTATACTGGATAAATACCAGGTTCCAGATTTCGATCACCTGGTCGTGGTCCATGTTAACCAATGATTTACCATCTACCTTGGCGCGCTCATCATCGGGGCGCATATCGATGTGTATCTCCGAGCAAGGACCGCAAGGACCTGTTTCGCCCATCTCCCAGAAATTATCCTTTTTATTACCGTTAATAATTCGATCCTCAGAAATCCATTCTTTCCAGGCATCGGCAGCTTCATCGTCGCGACTGACGTTATCTTCTTTGCTGCCTTCAAAAACGGTTACATATAAACGATCTTTATCAATTTTTAATACTCCGGTCAGGTATTCCCATCCCCAGGCAATGGCTTCTTTTTTGAAATAATCACCAAACGACCAGTTACCAAGCATCTCAAACATGGTGTGGTGATAAGTATCGTGGCCTACCTCTTCCAAATCGTTGTGTTTACCTGATACACGCAAACATTTTTGCGAGTTTGTAACACGCGGACTTTCAGCAGGATTATTACCTAAGAAAATATCTTTGAACTGGTTCATACCAGCATTGGTGAACATTAATGTCGGGTCGTTTTTAACCACCATCGGAGCAGATGAAACAACTTTGTGTTGCTTAGAATTAAAAAAATCAAGAAAGCTCTTCCTTACTTCTGAGGCCGTCATCATATTGTGCTGTTTTAATTTTCGGTGTTATGTAAACAAAAAATGCCTTGCAAAGTTAGATTATTTAAGTAATTTTGGGTCGATTAGTCCCTAATTTTTGTAATAAAAAGTAAAACACCCACACTATGTCAAAAGTTAAGTATCGTTATAACCCAGAAACGCTTAGCTACGATAAGATAAATAAAGGTTATAACTACTACCTTTCACGTATATCCATCTATTCATTGTTTGTACTTTTGGTTGGTGTTTTAACCTATTTTATATACCCATATGTTTTTCAAAGTCCGGTTGAAAAGCGCCAGGCACGCGAGATTCAACAGCTTTTATCTCAATTGGACATTATCAATAAGAAGGTGGATCAGTTTGAGTTGGTTTTGGATGATATTGAGTTGCGTGACGAAAACATTTACCGAACAATTTTTCAGGCAGATAGTATTCCAAATAGTATACGCCGGGCAGGTTTTGGAGGAGTTAACCGCTATAAGCACCTCGAAAACATGGATAATGCCGAGATGGTTATTACGACAGCCAAGCGCCTGGACATAGTAATGAAGCAACTGTATGTGCAATCTACTTCGTTTGATGAGGTAATTGAACTGGCCAAACGTAAGGAAGAAATGTTGCGTTGCACGCCAGCCATTATGCCGATTTCAAATGGGGACTTAAAAAGAACAGCATCGGGTTGGGGGTATCGCCTACACCCAATTTACAAAGATAAACGTTTCCACTATGGTATGGATTTTACTGCACCTACAGGTACCGATGTGTATGCAGCGGCAGATGGTGTTGTTTCGAAAATAACCATTGGAAAAAGAAGTTCGGGCTATGGTAAACGCATCGAAGTTGATCATGGTTTTGGTTATAAAACACTTTATGCTCACCTGAATGATTTCAATGTGAAAAAAGGTCAGAAGGTGAAACGTGGTGATATCATTGGTTATGTTGGTAGCACAGGAGGTAGTACTGCACCACACCTACACTACGAAGTGCATGTAAAAGGTAAAAAGGTGAACCCGCAACATTACTACTTCGAAGAGGATTTTACGGCTGAGCAATATGAGCGAATGATTCAGATTGCCAGTAACTCCAACCAAACATTTGATTAATAGTAGAAAAGAAAATTAGTTTATAGCAATATAGTAAAAGAGGTAGCTGAATGGCTGCCTTTTTTTATGCTTTTCGATGGCTTAAAAAAAGAATCTACAGCGATCGCGTATATTCCCATGCTCCCTCGCGAATCCTTTTCGCGTGGTTCTATTACTTGATCAGCAACAACTTTAATTAACGCACGCAGGCGCAGGTTTGCAATCTTTGGATTACCTGACTGGTAATACCGATAACTCATTAAAAGATAAGAGCATGCTGGACAGGATTATTACCATATTATCACTAAAAGAAAATGATAAGGATCATATCCTGTTTACGCTGAATGCGATGATAAGAGATGTTAAGGCCAGACAGGCGTATGGAAGTTAAAATATTGCTGCTCTTTAATTTAAAATTTTGTTAACGTGGCTTTCTATTCCCTGCTCGGCGAAGTTTGCAACTTCGTCGAACTATACCAGTAGTCTTTGACTACTTTACTGTCACGACAGGTAATGTTAATACCTCAACATCCAACATAGCTGGTAAAGATGCATAGTTTCTTGCGCTCGAGTACAAATAATCTTCTGCATTTTCAACAATCTTTGCTCGAACTGGGTTCTGGTGAATATACCCAATCTTTTCGGCGATAAATCTATTGCTATATAAATGAATAGCATGATTCTCATGTGTCCAAACCTGATATTTACTATTCCTTTGATGCTTAGTAGCGTTAAATCGAAATTGATTTAGTAACCATTCTCTCCTGCTTTCGGGTATAAGTTCTACTGTCTCAATGATTCGCTTTGATATATACTTTTTTAAATCTCTGATTGTGCCGCTTAAATTGCCTATGCT
Organism: Carboxylicivirga sp.; assembly: GCA_025210475.1. Classification (GTDB taxonomy): domain Bacteria; phylum Bacteroidota; class Bacteroidia; order Bacteroidales; family Marinilabiliaceae; genus Carboxylicivirga. The sequence continues at coordinate 55,870 of JAOARW010000107.1, read as the reverse complement.
GCTTTGTACAATCAGATGTACATGATTACTCATTATAACATAGGAAAAAACCTGTAAGCCTTTTTTATCAATACAATGTTGCAAGCTCTCAATAACAATATCTCTATAAACAGGACGTGTAAAAACATCTACCCAATCAACTATTTGTAGTGTTAAATAATACAGTCCATCTTGCTCTTTTATTTGATAACCTGTTGTCATAAAAACAATTATTTGTTTGCTTCGCAATGTTAGTTGCAAACTAACTTTTACCTCGAACGAAGTCACAGACTTCGCTCAGCTCGTGCGTTATTTGATCACTCTACGGTTAGCGGGGGATTATTCTTATAATCATATCACTACCAAAATCCTTTTCACTTAATTTGTTCAATCCAGCAATTACATTTCCTACATATTTATTCCCTTCGAATTTCGTATCCATTCCAGTATACTTAACTGATTTTCTTTGCATCTCACCATTTTCATCCTCCTCTTTATACCATCAGGGTCATACATCATTATTGGATTATTTGCAACATAATTATATGGCGACAATGTAAAGTATCTTTCTGCCAACGGATCAATCATATGCTACCTACCAATTGCCGGTTCATAGAATCGTGCCCCATAATCATACCAATCCAAACCTCCGCCTTCAAACTCGTTAGTCTTAAGTTCTTTACCATTGTAAAGATATTTATTTTGCTGGTAACTGTTGCCTGCCGCGTCATAGTGGTAATAGATATTGCCCTTCGAGCCCAATGTTACCTATGCCGAACTCCGGAGCTTTTATAAATCAGTAAAGTAAACTTTAAACAATCTCCTGCATACAAAAAAGGTGACCCTAAGGCCACCTTCGTTATTCTAATAACTATTTCTTATGTCACTTAATAACTATTAGCTTTTCCCTATTTCTCCAACTTCTCAATCTCTTCAGCTAACTGATCCACTAACTCATCCAATTGGTTGATTACAGCCATAATGGTTTCGGGTTGTGATAAGTCCACACCGGCTTTCTTTAATTGCTCCATTGGATGGTCGTTACCACCCGATTGCAGTAAAGTGATGTAACGCTCCAAAGCGGCCTGGCGGTCTTTCTTTTTGCCTTCAGTTACGTCCTTATATAACTTGGCTGATGAAGCAAAACAGGTAGCATATTGATACACGTAGAATGGTGAGTTATAGAAGTGCGGTATACGTGTCCAGGCATAACCCGAATACATGGTTGGCTCTGAAACATCACCATAATAGGTGTCGGCCAAACCTTTCCAGATATTAGTCAGGATATCGGCATTTACCGGGCGACCCTGCTCAGCTAAGGTATGCACCTGGTATTCGTAATCGGCAAACATGCTTTGTGCATAAAAAGTACCAATAATCCCCTGAATGGCCTGGTTTAATAAGGCAATACGTTCGCGTGGATCTTTGGTGTTGGCCATCATATGATCCAGCAACAATCTTTCGTTAAAAGTAGAAGCTACTTCGGCCACAAAAATGGTATAGCCATGTGTTGCAAAAGGCTGTGTTTCGTTGGAGAGGGTGGTATGCATAGTGTGTCCCAGTTCGTGTGCCAGGGTAAATACATAATCCAGTGTTTCATCGTAATTTAATAGCATGTATGGATGCACGCCATATACACCAGATGAGAAAGCACCACTGCGCTTGCCCGGATTTTCGTATACATCTAACCAACCGCTTGAAGTGGCTGTTTTAAGCTTGGTCTGGTAATCTTTACCAAGGGGCAATACCGATTCAGTGACAATATCAACGGCCTCTTCGTAGGGGTATTTTTTGTTGAAATCAACCAGGCTGATGGAGCCATCAAAACCATAATATTTCTCAAGGCCCAATACTTTTTTGCGAAGTTTGCTGTATTTCTGAACCGGAGCCGTGTGTTCTTTAACCGTGTTAATCAGGTTAAGATAAACATCTGTAGGGATGTTGTTACCCTCTAATGCAGCATCAAGGCAAGTTGGGTATTTTTTAGCGCGAGCATTGGCCCAACCAGATTGTACAATACCGTTGTAAATAGCTGCGTAAGTGTTTTTGTTCTTGTAATAAACATCGTAGAAGGCTTCATAGGCCTTGCGGCGATCTTCCTGATTTTTATTATTGGTAACAATGTTGGAATAACCTCCGGGAGTAATTTTTACTTTTTCGCCATTGGATAATTCCACTTCGGGGAATTCAATATCAGCCGTCGATAAAGCCGTGAAGACTTTGCCGGCTGTTCCCGAAACCTGTGAAAAATAAGAAACCAGCTCTTCCATCTTTTCGCTGAGTACGTGCTTTTGCAAACGGTACATATCCAAAAGGTCGAATTGGTAAACTTTTAAAGATTCATTTTCAGCAATCCATTGTTTCATGGTTTCCTCGGGTATCTGAATCATTTCAGGTGACATCCAAGCCATCGAAACGCCAAATTGAGCAAACATCAACTGTACCTTCTGAAGCTTACCTTGCAGTTCGGTATTACGCGTATCTACCGTGCTTTGTAAGGATACAAACTGATAGGCCTTATAAGCTTTTTTCATCAGGCTTTCCTGCAGTTGCATCATGGCTGCCAGGTTATCGGCACTTTCACCAAGCTTACCTTTGAAAGTCAGCATCTGGTCCATGTCTTTTTTGATGGCCGTCAGGTCGGCTTCCCATTCGTCCCAGCTTTTGTAAATGTCGTCGAAATTCCATTTGTATTTATCCGGAACTTCTTCCCGTGTTTTGTAGTTAACCTGTGCAATTGAAGGCATCAGGCATGCGATTGTTAAAATTAAAGTGAATAGTGTGTTTTTCATTGGATAGATATTTATTTGTTACATAATGTAATCGTTTATTGTGCTGGAATTGTTTAATAATTGACAGCTAGGCATTGCAAATAACGAAATTTAATTTGTGTATTACCACAAAACAAAGCCGGGATAATAAAGGTATTATCCCGACTCTGATCGTTCATACAAGGGCAATTAACCCTACTTTATGTTTAATTTCTTTTTAAGTGCTTTGGGTAAAGCATCTTTGTGCAGCATAATGGCAACGGTATGCTGGCGCATATAGCTATCAGACATGTACAGATAACCTTCGTAACCTCCACGATCGGTACCCCAGCTATTTTTAGTTTTGTAATAAGGAGTGCCATTCTGATCTTTCGATAAACCAGTGATGTGCATCAGGTGATCATCGGTTGATTGCCACGATAAGAATGCTTCCTGGCGAACTTCGGGTGTTATCTCTTTTTCATCCTGTGGTGCAAAACCTTTGCTGGCATCTACGGGAATAATAGCAGCACCTTGTTTATGAGAGAAGAATTTTTCGCTTACATCGCCATCCCAAACAAAAGTGTAGCCATTGGCTAAAGCATTATCCATTACTTTCATTAATTCATTCAAAGGAAGGTTATAGTATAAATCGTGGCTCCAGTTATCCGGTACTTCCAGGTTGAAAGGCTTGTAATAAGGATGGTGTGTATAAGATGTCAGCTCGATGTAATCATCCGCGTTAATTTTCATTTCACTGGCGAATTCCTGTGGTGTTTTGCCGTTTACCTTTTCAGGTACTTCGCCCATGTAAATGTCCAATATAGCAGCTTGTACCTCGTACCAAACAGGCGATGGTGATGCCTTGCGAGCCTTAAGGTAATTATCCAACAAAGCCTTTTGTGATGAGGCTAACTCTGAATGGTTATGAGGTTTGGACGTGTCTCTGCGACCGGGATAAGCCTCTTCTGTTGCAATACCGTGCTGACGAACCACATTCATCACGTCGTGGGCTTGTCCGCCTTCGCTAAAATTACCTTTCCCATGTGCCATAATGTATAGACGAGCCTTTTCGGGATAGGCATAACGAACAAAGTACATCTCTGATAAGTCCAGTTCCGGACCACCTAAACGAATAATTTCGGATTCAAGAAAGGAAGTTGTACTGTACGACCAGCAGGTTCCTGTTCGATCCTGACTCTTTACCGGCGTGGTTTTAATATCGTGCACGGGGGTAAATTCGATGCTGCTTTTGGACTTTTCCTGAGCACTCGCTCCGAAAGCAATGGCACCGGCAAGCATTAATAATTGTAGTTTCTTCATGATTTACTTTTATGATTTAGCCGCCAGAGGCTAGAAACTAGATACTAGCGGCAGTGTTTTAAAAATTACCCAAAAGCCTGCATACGTGCTAAAATAGCTCAAGGCAGGACTTTCTTCATAAAAAATAAAAGCTAATTTCTAGTTTCTAACTTCTAGTCGCTATTATTATTTTTTTCCTTCTTTAACGGTGGCTTCTACTTCTTCAACAGAGATTGGAATGCGCTCACCCAAAATACGGCAACTGTCTTCGGTTACCAGAATATCATCTTCCAGTCGGATACCTCCAAAGTCTTTGTATGATTCAACTTTATCGAAATTGATAAACTCAGCATTGGTGCCATCAGCTTTCCATTGGTCAATTAAGGCCGGAATAAAATAGATGCCCGGTTCGTTAGTTACACAGAAACCTGTTTGAAGGGTACGACCAAGACGCAAAGCACCTAAGCCAAACTGACTGCTGCGCTCCATTTCATCCATATAACCAACCAAAGTGTCGTTGTAGTCTTCCATGTCATGCACATCCAGTCCGATCATGTGACCTAATCCGTGTGGCATAAATAATGCATGGGCTCCTGCAGCAACTGCAGCATCTACATCACCTTTCATCAGGCCAAGATCTTTTAATCCCGATGCCAGGACGCGTGCTGCTACCAGGTGAACATCTTTGTACGTAACACCCGGCTTAGTAGCTTCGCGGCTAATGTTGTTGGCATCTAATACAATCTGATAAATTTCCTTTTGCTTTTGTGTAAAAGTACCACCTACAGGTGAGGTGCGGGTATGGTCAGTAGCATAATGCAATGGTGATTCAGAACCGCAATCCACTAAAAGCAAGTCACCACTTTTAAGAATATTACTATGATCGTGGTTGTGTAAGGTTTCTCCGCGTTTGCTGCAAATAATCGGGAACGATACCATTCCGCCACCACTCATTGAGATGCCTTCCAATGCCCCAGTGATGGCTTGTTCCGAGGCACCATCCTGTGCCATGAGCATGGCAGTAGTATGCATTTTATAGGCGACCGACATGTGACGTTCCATTTCCTCAATCTCACATGCTTCTTTGATAGAGCGTAGTTCAATACAGGCTTTGGTCAATTCCAATGAGGCTTTTTCCTTAACTTCAGAATGATGACAACCTAATAAATCGGCCAACCACATAATGTTTTCACCTCGGTAAGGAGGATTGAAGTGAATAGGTCGGCCTGCTTTTTGGGCATCGTCAATCATCTTTGCCAAATCAGCCATCGGACGAATATTCTCAACACCTACAGAAGCCGCTTTCTCCACCATAGTCGGTTGAGGTCCCATCCAAATAATGTGTCCCAGTGAAATATCATCACCAATCAGGTACTCTTTGTTATTGTCCACATCGATAATGGCTGCATGATCCTGCAAGTCAATGCCAAAGAAATAAAGAAAAGTACTATCCTGGCGAAAGTGATAGATGTTATCAGCATAATTCATTGGAACATCTTTGTTTCCTAACATCAGAATCAATCCGGATTCTACTTTTTCGGCTAGTCGCTTACGCCTGTTTATATACGTCTCTTTTGTAAACATGTTAAATGATTTTTAAAATTGGATTTCAATATACAGCTTTTAATAACAATCGAAAACGACATTTATCACATTGATTTGAGAGACTAGAAGATAGAGCCTAGAAAATAGCTAACATGTATATGTTCCTTATCTAAGATCTTCATAAAACTTAAACATGAGTGTGTAACAGTTCTATATACTAGCTTTGGCTAGCAGCTAGTTTCTAGCCTTTGGCGGCTATTTCAAAAACCTGATTTTACTCAATTTGCATTTTATCATGTATAGGAACAAAATATGCTTGTAATTTCGCTCAAAATCGAAAATACAAACGAATTACATATGGATACTAAAGCGTTTCAGGCAGCTATTTTAGAAGGAATACCTGAAGTGTTGCCAACACCAAAAGCTTACGATACAGGGGTTAATCATGCACCTAAGCGTAAGGAAATTTTAAACGAAGACGAGAAGAAACTGGCTTTGCGCAATGCTTTGCGTTATTTCCCGGAAAAGGATCATGCCGAATTGGCTCCTGAGTTTTTGGAGGAATTAAATACATACGGACGTATTTATATGTATCGTTTACGTCCCGATTATGAGATGAAGGCGCGTCATTTGGATGAGTTTCCTCATCAATCGCGTCAGGCAGCTGCCATTATGCTCATGATTCAGAATAACCTGGATTACGCTGTGGCGCAGCATCCGCATGAGTTAATTACCTATGGAGGAAATGGTGCTGTTTTCCAAAACTGGGCCCAATATCGTCTTTGCATGAAATACCTGGCTGAGATGACTGACGAGCAAAGCCTTGTGATGTATTCAGGTCATCCGATGGGCTTGTATCCATCGCATAAAGATGCACCTCGTGTAGTAGTTACCAATGGTATGATGATACCCAACTATTCGAAGCCGGATGATTGGGAAAAATTCAATGCTTTGGGGGTTACCCAATATGGTCAGATGACAGCGGGTTCGTTTATGTACATCGGCCCACAGGGAATTGTGCATGGCACAACCATTACAATATTAAATGCCGGACGTAAAATATCTGGTGGAAAAACTGATTTGGCGGGTAAGCTGTTTATTACAGCCGGATTAGGCGGTATGTCAGGAGCACAGCCCAAAGCCGGTAACATTGCCGGATGTATCAGTATTACGGCGGAGGTGAATCCAAAAGCAACGCACACCCGTCATTCACAGGGATGGGTTGATGAGGTGATTGCTGACCTGGATGAGTTGGCAGCACGTGTTGAAAAAGCAAAAGCAGCCAAAGAAATAGTTTCGATAGCCTACCAGGGCAACGTAGTTGATGTGTGGGAGAAGTTTGCTGAGGAAGGTATTAAGGTTGATTTGGGATCAGACCAGACATCTCTTCATAACCCATGGGCAGGTGGTTATTATCCGGTTGGTTTATCGTTTGATGAATCGAATCAAATGATGGCAGAAAATCCTGATCTATTTAAAGAGAAAGTGCAGGAAAGTTTGCGTCGTCATGTGGCAGCTATTAATAAGTGTACCGATAATGGTATGTACTTTTTCGATTATGGAAATGCTTTCTTATTGGAATCGAGCAGGGCAGGGGCTGATATTATGAACGACAAAGGTGACTTTAAATATCCATCGTACGTTCAGGATATTATGGGGCCAATGTGTTTCGATTATGGATTCGGACCTTTCCGTTGGGTGTGTTCAAGCAACGATCCAAAGGACTTGGAAACGACAGATAAGATAGCAACAGAGGTTCTGGAGGAGCTAATGAAGGAATCACCGGCAGAAATTCAGCAACAGATGGCTGATAATATCTTATGGATTAAAGAAGCAGGTAAGAATAAGATGGTGGTGGGTTCACAGGCGCGTATCCTTTATGCCGATGCTGAGGGACGCATGCGTATTGCAGCTGCCTTTAACAAAGCTATTGCTGATGGTCGTATCTCAGCACCAGTTGTTTTGGGGCGCGATCACCACGATGTATCGGGTACAGACAGTCCTTACCGAGAAACTTCCAACATATACGACGGATCGAGGTTTACTGCTGATATGGCGGTTCAGAATGTGATTGGAGATTCATTCCGCGGGGCTACATGGGTATCCTTACACAACGGTGGCGGCGTAGGCTGGGGTGAAGTAATGAATGGTGGTTTCGGAATGGTTCTGGATGGATCGGATGATTCGCATCGTCGCCTGACCAATATGCTATTCTGGGATGTGAATAATGGTATTTCGCGCCGTAGCTGGGCTCGCAACGAAGGAGCTGTATTTGCGATCAAACGCGCGATGGATGCCAATCCTAATCTAAAGGTCACCATACCTAATATGGCTGATGACAAATTAATCGATGGTTTGTTTTAATCCGAATGGATTCATCATATTTCAAGGCTTGCCAAATGGCGGGCCTTTTTTGAACAAATTATCTTTGGAATTTATGATTTAGAGAGATGATCGCTAGGGGCAAGATCAAAAAAAGCTGTTAAACTCAAAAGAGGATAACAGCTTTATTATATAAAAATATATCAAGTTTTATCGCTTAATAACTTTTTGAATGGTGCTTGATCCGTCGTTGAATTGAATTTTAAGAATGTACATGCCATTTTTCAATTCAGCAGTTGGTATGGTACCATTGGTATGAGTTACTTCCATAACAGTTTGTCCGGCCATGTTGATAAAATCAACTTTACGGATGTTTTTAGCTGATAACCTTATTTCATTGGTAAATGGATTTGGAGATATCTGAAGTTTATCTTTGTTGATATTAGCTGTCGAAGTTGGTGTAGAATCTATATCATCAGCTTTAGTTGGTAATAACTTAAAGGTGTCATTAGAATCATCCAGGTAACCTGTTATCGATGCAAATTCTTCATCGAGAGTTGGACTGTAGCTAAAGAATAAGTCATCTACAATACCAGTATTGGATGATGCCGATATTTCCCATTCGCCATTTCCTATACTTGGATTGGAGCAGTCTACATTTTCAACTCGGACAAGCATGCTTTCGTAGCCTTCGCTGAACGGAAGTGTTATTACGGCAGCTTCAGGCAATGTGTTACCGTTGCTTAAAATGCTGATAGTTTCTGCATCAAGTACGGTTAAGCCATCAACTTCAATAATCCCACCAATTATCGAAACTTCATCACCCACAATAAAGTTGTCCGGGTTACCATCAACGGAACAATACAAACCATTCCATTCTGTATTATCGGATTGGATGAAAAAACCAACAAGAGTTGAACTTTCGTAATGCTTATACATCACAATTCCGGATGTGCGCAAATAGGCAGTCGCGTATGGAGAATCGCCAGAAGGATCGGTTGTATACTGTATGTCATAAATACTAACATAGGAGTTGGTGGTTCCAGTAGTGAATGACCAGGTTGAAGAACCACTAATACCGGCAAAATCATTTGGAACAGTCGCTTGATCCTTTATCGCACCAGCCTCTAATTCCATATAATAGGCAGTGCTGGCTTCTAATTCCTGAATTTTGAAGTAAGCAGTGGCACCTCTCGGGCCTCCAATCGAAACTTTAGTATTGTCTGTTACATCTACTGTTTCAACCACTGAATTGTCCGATACTTTTTTGATGAGTAGGTTACCAGTTCCAACTTGAATGGGTTCTTTAAAATTAATTTGTAATTGAAGATCAAAAACATCAGTGGGAATACCCTCACTTGTGTGTGGAGGATTAAAAGGAAATGTTTCATCCAGCCCGGCAAAATGAATATCGGTAATTGTAAATGAACCACTTTCAGACAAAATGTAAGGCGCCGCTTCTTCTACAATACGAATCCGATAACTACTACCCTCAGAAGCATCGGTTGGTATTGTAAAGTTAATGGTACCTAATGTGGCATTAATTCCTGTTAAGCCTTCAATATCTTCCCATGAGTTAATATCAGATAAGAATACCTGGAACTTAATGGTCGATACATTTGTTGCTGTCCATGTAAAAGCCAGAGTTTCGCCCGTATTGAAATTTTCACCTCCAACAGGATATGTCAAATTTAAAGAGCCGGTACTTGGGTTAAATGTATGAGATCCGGGAGAAATAAAGTCTGATAGATCTGAGCTTTCACCAGTTAATATACCCTTAGGATGTATAATCCATTCATCCGCATTAAAAGTGGTTGTTGGGTTAACTATGGATTCTTTTCTTTCGGCGTAGCTATCGGTGTACTCCCAAATTTCATCAGTACCATCAACACCAATCACCCCATAAACATCAATGGGGGTACCGGTTTGATCAAGCAATTCGTATACATCATCACCATTACCACTGATGCCGCCAATATCATGTGCAACATTTGCCGGTTCAGATAAATTAAAATCTAACCACAGTTGACCGGCCGTTAAATTGTCAATGTTGGTGATAACGATTGAGGATCCGCCTGGTAATAATTGCGAACCTGGAAATGTATAAACAGTGACTCCGGTAGCATTACCATTAGAGTAGCGTTTAATAGAGTAGCCATTTACATCGTAAATGGTGTTGTCGGAGTTCGAAATTTGCACGTACTTAGGATACCCTCCTGTTCCAGTACCGTCCACGATTTCGGTAATTATTATGCCTTGCGAAAAAAGAGTTGTAGAAAATGCAAGGAATAGGGCAAACAAACAGAGTACAGATTTTTTCATACTGAATTGTTTTAGGTTAAAAGGGGAAATGTCAATACTAATATAACTATAAATATAAGAAATATGTAACATCCTAAACAATAAAGAGATATTATCTTTATTAAATCAGTAAAGAGCTTGATGGAATCTATGGAAAATTTAGCTTTTGTATAATCCTTTAAAGCTCTTTGGAAAGCTTACTGACAATGCGGTTGATGTCTTTTTGATATTCACCGGTATTATATTCTTTAGCTATTTCAAGGTATTTTCGGCATTGAGCGGTGTCATTAAAGTATTGAAGGTGGATTTTAGCACATTCGATGGCTGAATAAGGTCCAATGTATCGTTTATCATCCGATGTTAATGATAATACTTGTTCAAAATCAGATAAGGCATTTTCCAGCTGTTCTATTCTTAGCTGTGTTTTCGCTTTTCGATAGTGATATTCGGGTAAATAATACGCATTAAATTTAGTAGTGTTTGTATCGGATAGTTCATTAAATGCTTGTTGAAAATAACCCCCATCGTACAGTAAGCGTGCTCTTAATAAAATTCCGGGTAGGTTTTGCAGTGTGTTGATTTCCTTTCTGGCCTGCTTGTCGTTTGAGGTTGGGAACTTTTCATTCTTTATAATCAATTGAATACGCTTGTTGCGTTGAATGTCATTGTGGTTGATGTGATACCACCATGCTTCGCGTAATAAAGCATCGCTTTTAAATGAATGTCCATGATAATTATCTTGAAACCTTTGAAAATGATTAAGACAAGTACTATCAAGTGCGTTAAGCAATAACCGTCCTTTGGAGTAATGTAAAAGAGGAAAGTCATTTAACTTACTTTCATCGTATTGATTGAGAAATAGCAAGCCTTCATTTCCTAACTTGTTTTTAATGGCAAGCGAAGCAACAACAAAAGATAGGAGTGGTGAATCATACAAAGTAACTTTTGATATTTGTTGGCGGATATCGTCGTCATTCACCTCTTTGAATTTTAACTGGCAATAATTATACAAAACCAAAGCTTCGATGTATTCTCCTTTATGATTTACACTTGATTGAATTGTATTGTTGAGCAATTGAAATCCCTTATTGGCCTTACCATCAAATCCTATTAGTCTGGCCCAAAACTGGTACTGATCGGGAATCTGACTGAAAAACACTTGAAAAATTCCATCAAGCTTAAAGTACTGTGTGGAATATGTGGAGCTTTTCACGTTGCAGAATTGTCGATATGACTTGTAAAAGGAACGAATACCTTTGGTGAATGCTTCGTTACTCCAGTAGAGCAGGCTTTGTTGAATTAACAAAGTACTGTGCATAATCGGGAAACGATCTGATTCATTGTGTTCATCTTCGAAGCGATCTAAAGCTTCGTTAAAGGATTCAGCTAAAGAGGGATTTTCAGAAGCTTGATAGGCTATAAATAAATGGTACAGGTGTAGATATTCTTTTTCGATATCAGACTGACCCATTGTGTTTTGAAGGAGAAAAGCAGGTGTGTTATTGGGAGAATGATAGATCTCGTAAAGACATTCCTGGCCTTCGGATGATAAGAATTGATGGTCCTGACCTTTGGTGAAGATGCAATGGAAAACAAAAAGAAGGCCGATCAGGATTTGCTTCATGCTTTAGTTTTAATGTAAAAATAGTAAAATCCTATTTTTATTTTTCAGACAGCAATAAAAAGCCTATACAAAAACAGCCGGAACAAGTCCGGCTGTTAAAATATTTTATAGAGGGATTACTATTCCTCTTCGCCTCCAATTGCGCTGTCAACAAGGATACGACCACAATACTCACATACGATAATTTTCTTACGTGAAGCAATATCCATTTGTCGCTGAGGTGGAATTTTGTTAAAGCAACCGCCACACGCATCACGCTCAACAGTTACAACTGCTAAACCGTTGCGCGCATTTTTACGAATACGTTTAAAGGCCACTTGTAAGCGCTCAGGGATGATGTTCATAATCTCATCCGACTTTTTAATCAGTCTTTCTTCTTCAACCTGAGTTTCACCAACTATTTCTTCCAGCTCTTTTTTCTTAGCATCTAAGTCAGCTTTTCTTTCTTCTAAAAGAGTTTTAGATGATTCACCTAATTCTTTCTTATTCTTCAGTTCAGCTGTAAATTCTTTGATGCGTTTTTCGCAAAGTTCAATCTCCAACTTCTGAAATTCAATTTCTTTAGATAAAGAATCGAATTCACGGTTGTTACGAACATTGCCTTGTTGTGCTTCGTATTTTTTAATTAATAAGTCAGCCTCTTTAATCTCGTTTTTCTTACTCAGGATGGCGTCATTTAAATTTTTAACCTCCCCATCAAGGTTGCCCATACGAGTTTCCAGCCCTTCTATTTCATCCTCCAAATCCTGAACTTCCAATGGAAGCTCACCACGAAGGGTACGAATCTTATCAATTGACGACTCTACACTTTGAAGGTCGTAAAGAGCTTTCAATCTCTCCTCTACCGTCATTTCTGGTGCATTTGCTTTTGATTCTTGTGCCATGCTGTTATAAATAATTTACGGGATTGGTATTCACGTTTGATAAATGGATTGCAAAATTAGAGAATTTTTTTGTAAGTATCTCAAAAAAAACTTCTTTAGTGTACTGTTCGCTCTCAAAATGTCCAATATCAGCAATTAAAATCCGTCCTTCGGCATCTGCAAACTGGTGATATTTAAAATCACCGGTGACAAATACATCGGCTTTTTCGGCAATCGCTTTGCCCAGTAAAAAACTGCCAGAGCCACCGCATAAGGCGACTCTTTTAATGGGTTTGTTTAATAAATCGGTATAGCGAACACAGCCTGTTTGAAAGGTGTTTTTCAATCGGTTTAAAAAAGTTGCTTCGTCAATCTCGTGAGGTAATTCCCCAACCATACCAAGACCGGTTGTTTTCCATTCATTGGCTAGTGGATATAAATCATAGGCCACTTCCTCGTATGGATGGGCTTTAATTAAGGCTTTAATTACGCGATTTTTAATATGCGAAGGCAATATTGTTTCAATACGCATTTCTTTTTCTGTGTGAATTTTTCCTTTTTCACCAACATATGGATTGGTGTTTTCATCGCCTCTAAAAGTACCTTCACCCGATAGGTTATAGCTGCAGGCATCGTAATTGCCAATTTGTCCGGCACCGGCATCGAAAATGGCCGTACGCACAGTTTCGGCTTGTTCGCTTGGAACAAAAGTGACCAGCTTTAACAGACTTTCTTTTTTGGGAGAAAGTACTTTACAATTCTCCAGGCCAAGTTTTTCACACATCTTCCCACTCACGCCATTGATAACCGAATCGGCATTGGTGTGCGATGCATAAAGAGCAATGTTGTTACGAATGGCTTTTATCACAATTCGTTCGGTGGCATTGCGGCCATTAATTTTTTTAAGGCCGGATAGCATGATTGGATGATGAGCAACTACCAGGTTGCAATCCTTTTCAATGGCTTCGTCAATAACTTTTTCGGTAATGTCTAAAGTGATGAGAACACCTTTAACTTCATCACTGGCATCGCCTACCAGCAAACCAACATTGTCGAAATCTTCCTTTAAAGCACTGGGTGCGAATTGCTCCAGCTCATTAATTATATTCTGAATTTGCACGATTGTTTATTCTATATTATCCCGTATTTCAACCAATAACTCCCTGATGTCTTTTAGTTTTGATACAACTTCGAAGTTATTAATTGTGTCGTCATGGTTTTCTTTAAGTTTCTTTTGAGCACCTTTAAGTGTCATGCCTTTTTCTTTTACCAAATGAAAAATCAGGTGAAAGTTATCGATGTCTTTAGGTGTGAAAAGCCGGTTGCCTTTTTTATTCTTATGTGGTTTAATTATATCAAATTCTTTTTCCCAAAAGCGTATAAGTGAAGTATTAACACCAAACATTTCGGCAACTTCTCCAATGGTATAAAAGAGTTTTTCTACTTTTTGCTCCTTATAAGGCATAGTTTTGTAATTATCTATATGTATCCGGATAAGATCTTACACAATATTAAAAGTATTTTGGCGAAAAGCCAAATGTGCCATAAGCTGTCGAATGATTTGATTGAAAAGGAGTAGGGGCAAATTTAAAGGAAGAGTCGTCCGTATGATCAAATCTTTTTATATTTTAGTGGCACTAAGAGAGTGATAAACGGGGCTATTCCTGCTAAGTGTTACAACATGAATTATTTTGATATTGTAGCTGGTATCTTATTGATACTAGCCATTGTAAAGGGCTTTAAAAATGGTTTGGTAATTGAACTGGCTTCTTTGGCAGCTTTGGTTTTGGGTTTGTTTGGTGCTATTCAGTTTAGCAGCATTACCGAATCGTACCTGATCGATTATATCGATTCATCATACATTGGTATCGCGGCATTTATTATCACCTTTATTCTTATTGTGATTGGCGTTCATTTGGTGGCTAAAGTTGTTGATAAACTGGTTTCGGCTATCGCCTTGGGCATGATAAACCGGGTGTTGGGCGCCGTTTTTAGTTTATTAAAATATGCGTTTATCATCAGCGTGATACTGGCCATATTAGGAAGCTTTGAAAAAACCTACCATGTAATACCAGAAAAGCAAAAAGAATCTTCCCATTTATATGGTCCCCTAAAATCAATTGCACCATCGGTATTCCCATATCTTCAGTTTGAAGATGTGCGTAATCAGTTTGGAGGAAGCAATAAAAGTGTTGATGTGTAATTAATTTACCTTACTGCCATTTAAAGAATCATTGAAAGCATGGAGTAATTCATCGCTGTCGAAGGGTTTTTCAAATACCTGTGTAAAGCCCATGTGAGAATACTTTTCCTTGTCTTCGATCGTTAATGACCGACTGGTTTGCCCGATAAAAGGAACATAAATGCCCATTTGCCTGATGGCCGGAATAAAACCTTCCAGCTCAAGTCCCGGCATCTCAAGATCCATCAGCACAATGTGAATATCATTGCGTTTTAGCAGTAACTCGCGGGCCGATTTCTGTGTTCGGGCAGAGATGAGAGTAATTTTGGTACGTTCCAGTGTTTTACGCATCTGCAATTGAGCCGTGCTGGTAGCATCAATCAGCAACATCATTTTATTACTCCAGGTGTAATTGGCCGGTCTTTTAACTTTTGGTAGCTCTGCTTTAATTGCTTTTTCTACTCCGTTGATGGGCTTCTCGGCTTTAAAAGGCAGTGAAAAGAAAAATTCAGAACCCGTTTCTGGTTCCGATATTAAGTCAATCGTACTGTCGTGACCTTCCAATAAACGTTTGCAAATTGATAAGCCCAGGCCTGTGCCACCATATATTTTAGAAGTGCTTTCATCGGCCTGACGGAAAGGCTCAAAAATATAGGTTTGCTTTTCGGGCGTAATGCCAATACCGGTATCACGTACATAAAATCGCATCTGATTTCCTTCAAGGGTATAGCCAAATTCAACAAATCCTTTTTGCGTGAATTTGAAAGCATTGCCAAGTAGGTTGATAAATACCTGTCGCAAACGTCGCTGATCGCCATTAATCATTGGCGAATCCTGATTATCCGGCAGATTGAGATAAAACTTTAAATGTGTTTTTTGATCAATGGCCATCCGTTTTTCAAAAAGCAAGTGCAATTCTTTAAGAAGCTGGATGACATTAAACGGTTCTTTATCAAGTGTAAGTTCGCCACTCTCAATTTTCGCCAAATCAACAATGTCGTTAATTAGTTCCATCAAGTTCTCGGAACTTTTATTAACAATATCAACGTATTCAGCTTTTTCTTCTTCCGATATGCTTTCTTCTTTCAACAGGTTGGTAAACCCAACGATGGCATTAAGAGGTGTTCGTATTTCATGACTCATATTAGCCAGGAAGGCTGACTTCAGTTTATCAGCACCAATGGCTTTCTCTTTGGCAATTACCAGTTCCTGTTCGGCTTTTTTCTTTTGAGTATAATCCCGGCCAACAATTAATAAGGATTGGGTTTGGGCATTATTTGTTTCTGGAGTTATGGTCCAGTCAAAGGCCCGGATGAAATCCTTAAAACGATATTCCAGCTCAACGTTAATAGGAGTGGCTGTTTGAACTACTTCATCAATTTTCGAACTCAGTCCGTCAACCAACTCTTTTGGCAACTCACTGATTAGCTTGAGATAGTTGCCCACACACTTGTTTTTGTCAAGATCAAAGCTGTTTAAAAAAGCCGGGTTGCAATACAAAAGAACTCCATTGTGATCAATACGAATGATGTGGTCGGGTGAGTTCTCTGTTAATGCTCTGTACTTTTGTTCGTTGTTTTTGAGCGACTCTTCGTTGTTCTTGCGTTTGGTGATGTTATGAATCGATGTGTAATAATGTAAATCTCCATCAAGATTTAAAGTTGTTACATAAACTTCGGCATGAACAATTTCTTTGTTCTTATTAATCAGTTGGGTATCCCCCTTATAATCGTTACCACCTTTTACCTGGCTTATAACATCAATAAACTTATCGAGGTATTCCTTGGTAGGAAAGAGGTCGTGTATAGTCAGGTTAAAAACTTCTTCCTGAGTATAAAGTAACATTTCGCAAGCTGAAGTATTTCCGTACATTAACTTCATCTGATCATTAATGATAAAAATACCATCGATGGTTGCTTCAATTAATTTACGGTTGCGTTCTTCACTCTCGCGCAGGTGATCTTCCGTCTTCTTAAAATGTGTAATGTCTTCACCAATAATAAGGAAGCTGTCGTCATCCTTGCTTTTTGGAGCAGGCGTACCTAAAGCACGCACGATGTATTCATCGCCAAACTTACCTTTTAAGTGGGCCTCGATGCTACCAATGCCTTTGTCTTTTATCTGTTGGTAGAAATCTTGTACCTGGTTAATGTCCTGTTTGCCTGCGTAATATAAATTTGCCAAAGGCAAACCAACCAATTCATCGTGCGAATAGCCCGATTGAACCAATGTTGCTTCGTTAACGTATTCGATAATTCGGTTACGAACAAGCAAAATTCCTACCGGAGCTGAGCTTAGTATATTTTGAAGAAACTGTTCTTTGTCTGCCAGTTCTTTGTTGACTTTTAATATTTCGACATGATTACGATTGATCTCATTAGCTGCGGTTTCTCTTTCAAATGTATGACCAATCAATCGGGAAGCCATATGCAGTAAATCGGTCTCATGGGGAAGCCATTCGCGGTTAAAGCTGCATTCATCGAAACCGATGAAACCATAAAAAACATCTTTCACCAAAAGCGGATAAACCAAAAGCGACATAATTCCCTGTTCGGATAATGACTCGTGCACTTCTTCCGGCAGGTTTTTGATGTTGGAGGCCTTAATCTGACCTTCTTCGGTAAGCATACGGCGCCATTCGATAAAATCACTGTATGAAAGATTTTGGAGATTGTTTTTTACAGATTCAACACCTTCGTTGCACCATTCGTAGGTGTTTGAAAATAAATCGCCAGGTTCATTATTTTCGAAAATGTAAATCCGACTGACATCAGCAAATTGCCCAAGTATATCCATTGTTTGAGTGATTCGGTTTTCAATGGGGCGATCTGAAGATAATTCAGTAGATAAATAGAGTGGCAGGTAACCCGAAGTAATGGCGGTTCCTTTTTCATGCGAACGAAGTGGCAAGCCCCAAACACCATCGTACATTCGATTCATCATGCGTTTGAGTCTGTTGTTTTCAGCTTTTATGGCCTGTATTTCGTTTCTGTCCACTTTAAAATTGTGAGGTTCGATTGTTAAAAGGTTCCCTGATTTACTACCTACAAAAATAACTTTTTAAATGGCAATAATACATTCATTACTAAAGGAAATTCGGCGGTTCATGGAAAATTACAGGCTATTGGCAAAAAAATATTGACTTTCTGTCAATCTTTAAAGAAGGAATTAAAGAAAGATTCGAATAAGAATACGCTTTTTTAATTTCAATCGTTTATTTTTGAGGAAAATGTATTTGGATGGAGCAGAATAACGGATTAGTAATTAAGTCAACAGGTAGTCGTTACACAGTCCTTAGTGATGAGGGAGAGGTGGTTATTTGCCGGATTCGTGGAAAAATACGTCTTCAGGGAATTAAAAGCACCAATCCGGTATCGGTAGGCGATCGGGTTGTGTTTGATGCGGCTGATGATGGCGAAGGCATAATCTCAGGGATTAAGGAGCGAAGGAATTACATCATACGTAAAGCCACTAATCTGTCAAAAGAATCGCACATAATTGCAGCTAATGTTGATCAGGCTGTGTTAATTGTGACCATCAATTATCCGGTTACTACACGTGTTTTTATTGATCGTTTTATTGCGGCTTCTGAGGCATATGGCATACCCGTCACAATCGTGTTTAATAAAACCGATCGTTATGACGAAGAACATATGCGCGCCTTGAAAGAATGGCGTGAACTATATGAAGGCATTGGCTATAAAACCTATGCAGTATCTGCCAAAAAACAAGAGGATTTAAGCGAAATTCAGAGTTTGCTAAAAGATAAGATTAGTGTATTGAGTGGGCATTCGGGTGTTGGTAAATCAACATTAATTAACCGGGTGGAACCGGATTTAAACTTAAAGACAGCCGAAATTTCGGCCATTCATCAGTCGGGTAAACATACCACAACTTTTGCCGAAATGCACCCGTTAAGTTTTGGTGGTTATATTATTGATACACCAGGGATTCGTGGGTTCGGACTGATTCATATTGAAAAAGAAGAATTATACCATTACTTTAAAGAAATCTTTGCGCATGCCAAAGATTGTCGTTTTAATAATTGCACACATTATAGTGAGCCGGGATGCTCAGTGAAAGAGGCGGTTGAAGAAGGAGTGATAGCACTATCTCGTTACGAAAGCTATTTGAGTATTTTATTAAATCGGAACGAAAAATATAGATAAGATGATTTAATTGCTCAAATGAAGAAAGCTTTTATCATAGCATTTATCAGTATTGCTTTTTTGATTGTATCCAATGTTTATTACTATCTGGATACCTATCAATGGCAAATCGATACTCAGGAAGATATTCTGCAGAAACAATCTTCAATGGTATGTGATCGTATTGAGCAATTTGCAAGCAAAACAAAAACCGGTATCTCAATCTTGTTTTCGCAAGCTGAACTGGATAGTCTTTTTCAACTTAAAGGTGAATCGGTTGAAGTGCAAAAACGCCTTCAATTGCTTTATAATGGTTTTAGTGAAAGGCTTAATGAGATTGTTATTTACGATACCAAAGGCAATTCATATGAACTGATAAAGAGCGATGGAGGTTCATTTATTTCGGCCTTTGGTCATGCTAAGGTTGATAATGTAAAATCAGCCAGGATGCTGATTAATCCTCATGGAACCCGTATTTTATATGTGCAGCCCTTGGTATCGAACGAAGAAACGATTGGTTATGTGAGGTTTGATATGGATCTCGAGAAGTTCTTTAGTTCGGCGTTCTACAATTTTAATGTTGAAAATGTCAATTTTCAGTGGGTGATGAAACCCAATGGAGATGTTGTTTATAACACCTTAGAACAAGGACGTTTTTATCCGGAAATAAATGCCATTACGGATCACATTGGCGAAAAGGAGTGGTTTTCGGATGTTCATAATATTCAAATCGGAAGTGAAGATCTGAATGTTCTGACCGTCTTCAGAAAAATGAGTTTAAATGGTGTGGGTTATTACCTGGCATTTTCCATGCCGCAGAGCATCATTACGGCGTCAATTGCTCGTTATTCATTTCTGGTTGGTGGCATTTCTTTACTCATCATTTGTGTCATTCTAATTGTTTTTAGTACTTATCAGAAGCGATATGCCGAGGATAAGAAAACATTAAAAGAATCGGAGCAGGCATTGCGAAAGATGGTTTATTACATGCCTGTGGGAGTGGTGCTGATCGATAGTAATAACCGCATTCACCAGGTTAATAAGTCGGCACTTAAATTATTTGCCTTTGATGATGAGGATCAGTTGGTGGGACGAGTGGCTGATGATGAAATCTTATTTGAAAACAAAACGAGGCTGGATAAAACTACCTATTCGGCTCATTCCAATAAATTTGTCTTAAAATGCAAGAATAACGAGGAGTCGGTGATTTTACATGAACAGATTCCGTTTTATATTTTAAGAGAGAAGTATATTATTCGTGTATTTATGGAGGTGTCTTCGCTTGAGAATGAGCGAAAAACCGAAGAGATGGTGCATAAGGCCAAATCAACCTTCATCGCCAATATCAGCCACGAGCTCCGAACGCCATTAAATGGCATTATCGGAATGACCGATATATTATTATCATCGGAGAAAGAAGAAAACGATCGTAAGTTACTGGGAATTGTAAAGCGATCGGCAGATACCCTTCTGGCATTGATAAACGATATTTTGGATTTCTCGAAGATGGAAGCCGGACGGTTTGAAATTGAAGCCATTCCTTTTGACCTTAACGAAGAGGTTGAAAGTACCATTCAATCCTTTAAACAACGGGCGGCTGAAAAGAATCTGACATTGACTTGGACATCAATGATGAATTTACCGGAAAGCTATTTGGGCGATCAGATCCGTATTCGCCAGGTGCTAAATAATCTGATTAGTAATGCGATTAAATTTACTCACAAAGGTCGGATTCATTTAAGCGTAAAGCAGGTGAGGGGTATTAATGGTTCGCCAGCCATTCAGTTTTCTATAAAAGATACCGGTATTGGAATTCGACCCGATAAATTGGATTCAATCTTTAAGTCTTTTTCGCAGGGCGACGAAAGTACGACCCGCAAATACGGAGGAAGCGGACTGGGGATCACAATATCAAAGCAGCTTGTTAATATGATGGGTGGCGAAATATGGGTTAATAGTCCATCAGGTATTTCTGAAGATCGGCAAATGCCGGGAGCTGAATTTGCGTTTACAATTCCTTATAAATTCAAGACACATACCAAGCACTATAACTTTAATCACATTACATCCATCGATAAAGTAAGGGCTTTTGTTATTTCGGATGAACCATTGCAGGTGCGTACTTTGATCAAAAACCTGGATACCCTTCGGGTGGATTATAAACTGTTGGCACCAACCAACGAGGCCATTGATATAATTCGAACGGATAATAAGCATCACCTGTTGATTGTCGATCATCGGCCCGATTTTAATGGATTGGATTTTATGCAGGATATCTTCAATAATCGATTGCACAAACGCATGCCGATAATCATGCAGAGTTCCGATTTTGAAGTGTCCAACACTTCGCTTGCAAAACGATTAGGGGTGGATGTATACCTTCGAAAACCTGTTGAACTGAGTAATCTGGAAGGGCGCATCAAGCAGTTTTTTCCAAAAATAAATGAGACCAGGCTTTTGGTGACCGAACTGCGCAGTGAAAAGAAGCTAAAAGTTTTAGTGGCCGAAGATAATGTGCTCAATCAGCGAGTTGCCAGGAACCTGTTTGGTAAAATCGGGCATAAAATTGATATTGCCAATAATGGCTATGAAGCAGTTATGAAGATGCGCAAAAATAAATACGACATTGTGTTTATGGATGTGATGATGCCCCAGATGGATGGCATTGAAGCCTTACAGGAAATGCGCAAAGATGGGGGTAATTGTCCGGTTGTTGCCATGACTGCCAGTGTTGATATTCTTGAGCGAGATCGTATTTTGCAAGCCGGCATGGATGATTTTATTACCAAGCCTACCAAAGTGGATGATCTTTCGCGAATGATTGCCAAGTGGTGTAAGGTTTAAATAGTACAGCTGAAATAAATAATGTTTTTATGCGTTGTGTTGATATAAATAATTAAGTATGAGTTTTTATACACACAAGCGCATCTGGAAACTTTTTCTGCTAATCGGAGCTGTAACCATTGGTTTCTTTACATTAATTTATACCGATGATTTGACCAATGAATTGAAAGAGGAAGAGCGGAAAAGTGTGGAGATTTGGATTCAGGCAATAAAACAAATTACTCAAAGTGGTGCCGGGGAAGATGAATTAGGACTCACCCTGGAAGTAATCAGTCAAAATACTACCATTCCAATCATTATTATCGAGGAAGATTCAACCATTAATTCGCATCGTAATATCAAATTACCCAAAGGTGGGGAAGATGCGGCTTTGGCAAATGAGTTGGAACGCTTAATGAATGAAAGTGAGCCTTTGATTATAGATCTCGGAGGCGACGAATTACAATACCTCTATTACGACGATTCGGTGTTAATTAAAAAGCTGGAGTGGTTTCCAATTGTTCAGTTATCAATTGTTGCGTTGTTTATTTTTATTGCATACATAGCATTCAATGGAGCGCGCAAAGCTGAGCAGGATCAGGTTTGGGTGGGTATGTCAAAGGAAACGGCTCACCAGTTGGGAACACCCACTTCTTCCTTATTGGGCTGGGTCGATTTGTTAAAACTTAAAGACGAAAATCAGGCCATTGCCCAGGAATTGGAGAAAGATGTTGAACGATTGCAGGTTATTACAGATCGTTTTTCTAAAATTGGGTCGAAGCCCGAATTGGTTGAGCAACCTTTAATATTAATCATTGAAGAGATAATCGAATATTTGCGACGCCGAACGGCATCAAATATTGATATTAAGCTTGAAACCGGAGATATTCCTTACCTGATGGTGAAAGTCAACAAAGTGCTTTTTCAGTGGGTTATTGAGAATTTGTGTAAAAATGCCGTTGATGCCATCAAAGGTAGTGGTGTAATTACTATCAACATCCACCGAAATAATGGGCATGTGAACATTGATGTGATTGATACCGGTAAGGGCATTCAGCGTAGTCAGTTTAAAACCATATTTAAACCTGGCTTTACAACAAAATTGCGAGGTTGGGGTTTGGGTTTATCTTTGGCTAAACGAATTGTGGAAGGTTATCATGGCGGAAAACTATTTGTAAAGGAATCGGAAATTGATGTTGGTACCACCTTCAGAATTACGCTTCCAAAAGCATGATGTATTTCAGTCAATTATATACCGATAAGGAAAAAAAACTCCATTTCTTTTCTTACATTGGTTTATTTTATACTTTTGCACAGTTTTTAGAAAGGGAAAAGTGGACAGATTGAGAAACTACGGTATTCCATTCAAAGGATTAAAAGAAGGTAAGCACCTGTTCAAGTATGAAATAGGAGCCGATTTCTTTGGATTGTTTGAGCAGCCGTTGATTGAGAAAGGAGAGGTAATGGCAGAAGTTGAGTTGAATAAAAGCTCGGCCCTGTTAACCCTGAATTTCAAAGTTGAAGGCACGGTGGAAACGGTTTGCGACAACTGTTTGGAAGCTTTAATTCTTCCGGTTGAAAACGAATCACTGATGTATATTAAGTTTGGCGAAGAGTATGATGAACCAACCGAAGAAATTATTGTTTTACCGCACGAAGAAAACGAAATCAATGTTGCACAGTTGATTTATGAGTTTATTTGTGTGGCTTTGCCAATCAGGCATGTTCATCCCGAAGATGAAAATGGCATGGTTACTTGCAACGCTGAGATGCTTAATCAGCTAAATAATTATTTGGTTGAGGAAGGCGACGAGGAAGAGCAGGACGATGATATAGATCCGCGATGGGCGGTTCTGAAAAATTTAGTAGATAAATCAAGTAAATAGGTTGAAAAATGGCACATCCTAAACGAAAGATCTCGAAAACGAGAAGAGACAAGAGAAGAACGCACTACAAAGCAGTAGCACCTGCATTGGGAGTATGTTCAAACTGTGGTGCTACTGTTAAGTTGCATACAGTGTGTGGTGAGTGCGGTTATTACCGTGGAAAATTAGCTGTAGAAAAAGAAGTGACAGCATAGTTTATTGAATCCGCATTCAATAAAATTTGCCCTCAAAGTAATTTGAGGGCAAATTTTGTTTTAGGGCAATAAAAGGGATAATGTTTGTATACTATTGCTCTTTTCTTACTTTTGTAGTCGCCTTAAAAGAGTGCTAATTAATACACTTCATAAATATTAGTCACTAAAGGACAGATGGGAATTCGTAAATAGTATGTGTGGTGCTGTTTGCAAGTAATTGAAAAAAAGGAAACAAGAAAAAATTAGTTCAGGAGTGGAGTAATAATTTTTGGTAGTTTCCAACCTGCTTCTGTGTCAAGGCACAAGCGGCAAAAAAAGAAAGTCAAATGAAAAAAACCAGTGCAGTAATTACAGCCATTGGAGGGTATACTCCCGATTATATTCTGGATAATCATGAATTAAGTAAAATGGTTGATACCACCGATGAGTGGATTATGACCCGCGTGGGAATTAAAGAACGTCATATCCAAAAAGGCGAAGGTCTTGGTGCTTCGGATATGGGGGTTGAAGCTGTTAAAGAGCTGTTTGCAAAAACAGGTGTTAAACCAGAGGAGATTGATTTAGTAATTTGTACAACGGTTACTCCCGATCATGCATTTCCGGCAACAGCTAATATCATTGCCGATAAATGCGGTATTAAAAACGGCCATGGATTCGACATGAATGGCGCTTGTTCTGGATTCTTGTACGGATTAGATGCTGCAACACAATATGTGGAATCGGGATCGAAGAAAAAAGTATTGGTGGTAAGTGCCGAAAAGATGTCATCCATTACAGATTACACCGATCGTACCACTTGTGTGCTTTTTGGCGATGCAGCCACAGCTGTTTTGGTTGAGCCAACTGAAGAAGAAATTGGAATCCGCGATCGCATCCTTCGTAGTGATGGTTTTGGAAGGGTTCACCTTCATATGAAAGCTGGTGGTTCGGTTATGCCGGCTTCACACGAAACAGTGGATAAAAAATTGCACTCCGTCTATCAGGAAGGTCAGCCTGTATTTAAACATGCTGTATCGAAAATGGCAGATGTGTCTGTAGAGATTATGGAGCGCAATGGCATGAGTCATGAGGATATTGCCTGGTTGGTTCCTCATCAGGCTAACTTGCGAATTATTGGTGCAACAGCCGATCGCATGAATTTAGCCAAGGAAAAGGTAATGATCAATATTGAGCGATATGGTAACACCACATCGGCAACCATTCCATTATGTTTATGGGAGTGGGAAAAGCAGCTGAAAAAAGGTGATAATATTGTTATTTCTTCTTTTGGAGCCGGGTTTACCTGGGGTTCTATTTACATTAAGTGGGGATACGACGGAGCCGATTATAAGTATTCTAAATAATATAACTGATAGCGAACAGCTATTGGTCAGGAATTAAAAAAGGATCGTATTATTAACGATCCTTTTTTTGTTGTTGAAATATTGACGGTTGTCTACTTATAACTATCCAGTTTTTCGGCTAACTCATCCACATCGTCAATTTTAAATTTGCCGAAGAAAGAAAGTAGAACACCATTGGTTTCACCTTGAAACAATACATGGCATTCATATACTTTCTTTCCTTTACGATATATTCGAATATCAACGTCTTCGTCCGGATCATCATCTTCTACCTTGTCGTAGCGACTTAAGGGCAGATAGCTCAGTGTTTTTTCTCTGAAAGCCATTGGCTCTTCTCCTTCAGGTGCTTTGTAGATCACAACTTTTACTTCTTGTAAATCGCCGGTTACATTGCTGTCGCCTTTCTCGTCGTCTTCAAAATTTAAATTGACGGCATCCAACATCTCTTTGGAGAAAGACATCATGGTAATACCTTTTTTAAGGGCCAGTTTTTCGAATAAACGATCTGAAGGTCGCTCCTGTGCCTGAACGGTAAAGCTAAACGCTACGATCAGTAATAATGCAATTGTCTCTTTCATATTAGTAGGTTTAAATATTTATCAGTTCCATGTTTGGTCTATTGTCTTTAATCTTACTATTCTTGTCGACCAGTTAACTTGTTAAAATGTCTAATGGAGTTCTAACAATCAGACTGTACTTTTCGTTCTTCGCGCCTCCTTTTAATATTCATCAATATATCGATCCAGGTAAGGGCTTACATCCAGGTTTTTATCGTAAGGAATTTGCACGTTCACATATACCTTTTGATTACGGACCAATGCTTCATGGGCGATAGTAAATTTTCGATCCAGATAGATGATCGAATCGGTTTGCACCCAGTTGTATTCAGTGTTTTTAGCATTA
Source organism: Carboxylicivirga sp. (assembly GCA_025210475.1). Classification (GTDB taxonomy): domain Bacteria; phylum Bacteroidota; class Bacteroidia; order Bacteroidales; family Marinilabiliaceae; genus Carboxylicivirga. The sequence continues at coordinate 29,705 of JAOARW010000107.1, read as the reverse complement.
AATTCGGCATCGTCATCATTTAAGCCTCGTGCTTTCTTATCAATGGTAATTTGAAATTTATCGCCTCTGATAATATTAATAACCGGAGCTCCTTCAATTATTAAATCGCCATCTTCTGAGAATAATTCCAGGTGATCCATATCCCATAAATACTCCCTGTCGCCATTGCTCAGCTCAACCTCAGAAGGTTTCAGATATATGGTTTTCGACTCGGTGGCATTGAGGGTGTGTTGTTGGCTGACGGTTCCGGTTTCTTCAAAACTTTTAGCAATACGGATTCCGGTAAAAAACACAAGAACAATGCCCGATAGCCAAAGTATCAAGGCGGTCATGCCAACCACTTTTCCATGACCTTTAAAGCGGAAGATCAGTTTGAGCCCCAGGTAAAGAATAACGAGGAATGGAATTCCGATTACCAAAAGAACAGCCGCCATCAGGAAACTTTGATCCATGTATGACAGGAAGCGATCGGGTACCGATGCCAGAAAATGGTTGCCATCTGTTACGGCCAGTCCCATAATTGTATCTTTAAAAGCAAAGAAACCCACTAATCCCATAATTGAAAGAACGCTCCAGATAACAATGATGATGCCCAGCAGAATGCCAAAAATATTTAGCAGTTGATAGAGGCCATTGGCCATGGCATCGCTTGTTTTACTTGCTCTGTTTTGCATACGTTTATAATTTGGTTTGTTTTTATATTCTTTAAATTTTGAAGAAACAGCCTGGTATTCTTCTTTAATGTTATCCCCCATTTTTTTAAAAGTGACGCCACCTCGCATTTCAATGCGCTGCCCCAGGGTTTTGGCTTTGGGCATGGCAATCCACAGGATAACATAGATAAGGGCAACAATGCCAAATGACATTAATGCAGTAGCAACGGCAATGATTCTAAATACCAGTGGGTCCACGTCGAGGTAAGCACCCAAACCAGAGCAAACGCCGCCTAATACGCGATCATCCGGATCGCGAAACAAAGATTTTTTGCCAACATAACCCGAAGAATTGGTGTTGTAGCTTTTGCTTTGATTGCTTTCCGATTTATCTTCAGCATCTTCTTCGTCCACAATTTCGGCAGGCTCGCCAATGGTGTGAATAATTTCTTCCACAGCGTCCAACTGAATAGTACAGCCCTGACATTTGTACTGGAAGAGTTCAGCAATACGGGCTTCGATATCGGCAATTACTTCTTGTGCTTCTTCGTTATTGCCCAGACGTGTTTTAATGGTATCGAGGTATTCATTTAATCGCTCGTAAGCATTTTCTTCGATCTTAAAAGCCAGCCCGTCCAGATTTATATTTATCGTTTTATTCATCTGTTTTTGTTTTACTTTTTTGTCAGAAGGTCTTTTATTATTGACTCTTTTGTATCAAAGGGTTAACACATTAACATAAAGCCACCAAACATCCAGAAGATAAGCTTAAGAGCCAGTGAACCCAGTAAAATAAAAGCGATCAGGTAGAGGATGATCTTTAATACCGTTTTAAAAATTAGTCCGATAACCAGGAGAACCAACACAAAAGTTAGTGCGCCAGGAAAAAAGATGTGACTAAAAGTTGGTGCAATGTGAGTACCTAAACCTGTTAATAAGGCTGTGGGTCCGTGAAAAACATCGGGGAAATGTGGTACGTTAAAAAGCAGTGCCGCCCCAACGACTGCGAGCACAATTAAGATCACATTTTTTTCGCTTTTGGAGAAGCGACTAAAAAAGCTCTGACCTTTTTTGTAGGTTGATGACTCTTTAAAATCCCCAAACTTTTTCCTTACTTCTTCATATTCGTCGCGTATACTGCGTTCAATGTTTTCAATGGTGATACGCTGACCCCGCATTTGTAACTTTTGGGCAGTAGTTCTTGCTGGTTGAACGGCAATCCACAAGATAAGGTAAATAAGAGCGACTCCACCCGAGGTTAATATGGTAAGTATTGCAACAATAATACGAACCAATAGTACATCGATATCAAAATAGGCTGCAATACCTGAACAAACACCGCCAAGAATCCGGTTATCAATGTCGCGGTAAAAGCGCCTGTTAGGTTTAACATGAATCAATGCATTTGATGAAGGGCTTTTTCGTTCGTTGTTCTGCTCGCCATCTTCAAATTGTTCCGGCTCACCCATGGTTGCAATAACGTCTTCTACCATTTCCATCGTTACAACACCCGTTTCCCGATTAATTTGCTCGTTAAAGATTTCGGCCACGCGATTCTCGATATCGGAAATGATTTCGTCGCCACTTTCTTGTGAGCGAAAAGTAGATTCTATTTTATCCAGATAGCTTCGCAGGCGTGAGTAGGCATCTTCGTCGATGTAAAACATGTGCCCGCTTATGTTGATGGTGACTGTCTTTTTCATTATTCGGTGACTTTATTGGTTTGATGTATCAGTTCAACGGCGTTTACAAGATCTTTCCAGGATGTATCCATCTCACCCAGAAAGGTACGACCTTCTTCGGTTAATGCATAGTATTTACGCGGAGGCCCCTGTGTTGACTCTTCCCAGCGATAGCTAAGAAGTTTGGCATTTTTTAGTCGCGTTAGTAGCGGATATAATGTTCCTTCAACAACAATCATTTTTGCCTCTTTCAATTGGTTGATAATGTCTGAAGCATATGCATCGTTGTTCGATAGGATGAGCAGGATACAATACTCTAAAACTCCTTTCCGCATCTGCGCTTTTGCATTTTCTACATTCATTCTTCCGGTTTTATAGAGTTTATATTTTATAATTTACTTAAGCTGCAGTTTTTATATAGGAATCCTTCTTCCATTCTTTTTTTATGAGCTTTCTTTTTCTGAGCTTTCTTTTTGCAACATTTTGCTTTTCCCTTTTTATTCTTATTCACTTCCGGCAACTTTTCAGTTTTGGTCTTCTCAACGCTTGTTTTGCAACTATCCATTTTGCTGGATTGTGCCGAGAGGTTAATTGCAGTAAACAACAGTAAAATCATAATGCTGGTTTTACTGCAAGCTTTGAATATGGATTTGGGTGATAACATGATTAAAATACTATTTTAAACAATGAATTATGCATTACAAATATACATTCATAAAATGGTACTATGCAATACAAAGTACCATATTTTTTTGAAATAATTTTCCTGATAAAGCTGAAATGTAGATTTTTAAAGGCTTTTAGAAGAAAATATTTTTTTAGTCGCTGAGCTGATTTTTCGTATTTTTGCGGCCTAAAATGATGTAATTGATGTTTGATGCGGGATATTTTGCTCTTTTTTTGGCTTCTTTTTTGGCGGCTACGGTTGTTCCCTTTAGTTCGGAGGCATTGCTCTCGGGAATGCTGGCAACCGACTATAATTTATACTGGTGCCTGGCATTAGCCACATTGGGCAACTGGTTAGGTGGCATGAGTTCTTATGGACTTGGCTGGCTTGGCAAAACAGAATGGATTGAAAAATACCTGAAAATTAAATCCTCCCAAATAGAAAAAACCAAGAAAATGGTGGCCGGACGTGAGTTATGGATTGCATTATTCTGTTGGTTGCCCGGAGTAGGTGATGTGATAGCGGTAATACTGGGTTTGTTAAAAGTTAATTGGATATTGGCCGGCATCGGTATGTTTATTGGTAAGTTGTTGCGCTACATTATTTGGGCATTGATAAGCCTTAATGTCATAAATTGGCTGCGTTAGTTTTTGCAAACTTCTGTATATGAACATTGACTTGTGGCTTAAGGCATAAATAATTTTCAAATCATTGCAATTTTCACCATTTTTGCAGCTCTTTATTAATGGCTTAAAAGAAATAACATCATATGACAACTGAAAAGACAGAGGGCATCAGTAATGCCTCATTTGATATAGCAGTTAAAAAAAGTAATGCTTTAGAAGCAGATTTGCAGATTAATCCTGATAAGCATCGTGTATTGACTGGCGATCGCCCAACCGGAAATTTGCACATTGGCCATTATTTTGGATCGCTTCAAAATCGGGTTCGCCTGCAAAATTTAGGAGTTGAAACGTTTATTGTTATTGCCGATTATCAGGTGTTGACTGACCGTGACGTATTTAAGGATATTTCAAAGTATGTATTGGAATTAACCATTGATTACCTGGCTTGTGGATTAGATCCTCATAAATTCAAGACGCATATTTTTCCACACAGTCACATTCCTGAATTAAATCAACTTTTGGTTCCTTTCTTATCATTGGTATCTAATGCAGAATTAAGTAAGAATCCAACCATTAAGGAAGAGATTCAGGCATCAGGTCAAAATGTGATTAATGCCGGAATGTACACCTATCCGGTACACCAGGCGGCCGATATCTTGTTTTGTAAGAGTGATGTAGTGCCGGTGGGGAAAGATCAGTTGCCACACATTGAGATGACACGTACCATTGCCAAGCGTTTCAATAAGAAATTCAAAGCACGAGTATTCAGAGAGCCCACAGGCTTGTTAAGTGAAACACCAATGATTCTTGGTTTAGATGGTGGGCAGAAAATGAGTAAAAGCCGTAATAATACCATCATGATTAAATCGACTGCTGACGAAACCATGAAGGCTGTAAAATCGGCCAAAACGGATTCTGAACGATTGATTACTTACGATCCGGATAATCGACCAGAGGTTGCTAACTTGTTGCGCATTGCCGCATTGGCCAATGGAGGTTCTCCTGAAACCATTGCAACAGAAATTGGTGAACAGGGAGCTGGAAAACTAAAGCAGATTGTAACCGAATCTATCAACGAGCATTTCAAAGCCATTCGTGAACGACGTACTCAGTTAGAGAATGACTTGGATTTTGTTAAAAGCATTTTACGTGAAGGTATAGCCGAATCGCGATCGGTTGCTCAAAAGACTCTTGAGGAAGTTCGAGAAGCTATGAATATGGGCATTTAATAGCTAATTCATATAAGATAGAAGGGAGGCATTTGCTTCCCTTTTTTTGTGCCCGAATGTTAAAAAAATATTAAAAACCCTCCTGACGTAAAAATACGTCAACTATTTGACGTATTTTTACGTCTAAAATAACAAGAACTGTTATTTTTCAACAATGATTTGATAAACAACAATAAATGGCAAAAACAGATTTGTTTGATGATGAGCTACAAGAGACGGCACAGTTTTTTAAAGCACTGGCGCATCCGGCACGTTTACAGATTTTAAAATTTCTGGGATCTCGTGCCACCTGTTTCTCGGGCGATATTACCGAGGTTGTGCCCTTGGGAAGAACCACGGTAAATCAGCATGTGGCTGAATTAAAAAAGGCCGGCTTAATAAAAGGAACGGCCCAGGGAACAAAAACGAATTACTGCCTGAATCCGGAAGGTATTCAAAGATTAAACCAACTGGGAGTGCCTTTTCTTAATGAGTTGGATTGCAAAGATTGTTCAACAGAAAAATGTTAATAACTAAAATACAAAAAAATGAGAGTATTGATTTTATGTACTGGTAATAGTTGCCGCAGCCAGATGGCACATGGATTTTTACAGTCCTTCGACAAGGATATTGAAGTGTATTCGGCAGGAACGGAAGCTTCGGGTAAGCTAAATGCTAAAGCTGTTCAGGTGATGAATGAGATAGGCCTGGATATTAGTCATCACACCAGCGATTCTGTCGACAAGTATCTTGGAGAAAAGTGGGATTATGTCATTACAGTTTGCGGTGGTGCCAATGAGGCGTGTCCGGCTTTTATGGGTGATGTGAAGTATCGTATTCACATCGGATTTGATGATCCTTCACATGCCGAGGGAAGCGACGAGTTTATTATGAGTGAATTTCACCGTGTTCGGGATGAAATCAAAGATGGTTTCTACAAGTTTTACACCGAAAATATTAAAAAATAAGCCGGTGGCTGGCAGCTATTGGCAATAAGCGTTAAAATAATGACTCAAGAGAAAAAGCAAATCGGTTTTTTTGAGAAGTACCTCACGTTGTGGGTGGCATTGTGTATTGGAGGAGGTATTTTAATCGGTCACTTCTTTGGCGATACGGTTACGGTATTGAGCCAATTGGAAATTTCGGGAGTGAATATTCTTGTGGCTGTTTTAGTTTGGTTGATGATATACCCCATGATGCTGCAGGTGGATTTTTCCAGTATAAAGAATGTTGGTAAACGACCTAAGGGTTTGATTCTGACTTTAGTGATTAACTGGGTAATCAAACCATTTACTATGGCATTTTTTGCCTGGATATTCTTCACCAAATTGTATGCGGCCTTTATCGAGCCGCAACTGGCAGGCGAATACATTGCCGGAGCGATTCTTTTGGGAGCAGCACCGTGTACCGCAATGGTTTTTGTGTGGTCGTATCTAACAGATGGCGATCCAAATTATACCTTGGTACAGGTATCGGTTAACGACCTGATTATTCTGGTGGCTTTTGTGCCCATTGTTGGTTTTTTGTTAGGCGTAACAAATGTAACGATACCTTATGATACGCTTGTAACAAGTGTGGTTGTGTTTGTGGTGGTGCCATTGTTGGCCGGTACATTAACCAATCGCTACCTGATTAAGAAAAAGGGTGTGCAGTGGTTTACCGAAACTTTTTTACCAAAGTTTAAGCCAGTGAGTATTTTTGCACTCCTGGCTACATTGGTTTTGCTGTTTGCTTTTCAGGGGCACAATATTACCAACAATCCGTTGATCATTTTATTGGTAGCGATCCCCTTGATTATTCAAACCTATTTTATCTTTTTCATTGCCTGGTTTGGTGGTCGTAAGTTGAAGCTACCACATGCTGTTTGTTCACCAGCTGCCATGATTGGCGCCAGTAATTTCTTCGAACTGGCAGTGGCTGTTGCCATAGCACTGTTTGGTCTGCAATCGCCGGCGGCATTGGTTACCGTGGTGGGCGTGTTAGTTGAAGTACCGATTATGTTATCGTTAGTGGCTTTGGCTAACAAGTGGAAGTACTGATTTAGACCAAGGACGGAAGAAGGTATAGTTAGTGTTTAATGTGATAAAAGTAGTGAGGAGATTTCCTTGCAATCATTTATAATTATTGAACCAGTATTTTAAAAATTAGAAAACCTAAGACAAAGGTGGATTATTGTGATGAACAATCTTCTGCCTTTTGTCTTTTTATTACACAGTCAGTGTTAAGTAGTGCGATAGCGTGGTAAATAATGTTAAACTGCTGAGTACTGTCTGTTAACTGTGGAGTAATTGTTATTTTTGTGGCATGATTTATTTATTGGCAGGCATAGTAGCAGCTTTAGTAATAGCTATTATATTTTCACGTCAGTCGAAAGAAAGCGAAGAAACGGAAGAGCAAACATTGGTGGCTGATGATTGCTGTGGAGCTCATGAAGTATGTGAAGCTGACAGTTTGTTAAGTAGCAGCGATAAGGTCGAGTACTACGAAGATGAAGAGTTAGACGATTATCGTTCGAAAGCAGCAGATAGTTACAGCGATGCGCAAATTGAGCAGTTTCGCGAGGTGTTGTTCACCCTCAAAGAACGCGAAGTGGCGGGCTGGTTAAAGAGCCTGCAGATACGTGGCGTTAACCCTCCTGAAATTATTCGTGAAGAAGCTTTAATGATAGTAGCCGATCGAAGGGGATTGTAGTTGTATGACATATATATATTAATTTTTCATATTCTTAAAATATGTTATATCAGAACGATATGGTGTGTTGTGTTAGTGGAGGTGTTAATTTTATAAAATATTGTCTTACAAATATTTTATCTTAGCCGCAAATTAGTTAAGATGAATCCAACAATAACAGCATTAATTGTAGCCGGTTACTTTGCCGTTTTAATCTTTATTTCTTTTTTAACCAGTAAACGTTCGGATAACGATACTTTTTTCAGGGGTAACCGACAGTCACCCTGGTACATTGTGTCAATCGGTATGATTGGCGCCTCCTTATCGGGTGTAACCTTTATTTCTGTGCCTGGCTGGGTTGGTAAAACGGGCCTAACCTACATGCAAATGGTGTTGGGATATTTCCTGGGCTATTTGGTTATTGCGCATATTCTGTTGCCGCTGTATTACCGTTTAAATCTTACATCCATCTATACTTACCTAAGGGATCGATTTGGATTCTGGTCGTATAAATCGGGGGCCGCTCTGTTTTTATTATCACGCACCATTGGGGCATCGGCCCGATTGTACCTGATGGCCAACGTACTTCAAATAGCCGTTTTTGATGCCCTTAACATTCCCTTTGAGATAACTGTTTTGGTAACGATTTTATTGATTTGGCTTTATACTTTTAGGGGTGGAATAAAAACCATTATCTGGACCGATACCTTGCAAACCCTGTTTATGCTGTTGAGTGTTGGCATTACGGTGGTGGTGATTGCCAAAAGCATGAACCTGACTTTTAGTGGCATGATCGACGCCATTGCCGATAGTAGTTATTCGCAGGTTTTTGAGTTTAGCGATTGGAAATCGAAGCAGCATTTTATTAAGCAATTCTTTTCGGGTGCTTTTATAACCATAGTTATGACGGGGCTGGACCAGGACATGATGCAGAAGAACCTGACGTGCCGCAACCTAAAGGATGCCCAGAAAAACATGTATTGGTATGGTTTTTCGTTTATACCCGTTAACCTGTTGTTTTTAAGTTTGGGTGTGCTCTTGTTTTTATTTGCGGCCAACCAGGGCATCGCTTTACCCGAACGTTCCGATGATTTATTCCCAATTATTGCCACTGGTAATTACCTACCACAAATTGTTGGTGTATTCTTTATGCTGGGATTAGTGGCCGCAGCCTATTCCAGTGCCGATTCGGCATTAACATCTTTAACTACATCTTTCTCGGTGGATTTATTAAATGTGGAAGAAAAAAGTCAGAAGGATGCCAAGCGTTTACGACTAAAGGTACACATCGGGTTTAGCATATTATTGGCACTTGTCATTTTACTATTCCGGTTTTTTAATGCCGGAAGTGTTATCAGCACAGTTTTTGATTTGGCCGGATATACCTACGGGCCATTGCTGGGTTTGTATGCTTTTGGTTTATTTACCCGCTTGGATATCAAAGATCGGTGGGTACCGCTGATTGCCTTGCTGGCTCCGCTGTTAATTGGTTTAATCGATTACAATGTATGGATTCCTGTCATTGGGTGGTTCTCGCCTGAATTATTGGAAACTGGTGACTTTACCTTTACCATGGGGTTTGAGAAATTGATTTATAACGGCGCCATTACCTTCCTGGCTTTGTTGGTGATTAGCAAGAGGAAGCGATAGGTGTTTGTTTATTGATGAAAGAATTACGATGGTAATATTCAGTTATTTGATCCCTAATGTTTCAATAAATTGTTGATGATTGTTCATAAAATATTTGGTTAAGCGATGGTGCTCTGTCTCTTCATACTTGATCTGTTCAATTCCGTTTTCACTAAAGTTGAAGATATCTGCCCCGGGGTAAGCTAATATTATTGGAGAGTGGGTAGTGATTATAAATTGAGAATTTTTGTTAACCAGTTCTTTAATTGCAATTAATAAACTTAATTGGGTATTGATGGATAGTCCTGATTCCGGTTCATCAAAAATATAGAGGCCATTCCCAGTTAATCGGTTTTTTACTAACGAAAGAAATCCCTCTCCATGTGATAGTTCATGCAGTGAGCCACCGTAATTTCTGTTTATCTGACTTCTATCCAATGTATTATCAATTTCACTTGCAACATTATAAAGACTTTCAGCCCGTAAAAAGAATCCATCAGCATTGCGCCTGTGAGACCGGATTAGTTTGATGTCCTCATAAAGATTTGAATGAGAATCATGGGTTTTAAAATTAAAGTTGCGGCTACCACCTTCCGGATTAAAACCTGCATTAATTGCCAATGCCTCAATTAGGGTTGATTTACCAATGCCATTTTCACCAATGATAAACGTTACGTCGTTATTAAATTCTAAAGTATTTAAATGTAACAACGATGGAATATTCAAAGGATACGAATTGCGAGTTTCCGTTCGGCTTACGTTCTTTATGGCTTTTATATAAATCATTATTTAAGTTGTGAGCATTGAATGTTTCTACTCTTCCCCCTTGCGCCAAGACTCTTTGTTCAATAAATCGCCTGATTTGGTATAATGTTTCCATTTTCCATGTCGAAGTCCGTTTTTGTAGCGGCCTTCAATCTTAATCTGTCCATTGCGGTAATAGAAAAGTGCATCCCCATCGAGCAAGCCTTCATCGATGGATAACAAGGCCTTTTTACGTCCATTGCTGTAGAACTCTTTGTAGTCGCCATCCAGCACATCCTCATCAAAATCTACCTCAGCCTTCACCGTATGCTGTTCATCATCGAAGTAGAAAACGGCTGTACCATCAACCTCACCATCATCGTAAGGGATGGCCGATTGAATATTACCACTCACATAGTAATTGCGCCATAAATTCTGTGGCAGGCTGTCGCGCATTTCACCTTCATGAATCATTACACTATCCTGCACACGCTCCGGGTGACTTACCCAGTAATTTACCGTTCCTTCGTTCCATGGGAAAGTATCATCCAGGCGCATTTTAAACTTGAGCTCCCGGTATTCATCAATGTATAAATCCTCGGCTGCATTTTGCATTTTCTCCAGCTCTTCGTAAAGCATAGCATTCTCATCGTGCTTCGCTAATAATACGGTTTCAAAGGTTTGTCCGTTAGCTTTTAACTGCCAGCCAATATTGGCAAAATTGATGATCAGATTCTTGTTTTTTCGCAAACTCTTCTTGGTTTCGCGATCGCTGTAATAATACAAATGCTGATATACTTTAGGTGTTTGCACAAACAGGGAGAAATTACTTTCGTTATCAAATTCCTCGATAAATGATTTAAACGACGGGGTGCGGGCAATGGTATTTCCCACCAGATAATCGTCGATCATACCCATCAGGGAGTTGATGGAATTAGAGAAAACCACATAATCATCCACATAAGTAAAGTAAGGTTTTTCCATGCCTTGCATCATGCCACCAAAAAATAATTTGAAGAAGCCTTTCATCTGTAGCAAATGAATCTGGTGATTGCGATAGTCTATCTGGTCAAAACGCACAGGTGTTCGTTTTTTGATGTGCTTTAATAAAAGCGATAGTTTTTCTTTGGCCAGATCAATATCGTTGGCTTTAATAACAAACAAAGCATCGAATTCACGGGCATTTGTTTGAGGATTGAGTTTAGCCAAAGCAAATTCGCCTTTGATCCAGGAGAAAAGTACATCGTTGAACTCAAGCCCTAACCATTTCTCAGCCTTTCGAATACCGTTGGTGTAGTCTTTGTAAACTTCCGGAGCTGTTGTGCTGTACTGCCCCAATACATCGGTGTAGAATTCCTGAAAGTTATTCGTGTTAACCGAGGTGAAAAAGGCCGTTTGTGAGGGCAGTACGTTGTGAGCTTCCATTTTACCCGATTCAGCTTTTATTAAGGCGTCCACAACCGATGGGATGGTATCGAAATAATTGGTGTGACCAGCCAAGCGTAAGTTTTTATCTTCTAAATCAGCTACCAGGCTCGAGTAGGCCAGTATACGGCTTACATCGGCCAAAGAACTTTTTAGTTCAGTGGCAAAACTACCTGCAAAATTGTCAAGCTGGCTATAGTTAAGGTAAAAATTAAGCAGACCGGTACCAGTCTCGTTTTTTGCTTCGATAAACTTAGCTTGATTAAACCACTGCTCCTTTTGAATCGCTTTTATGGTGCGGTTCATTAGCTTAGATGATAAGGAACCAATCAGCAGGTTTTCGTGTATGCAAATATGAATTACATCGGTAGGTTTATCGAACTGAATGCTATGAACCGTAAGACTATCTACCTGACGTTCTTTCATCTCCACATCGAGCAGACTCGTTAGCTGTGGCAGAACGGATAACTTGCCATATTTGCCGATGTCAACCGCAAAAACGGTTTCGAAATTAGCATTATCCAGCATTTGAACCGAGAGGGCAAGAGGGCGATCTTTAAAAATGTTCCTAACCAAAGCGTTTTCAACCATCAAGGAGTCAAAACTCATCATGTTGGCTTCGTATTCTTCAAAATAATCGCCTTCGATAATGCTTTCCCATAAAGCACTTTCCTTTATCTCGCGCCAGGCCGTTGTCAGATTCTCTGTCTCGATAATTAATACCGACTCTGAACTCATAGATTGCAAGGGCTTTAAACGTTCAACCTTAACAAATTGCATGTAAATAAAAAAGCCTATCAAGCACAATGCAACAAGACCAATCAGATAGAGGAAAATTTTTATAATTTTCATGGATGCGTGTGGTTAGAATTCGAGTCACTAAATAAGTAATTTTTTTTCATAATGCATTAATCGAAACATAACTTATCTGCGTTGTTACAAGGCAGCCAAATTAATAGTTGACCTGGATTGTTATGCCTTATGGACTAATGCTTGCAACTACTGTTGGCTTAAACACAAAGTGAATGATTATATTAGCACGAATTTTATTTTAAATATCATACTTGACGATAAAAGAAATAAGTCTATGCACTGGAAAAATGCCTTATTAATTACATTGATTGTTGTATTAAGAAGTCCGTTTGTTTATGGACAAAATGATATGAATAATAACAAGGAATCAATCGTTATCGATTCGGTTAATTACGATATTATTATACCAACCTTTTTGGGCGATGATCAGCGCAATTATTATGGAAACACCGCTCCAGATACCCTACAGGTAATCTGGAAGCATTATTTAGGCAAAGGCAAAACGATTATCTCGCGCAAGCTGGGCGAGCGCGAATGGGCTGGTGCCGGATGGACAGGACAACCATTATTAGTTGAAGAAAATGGTCATCCTTATCTGATCCAGGGAGCCTATGATCATAAGCTAAAAAAGATTGATGCACTTAACGGAAAAATTGTTTGGGAATATGCTTTCGATGATGTTGTTAAGGGAACCGGTACACTCGTTTATTTACCAAATGAGCCAAAGGAAAGTCAATTAATCATTCTCCAGGGGAGTCGCTTAGGTGTTGGTAATTATTTAGATACCAAACATATTCCCAGTTACCGGGCCATTAGTTACTTAACTGGTAAAGAACTCTGGCGATTTGACCAAAAGTGGACGCATAGCTATTCGCGCGATGTGGATGGTTCTGCACTTTTTGTTAACGATACGGTATATATTGGTTTTGAGAATTCATTGTTTACCTCCTTTAATGCATCGCCACAAAAAGCAAAGCTGCTAAATGGCATGTTGCAACCCGAAATTTATCAGGAGCTAAAGCTCTACCATATGGATGATGTTAAAAAGCATCGCAGTAATGTGGTGACCGAGTCCTCACCTTCTCGTATCGGACGAAATATTTACGTGGCATCTGGTTCAGGCAATGTTTGGGGTTACAATATGGATACGAAGGTACTCGATTGGAATTTCTACATAGGTAGTGATATTGATGGCTCAGCGGTAGTTACCGGCGATTCGTGTATTATGGTTTCTGTGGAGAAACAATACATCGACGGTTTGGGTGGCATTTTTAAATTAAAGCCAGGCAGTAAAGAGGCTGTGCAATGGTATTTTCCGGCAAAGGATAAAGGTTATGCCAGCTGGGAAGGCGGTGTGATTGGATCAGTTGCAGTCAACGATCGTTATGTGGACACGACTGCTACTAAGATGGCAGCTTTTGTTGCTCTCGATGGATACTTGTATGTGGTTCAGCACGATAGCCTTGAAAACGATTCCTTAGTTCAGGGTCCTCGCCTGAAGCATAGCTACAATACACCAAAGCTCGTTTATAAATATAAGGTGGGAGCTTCCATTTCAACCCCTGTCTTTACCAATAATAAACTTGTGGTAGCAGGATATGGAGGCATCTACTTATTCAATTATGGTGATAACAAATTTAGATTAATCAATAAGGTTAATACCACCTTTGAATCTACCCCAATTCTTCACAATGGCCGGGTTTACATTGCTTCACGTGATGGTAATTTATATTGTTTGGGGAGAAGGTGATTAATTGTAATTGTTAGTTTTAAATTTTATTCTTGCTATAGCTAAGCCAGCAATTGAAAATATAAGTGGTAAAGCCTGATTTAGAATTATCAGGCTTTTTTTGCTTTTAATAAGTAAATCTGCAAAACAGTTTATTCTTTCAAATGCCGATGCTTATCGATCCATAAACCGATATGCATCGGATTCTCAACGGATGGTTAATGATATGATCTCAGAAAATAAAGACTTCGATCGTGGCATCATCTAAAGGGTTTAATTAGTAAAGCAGAAATGCGCTTAATAGATTTTAGATCGCGATAATGTTTGAGAAAGACACTGTGCTCATTGGTCAGTAAATCAGTGTTATATGTATGATTTAATTTAAGAAATGCATTTGGTCAAAGAATGAATAATTTACTTGACAGTATTCGCATAATATAATATATTGCATCGTTTTAAGTGGATCAATTGTTGATGATTACCCCTGGTGAAGTAATCATGATTGAAAAGCTGTAGTAGAAAGAATGCATAATTTCGAAAAAACAGAAAGTGTAGAAGTAATTAACCTTCTATAACTTGAGAATTTGAATAGTAACGAAGATGGATAACATCAGGTTTGCCATTTATGATGTTTTGCTGAGTGATTGTTTAAAAGAGTGCTTTGTTGAATAAATTGTAATAATCGAGACTGTATGATTTTTATTTTACGGTTGATATTAAGGTGTAAGGTATGTTAATTCTGTAATTATATTACGATGCATTATGCACCTAGGAAGTGTTTGTTTGTGAAAAAAATAACCAGAACATTTAAAGGTAAATCCATCCATATAAGAAGAGCACCTAATTAAATCAGACTAATAAAAACCAAATCCAGACAAATGAAAAACTTTTTACATTTATTCGTAATTATAATTGTTACTATGGCGTGTAGTGACATGAAAACAACAAGAGTTACCGGAACTATCAATGGTAATATTGAGGCTGATAGTTTAATGATTGTATTCAATAATGGTAGTCAGAAATTTGCGGTCGAAGATAATAAGTTTGATTTCGAAGTATCACTTTCCAGAGATATGTTTGTGAGGATCGTAGTACCCGGCATTTATCATGAGCCAAGTGTTTTGTTGATTGCTGAAAAGAAGAATGTGCTTAAGATTACAGATAATCAGCATCAAGGATTTACTATAAAGTCGAAGGGTAAAGCCGAATTATTTAATAAGCCACTTTATACATTTGCCGATGAGTTGCTGCGAAATGGCATTAATATAAATGCGGCTAATTGGCAGGATCAGATATTTGAAAGCTATGAAGTTGTAAACCAAGTATCGAAAAAGTACGTTGATCAGGTTATTAAAGATGAAGATGAATTAAAGGGGCAAAGTGCCAGGGGGTATTGTGCACTCAGGGCATATTTTGTGTATGTAGAGCGTATGAGTAACTTGCCTATATTATCCTTTGATGAAACAAAAGAAATGTTACCGATTTTATCGAGGATAATATACCAGGAATCTGATAAGTCCTTGAAGGTATTCTATGCATACGCCGATCAGTTATTGCAATACCATACAGCTCTGTATCTGGATAAAATAGGGGCTAAATACAATTATAAAACGGATAAGGTTGATGACTTTATATATGCTGATTTGGTATTCGAATACATTAAGGATAAAAAAGTTCAAAATCTGTTGTTGGATACGAAGCATGAATTTGATAGAGGGCTTCAATGTAACGTTCATGCAGATTATCTGGAATATGTCAACAATCGATTGAACGAAAGTAATACGCCCGTTGATCAGCATTTATAATTTATAAAGGCATATATTTATTAAGAAATAAAGCCTGGTGCTATTGGTGCCAGGCTTTATCTTGGTTCAAGACGTCATTTTTCTCTTTTGTTGAAGTATGTTTATTTTTTTCTTTAAAAATCAATCGAACTCAAGGCTTCAAAGTTCATTCCATCTTCAGCACTTTTTAAGTTATACTGATACAAGCCTTCTTCACCAATGGCAATAAGCACATTGTCCTTAATAATCACATCAAAAGCTTCTTTGTTAATGGAGTTAACAAGTTTCGATTCTTCAGTATTGCTTATGTCGAAAATCTTAATTTCATCGTCGCAAATAATCAAATAGTCGTCATACAGACCCAGGCCTTTGGGTGAAATTAAATTTCTTGAGCTTAAGAGAACGGGTTCGGTTATGGTGTTAATGTCATAAATCTCAAGTACATTAATGTTGTTACCACACCAGGTATTGCTATGCAAGGTTACAAAGGCATGGGTGTCATTGGCCACAACCGGATCGCAGGCTGTAAAGTGTTCAACTCTAGCCATCTGTTCCGGGAATTCAGGATTTGTCAACGTGTAAATAAACATGCCATTGCGCGACCCGATGTATAAATAATCTTTATAGCTAAAGAGTGTTTCGATGTTAAAACCAATTGGTACTTTATTAACCAGCACAGGCTCGTCAATCTTTGATATGCTGAATACATTCAAATCATATTCATCAACTACTTACAAGTAGTTGTCTTTTAAGGTAAAGGTGGCCATTGATCCACCTTGTCCATCAGTACCTGTCAGATCGCCATTGCTGTTGTCTTCGGAACATGAAAAGGCAACAATTGCCAGAATTATTAAAAAATATAGTTTTCTCATTTTTTCGGAATCCAGTTAATTACAACATTGTTTTCGGGGGTATCGTAGGCGGTAAAGCCTTCAGGAGATGATAATTCAGGGAAAGTATTTTTTATCCGTTTTTTTAATTCGATAGTTTCATTTTCCAGGTCGAATTTTAGAGTCACTAAATCGGTGGCCTGATTAAGGTATAGTACATTACTGCGGATCGCCAGATCGGTGGAACCAGGCACTTTTAGAAACTTTATTTTTTGAGGGCTTTTAGGATTTGAATTATCAAATATGTGAAATCCTTCTCGTTTCTCACTAACGAATAAAAGATCGTTAAAGACGTAAATCTTTCCTGTGTTGGCAATGCTTTTAGCCGATTGCAGTTGGATGGATCCGTTAAGTTCTGACCGATCCATAAATACAGGCTTGAATTCACTTGCATCCCGGTAATCGGGCTCTTCAATACAAAAGAGGCAACATCCCTGTAAAATGACTAATCCTATCAGGAATAGGAATAATGTTTTTTTCATGGTTAGGAATTTTAATTAATAGGTTCTGATAAGTGCTAAAATACAATAAATTATGATTTGCCAAAGTATGCCGGGATTTAATCTTGTTTTAAGATATCATCAAGGGGAGTTAATCTGAATGGGATGGAGGCAAAATTCAATTATGGCCAATAAAAAAGCCACTCATTTCTGAGTGGCCTTTAATATTTTACTATTTAAGTCTTTTATCTTAGATCTTAAATCTTTTGTCTTTTGGATTATACGGTAAGAATATCTTTTTCTTTTACCTCAAACATGGCATCAACCTTCTTTACATAGCCGTCGGTAATTTTTTGAACTTCAGCTTCCGCATCTTTTTCCAGGTCCTCTGACAGACCATCTTTTTTCATTTTCTTAAGCTCATCGTTGCAGTCGCGACGTGTGTTTCTGAAACTTACTTTCGCATCTTCACATTCTGATTTAGCTTGTTTCACCAAGTCTTTACGACGCTCCTCAGTCAAAGGTGGGATGTTAATACGGATGATATCACCATTGTTATCGGGGTTTAAACCCAGGTTGGCAGCCATAATGGCTTTTTCAATTTCACCAATCAACTGTTTTTCCCATGGCTGAATGGCAATGGTGCGAGGATCAGGGGTGCTTAAATTAGCTACCTGTGAAAGTGGTGTCATGCTGCCGTAATAATCCACTAAAACGCCTTCGAGCATTTTAGGATTGGCTTTACCTGCACGAATCTTACCTAATTCGTTGTCAAGGTGTTCAATTGCTTTGGCCATTCTTTCTTTGGCGTCCTCTAATATTAAATCTATTTCTTCTTGCATGGTCCGAATATATGATTGCGTTTAACCTGTTCGTTCAAACAAAAATAGAAAACTTTATAAGAAAATAAAAAAGGATTGAGACTCAGTGCCTATGGAGTGGTAACTTTAGAAGAAATTAACAGCCAAACCTTTGAATTAGCCTAAAAATTGAAGTAAATTGTGACGCCTTTCCACCCGATACTCTTTGAATTTAAATTGATTATAAATAGATAAAAAGAGCTCATTATCTTTTTAATTTTTCATTAATTTGTAATAAGAAATGTTAAAAAGATGATAATATAAATAGATTAAATGTGTGGTTAATTAGAATTGATATAAATATAGAATTAATTCTTTAATAATGTTTGGGCAGAGGCCTTTTCAAACCTACATTTGCAGCCTTAAAAACAAATTAGTTTTAACAAATAAATAAATTAAAAAGGGATTCCTATGAGTACTATTTTTGGTTCCTCAATTGGAAGAAAGTTACTGATGAGCTTGTCAGGACTTTTTTTGGTGGTGTTCTTAATCGTCCACCTTTCCATTAACTTATTGCTGCTTGTGCCAGATGGCGGGCAGACGTTTAATGTTGCTGCCAATTTTATGGCTTTACCATTAATTAAATATGGTTTGCAGCCAGTATTATTATTGGGCTTTTTGGTGCACATAATTTATGCAGCAATCTTAACACTTCAAAACAACAAAGCACGTGGTTCGGCCAAGTATGCATCGGGTAACAATACCAAAGATGTAATGTGGGCTTCGAAAAACATGTTTGTGTTGGGGGTAACTGTGTTGGCATTTTTAGTGGTTCACTTAGCTGATTTCTGGGTTCCATTACAAATTACTCATGCTGTAGAGCCGGTAACTATTGACGGTGTTGAAATGCATAATACCTATGCATTGGTTAATGCAGCTTTAGGCGAAGCATGGAGAGTTGTACTTTATGTGGTTGGAGCTCTTGGATTAACTATCCACTTAACTCACGGATTCTGGTCGGCTTTCCAAACTCTTGGATTAAGCAATAACATCTGGCGTAGCCGTTGGACTGTTGCCGGTATTGCCTTCGCATGGATTGTAGGTCTTGGTTTTGCTTCAATTGCCATCCTTCAATTTGCATTTTATCAATAGTCAAATCTAAATACATCATAGATATGAAATTAGATTCTAAGATACCACAAGGCGAAATGGCCAAAAAGTGGTCTAATTATAAAGCTAACCAGAAACTGGTTAACCCTGCTAACAAGCGTAAGTTAGATATCATTGTTGTTGGAACTGGTTTGGCAGGTGCTTCGGCTGCTGCTTCATTTGGTGAAATGGGTTTCAACGTAAAGAACTTCACCATTCAGGATTCTCCACGTCGTGCACACTCGATTGCTGCACAGGGAGGTATCAACGCTGCTAAAAACTATCCTAACGATGGTGACTCGGTTCACCGTTTATTCTACGATACTGTAAAAGGTGGTGACTACCGTGCTCGTGAGGCTAACGTACACCGTTTAGCTGAAGTAAGTAACGACATCATCGACCAGTGTGTGGCACAAGGTGTTCCTTTTGCCCGCGAATATGGTGGTTTGTTAGATAACCGTTCATTCGGTGGTGCTCAGGTAAGCCGTACTTTCTACGCGAAGGGTCAAACGGGGCAGCAGTTATTAATTGGTGCTTACCAGGCTTTAATGCGCCAGGTAAATGCCGGTACTGTTGATTTGTATACACGTACTGAGATTGTTGACATCGTAATGGTTGACGGCAAAGCACGTGGTGTTATAGCTCGTGACTTGGTTACTGGTGAATTCCAGCGTCACTTCGGTCACGCGGTTGTATTGGCTACGGGTGGTTACGGAAATGCTTTCTTCTTGTCAACTAATGCAATGGGATCGAATGGTTCGGCAGCAATTAAAGCTTACCAGAAAGGTGCTGCTTTTGCCAACCCATGTTTCGCACAGATTCACCCAACATGTATTCCTGTACACGGTGAGTTCCAGTCGAAATTAACTTTGATGTCAGAATCGTTGCGTAACGATGGTCGTATCTGGGTTCCTAAAAAGAAAGAAGATGCTGAAGCGATTCGTGCCGGTAAAATGAAGCCAACCGAAATTGCTGAAGAAAATAGAGATTACTACCTGGAGCGTCGTTACCCTGCATTTGGTAACTTAGTGCCTCGCGACGTTGCTTCACGTGCAGCTAAGGAGCGTTGTGATGCCGGTTTTGGTGTTGGCGCAACTGGTTTGGCTGTATACCTTGACTTTAAATCGTCAATCGAACGTTTAGGTGAAGATGCTATTCGTGCCCGCTACGGAAACTTATTCCAGATGTACGAAAAGATTGTGGACGACAATCCATATGAAACACCAATGATGATTTATCCTGCTATCCACTATACAATGGGTGGAATCTGGGTTGATTACGAATTGCAAACAACTGTTCCTGGTTTATTTGCTGCTGGTGAGGCTAACTTCTCTGACCACGGTGCTAACCGTTTAGGTGCTTCGGCATTGATGCAGGGATTAGCTGACGGATATTTCGTTCTTCCATACACTATACAGAACTACTTAGCTGATGATATTTCGACACCTCGTATGACTGGTGATGAAAAAGAATTTGTTGATGCTGAAAATGAGGCAAAAGCTAAATTCGAGAAGTTAATGGCTATCAAAGGTGAGCGTTCAGTTGATAGTATCCACAAAGAGCTTGGATTAGTAATGTGGGATTTCGTTGGTATGGCTCGTAACAAAGAAGGTTTGGAGCAGGCTATCGAAAAGATTGCTAATATCAAGAAAGAATTCTACAGCAACGTTCGTATCCCAGGTTCTGGTGAAGGCATGAATGTAGAGTTGGAGAAAGCTTCTCGTTTAGCCGACTTTATCGACATAGGTGACTTAATGGCACGCGATGCACTGAATCGTGAAGAGTCATGTGGTGGTCACTTCCGCGAAGAGTACCAGACTGAAGAAGGTGAAGCAATGCGTCAGGACGATAAGTTTGCTTATGCAGCTTGTTGGGAGTATAAAGGTGAAGATAAGGCACCTGAAATGCATAAAGAAGACTTGACTTTTGAAGTGGTTAAAGTTGCTCAGCGTAATTATAAATAATCTTAGGTCTTAATAGTTAAACAGAGAAAAATGGAAAATAATATAAGTTTGACTCTAAAGGTTTGGCGTCAGAACGGACCTAAAGAAAAGGGTCGTTTCGAGACATACAAGCTTGATAAAGTATCAACAGACAGTTCTTTCCTTGAGATGATGGATGTGCTTAACGAGCAGTTGATCAACGAAGGAAAAGAGCCTGTAGCTTTCGATCACGATTGTCGCGAAGGTATTTGCGGTATGTGTTCGTTGTACATCAATGGCCGTCCTCACGGACCAGATGATGATGTAACAACATGCCAGTTACACATGCGTAAATTTAAAGATGGTGAAACAATTACTATTGAGCCATGGCGTTCAGCAGGTTTCCCAGTCATTAAAGATTTAATTGTGAACCGTAATGCATTCGATTCAATCATTGCAGCTGGTGGTTATACATCAGTTAGTACTGGTGGTGTACCTGATGCCAATGCATTGCCTATTCCAAAGGATGATGCTGATGAGGCAATGGACGCTGCATCGTGTATTGGTTGTGGTGCTTGTGTGGCAACCTGTAAAAATGGTTCGGCTATGTTGTTTGTTTCAGCTAAAGTTAGTCACCTGGCTTTATTACCACAAGGTAAGGTTGAAGCAGCGCGTCGTGCTAAAAACATGGTAGCGAAAATGGATGAGTTAGGTTTTGGTAACTGTACCAACACTGGTGCTTGTGAGGTAGAATGTCCGAAAGGAGTTTCTATTTCTAACATTGCTCGTTTGAACCGTGAGTTCCTTAAAGCAAAATTGCAAGACTAATACTTAGTCGTTATAGATATTTTAAAGAAGAGTTATTCCGCAAGGAATAGCTCTTTTTTATTTTTATTCCACTGAATTTTAACAAAAAAGTAACCTTTATTGAAATCATACGTTTTTATGAACGATTGTTTCATACTGACAAACAGACAAGTTTTAACGATGAATCTAATAGTGTTAAATAAATGAATAGTAAAAGTATTGACCCATAGATATTTGTTAATAGAAGTTATTTTTTCTACTTTTAGATGCGAACAGGTCTCTTTTAATTGAAAACAACATGCCATATCGTCGCCTACCTAATACAGATCAGGCTCGCTTACGGGCTTTAAAAGCTGCTTTGCAAAGGGGTATGCAGCTGAGTCCTTTTGATTTAGCCTTTAGTCAGAAGCAATTTCTCGAGTTGCAGTCTTTTCTTCCTCAGTACGAACAAGCTATTTCGCAATATAACTTTAGTAAGGAACGACAAGCTAAGTATGGAAAGCTTTTGGGCGATCAGTTTAAGGTAACGCGTTTATATGTTTCGCATTTTATTCAGGTTTTAAACTTTTGTATTATTCGTGGCGAGATCAAACCAGAAGTCAGAAAACTGTATGGATTTGACATCGACGATAAATCGGTGCCCGAACTTGGAACTGAGCAGCAGTTGTTGCAGGTAGGAAAGAACGTGGTGGATGGTGAAGAAAGGCGAGGAATGATGGGGGGTGGAACCCGTATTTATAATCCATCTATAGCTATGGTAAAGATAAAGTATGAGAAATTTGTTGAGTACTTTAATAATCACAAAAACTTGTTGGTTACTACCCAAAAAATGCATGAAAAGGTAACCGATTTAAGGGCAGGAGCCGATCGCATTGTTCTAAATATCTGGAACGAAATTGAAGCTTATCACGATAATTTGGATGGCGAAGAGAAGCGACAAAAGTGTGCCAATTACGGCATCATATACTTGCTTCGGAAACATGAAAAAGAAACTCAATAATAAGCTTGCTTATCATCTGTCTCGGCTAATTGTCTGATGAAATAAAAACAAGCCACGATCATCAACAAACTAATTATAACCCAAAGGTTAAAAGGATTATCTTCAGGAATATCTAAAGGAATTTCCCCGTTATCGTTAGCATTTCTGATGTAGACCACTACTGCCAGGAAGTTGTTAAAGAAATGGGCTAAGACAGCGACCCATAAATTGCCGGATAATACAAACAGGTATCCCAATATGATTCCTAATATAAAGCGTGGTAAAAAAGTTAAAAACTGCATGTGTATTGCGCTAAAAATAATAGCGCTTATAACAATTGCTATGTGATGATTTTTCAACCATTTACCCAATTCGCGTTGCATCAGGCCACGGAACAACCATTCTTCTCCAATGGCTGGAATTATGCTCATCATAATAAAAGTCAAAGCAATTTGCCACCAGTTGTTTCGCTGTATCATTAGATTTGTTAAAGCACACGCCTCTGCTTCTTTATCCACCATCCACTGAAAAATGTGACTCATAAACTCAGGTAATTGCAATTGGTGATTTACCCATGCCGAATAGCCAATAAAGGCCTGGGAAATAAAAATGAGAAGAAATGTTATCAGACCTAGTTGAAAAGTGATTTTACCCGGGCCATTGATGCCTAGTTTATATTCAGAGTAGAAAAAGCGGAAAGCCAGTAAGGAGGGAAGCACAAACAAACTAATGCTTTGCAATATTTGGAAAGTTTGCATAAAAGCAATGTTGCCATACATCGATTCGACAGATTGTATGTCAACATTAAAAATGGGTTTGGCAATTAGTCCCATAATTAATGAACTAATGGAACCACACAATAAAACCAGCGTTAATAACAATACCAGTTTAAGAATTGGAGGAAGCTGTTCCAGACGGCCTTGCATATCTTTTTATTTGCAAAAGTAGGGAAACTATTAACTAAATAGCCTCTAAAATTGATGATTTAAAAAGCGACGCGTATACCGATCCATCCACCACCGGAACTAAAGCTATTGTATTTGTTTTCCCATAGATCAATGGTTTCCTGATACTCTTCCTCATCGTAAACACCAAACTCAAATTCGGCAAAGATTTGAAAGTGAGGAGATGGTTTAATAGAAAGTCCTGCGCCAAGTGTAGCAAATTTGATACTTTGCCGGCCATTGGTGTTCAATGGTTCAAATGAGCGGGAAACCAAACCTCCTTTTAAATAAAATGCTGCTTTATCCATGTCTAAGGGTAAAACGCCTTCGAGTCCAAATCCTTTTATATCCGATTCGTTATTGGATTCGCCCCAAACACGTAAATAATGAAACAGGTCGGCGCCATAACGGTATGATGTTCCTTTGGCTCCGTTTGAGCCAATCATGGTGTATAAACCAAATGCACCAAATCCGCCAAACGATTTATCGCTTTCGGTATCATATAAATCCATGTCCGTATCAAAAGAATCAACATTTATAGGTTGGCTGTATGTTGGATTGTTGGCTGATGTAATCCACTTGAAGTTATGGTGAATGGCAAAAGGCGTATCTTCATTGACAACAAACGTTTCTTGCCATTTTACATTGTCTGGCGAGATTAAGACAATTTTATTAATGCCACATCGGATCGGATAATTATTCAAGGGTGTAATACCAACCTTATTGTCGTTAATATAAACCTGTGCTCCGGCAGGATCGGAGTTGATGTTGCAGGTCACAATTCTAGCTTCAAGTTCAAAATGATAATCAATAATTCTGCCGGGTAAACAATGAATTGTAGTATCGATAGGAATGCAGTTTTGCCTTTCGATGCGAAGTCTATAAAGCATCGGCTTATAATCATTAAAGCTGGCTGGCGTGATCTTTTGAATATCCGGGAACTCAGTTAATATTACAGTGGCTGAAGAAGGATTTGTTGTAATGTTAAAGTGCCCTTTGGTTTGGGCATAACAATTTAATGTGCTAATATACAGCAGCAAGGTTAAGGTCAATTTGTACATCGTATTATTCGTTAGGTATAAGTGTGACAAATTGAGGGGGGATTGCACTTAGATGTTTTGCTTACATTTTTCTAAAATGCGATAATATTAATCGCCGAAGATCGACTAGCTTATAAAAGCCTAATCTTTTAAAAATCTTATTAAGTTTATATAGTGTATCAGTGTTTTTATATGCCCTTAGTTGAAAGTCTAAATAATACGTTTCGTCGTAAAATTCTGAAAGTGAATAATAATTCCACCAGACGTTACCAAATGGTCTAGGTATAATCCAAGGCTTATCTAAGGTGTAATGAATTATTGAGGGATTAGAAAGTTTTAATCCCTCTTCAAGTTTGGAATAAGTATAGTTGTATTTATGTGGCAAATTTAAACAGTTATTCTTGAATAGTATATTTAGTATATCCTGATCTTGGTATAGTAGATTTTTTTTAGATAAACTGTTAATTTGATTAAGATATGCATTGATATTGTTCCTAATATGTGCAAGATTAAATAAAAGTACTCCTGCATTAAAATATTGGTTCGGATCGAGGGATAATGATTTTATATATCTGTTTTGATTGGAGTTGGATTCTACCACAAACTCAGGAACAGCAGCAAGTGAATACCCTTTTAGATCTTTATTGATTAAATCTTTAAGATCTGAATTAATAATAGTATCAACATCAATATAGAGTATTCTATCATAATCAGTAAAAAGTTTTGGGATTAACAATCTGTAATAAGAATCGATTGTCACATTTCGCACTTCATAGGCTCCAGAGAAAGCACGATCAACATTTTTAAAGTAAATTGAAAGATTACTGAAATGACTTTCTAACTCTTTTATTTTTTTTCGGTTTTTTTCCTTAAGACGATCTTCAGAGTGCAAAACGTAAACAATATATCTTGTTTCTGAACCTGCATTCTTGCATAGTGAAGTTAAAAAAACACCAGCTGGAATAATGAAGTTATCGTTAAAGCTTATTACGATTGGGATAATTGCCATTTTTTAATAGTTAAGTTTCTTTAGTGAAGATGAATTTTTTGTACAAAAGAAAGCTAACAATAAAATAGGTAGCTGTTTTGATCATATAGGGTAGGGTAGAATATTGGACATCAAAGTTAGGAATAATTAGATAAGCTAAACCTATATGTAATAATGCCATTGAAAATTCACTAACGATGAAAACTCGGATTTTTTCTTTAATGATAAATGTAATTGCGAAGAACCAACTAAATATTCTAAATATATCTCCAATATTTTGGTACAAGAATAAACTATCCATACCCTCAAAGTCTTGAGAAAATAATAATCTTATAATGTAATGCCTTGTTATGAATATGAGACTGATTCCAACAATAATTACAGGCATTACAATTTTTGACGCACCTTTTATAAATGAATTTAGTTTTTGTGGATTGAATAATTCCGATATTTTAGGTATGTAGAAGAGGCCTATAGTTGAAACGCTGATATTAAATAAAGTATTGGATAAACGAGATAATCCTTCCCACCAGCCTGTTATCTCAAGTGTGAAATTTTCAGTAATAATGTTTCGTATGATGATTGATGTAACCGGACCAATACATGAGCTTATAATTAGCATAATCGCAAAACCAACCAGCCTTTTATGAATGTATTGAGACCATTTAAATGGTTTAATGGCATTAATTAAAAGTGGCCAACAGGTATTAATGATAATAAGAAGATTCACAAAAGCAGCAATATAGAGTGCGCTCATAGCGCCATTAATTTGCCACAGATACATACATACTAGTAAAACACCAAATGAGCTAATTACAATGAAAATGTTAAGTCTAATGTAATTGTTAAAGAGTTTCAGACCACTAAGTATCGCTAGAAGTGCATTAGTTAGCCCTGTAGCAGTAATAATTAGGCATGATAATTTAATATATGTAATATATTCTTCAGATTTGAATAGCCAATGTGATATTTTTGAAGATAGTATATATATTATAAGGCCTGAAATTATTGAAATTATAAGGATGGTTATTATTACGTTAGAAATTATTAAGTTTTTCCTTACAGGTGAGTTTCGATAAATTGTGCTAAGCTTTGTTGCTCCATGGGAGATTCCTCCAGTAATATTGGATGTAATTTGCATTAAACTAGAGAACTGCCCGAGAATTGCAAGTCCAGTTGGGCCTAATATGATTGACATGAATTTTATTTGTACAATGCCAAAAATAAATCGAATGGCAACATGAATACTATTTTTCAATGAAACGTTAAGAAAATCATTGAATTGACCATGTGTTACTTTTTTTATTATTCTTGTTAACCTATCGAAGCCAAACATCGAGATATTGTTTTGCTACTTTTACACTGTCATGATTATCAATCACAAACTTTCTACTATTAATAGACCACTCCTCCAGCGAATTTTTCTTGTCTAGCAACACTTCAAGTCGTTGCAGCATATCCTTGTCTGATGTATTAAGATCAATTATCGGACGGTTCTTCGTTTCTCCAAGTGCTTTATACATTTCCTCATCGGCACCACCTCCAACAATTAAACCTTTTGCTTGAGCTATTAAACCATTCATGCCAATCCCATATGCGTATAATTGATCACATAATACGTGTGAGTTGTTAACTAGATTAATATATTCTGTGTAAGGAACTGAGTTGACTATTGTTAGGTTTACATCATTCGGATACCTTGATTTTAACGCTGCTAATACTTGTTGTATTCTGTCGGTGCCTTTCAGTGCCATCCGGTCTTTCATCAAACCTAAAAAGAAATTGATTTTAGCAGGGTTGTTTTTTATAGTACTGACATATTTAAATTTTCGGGTATCAATTGCCAGAGGTATATAATGAGTTTTTTCAGGAAAGGCTTCTTTGTAAGCGATGTGGTAGCCATTTGAGATGGCTATTATGCCATCGCATCCATTTGGGACTTTTATGCCTAGCCTTTTAAAAGAATCATTGTGAATTAGTTCTTTTAAGTTTGATATGTATGGGTCATCTTGTATAGCTTTGTTATAGAATACGGAATATTTAAGTCGGCCTGTAAGGGCATATTTTACATAGTGGTATTCCATGCCAGCTGCGCACATGAATATCCTGTTATTTAGCTTCTTGAGTATGTCAAAGTAGAGACTTGATGCTATGGGGCGCGACATCAGGAAATTAGGTGCAATAACTTGTACAATATCATAGCCCGTAAGTTTTGGTAGCGCTTTTATAAGCTTTAAAGGAAAGGATAATTTTTTAAGTTTCTCAGGTTGTTTTAAATCAACTTCCCTTGGAATATTTTTCCAATAATCACCGCTTGAAGCCAAGGTGACATCAACGCCCAGCTCTTTTAAGCCAAGGTGTAAATTGTAATGCAGGCTGCTATATTCACCTATTAGTAATACTTTCATGTTTTCGATTATAACTAGCTAACGAAATTTATGCAAAAATATTAGCTATCTGGTGAGTATTTTTGTTGAGTGGTGTAATTATCTTTATTTTGCTAAACGATGAATCAACAAAAAAAGAAGTTACTAGTTTTACCTGCTATTTTTGATCATATAGAAATAGTAAATAAAGCAAAAAGAAGAGGTTTTCACGTAATTACGTGCGATAATCAAGTAGATAATATCGGACATTGTTTTTCAAATGAGTTTACTTTAATTGATTTATTGGACCATGACTCGGTGCTAGAGTTTTCTTTAGGATCTGGGATTGATGCAATTCTATCTTTTAGCACTGATATTGGTGCAATACCTGCTTCTTTAGTGGCAGATAGGCTTGGTTTGCCAGGAGGAGGCTATAAGGCTGTTGATATTATGGCAAATAAGGATAAGTTCAGGAAATTTCAGAAAGACAATGATTTTTTTTATCCAGAATATCAGGTCGTGGAATCATTTGATGATCTGAATCTGAAGTTAATTGATTTTCCAGTCGTCATTAAGCCCGTAGATCGAGCGGGTAGTAAAGGGGTATTTGTCACAAATAGTCTTAAAGAGTTAGAATATAAATTTCCTTTATCAGTTGCTTTATCATTTAAAAGTAGAGTTATTGTTGAGAAATTTATTAACTCAAAATATAAACAGATTCATGGTGATGTAATTGTGCAGAAAGGAGAAATAGTATTTTCTTGTCTGGGAGATCAGATTTTTAATAAAACAGGCGGAAGAATCTTACCAATTGCAACCACATTTCCCTCGTTAATAGCAGAATATACTTACAGAGAAATTATAAATCAGATACAAAAATTCGTAACGCTAGTTGGATATAAAAATGGTGGAATTAACGCTGAAATAAGAGTTGATAATAAAGGAAATATCTTTTGCGTTGAGTTAGGCCCCCGTTTTGGAGGAAACTTGATACCGAAAACTATAGAATTTGCTTGTGGTATTGATCTATCAGAATCAGCAATTGATTTGGCATTGGGAATTCCTATTGTTATTCCGGATTATACAATTAATCCTTGCGTTTTTCAATTAATCCTACGTTCTGATAAAGTTGGGCGCTATAAAGGTATTCAAGTGAAAAATAAAGATAAGTTCAAAGTGTTGAGTAAGTTTATTCAATATAAGATTGATGATATAATTGAGGTTGTTGAAGGGCCTAAGGGAATTATTGGTGTTTTCATAATTGAATCAGCGACAATGGCTCTTAGGGATGAGATTATTTGTAATACTGACATTTATTTTGGTGTAAAAATTATTTAACGATTTGAAACCTTTGCAAGGCAATAATACCATTAAGTCTCAGATTAATAGTTATTTAAGTTGGTTTTGTTTTGGATTTTCATTAACTTAAAGATGTGATTAAAAAGGAGTTATATATGAGTTTTGTATCGCATCATGTCGAACGTAGAACGCGAAAAAATACATTTTTACGCCAAATTAACCAGATCATCGACTGGCCTCCCATTGAGAAGGAAATAAACAAAGTATAAAAGCGCGGACATAGCATAGATGGGCGTCCATCATACCCCGGCTTGCTGCTTTTCAAAATGCTGCTTCTACAGACATGGCATCGTTTAAGGGATCCCGGTGTTGAAGATATGGGCAATGATAACCTGTCAGCCATGCGGTTCTGTGGTTTTCAGATTGAGGATAATGTACCTGACCATAGCGT
>JAOARW010000106.1 GCA_025210475.1 Carboxylicivirga sp. | reverse complement strand
AGAACATTTGCATGGTTGGAAAACACTAGAAGGTTGAGTAAAGACTTTGAATATCACACATCTACTAGTCAGACTATGGTCCAACTTGCAATGATACACATAATGCTTAATAGAATCAGAAAATAAAATTTAAACAGTCTCAAAGTAAGTGATAAATATAGAATTGTTCCAAATAATAAAAATACTGAACAAGATAGTAAGACTATGCCAAAGAATTGAAGTTAATCTTGTATTGCAAAAGGATTTACAAAAACCTAAGACGGCAGAAATACCAATCCATAGGAACCCCATTTTACTAATATTAAGGTAATCTTTAGCATATTTTTTTATGAGAACAAGCAGATTATGATTGCTATCAGATACAACGGCATGGTTGGTAATTGATTGAATTGCCTTATTGTAAATGTCTAAATGTCCAATGTGATTCATAAAAATAAGAATAGAAGAAATGCCAACTATTATTCCTGCGCAGTATAAAGAGGTCTTCTTAATGGTAGCTCTCCAGCTATTATTTTTATGAATTATATGATAGAATATGATTGGGAGTAATTGCGCTGCGATTGTAATTGTGGGTAAACTGGCAAACATGCTTAGCCCAGTTAAAACGCCTGAAATTAATATTAAGAATTTACTATTATTAATGAGTCCTCTAAAAAGAAAAAACATGATAGTAACGGAAAGTAAACCCGAAAGCGTATTGTAGCTATAATTGACTACACCAAATCCCATACTAAGCATTAGCATTAACAGGCTGGTTAAAATGTACTTTTTTTGAATATAGTGTATGAGTATTCTATAACTAACTAGCATAGTAGTTATTAATGTTATAGCACCTAATATTCGGAAACTGATAATACCTCCTGTTGGAAACAATTGGTACCATAAGCCCCCTGTAATAGTTGTTAACCAAAATAGCATATTATATTCGATTGAATCAGGTGCCTTGAAAACCTGTTGATAGGATGAAAGGGCAAAACCTTCATCACACACATCAAATCCTTGTACCATTACAATGCTGTAATAAATGGCGATCAGTAGAAATGTAAAAGCTGTTATGTGTGTGTTAATAAATTTCAATAAAGTCTTCATGGTAATTTATATGCATAAGTATTGTTAATGATGCTTCTTGAGCCGAAACCTTCTTTTTGATTAATTAGACCTTTATTGAGTATTGCCCCTTTTTGCTCATTAGAATGTCCAAAGTCTATGTAATGAAATTGTTTTGAGAATTTGTCTATGAGGTGGGAATAGATAGCGTCAATGGCACCAATACTTTTGCCAGTCGGAGAGGCATGTGCATATTGTAATTTTACAACATTATCAAAAATATAAATTACGGCCCCAGCAATAACTTCGTTGTTTTTTTGGGCTGTCACAAGCTTAATATTATCTGGAAATAGCGTCTTGAGATTTATAATTTCTTTAATTGAATGAACAGGTTTTGTTTTGTATTTCGTCCATAAATTATCGGACATAATGTTCCAAAAGGTTAGGTAATCTTCACTAAAATCAATTGATAATTTACTTTCATTCGCTTTTTTCAGACTTCTTTTTCGAAGACGTGATATTTTCAATGGGGATTTTAAGTCTATTACAGATGCCAGGTTGCAAGATGTGAGTTGAGCATTGGATAAGAACATTATATATTTTATTTCGTCATTGAAATGTGAACAATAAATATGTGGTATCTCTCTAATCTCAACGTTATTAATGCTGTTTGATGCAAGAAAAGTATTGAGAGCATCAAATAGAGTAATAATTTCTGTTGTTTTATTATGGTAATCAACAATAAGACCGCCATATGTCAAGCCTTGATGGCTGTAAATGGATTGCTCTTCTATATTAGCCGGGAAAACTGCAATAAGCCTTTTTTTTCTGTACAATAGTAATGAGTAGTCTGTAAAACGATTTGCATGGTATTCGATGTAGTCACGTTTATGTAAAAATGTACCATTCTTACTGGTATCAATAAACCCGTCCCATTCACTCTTTTTATCCTTGGTATATCTTATTACTTCAATCACAACCGGTACTTTTTAAAATTATCGTAGTTGCGAATGTAGTCATCTTCGTTATAAACATCAGAAGCCAGAACAAACACAACACTACCGGCACTGAAGTTATTTATTTCACGCCAAATGCCGGGCTTAATATGCAAGCCGATATTGGGCTTGTTTAAGAACACTTTGGTTTGGGTTTTACCATCATCCAAGGTAACATCAAAGCTACCGCTGATGGCGATTAAAACCTGGTGCAGGTTTTTGTGTGCATGGCCGCCTCTTGATGAGTCAGCAGGAATATCGTAGGTGTAATAAACGCGTTTGATATCAAAGGGAACATGCTTGTATTGTTCGACAACGCTGAGGTTTCCCCTCGTATCTTTTATTTTTGGAAATGTGATTAATTCAAAACTATCTTTGAGCTCTTGCATGCGTCGTAATTAAATCATTTTGCTAAATTAAACTCATATTTCGAATTAATATTGCACATGAAGATACCGTTTCTGAATCTGAAAGAGATTAACCAGCCTTATGAAGAACAAATAGAAGCCGCATTGGCCAATGTAGTTCAGTCCGGATGGTACCTGCAGGGGAGAGAGAATGAGTTGTTCGAGAAAAAGTTAGGCGATAAAATAGCTTGTTCGAATATAATCGGAACAGGAAATGGTTTGGATGCATTGCGGCTTATTTTTAAGGCTTATCTACAATTGGGTTTGCTAAAAGAAGGCGATGAGGTAATTGTACCAGCCAATACTTACATTGCTTCAATTTTAGCCATAAGCGATAATCAACTAAAACCTGTGTTGGCCGAGCCGGAAAGGTTAAGCTATAACATCGATCCGAGGCAGATCGAAGCAAAGCTTAGTGAGCGGACAAAAGCCATACTAGTCGTGCATCTTTATGGGCAGGTGTGCGATATGAATGCAATAAAAAGCATTGCCAGGCAAAATCAATTGCTGGTAATTGAAGACAATGCACAGGCAATTGGTGCAGAATGGGAAGGGGTGAAGACGGGCCGGTTGGGCGATGCAGCCGCCTTTAGTTTTTATCCGGGTAAAAACATTGGTGCTTTAGGCGATGCAGGCGCAGTAAGTACAAACGATCAGCAACTGGCTGATACCATCCGGGCACTGGCGAATTACGGATCGAGCGAGAAGTATATCAATCAATTTAAGGGGCTTAATTCGCGTTTGGACGAGGTGCAGGCAGCCATCTTAAATGTCAAGCTGGATTATTTGGATGAGCTGACGATGAAGCGCCGGGAAATGGCTAAGCGTTATAACTCTGAGATTATAAATCCACATATTATCTTGCCTGTAATGCCCCATGATGAAAAAAAGCATGCCTGGCATTTATATGTGATTCGAAGCAAGCATCGCGATGATTTGAAGAAACATCTGGAGGAAAAAGGTATCGGCACCATGATTCATTATCCCATTCCTCCCCATCAGCAGGAAGCTTACAAGGAGTTAAATCACCTTTCTTTTCCTGTAACAGAGGAAATTCACAATACTATTTTGAGCATTCCTTTACACCAATGTTTATCGGAGCAGGATGTTCGTTATGTCATTGAATCGATCAATTGTTTTAAACCGAATTTAATATAACGCTGTCACTCTGCTATATTTTTATTTACTTTGCAATCAAAATTTCCAAATGCAAACAACAATTTTCAATCAACAACAAAGCATTTTCAATCGCTTTATTGCAGAAATTCGTGACACTTCCATTCAGACCGATCCAATGCGTTTCCGTAGAAATATAGAGCGTATGGGTGAGATTATGGCCTATGAAATTAGTAAGGTGTTACCGCATGAAGTAAAGGATGTAACAACACCACTGGGAGTTGCGAAGGAGAATATTATGAATGAGGAGCCCGTGATTGCATCGATTTTAAGAGCTGGTTTACCATTGCATCAGGGGTTATTAAATTATTTCGACAGAGCTGAAAATGCATTTGTTTCAGCCTATCGTAAATACAACGAAAAAGGTGATTTCGATATTCACATCGAGTACATTTCATCACCATCATTGGATGATAAGATTGTGTTACTGAGTGATCCGATGTTGGCTACCGGCACTTCCATTGAATTAGCTTATAAGGCTTTATTGGTTAAAGGTAAGCCAAAGCATGTTCATATTGTATCTTTGATAGCCAGTGAGGCCGGTGTTCAGTATGTAAAAAACATATTTAAAGATCAGCCTGTTACATTGTGGTTAGGTGCCGTTGATGCTGAGCTAAACTCAAAATCTTACATTATTCCTGGTATTGGTGATGCCGGTGATTTAGCATACGGAAGTAAGATTTAATCAGCACTTTGTGACCTCGCTTTTATCCGGACATTCTTTTAATAACTGACTGATTGTCTTATTAAAAAGTGGATGTTCCAGTTCTTGCCAATGATCCGATAAGGGAGCAAGCGTAAAGTGACGCTCGTGGAGCTTGGGGTGAGGAACAATTAATCGGGGCAGGTTAATAAGCTGATCATCGATGAATAAAATATCAATATCTATAGGCCGGGACTCATATTGGGTTCCGGTTTTTTCTTTTCGACCCAGTTCTTTTTCGATTTTTTGCGTGACGTTCAATAAATCAAGAGCTTCCAGATTCGACCTGAATTCCACTACCTGGTTGATAAAATTCTGGCTGGCCTCAAATCCCCATGGCTCACTTTCGTAGTAGTCCGATAGTAAAACTGCTTGTCCCAGCTGCTCGCTAAGAAGAATAATTGCCTGTTTTAGGCTTGAGAATACATCGCCTTGATTCCCACCTAACAATAAAATTTGTCGATACATATTAAAATTTAATGTGTTAGAAACAAAAACCGACCAAATGGTTTACTATATTTGTAGCAGTATTTAAAGATTTAATTGTGAGTATTTTTTAATACTTTTGTTTGAATGCTGTTGAACGACTCAACACTACTAAACTCAATTCTATCATTATGGTAAAATTTTTCAAATACTTATTAGCTACTTTCGCAGGCGGTATTGTTGCTGCCTTTATGTTGTTTATTATTCTGTTCGGCATGTTGTCGGCCATGGCCGCACTTGGTGATAAAGAAACAAAGATAAGCGAAAATACAATTCTTTTGCTGGACTTAAACGGGCCAATTGTTGACCGTGTGATTGAGGATCCTATTGGAGATGCGATTGCATCAGCTACAGGAAGTCCAACGGCAGAAGGCTTAAACCGATTATTAAAGAATATCGAGAAGGCTAAGCGCGATGAAAATATTTCGGGTATTGTACTCGAATCGGGTATGGTTCAGGCGGGTTATGCCACCATCGAAGAAATCAGAAATGCACTGATTGATTTTAAGACATCCGGTAAATTTATATACAGTTTTGCACCAATTTATTCACAAAAGGCTTATTACCTGGCTTCGGTTGCCGATAAAGTTTACCTGAATCCGTCAGGTATGTTGGAGTTAAAGGGTATGTATGCCGAACGTACCTTTTTCAAGAAAACTTTGGAAAAAGTTGGTGTGGAAGTACAAGTGTTTAAACATGGTAAATTTAAGTCGGCTGTTGAACCATTCTTACTCGAAGAGATGAGTGATCCTTCACGTCTGCAAACAAAGGTTTACCTGAATTCTATGTGGGACCATGTTAAAGCAGGTATTGCCGAAGCTCGCGGATTAACGCCTGAAAAGGTATCGGCTTTGGCTGATGAAATGCCTATGTTCAGAAGTGATGACATGCTGATGGCTTCAGGGTTAATTGATGGATTAAAATATAAAGACGAATTAATTAGCGAACTGAAAGAGCTTGTAGGCGTTGATGAAGGCGACGATTTAGAAGCCGTAAAAAGTTCGAAGTATGCCAAAGTATATGTTTCAAATGACAAAGGTTTTATAAAAGATAAGGTAGCCGTGATATTTGCCGAAGGCGACATTGATGGTACTTCTTCTGACGGAATTAAGTCGGATAAATTATCGAAAACCATACGCAAGGCGCGTCGCGATAGCTCCATTAAAGCGATTGTATTCAGAGTTAATTCTCCCGGAGGTTCTGCTTTAGGATCAGAAATTATCTGGCGCGAAGTTCAGTTGGCGCAGGAAACCAAACCGGTTATTGTATCAATGGGTAACTACGCTGCATCCGGTGGATACTACATTTCGTGTGCTGCTGAAAAGATTATTGCCAACCCAACAACCTTAACGGGTTCCATTGGAATTTTTGGAATGATCCCAAATGCTGAAGAATTGACTGATAAATTGGGCATTAGTTTCGACGGTGTAAAAACCAACGAGTTTGCCGATATGCCAAGTCTTACACGCCCGTTCCGAAAAGAAGAGAAAGAATTATTACAAGCCTACATTGTTAAGGGCTACGATACATTTATTGGTCGATGTGCCGATGGACGTGAAACCTCCAAAGAGGCGATTGATAAGATTGGTCAGGGACGTGTTTGGAGCGGTGTAAATGCTTTGGATATTAATTTGGTTGACGAAATAGGAGGGCTAAACCGTGCCATTGAGTTAGCTAAAGAAGCAGCTGGCTTGGAAGAAAGTCGTATTGTTGAGTTGCCAAAAGCAGAAGATCCGTTTGAGCAGTTTATGAAAGAGCTGACAGGTGAAGCTCGTATGTTTGTTGGTAAATCAATTCTGGGCGCAGAATATAAATACATTCAAACTCTGGAAAACCTTAAGAATGGTTACCAGATTCAAGCCCGAATACCATATAATCTGGAAATAAAATAATTTGATAAAGAACTGACATTGGCAGGTTGCCTGATTGGGCAGCCTGTTTTTGTGTCAGAAGTGTTGATAGTGACAATAGAAAGAATAGTTAGCGCATGAGGTTAAGAAAGCTGTTATATCCTTTAAGTTGGCTGTACGGAGGAATTACTTCGATTCGGAACAAGTGTTTTGATGAAGGTATTCTGAAGTCACAGAGCTATTCGCTGCCAATAATCTCAATTGGGAATATAACAGTTGGAGGGACTGGAAAAACACCTTTAACCGAATACATCATCCGATTATTGAAGGGCGATCATCAACTCACCTTGTTAAGCCGGGGCTATAAGCGAAAAACAAAAGGTGCTTTATTAGCTAAGCCCAATAGTATGGCTGCAGATATTGGTGATGAACCTTATCAAATAATGAAAAAGTTTCAGTCTGTAAATGTTTGTGTGGCAGAGAAACGTGTGGAAGGCATGGAGCTGATTCTAAAGAACACAAATACGGATGTGGTACTGATGGATGATGCCTACCAGCATCGCTATGTAAAACCTGGATTTTCGTTATTGGTTATCGATTACAATCGTCCTTTGTGGAACGATTGCCCCTTTCCGGCTGGTGATTTGCGGGAAACCCGATTAGGCCAAAATCGTGCCGATGTGATTGTGGTCAATAAGTGTCCCCATACATTTTCAGAAGTGGAGAGAGTGGAATGGTTGGCAAAGCTAAAACCATCAGCTTCGCAGGAGGTATATTTTACAACGATTGATTACGGTCGGCCTACAGCGCTTGAGCCGAAAGATCAATCATTCGATATAAGCGGACCAATCATTGGCTTGGCAGGCATTGCTAAGCCCGAAGGATTTTATGGTCAATTAAAGCAGCATTATAATTTAATTGACACCATAAGCTTTCCGGATCATCATCATTTTACTAAAAGCGATGAGCAGTCGATAGAAAACTTATTGCGGCAAAATGCAGAGGCTTTTATCGTTACAACAGAGAAGGATGCGGTTCGTTTCGGTCATTTGCCAGAAGCTGTTAAAAAACGTAGCTGGTATATTCCCATCGAACTGAGAGTGCTTTTTAATGAAGAAAAACAATTTGAAAATAGAATACGCAACTATGTTACAAACCATTCAGCAAACTGCTGACTTTCTAGTGTCGCAGAGTGAACTAAAGCCCGCTATCGGAATTATTTTAGGAACAGGACTTGGAGGTCTGGTTGAAGAGATCAAAATCGATAAATCGATCTCTTACGAGGAGATTCCTGATTTTCCGGTGTCTACCGTTGAAGGACACAGTGGACGATTGATTTTTGGTACCATTAATGAGGTGCCTATTTTGGCCATGCAAGGTCGTTTTCATTACTACGAAG
Organism: Carboxylicivirga sp.; assembly: GCA_025210475.1. Taxonomy (GTDB): domain Bacteria; phylum Bacteroidota; class Bacteroidia; order Bacteroidales; family Marinilabiliaceae; genus Carboxylicivirga. The sequence goes on along the minus strand of JAOARW010000106.1, from coordinate 105,871 downwards.
GTTACGATATGAAACAAGTAACGTTTCCGGTACGTGTGATGAAAATGATGGGCATCAATACCTTGTTTGTATCCAATGCCAGTGGTGGATTAAACCCGGATTATGTGGTGGGTGATATCATGGTGATTAACGATCACATTAATATGTTTGGAGATAATCCTCTGATGGGTAAAAACGAGAATAAACTAGGTCCTCGTTTCCCGGATATGAGCGAGCCTTACAGCAAAAGACTAACAGCTATGGCTTTAGAGATTGGTAAGGAAAACAATATTGATTTAAAACAAGGCGTTTATGTTGGAACTACAGGACCAACTTTCGAAACACCAGCAGAATATAAGATGTTCCGTATTTTGGGTGCTGATGCTGTTGGTATGTCAACGGTACCTGAGGTAATTGTGGCGCGTCACATGGATATGCAGTGCTTTGGTATTTCTATAATTACTGATTCGGGTGTTCCAGGACAGATTGTGGAAGTATCGCACGAAGAAGTGCAGGAAGTAGCTGCTGCTGCCGAACCAAAAATGACGAAGGTTATTAAGGAGTTGGTTAGCCGCGTGTAATAAAGCTAATAACAAATAATATAGGCGGGATTTATTGTGAATTCCGCCTATTTATTTGCATCAGATTTTTTCTGCAATAATCTAATTACTTTGAGTATATTCCAAAAACAAAATCTGATGGATGACTATTTAGATAGTTGTCCTCGAATAGAAATAGATCATTTAAAATTTTTATGCTTTCCTCTTCTTCATCTTTAAAATTATGAGCAATATCCTTTAAAACATTCATCAATATATTGCCACCATAGGGTTTTTCATAAATTGTCTTGAAGTATTTACGTATGGCAGGTATTATGTTTTCTGAATCTACACATTCCGAAGGATCTGCTACAATCACCCTCAAAACTCCAGAACCGGAAAAATCACTTTTTATTGAGGATGATTTAAATCTTTCTCTTTTATAAGTTGGGATTAATTTAATAGCTTCATTAACTTGTTTTATTTGCTCATTAGGGAATTGAAATCTGTTTGGTCCAACATATTCGTTAATGATAAGGTACCCATTGTCTTTAAGGCATTTTTTTATCGTACCAGACAATAGTTCGTCTACATTGTTAAAATGATGAAGAGATGAGTTGAACAGGATAACATCATAATGATTACATGAAAAATTAATATCCGCAATATTAGAACAAATGAATTCAATATTGTTTAAATTATTGTCCTTTGCGATCTTCTTAGCTGTTTTAATATTAAATGGAGATAAATCCACACAGGTTATCATCTTAAAGTTCTCGAATTGGGCAAATTTTAATTCATGTTGGCAAGAACCACTTCCTAACGAAAGAAGTCGTATGTCTTTTTTCTTATTTAGAAAAGCTTGCATTACAAAATCTTCATAATACAGATCTGTATTGCCAGTAATCATTTTATTCCATCTCTTTTGAACTTCTTTAATATTCCACCAATTTGAACTTAAATGAGCGGTTTCATTAAATGCGGATTTAGTTCTAGATATCTTGGAAAAGGAAAGTTTTGAAATTATAAATTGTAGCCCTCTTTGTTTCCCTTTCAAATAAAAATCTCTAATGTCATCTTTAGTGATATACCTCTGCATTTTGACTATGATCAATATTAGTGTGTGATTATGTTATTGGTGCTTATATTTTTTTATATTTACTAACGCTTCTTCGATGGAACGATATTTAATTTCAAGCAAACTTGTAAGTTTATCAGAGGAATAGCGTGATTGATTCTGTGAGGTACGTGCCGTTTCTTTAGTCATTTTTGGTTCTTTACCCCAAAGCATGTATTTAAGACGTTCTAATCGCCAGGCAATGCCGGTTAATAGGCGATTGGCTTTTATATGCGGAGGTTTAACCTTAAAAACATTCGCAGCTGTATTCATCAGCTCTTTGTATTTCAGGTTCTCGCCATTGACGATAAAACGTTCGTTGCGGGCATCCGATTGAACCAACTCAACCATGGCATCTACTACATTGCGCACATCCACAAATCCGGTGCCGCCATCGGTGTAAAACAACATGTTTTTACTCAGTGTAGAAATTAACTGACCGGAACTTTTTTCGGGTGGGCAAGGGCCAATGATAACTGATGGATTTACAACGATAGCATTTAAGCCTTCTTTGGTACCTCGCCATACTTCCATCTCAGCCCGATATTTACTCTGAGAGTATACCGAATGGTTGTCGTCATTTTGCCAGAAAGAGCCCTCGTCAATTAACTCGCCATTTTGTGATTTGCCAAGTGTAGCTATGGAGCTGACATGGCAAAAACGGGGCACCTGACACTCAATGGCAGCATTAACCAGGTTAGCCGTTCCTTCGGCATTGACATGAAACATTGCTTTTCGGTCGCTGGGCTTAAATGAAACCATGGCGGCACAATGATAAACGGTGTTTACATCTTTCAGGGCATCGCGCAATAAAAAGTAATCCATCAGATCACCTTCAATCCATTCGATGTTATTATATCCTTCGGTATTGTAATAGTCCAGCACCTGCTTAACGATGGCCTTGCTGCTTTCAGATCGATAAAGGGCCCGAACCTTTTCCCCGTCTTTAATAAGTCTGTTAAGTAAGTGCGAACCCACTAATCCGGTTCCCCCCGTCACTAATATCATACAGTAATTTTACCAGTTAAAACGAATGGTTTGTTTCAAATCGGGGTGAACACTCAAAGGAACCGGACTGGTGCCAGCCACACTTTCGATCAGTGATTTTTGTTCGGCATTGTAGTTCTTTTGCGGGAAATTAAATTCCATGATGACTTCATCTACGCGACGTGGATTCTCGGCCATAATCTTAGTAATTTCCAATTCGGTGCCTTCAATGTCGATGTTATTATCCAAGGCTTTGATGCCCATAATGGTAAGGATGCAGTTGCCAAGTGCGGTGGCCAGCATATCGGTTGGTGAAAAAGATTCGCCTTTGCCACGGTTGTCACATGGGGCATCAGTAATAATTTTGGCTCCCGACTGAAGGTGGATATTTTCGGTACGCAAGCCACCCAAATATTTTGTTTTAACGGTTGTCATGTTTTCAAAGTATCAAGATGTAAAACTTAAGACTATAGATTCGAAAGCGGAAAAATACAAATAAAATCAGGGCTTGAAAAGCTTTGGGTATAATTGTCTTGTATCTTATGTCTTAAATCTATAATCTCGTATTCAGGTCTAATTAATTTACTAATTTTGTTTTTTAGATAATCAGATAGTTTCTAACAAAAAAGAGCTTTAAAATGTTTTCAGGTATAGTTGAAGAAGCCGCAGTAGTTGTGGGCTTAGAGCAAGATAAAGGAAATCTTCATTTGACATTGGAGTGTACATTTACCGATGAGTTAAAAATTGATCAGAGTATTGCACACAATGGTGTTTGTTTAACGGTTGTGAAAAAAGAAGGTAAGACCTATACTGTTACGGCCATTAAAGAAACATTGGAGAAATCAAACCTTGGTTTGCTAAAGATTGGTGATAAGGTAAACCTTGAGCGAAGTATGATTATGAATGGTCGTTTGGATGGCCACATTGTTCAAGGACATGTTGATCAGACAGCCAAGTGTATTGAGGTGACCGAGGCGGATGGAAGCTGGTATTATACTTTCCAGTATGTGATTGATAAAGATAAAGCAGCTGAAGGTTATATGACTGTTGAAAAGGGTTCGGTAACTGTTAATGGTGTTAGCTTAACTGTTGTTAACAGTAAGGATGATCAGTTCTCAGTAGCCATTATTCCTTACACACACGATTTTACCAACTTCCACCAGATTGAGGTTGGTTCAACCATTAACATCGAGTTTGATATATTGGGTAAATACATCAGCCGCATAATGGCGATACAGAATAAATAATATTAGGTCGAAGGTTGAGTGGGTTCTAACAAAGGCATAGCAGCCAGATGATTTGCATCGTGCTGAAGCTTTGCTAATCAGTAACCAATTTTACAAGAACTAATAAAATTGATAAACCTGTCAGATTTTTGGAACCTGACGGGTTTTTTTATTCTCGATTTCCATAACTTGAAACAAATTGTTTTTATTCATTTCAAGTTTGTAAAAGCTATGTGAAGATGTTTGTGACAATCACTGTTTTGTAATTAATCAAAACAAAATGTTCTGCATTGCGCAGTCGTACTTCATAATTGCATAATTAATATGTATTAGCAATGGACAGGCAATCCAATTAATTGCAACTCTTCCATCGAAAGTTGAGCTATTCATTAATAAAACTTCCACATCGGTGTCACCTCATTAAGCATTTTGTGGGTTATGTTACTGAATATTGACCTGAGTGGTTTTGTTTGATGGCAATGAGGTAATAACAAACATTCTTCTTGTAGTCCAACCCCCATTTACACATAATCTGCCGAGAGTCATCAAAAGGCAAGATCAGGAAGGTATTTAGAGATGTAAATCCAATCGCGCAGATAGGATTTTTGTTTATGCTCTTTACCGGATGCAAAACGTTGCATCCGGTGATTTTTTCTAATGTGAGATAATCAGAGTTTGGAGATGACGTTTCGGAAAAGCTTGATTAATCCCTTTTCGGCAGTGGCTGCTACATCCAGGATCTCCTGCAAACTTACCGGGTGCAGGTTTTTAGGATCGCACTCATCGGTTAAAACCGAAACGGCAGCACAAGGCAGTCCCATATGATTGGCAACAATAACTTCGGGTACGGTTGACATACCCACGGCATCGCCACCAATTATTTTGATGTAACGGTATTCGGCACGGGTTTCGAGGTTAGGGCCCGGCACTGAGGCATATACGCCTTTGTGAAGTATGACGTCTTCTTCATAGGCAGCTTGCTCCAGTAACGAATTTAATCCTTCGTTATAGGGTTGGCTCATATCTGGGAATCGCGGTCCCAGCTGGTTAAGGTTCTGACCGGTTAAAGGGTTCTCAGGCAGGAGGTTTATGTGGTCATCTAACAACATAAGTGTACCTTTTTTATAATCCAGGTTCACTGCTCCGGCCGCATTGGAAATAAGCAATTGCTGAATGCCCAAAAGTTTCATAACTCTTACCGGCAGAGTAATTTGTTGCATGTTATAGCCTTCGTAGAAATGAAAGCGCCCTTGCATGGCCAGAATTTTTTTGCCCTCCAACTCGCCATAAATTAGTTTGCCTTTATGCGATTCTACCGTAGAGACGGGAAAATGGGGAATAGTGGCATAGTCAATTTCTTTGATAATTGAGATGTGTTCAACCAGGCCACCAAGTCCGGTGCCGAGAATAATGCCAACCTGCGGTTTTTCAATGCCTTTGGACTGAAGGTAAGTGGCTGTATCTTGAATTTGTTCGTATGTAATCATTGTATGTTGTTTTGTTTTCAAAATTAAAGGCCCTTTAGCGGAATGACAAATAATAAGTATGAACTTTAAATATTGTCGTATTTTAACTGCACTAACAATTGGGGCATGATAATAATTAGTCCGAAGCATGGAGTCCGAAGTCTTAAGTCCGAGTTTCAACACAGCGTTAATGATTATCAGACTACCCTGCTACCGCGTTTGTCCTCACGCGTGGTTTTGTTGGATTATCGGACTATGGACTAGGTGCTACAGACTAAATAGTTCTACCCTCACACATCTTCGAAATAGTTGAAAACACAACAGTAAATGCAAGTATTTACATACCATGTTAAAGATTATTTATTGCCTAATAAAATCTTTTAAATAATTATTCAACAACCCCTGACGCAGATCATCTGATAAACCAGTAAGATTTTCCAGGTAGTTTTCAATGGCCTTTTGCCAGGCAGCCTCACCAACTCTACTCTCCATAAAAAAATCGAAGGCCTGGTAGCCAATCTCTTTTAAGCCCTCACCAAACCATCGGTATAGCTCATGGTAATGGGCCGGATGCAGATGGGTGATGCTGATCTCATCGTACCTGCGATCCAATTCATCCATTTCCACACATTTTTGCTTCGAGCCTTTATTTCGGATGATTTCGCTTACTTCATGCCAATCGGGTTCTTCGTCAGCTAATAAACTCAGATTTGAGCCAATGGACCATAAATACAATTGCAGTGGCCAATAGTAGATGCTATAATCCGTCCACACCACCGATCCTTTGGTTTGACTTTGCTGACCATTTTTAAAAGGGTAGTCCTGGGCCGAAGTGATGCGTTGTATAATAGGAATGGAAGTATTGGGCAAAATACGTTTCTCCTTAATTAATAAATGGGGGGCATAAGTATTGATGAGCCTCACCAAATCCTGGCTGGCATTGGCCGCTTTATTATTTGGCATCTGCTCCATGTGAAGCGGCCAAATCAGGAAGTATTTTTTATTCTGAACCACAAGTTTATTGTGTTGGTTTATAATATATGTTAGTATTTATTAGTTTTATAGGTGTAATTCTAATCAAAACCTACAAAAATGAAAAGACCAGATAAAAGTTTACTATTATTATTAGTAACATTTCTCATTGCTTTCAGTTCGTGTGAAGATTCTGAAGATGGATCAGCTAAACGAAATAACTGGGTATGGGAAACCATGAAAACCTATTACTATTGGGAAGATCAGATTAGTGAAAATGATAAAATCGGAAAAGGTAATACCGTAGATTTCTTTAATAGTCTGGTTTATCGAAGGGGCGAGATTGATCGTTGGTCGTTTATAACCGATGATTTACAAGAGCTGCAAAACCTGTTGAGTGGTATTACTAAATCAACCGGTTATAGTTTTCGCCCTTATTATCGCGATGGAGATAATTCAAACGATGTGGTTTGCATAATTGAATATGTTGAGCCTGATTCGCCAGCCGATAAGGCAGGCTTAAAACGTGGAGATGTCATCTTTGAAATAAACGGTCAAAAACTAAATGACCAGAATATTTACGATTTAGCTTTTGTCGAGAAGCAGGAGCTGGCACTGGGTGTGGTAAATGCTGATAAGAGCATTACTGAACTAAGTCCAAAGGTGAACGTATTAGCTATTCAGTTGCAAAGCAACCCGATTTTAAAAACCAATGTCATTGAGCACGATGGTAAGAAAATTGGTTATTTGGCCTACACATCCTTTTTAGATGAGTACGATGAGCAGCTAAAAGCCGTTTTTGCTGATTTTAAAACGCAGGGGATAGATGAGTTAGTGCTCGATCTGCGCTACAATGGAGGTGGTTCGGTTAGTACAGCTATTTTATTGTGTAGTATGATTGCACCAGCCAATACAGTTGGCGATGTTTTGTTGAAGGGCAACTACAATGCTTTAGTGAAAGAGGCCATAATAAAAGAAGAAGGTGAAGAAAGCCTAATTGATCGAATAATACAGACGGATGAAAATCTGGATTTATCGAGGATAGCCATATTAACAACACGCAATACTGCCTCGGCCAGTGAAATGATTATATACGGATTAAAGCCGCATATGAAAGTGATTCAAATAGGTGAGCAAACCCACGGTAAATATTATGCCTCAACAACCTTTAAAGACGATGATTTTTACAATTGGGCCATGCAGCCAATTATATTCCGTACAGAGAATAAGGATAACTCTATCGATTACAATAAAGGACTGGAGCCAAATGAAGGTTTAAAGGTTCAGGATTTAGCATTGGTTTTTGATCAACAGGATGTATTAGAGTTGGGAGATCCTAATGAGCAGTTTCTCGCTTTGGCCATTCAGCAATTGACACAATCTTTGCCTCAAGGAGCTGTATTAAAATCCTTATTAACCTTGGAGCAGCCCTTAAATACTGGAACAAAATTAGGTCATCCCCTTAAATACGATATGCACATCGATATCGAGTAACTACAAAATACTAAAAGGATAATAAGCACTTACTTGTTATTATCCCTAACCTTTTTAAAGAGCTTGGAGGCGAATATAAAGTCTTCAAGCTCTTTGTTTTGAACATGGAAGATGTCATCCTTGGTGCCTTCCCAAAGCTTATGTCCCTGGTAAATAAATATGATGTTTTCACCAATGCCCATCACCGAGTTCATATCGTGGGTATTGATAATGGTGGTCATATTAAACTCTTTGGTAATCTCATGGATCAGTTCATCAATAACGATAGATGTGCGGGGATCGAGCCCTGAGTTGGGTTCGTCGCAAAAAAGATATTTGGGATTTAGTGCAATGGCGCGCGCAATGGCCACACGTTTTTGCATTCCACCACTAATCTCCGACGGAAATTTAGTATTGGCATTCTCCAACTTAACACGGTCGATACAGAAATTGGCGCGTTCGCGTCGTTCTTCCTCGCTCCAGTCGGTAAACATATCGAGCGGGAAACGCACATTCTCCTCAACAGTAAGCGAATCGAACAAGGCCGATCCCTGAAATAACATACCAATATCTTGTCGCAAGCGTTTCTTACTCGCACTATCCAGTGATAAAAAGCTTCGGTTATCGTAGCGAATGTCACCCGAAGTAACATCGTGCAACCCCACCAATGATTTTAGCAATACGGTTTTCCCCGATCCACTTTGTCCGATGATGAGGTTGGTTTTACCTTTTTCGAAGGTAGTGGTGATGCCTTTTAGAATTTCTTTGTCGCCAAAGGATTTATGAACGTCAATTGCTTCAATCATGCCAATAGTAATTGAGTAAGAATCAGGTTAAATAACAGAATTTGTACGCTGCTCGAAACAACCGCTTTGGTACTGGCCTTACCCACTTCGAGGGCGCCGCCTTGTACATGGTAGCCCCAATAGGCCGAAACCGTTGAAATAATAAATGCAAATACCACGGCTTTGGTTAAGGCATAAATGATATAAAAAGGCTGAAAAGCATATTGAATGCCATAGATAAATTCCGGTCCCGGAACTTCACCCGTTAACGAGCCGGCCATGTAACCACCCGAAATACCAACACCCATGCTAATAATTACCAATGCCGGAATGATAAATACAAAGGCCACAACTTTAGGCAACACAAGATAACCTGCAGGATTAATCCCCATGATCTCCAAGGCATCAATTTGTTCGGTAACACGCATGGTGCCAATCTCTGAGGCAATGTTGGAACCAACTTTACCAGCCAGTATCAGGCCAACAATTGTTGACGAAAATTCCAGCAGAATGGAGTCGCGTGCCGCTAATCCAACTGTATATTTAGGAATAATGGGCAAGTCGATGTTATAAGCTGTTTGAAGGGTGATAACAGCTCCCATAAAAACCGAGATAATCATCACAATACCTAGGGAGTCGATACCCAGTTTATCAATCTCTCGCACAATTTGTTTGACAAACACCGAGTGCTTTTCGGGCTTCCCAAAAACTTTTTTCAAAAAGAGTGTATAGCTGCCAAGGTGGTAAAATATTCTCATTGCGATATGGAAAATTGTCCTTAATTTAGTGAGATAAAAGTAATAATAATCCGATAACGGTAGAAAGATACAACATTAGTATTTGTAAATTAACAAATCTATGAACAGCAAAATATACTGTGTCATCATGGCTGGAGGAGTTGGCAGTCGGTTTTGGCCATTGAGTACAACGCAAACTCCCAAGCAATTTCTGGATATTCTGGGTACAGGTAAATCACTAATCCGTCAAACATTTGAGCGCTTTAGCCCCATTTGTCCCACCGAAAATATTTTCGTGGTTACAAGTGCCAATTACCAGGAGTTGGTGCTTCAGGAGATTCCGGAATTAAGTAAGGAGCAAGTATTAGCTGAACCATTGCGGCGCAACACGGCACCTTGTATTGCCTATGCCAATGCCGTTATCAAAACAAAAGATCCGGATGCTCGAATTGTGGTAACACCATCGGATCATTTAATTATTAACGAAGAACAGTTTCGTAAAAATATCATTGGAGGTCTTGACTTTATCGACGGAAAAGATACCTTGTTAACATTAGGTATTAAACCGAGTCGGCCCGAAACGGGCTATGGCTACATACAGGTGGAAGAAGAAGAAGGCCTACCCGAGGACTACAATAAAGTAAAAACGTTTACCGAAAAGCCAAATCTGGAAATGGCTAAAATACTTCTGGAAAGCGGCGAGTTTTTCTGGAACTCAGGAATTTTTATCTGGTCTTTAAAGAGTATTGAAAATGCTTTTGCCAAGCATTTAAAAGAGGTGTCGGTTTTATTCGATGCTTTTTATCCCGCAGTGGGTAAGGAGTCGGAAGAAAAAGTCTTGTACGATACGTATGTGGATTGCCGTAATATCTCTATCGATTATGGGGTGATGGAGAAAGCCAATAATGTTTATGTGCAAATTGTTGATTTCGGCTGGTCCGATCTGGGTACCTGGACATCCCTGCACGATAACTCAGGAAAAAGCAATGACAATAATGCGGTGTTAAGTGGTAAGGTATTGCTGTACGATACCGAGGACAGTGTGGTGCATTTGCCCAAAGGTAAGGTGGGCGTTATTCAAGGGCTTAAAAATTACATTGTCGTGCAGTCGGATAAGGCTCTGTTGGTATGCCCCAAAGATAATGAGCAGCAAATCCGTCAATTTACAGCTGATATAAAAACAGAGTTTGATTCACAGAATTAGTAATAGCTCGTTGTATCGGTAAATGTATTATCCCTAAATATTATGGCCTTTAAAACCCTTGGAAAACCTGAGTATTTTAAAGGCTATAATCTATTTCTTCTTAAATAAATCTTTCATTTTTTGCAGCACCGAGCGATGATCTTTCTTCTTTCGTTCTTCTCGTTTGGCCTGACGTTCTTGCTGACGTTTTAGTTTTGTTGAGTCAGGGCGATCAAAGCCTTCGAGCAAGCTGTCGAACAAATTCTTATCCGGATCGGTTTCTGAAAAGTCATCGCAGGCTAATTGACGTTGCAGTCTGGATGGAACCACATAGAAAGAGCCCTTGTGGTATTGGTAGCGGCTACGATCTCTTTCGAGGCGCTGCATAAACCGGGCAAAAATAGGTAAGGCCATGTGACTTCCACTGCCCAGTGCTGTCGTTCTAAACCGAATACTCGGTTGATCATTGCCAACCCAGGCACCCGCTACAATATTAGGTGTGTAGCCAATAAACCATCCATCTGAGTTGTCTTGTGTGGTGCCGGTTTTGCCGGCTAACTCACTCTTTAAGCCAAACACCTTTCGTAAGCTACTGCCTGTTCCGCGTTCTACAACACCTCGCATTAGCTCTACGATAAAATACGATACCTTATCATCGTACACTTCATCACTTGGAACGTTGCCTTCATGTTCGTACAGTACTTTACCATCCTTGTCCTCGATGCGAAGCAGCATTACCGGTTTCACCGGACGGCCATAATTAGGGAAGGTGGTATAGGCAGAAACCATATCCAGTAACGATAACTCGGCGGTTCCCAAAGCGATGGATGGATAATTGGGAATATCTTCTTCAATGCCCATATCTTCAGCCAAATCCACAACTTCATCCACTCCAATTTGTGTGATGAGCTTGGCACTAACGGTATTGACGGAATTGGCCAAGCCACCTTTTACAGAGTAATAACCATTATGCTTGCCATTACTATTCCCCGGGCTCCAATTGTCGTAATCTTCATAAACCACTTTTTCATTGGAGATAAAGTCGCAGGGCGATACACCTTCTTCCAGCGCTGCTGCGTATACAATGGGCTTAAAGGTGGAACCAACGGGGCGTCGTGAAGTGACATGGTCGTACTGATAAGTTTTGTGATCGATACCACCCACCCAGGTTAGAACATGCCCGTTTCGCGGATTCATTGCCACAAAGCCTGTATTTAAAAGCATCAGGTAGTGCTTTACTGAATCAACCGGGCTCATGTTTACCCGCTTTTCGCCGGCATGGGTGAAGATGGTCATTGACACTTTCTTCTCCATGGCGGTAAAAATCTCTTCTTCGCTATGGCCCGCATCTTTCATCTTTTGATAGCGGCGCGATTTTCTTAGAGCATTGGTATAAACCTGCGGATGTTTCGACCAGGGCGAACGACCTTTCCAATGGCGGTTAAACTCTTCTTGCAGGCGTTTCATTTGCTGGTCAACAGCTTTCTCAGCATAATCCTGAAGCTGGGCATCAATGGTGGTGTAGATTTTTAAGCCATCCGAATAAATATCGTATTCATCACCGTATTGCTCTTCCAGAATGTTTTGTGCCTGAACCCTAATTTTTTCTCTGAAATAGGGTGCAATGCCTGTATTGTGATCAATACGATGGTAGTTGAGTTGAATCTTGCTTTTCTGCCATTTGAGGTATTCGTTTTCGCTAAGGCTGCCATGTTTCCACATGCGCTTTAGTACAATGTTACGGCGTTTCAGACTCTTTTCGGGATTCAAACGTGGGCTATAAGCTGTATTAGCGGCCAGCATACCAATTAAGGTAGCTGATTCAGCCGGATTTAGCTGGCGCGATTTTTTACCAAAGAAACGTTGTGAGGCGATTTCAATACCGTAAATATCTTCGCCAAAAGGAACCGTGTTGAGGTAAAGTGTTAGAATCTCTTCCTTGGAATACACATTTTCCAATCGGGCAGCAATAAATATCTCTTTTGTTTTTCCTACCGGTAAGGTTAAAAAGCCCAATCGCATACGCGGATATAAGTTTTTGGCGAGTTGCTGGCTAATGGTACTACCGCCGCCCTGTGCCTTGTCTCCAAAAATAATGGTGCGCACTATTACACGGCCAAGACTAACAACATCCAAACCATTGTGCTCAAAAAAGCGGCTGTCTTCGGTGGCGATTAAAGCGCTTTTAACGTGGGGTGATATTTGGTCGTTGTCGATGGATAAGCGTTGCTCAACAAAGTAACGCCCCATGAGTTTTTCGTCGATGGAATAAACTTCCGATGCCGAATGATTGTGAATTTTTGAGAGTTCAGTCTCGCTTGGTAAAGCACCAAATAAGCCCAAATAGACAAAGAGGCAGAAAATGCTGATGGATGCGATGCCAATGGCCGCAGCCTTTAAACCAAAGAGGAGTAGTTTCTTCTTAAAACTTCTTTTACCACTGTTTTGTGTGGTGCTCTTTTTTTTACTGTTGGGTTTTCTGCTTGTTTTCTTTTTGGCTACCATGCGTATTCCGGAAATTTAAGAAATGGTGAAATTAATTGTTTTTACAGAAACATTAGTCACCCCATTCTTTAAAAAATTGTTTGAGGAACTGTTCCATAAAGCGATGGCGATCCAGTGCCATTTTTTTAGCCGTTTTTGTATTCATGCTATCTTTCAGCAGCAGAAGTTTTTCATAAAAGTGATTAATGGTTGGACTGTTGCTGCTTCGGTACATTTCGGCATTGTTATATTCTTGCGGGGCAATATCAGGATTGTAAAAATCCCGGCCACGATGACCACCATAACTAAAGGCTCTTGCAATACCAATGGCGCCTATGGCATCTAAGCGATCAGCATCCTGCACAATTTTAAGTTCTAAAGATTCATGAGTGGATGCGCTCCATCGTTTCGAGAAGGAAATATTCTGGATAATCTTTAATACATGATCGATGGAGATTTGATCAATATCTTCCTCTTTTAATTTTTGTTCGATAAGCATCAGTGCTTCTACCTCGTCAAAAAATTTATTATCGGCTACATCATGTAATAAAACTGCCAACAAAATAATATCCCAATCACCACCTTCCTTTTCCTGGATGTATCTGGCATTGTTACGAACACGTATAATGTGCCACCAGTCATGTCCGGTATCGCATTCCGTCAATTTATTTTGTGCCCATTCTTCTATTTCGATTAGTACTTTCTCGTTTATCATGTGCAGATTATTGGAGTAAATGTTGGCTTATTGCGTTTATCTAATTTGGGTGATTGGTATCAGACACGGATAATTGATTTAATCGATCTGATACCTGCTGGATACGATTGTTTCGTTCCAGTGAAAAGTTAGCTTCTGTCTGGTCGAGGTAATTAAGAATTTTCAAAGCTTTGGTAAACATTAACTTTCCCCGCTCTTGGTTTTGGGTTTTAATTGACACTTCGCCTTCTGCATAAAGCAATTGTGACAAAATATTAAGGTGGTCATTGGTGTAATCGTGTTTCTCAAGTAACTCATTAATCATAACGTCAGCTGAGATGGCGTCAAAAAATGCTGCATCTTGCTTTAGAAAATCGCGATATGCATTATTAATTCGTTTCTGGGCTTGTTGTGTATCGCCCTTTTTAATTAAACCCAGAAGAATGGCCAATAGCTCAGCCATCATTTCCAGCATCCGTAATATATAGTCGCGTTGGTAAGTCATGTTACTAATATACGGTAATCAGTTTTTTTTTCAGCATGATGCTTTCATCTTATTTAAAATTATAGCGGATTAATCGATTAGGTAGATCCAAACATTAAGTATTGAATCGAAATATATTGCCATAAAATAGTTTCAATTAGAAATCAAATAGGCTTTGTTTTATGTGTTTTTAACATTTGGATAATGAACAAATGATTTTTTGACAGTTTTTAGAGTGCTTTAACTCCAATGCTGGAAATTTAAAAAATGACTTCAATGTATGACTTCAAGTTTTTTTTAAGATTTCCGACTCAAAAAATGAAAATATTTTTCATATCCCCCTTCTTTTGTGGCGTGATTGGATGAAAAATGTAATAAATGCAAGAGTTACCCCTGAAAACAGCATTGAATTTTCGATATTTTGATTTTTTAACAAAAACACCCCTCTTTTTTTACATTTGATTAGAAAAAACATTCTAATTTTGCATCGTACCCCATTACAAAAGGGGGGTGAATTAAAATTATTAATCAATTAAAAAGTTTTACTATGAAAAAAGTAAATGTATTAAGGAGGATTTTGCCAATTGCCGTGTTGGCGTTATTGTCCACAGGAGCCTATGGCAAAGGAAAAATTTTCATCAACTCGTATTTAGAAACAGATTATGCTGTTATCACGGCGCGTTACGATGCTGCTGAATCATACCGCATCCGAATCTCAGATGCTGACGGTTCGCAACTGTATAGCAGTTCACGAATTGATGGAGCAGCCTCTTTTCAGAAATTATTTGACCTTTCATCTTTGGAAGATGGTGATTACTTCATCGAGTTAACAAGTAGAAAAGGTGTTTCAAAAGAGAGATTTTCGGTTAAAGATCACGAGCTTGTCAAGCGTGAAAGCAAAAGTGTGGAGAAAGATTTGCTTAATGCGTTTTTCAGAGTTGCTGATGAGAAACTGTACGTTAGTCACATGAACTTCGGACAGTCGATGTTGAATATTTACATTAACGATCAATTTGGAACTGAAGTGTATAACTCAAGCTTACCTAATGAATCGGCGTATTCAGGTATTTTTGATTTAACCAACCTGCCATCGGGAGCTTACCAGGTTTCTTTAGTTTCAGGAGACAAAAAGTACAATTATGAATTTGATAAGTAATGATGAAAGTGACCAGGTAAACCAAATGAAATGGTTTGCAGAACGAATAAACGGTGTATCAGAATTTTTTCGATACACCGTTTTTTATGCTTTGGGTTTTATAAACTCCAGTAGGTTAAATCCTTGATTTTACCCCTGAAGATGCCTTTGATATCCACAAATAAACCTTCATCTACCAGGATTGACTTGAAATAATCTTCGTCTAAGCTGGCGTATTCATCATGATTGACAGCAACGATAACAGCATTGTATTTAGTGTTTACCGCGTCAATTAAGCCATAGCCATATTCATGCAATAATTCTTCGGATGAAGCATGCGGATCAACCACATCCACATCGATACTAAATGATTTTAATTCGTTGACCACATCGGCCACTTTCGAATTACGAATGTCGCTTACATTCTCTTTAAAGGTAGCCCCCATTATCAATACCTTGGCACCATTGATTTTATTGCCGTTCGAAATCAGTTTTTTAACCACTGTTTTTGCTACATAACCACCCATAGAATCGTTGATAAATCGACCACCGGTAATAATTTTCGAGTGGTAACCCAACTCATTGGCTTTGTATGTCAGATAATACGGATCAACACCAATGCAATGGCCACCCACCAAGCCAGGGAAGAAACGCAGGAAGTTCCATTTTGTTCCAGCCGCTTCAAGTACTTCGAAGGTATTGATGTCCATGCGGTCAAAGATGAGTGATAACTCATTCATAAGTGCGATGTTGACATCACGCTGGGTATTTTCGATAATTTTAGCTGCTTCGGCCACTTTAATTGAGCTGGCTTTGTGAATACCGGCCGTAATAATACTGGCATAAACATCTTCGATAACCTGGGCCGACTCTTCATCGCTACCCGAAACAATCTTTAATATTTTTGTTAAAGTGTGCTCCTTATCTCCGGGGTTGATTCGTTCGGGGCTGAAGCCAACTTTAAAATCAATGTTCAGCTTAAGACCAGATTCTTCTTCAAGGATTGGTACACAATCGTCTTCGGTACAACCTGGGTAAACGGTTGATTCGAATACCACATAGTCGCCTTTTTTTAAGGCTTTACCAACGGCTCGCGTAGCACTCAAAAGTGGTCGC
The DNA here is from genome assembly GCA_025210475.1 of Carboxylicivirga sp. Taxonomy (GTDB): domain Bacteria; phylum Bacteroidota; class Bacteroidia; order Bacteroidales; family Marinilabiliaceae; genus Carboxylicivirga. The sequence goes on along the minus strand of JAOARW010000106.1, from coordinate 89,494 downwards.
AGGTCGGGTAAGTTATGGTTGTTGATAGGAGTAGGTACTGCTACCACATGAAAGTTAGCCTCTTTTAAATCCTTAGCATTACTGGTGTAGTGAATATCACAACCTTCAAAAGCTGCCGACTCCAGCTCGTTGCTAGGATCGATTCCCTGGCGCATTAGTTCAACACGATCTTCTTTGATGTCGAAACCAATCACCGACATTTTACGTGCGAATTCAAGAGCAATGGGTAGTCCAACATAACCTAGCCCGATAACAGATAGCTTTTTCTCCTTGGCAATTAATTCTTTTAACATAGTCTATAGGTTTTTAATCCCGAAGGTTTGTATTTGTATATGAGTTCAAATTATTCAATTATTAACCAACGTTTTATTTAATCTTTTCCACCTGGTTATCTGATAATCGGTATTGTTCCTTGCTTTCGGGGCAAGTTGCCAATCCATTGTCATCAAATTTCAGGCGATGGCCGTATTCGCTCATCCAGCCAATCTGAACCGATGGATTACCTACTACCAAGGCGTAGGCAGGAATACTTTTAGTAACCACCGCTCCGGCTCCAATAAAGGCAAACTCACCAATGTCGTGACCGCATACCACGGTAGCGTTAGCACCGATGGTTGCTCCTTTTTTAACAACTGTTTTCAGGTATTCACCTCTTCGATTAACTGCACTGCGCGGATTTACCACATTAGTAAAAACCATTGAAGGTCCCAAAAAAACATCATCTTCGCAGATAACACCCGTGTAAATCGATACATTGTTCTGCACTTTAACATTACGACCCAGTTTTACATTGGGTGATACCACCACGTTTTGTCCCAGGTTGCAGTTTTCGCCGATTTCACAGTCCGGCATAATGTGTGAGAAATGCCAGATTTTAACACCTTTATGGATGGTGCAATTCTCGTCGATCACGGCTGTTTCGTGTGCAAAGTATTCTTGTTCCATTAATTATTCGAAAAAAGCCAGAATGGCATCGGTTATGTATTCGAGTTGTTCGTTTGTTAGTTCGGTGTGCATGGGCAAAGATAATACTTCCTTACTCAGGACATCCGAATTGCCCAGTTCAATCGTACCTTCCATAAATGGTTCAAAAGCTTCTTGCTGGTGCAATGGCACCGGGTAATAAACCATCGATGGAATATCTTTTTCTTTCAGGTAGCTCTGTAATTTATCACGCTGACCATTTTTAATTCTTAATGTATACTGATGAAAGGTGTGTACCGACTCGTGGGTGCGTGCCGGGATAACAATATCCGGGTGATCTTTTAAAGCGCCATCGTAAAAGTCGGCTGCTTTGCGGCGACGTTTATTAAAATCATCCAGTTCCTTAAGCTTGATGCTCAGTATAGCTGCCTGTAAGGTGTCCAAGCGTGAGTTTACGCCAATCACCTGGTGGTAATATTTTTTTTGTGAGCCATGGTTCACAATCATTCGCATTTGTTCGGCCAATTGATCATCATTGGTGAAGCAAGCACCACCGTCGCCAAAGCATCCCAGATTTTTTGAGGGGAAAAATGAAGTGCAACCAATGTCGCCAATGGTGCCCAGTTTTAGGCTCTGTTTGTTAAACTTATAATTGCTGCCGATAGCTTGGGCTGTATCTTCCACGACCTTTAGCTGATGTTTTTGGGCAATGGCCATTAGTTGGTTCATATCAGCTCCCTGTCCGAAAAGGTGAACGGGAATAATGGCCTTGGTTCTTTTAGTGATGGCTTTTTCAACCTGTTCGGGTATCAAAGTGAAGGTTTCCATGTCCACATCCACCAATACCGGCTTTAGCTTCAATAAAGCAATAACTTCAACAGTTGCTATAAATGTAAAGGTAGAAGTAATTACTTCATCCCCCTCTTTTAATCCAAGTGCCATTAGTGCCACCTGCAATGCGTCGGTGCCGTTGGCACACGGAATAACATGTTTTACCTTTAAATAATCCTCAAGTTCTGTTTGAAATGTTTTTACTGCGGGACCGTTGATAAAAGCTGTTTGCTCAATCACCGTATTCATTGCGTTATCCAGTTCAGGCTTAAGACGTTTGTATTGAGCCTGTAAATCTACCATTCTTATCTGTTCCATATTGCCTCGTTCAAGCGCGTTAAATTAGGAAAATTATCAGAATCCGAAGTTCATACCAAAGGATAAGATGTTATCACCTTCCAGAAAAAAAGGATTGGTATAAAGTTCTTTGTCCGGCCCATCAAATGAGTTTTTGGTGGCTTCAATAAATATAAAGCCATCGTTAACAATTTGGTATGAAGCCTTAAAAGTTATACTCTGTGTTTTGTAACGCACTTCATTGAGGAAGGGCAGTCCGCGCCTGATTTCTTCCTGGTCCTGATTAATTTCCGGGTGCAAATCTTCTTCATTGTTATCAAATATCTTCTGGTAATCTTTTCCTTTTTTCATATGGGTGTAACTGGCTTGTAAATCCAAACCTCGAATGGGTTTGTATCGAGCCATCAGATAAATTTCCTCGGCATTATCACGCATGTAACTACCTAAAATGTAGCGATTACTTTTGTAGGTGATGGTGGGTACAAAGTGTTCGTAGGTTAAAGGGCGAATACGGGTGTATTCAGCTGTTAATGAAACATCGGGCAATAAATCGGTGAAGCGGCCTCCGATTTTAATTCCAATATCATTGGACCATTCATCCTTGTTAAACATCTTGGTTAAGGCAATTTCATCCACAAAAATAGAGGTGTATAAGTGGAGCTTATTGATTTGACGACAGCTGATGTCAATGTACATCTGTGCATTGTGACCCACCCAGTTATCCCATGAATTATAAGTGTGATCGGCTGATTTGTAAAATAAAAACGGAACCGCAAAAGTCGGGTTGAAATCAACATCGCCATAAACAATGGAATTACCCACTGAAATGTACATTTTTTTCCAGGGCTTTATGGTAAACATACTAGCCGCAATAAATTTATTGGCGTATACTTCACGATCGCCATTGTAAACCGCATAAGTGCGCGATGAATCAACTACTTCGCTGACCAACCAACCATGCATGTAATTAAATTCAAGCCATTTTACAGGATTCATTTTAAAAGATACAAAACCAAATGATGGTGCTCTTCCCGATAGAATAATTGACTCGTGATAACCGTTGCCCCACATCACATTGTCTTTATGTAGTCCCAATGATCCCCATTTCCAGGCGTAGCTGATTCCGCCCCGAGTTTCCGAGAAATCTTTATCCAGATTATCGCCTTTATAAACAGAGCCCGGCCTTGTACTAATATATTCATCGTGGCTATCTTTGCCAAAGTAGCGCGACTCATGATTATCTCGCAAGCTACCGTAGATACCAACGTGTTTTCCTATGGAGCCATAAAATTCAGCTCCGCCCCAACGGTGGTATTCGGTACTGTTACCATTGTTGAAAAACTGGCCACCCAAAATTGGATTAACAGTCACTTTAAATAAAGAATCGCTGTGGTAAAAAACATCAAATCGCTTATCGAAATCTTTTCCTATCGTCAATTCTTTATTGAAATCTTTCAGGTAGAACGCCACTTCGTTTTGCTGACGTTTGCTCAATGCCGGATGACCATTAGCTTTTTCCAAAGCTTTGGCGATAGTCATTCTGGAATACGGTTTAATAGCCGTGTTGATGTCAATAGCGCCCTTGTTGGCCAGTTCATCAATAAAATCGTAAACCGCCTGGTTACTGATGTGGTACGGAACCTCCTGAGCAAAGACAGCATTGCCGATGCATAAAGAAAGAATGATTGAATACAGGAATCGTGACATAGACTTTGGTTTGCAAGACCGAAAGTAGAGAAAAGACTGTAGCTAATCAAATCATAATCACGACCTTAATCACAGAAAAGAATCATGTGGTCAGTTGATTAAGGCGCTTAATCCAATGGGATGTGCCGTTTGCCAAAAAACTTAACTAATAGCGAAATAAGGACTGAAGCTGTTTTTAAGCGAGACGCTTAACCAGCTTGGCTATGGTTAATATCCAGTTTTCTTTTTGGATGGCTTCCAACTCACCTTTATCGAGCCAGATACCTTTGCAATAAGGGCAATAGTCAATAATTACTTTTTTGTCGCGCGGATGAACCGTCTTTTCTAATCGTGGCGAGTTATTGCACGAGGGGCAATTCATTTTCTCATATTGATCTTTCTTAGATGGAATTTTACGAATCTCGATTAAGGTGGGCTCAATGATTGTTTCGATCTGTGATAATTCATCTTTATCAAACCAAATGCCATGGCAATCCGGGCATTCGTCAACTTCAATGGAAGAGTTAATATCGTTAATTCGATTTAAAACAAGTTTGGTTTGGCAACGAGGGCAGTTCATAGTTTTGTAGTTTATTGAGCTTTAAAGTGCTTATGTGCCAATAGTCAGTAAATTTCATTCCAGAGCGACTATCGTCATTGGTTTGTAAATTTAATCAAGAGAAATGAGATACAAAATCATAAGATCGATTGTTCTTAATAATAATTTAACTCGTAAGCTTTATTCGTGCTCTATTTTTGGGGCATGTTGAAACGCGAGCAATTTGGAGACGATTTTGAGTGGGGAGTAACCATCAGTGCTTTTCAAAACGAAGGGTGGTCAGATGCTGATGGCAAAGGTCCATCCATTTGGGATACTTTCACAAGTAATACTTCAAACATTAATAATGCTGATAAAATTGGTCACGCGTCTAATTTTTATAAGCAGTTTGAGGAGGATATTAAACTGGCCAGTCAGATGGGACTGGATGTATTTCGTTTTTCAATTAGTTGGACGCGTATTTTGCCCAATGGCACTGGTACTGTAAATGCAAAAGGAATAGCGTTTTATAACAAAGTAATTGAGTGTTGCCTGAGTAATGGTTTAAAGCCATACGTCACCTTGTATCATTGGGACTTGCCACAAGTTTTGCACGAGGAGGGAGGCTGGACGAACCGCCAGATTGTGGATTGGTTTTTGGCCTACACCGAAGTATGTGTGCAACAGTTTGGCGATCGGGTTAAGCATTGGGTAGTGATGAACGAACCTATGACTTTTACCGGATTGGGCTATTTTATGGGCTATCATGCACCAGCCAGTAAAGGCATTATTAATTTTCTGAAGGCAGCGCACCATGCTGTTTTGTGCATGGCACAAGGCGGACGTCTGATTCGTAAATACATTCCTGATGCACAGATCGGAGTGGCATTGTCTTGTTCGTATGTAAAACCTGTGAATCGACTCCCAAAAAATGTACGAGCTGCCAAGCGTATGGAAGCCCTGCTCAATCGCTTTTTTATTGAGCCTTTGTTGGGCATGGGATATCCCACCGATGTGATGCCTGCCCTAAAGATGATTCAAATGATCTTCAAAAAAGGTGACGAGCAGCGAATGCATTTTGATTTCGATTTTATAGGATTGCAGTATTATTTCAGGGTGGTGGCCCGCCATAGCTTAAATCCCCCAATCCTGTTTGCGGATGAAATTCCACCTGTTGAACGCAAGGCCATACTAAATACCATGAATCTGGATGTGTACCCCAAGGGACTCAATAAGTTATTACATTTCTATGCAGCTTATCCGAAAGTTAAGTCCATTGTGCTTAGCGAAAGTGGTGTTTGTTTTCCCGATTTTCTGGTTAATGATCATGTTTATGATACACGGCGTTTAAAATATCACCAGAAAATGCTTCGACAAGTCAAGAAAGCCATCAACCAAGGCCTACCCATAAAAGGTTATTTCGTTTGGACACTTGTTGATAACTTTGAATGGAAAGAAGGATTTGAGCCACGCTTTGGATTAGTATATGTTGATTTCAAAACACAAAAAAGAACGATTAAACATTCTGGAAATTGGTTCCGGGAGTTTTTGAAGGGTAAAGTTGAATAACAATTAATGTTGCTGAAGATCATAATTAATCCATTTTGATGGGTGATTGTGTCACAAATACGAGTTATTGAAGACATATAAATTATTAAGTAGCTTAGCAAAAAAACTTCATGATGACATGGTTGAGGATGATAATCAGCGATCGATGTTCTTCCGCGTTAAATAATGAAAAGATATGATTCGATTGTTAATGAGTATTTTGTGTGATAAATCGAGGTTGTTACTATTCTTTTGTTGTGTACTGATGTGTTGCAATTGTTCTAACAATGTTAAGGACATTAATCAGGTCGACTTTTCAATCACCAATTTTGATCGGAAAATCGTTTTGCCCATCAAGTTATACGATAGCTTAACAGCTAACATGGTATTCGATACAGGCGCTTCTTTGGGGACTTTTACTCTGGATTCGGCTTATTGCAGTCATCATCCTCAAATTACTAAAGGATTGGTGCCCGATTACGATGATGTGCCGGCCGGATCTGCCTGGACTGCTAATCGATATAAGGCAGTGGTTTATCTTACGCAGCAAAGCGTATGTATTGGTCAAACCAATCTTAGGTATAAGCACCTTAAAGTGTTCGATTTTAAAGGTTACTTTAATAATACCTCATTAGATGGAATTTTTTCTATCCCCAAAGATGATTCAAGTAATGTTTGGGAATTGAATTTTGAAAATAACTATCTCCAAGTTCATTCATCAGATGACTTTGTGTTGCCTGAAAACTGTTTTATTGCTCCAATGATGATAAACGAAATCCGCAATAATCCATTTGTCATCCAAATGCCTTTGGAAATAACCTTTCCCGATGGAGAGACATTAATACTAAACAAAAAGTTCTTCATAGATTCTGGTATGCCATGGGATATTGCCTTAATGAGTAATGCAGAAGAACTAAAAGAACTAGAAAAAAGGAAAGATGCTGTTTGGATGCAAAATTCGTATGGTTTGTTTAAATATTATACGGTAGAAGGAAAGCTGGCAGATTACTTTAACCTGGATTCACTGCGCGTTTATACCATTCATCATCAGAATAATGTTCCTTGTGATTATTTGTTAGGCCAGAATTTTCTTAAGCGATTCAATGTTTTCTTCGATATGAAAAACAAGCAGGTGGCTTTTCAACCCATTGATAATTTCGAGCGTTTGGTTAATCCTCAGGTTAGGCGGTTTCACATGTCAACCACATCAACCCACGAAGGGAAAATTATAGTTGATGTGGTGGCTGACTATGAAGCAAATTACTATAAAACTGCAGGATTCATGAAAGGTGATGTGATTGTTAAGGTTAATGGTATTGGAGTTCAGGATGTTTCACACGAACAGAAATTAAATTTGAATAGACAAGATTCCATCATCTTTGATATTGTGCGTGGGGAGCTACCAATGAAAATTGTCGTCTATCCCGATAAGGATGAATTATCAGGCGATTAAATCATAAAAAAATGGCTAAAAAAGACTAAGTTAAAATCGAAGTGGTAAACTGATAAAGCCTCTATAAGGAGGCATGTTAAGTAGAATTTGGCTTTGTTCTTAGATTTTGTAAAACAAGCATGACGGAATAGTGCAAAACCCCGCAGGTATTAATAAAATATTTCACTCAATTACCTTATACATTGTGGCTGAATTAATAAAGCTACAGAATGTGCAGCGTTAAATAAACAATTGTTGCAATTGTAATCCTTCTTGAGATCTGCTATTAACAAGGATTTGTTTAAAACTGTAGATGCTGCTGGCCGTGTTGATGACGCAAAAGTATAAAGTAATGGAGAAGAAAAACAATAATACTTCGGGGTATACGGATAGCCGTGGAGAATGGCGCCCGGATAATCCGATTGTTTATGCGCCACTTTTTGTTTGGCCGCCAAAGATAAGGAAGTTTCTACTTTGGTTATTTCATTATTTATTTACCTGGAACCTGCTTTACCTGGGCATTGTAATACTGAGTTATTATTTCTTGCAGCCACCAATGGAACAAATGAAAGACTTTCATTATTCCTGGATTTCAACTATTCTGTTGCGTAATATGACTCTGGTATGGATTATTTATGGCGGCTGGCATTTATATCTATACAAATTTAAAAAGCGCGGGACCAAAGCTAAGTATTGTCCCCGATGGCAAAGTACCGATGGCTCTACCTTTCTGTGGAATGACCAGGTGTACGATAATGTTTTTTGGTCTTGTGTAAGTGGAGTTCCAATCTGGACTGCTTATGAGGTAGTTACCTATTGGCTTTATGCTAATGGTAAGCTACCGTACATCGATTTTCAGCAACATCCGGTTTGGTTTGTGACTTTGTTTCTTTTGATACCCCTTTGGAGAGAGTTACATTTTTATCTCATTCATCGTTTAATTCATTGGAAACCATTATACGATAAAATTCACTACCTGCATCATTATAATATCAACCCAGGCCCCTGGTCGGGCTTGGCCATGCATCCGGTAGAGCATCTTCTATATTTTAGCGTGGTTCTGATTCATTGGGTTGTTCCATCGCATCCTTTACATTTCTTATTTAATTCGCAACATACAGCTTTAACGCCAGCTCCCGGCCACACTGGCTTCGAAGGGAAAATTTTTAAATACCTGAGTTTTGGTTCCTATTTCCATTATCTGCACCATCGTTTGTTCGAATGTAATTATGGCGAAAGTACCATTCCTTTAGATAAGTGGTTTGGTATTTTTGAAGAAGGGGCGCAAACGCAAACGGAGAAGTTTGAAGCCACATCGGTATACAATAAATTGCGTGTTACTAAAATTGAAGAGGAGAGCTCCCAGGTAAAGTCCTTTTATTTTACGAGTGCAGATGATTCCAAATTGGAGCCTAATGTTGCCGGGCAGCACCTGATTTTTAAGGTCCCATTCTTTGAGGGGTATTTGTGTCAGGATTCAGAATGGGAAGAAGGAGCAAAAATCAATTATGCCCTGCGTTCGTACACCATCTCCAACGGGGCAGAAAATAATACTTATCGTATCTCGGTTAAACGGGAAGAACAGGGTAGAGTATCAAATGCATTGCATAACTCATTAAAGGTAGGTGATGTGCTTCAGGCCAAAGGACCAAGGGGTAATTTTGTGTTGGATAAAAAGAAGCGACCATCGGTATTTATTGCCGGCGGAATAGGCATCACACCCATATTGTCAATGCTTCATTCCTTAAAAGATAATCCGAGGGAAATAATTTTGATAATCGCTGCAAAAAAGCAGGAATTGATAGTATTTAGAGATGAATTACAAAGTATTTCAGATCAACATCCAAATATTAAAGCACACTTATTTTTAAGTCAGAGCCAAAATAATATTCTGGATCCAGCATTGAAAACCTGGCAAGTGTATTACGAACGCTTAGGTATGGATCGCTTGAAAGAATTATTACCTAAGGGTAAACATTTCAACTTTTACATCTGCGGTCCTGCTGAGATGAATGCTCATTTTGTTGAGAAAATTAATGAGTGGAAGGGGGCTAAAAGTATTGTCTATACTGAGAATTTTGGACCTGCTAAAAATGGAAATGCAGCAATTGATACCAGCAAGGAAGTTAAGGTGAAGTTTAAAAAAGCCGGACAAACATTGATCTGGGATTATGAGTATGTCAATCTGTTGGAGTTTGCCGAATCAAACGGTATAAGGATGGAGGCAGGTTGCATGTTTGGGGAATGCGGAGCATGCAGCACTAAAATTGAATCGGGAGATGTGGCTTATAATTTCAATACAGCAACCAAGCCATCAAAGGGGCATTGTCTGCCTTGTTCTTGTCGCCCAACATCCGACATTGAAATAAATGCTTAGTAAAATTTAAACGATTGTTGATGAAGATTCAATTCTCATACCCAATTTGGGGAAGCGAACATTTAACTCTTGAAACCTTCTTTCAGAAATTAAAAGATGCGGGTTATCAAGCTGTCGAAATGGGTGTTCCGTCTGATAAATCTGATATAGATAAACTTCAAAATCTTTTGAAAGAATATGATTTGAAGTTAATCGCTCAACAGTGTATTCACACACCATTAGATGCTGAAGCGTACATGAAAGCCATGGAGGATTATCTGTATCATTTAGCCTCATTTCAACCCGTCTTAATAAATTCGCATACAGGGCGTGACTATTATTCTTTTGAAGAAAATTGTCGCTTGTTTGCTTTGTGCGAAGATGTTGAAAAGAAAAGTGGAATACCAATTCTTCATGAAACGCATCGTGGTAGAGCCCTTTTTTCAACCAATAGCACTAAAAACTTTTTAGATCAGTTTCCGGCTTTACGATTAACGGCCGATTTTTCGCACTGGTGTTGTGTGTCAGAATCTTTATTGAAAGAACAACAGGATTTCATGAATTTGGCCATGCAACGGGCGGGCTATATACATGCAAGGGTAGGAAATGAGCAGTCCCCGCAGGTGAATCATCCTGCTGCGCCAGAAAATAAAGAGGCCGTTAATGCCCATGTTAATTGGTGGATGAATATACTCTCGAATGCCAAAAATCGTGGAGAGAAAGAGTTCTGGATTTGCACGGAATTTGGACCATCACCTTACCTGCCAACATTACCTTTTACCAATCAACCTGTCGCCAGTCAGCTTGAAGTCAATTTGTTCATTAAGGAATTGATTGTAAGCAGTTGGGCAGACAAAGACAAAAGCAGTAATTACTAAAGAACAAACAACTAATATCGACAGACAAATGAAAACATTAAGCTTTTTGATCATCCTGATCATTTTTAACTTTTGCACGGTACCAGATAAATCAAACGATATTTTGCCGGTGCCTTCGACTAAGCCGAGTAAGGGGCACCAAATGATGATTGATCGCCAATATGGTATGTTTATTCATTTTGGGATAAATACCTTTCATAACCATGAATGGACGGATGGGACTTTGCCGTCGAGCTCTTACAAACCAACGAATATTGATGCTGAGCAATGGGTGAAAACAGCAAAGGATGCCGGTATGAAATACATCATTCTTGTTTCGAAGCACCACGAGGGCTTTTGTTTGTGGGACAGTAAATATACCGAGTATGATGTGGCAAATTCAGGAAATACCACCAATGTGATTGAGGCGGTGGCCAAAGCCTGTAAGAAATACGACATTGGCTTGGGCTTATATTATTCGTTGTGGGATCGTAATTTCGAGGGCAATGATTACCTCTATGGCGATAAGCATCCTCATACCTATAAAGAAGATCCGGAAAAGGATAAAGCATATAACGACTACATGATTAAGCAATTGGATGAACTTATTGATATTGTTAAACCCCATACCGATATTGTTGAGTTTTGGTTCGATGGGGGATGGACAAAAGCCAATTATCGCTGGCCGCTTCAGAAGATGTATAATACCATAAAGTCTCGTCAGCCTATGTGTCAGATCGGTATCAATTGGTCAATCGGATTACCAGAGAATCCCGATTATCATGCTGTTTATCCACAGGATCAGAAAGAGGGTTTTCCAATACGCTATTTCCCTTCCGATTTTAGATTAGGAGATCCTCTGTTGCCTGCTGACAATGATCCAAAGGTTTTTACGCACAACGGCAAGAGCTATTACATGCCTTGGGAATCGACGGTTTGTATCAGCAGTAAGTGGTTTTATCACACCGAAGATAAAACGTTTAAATCTGTAGAGCAATTGCATGAATTGTATAATAGAGCCACAGCTCAGGACAATATTCTTATACTAAACTGCCCTCCCAATCGTGATGGAAGAATAAGAAACGAAGAAATTGAAATTCTTAATCAATTAAAAAAGCAACTAAAGCTCAATTAAAGGGATAAAATTATGAGTTTGTCTATTATTGACTATGTCATTCTTATTGGCTACATGCTGCTTATTTTGGGAATCGGTGTGTTTTCAGGAATGCAGGGGAAAACAAAATCAAGCGAGGGATTTTTCCTGGCCGGCCGCTCATTAAAGTGGCCCTTAATTGGAACCGCTCTTTTTGCTGCAAATATATCAACCATTCATATGGTGGGGCTGGCCGGACAAGGTTTTTCCGATGGCTTGGTTTGGGGGAATTTTGAATGGGGAGCACCATTCTTATTGATTATTTTGGGGCTTGTTTTTGCCCCTTTTTATTTCAAATCTAAGATATCGACTTTACCCGAATTTCTGGAGCGTCGATATAACTCATCGACACGAACCATGTTAGCGGTTATTTCATTGTTCACCGCCTTGTTTTTGCATATTGGTGTTAGTTTATATGCCGGAGCCTTGGTTTTCGAAAACTTTTTTGGCATCGAAAAATATACTGCCATTATTGTCATTGCTTTTGCCACATTAATCTATTCTATTATTGGAGGATTAAAAGCAGTGGTTCTGACAGAGGCCTTGCAATCTGGTATTTTAATAATTGGTGCAGGTATCATGTCTGTGCTTGCAATGATGGCGCTGCCTGAGCATGGGGTAACTAGTTTAGCCGAACTAAAAGCGGCTTTAAAACCTGACCAGCTGAGTATGATACAAACATCTACTGATTCGCCATTGCCATTCTTGTTTTTTATTCCCGGATACATTGTTCTTGGCTTAAACTATTGGTGTGCTGATCAAACGATCGTGCAAAAGGTGTTGGGGGCCAAAACTCTCAAGGATGCTCAGAATGGGCCTGTATTCGCAGGCTTTATTAAAATATTTCCGGTGTTTATAATGATATTCCCAGGGATATTTGCCTATATAATTCTGCGTGATAAAATTGAAATAGCTGATCAGGCCTTGCCCGTGCTTATACTAAACGTTTTGCCCGTAGGACTAAAAGGCTTAATGTCGGCGGCCCTGCTGGCAGCTTTGATGAGTACTATAGCCTCAGCATTAAACAGTGCGGGCACATTGGTTTCAATGGATATACTAAAACAAAAGCGTCCGGATACTTCTGATCGGAAATTATTAATTGTTGGTCGAATTACCATCTTAGCCGTGACGATTATTGCCATTGCCTGGTCGCCTTTAATAGCTAAGTTTCCGAGTATTTTTGAAGCTATTAACGATTTGCTGGCAGTTCTTTCGCCTCCAATTTCTGTGGTGTTTATTTTTGGAATAATGTCGAAAAGGGGAACGCCCAAAGCCGGACATTATACTTTAGTGTTTGGTTTTATTCTGGCTTTATTGGCCTTTTGCGCCGACTTTGAGATGATTGCCGGACAGCGATATATTACCGATGTACTTGGGATACATTTTATGCTAAAAGCTAGCTACCTTTTCTTAATATGCTCCATTTTTTATTTCGCAGTCAGTTACTTTACTCAAGCTGCCAACAGTGAAGTGCTTGACAAAATGACAATGAATAATCCACTCTCATTCTTAACTGAAGGGGAAGTTAAAGGCATTTCGGATCCCCGGATTCTATCTGCTATTTTGGTGGTGATGATGTGTATCTTGTATTATATTTTCAGATAAACTATTGTTAACTAGTAATCATATAAAAAGCTGATAGTCAATGCTGATGGCGGTTATTAGCGTTCTGAGATTAAGATTTAATATCGATTCAGATAATTAATAAAAGGCAAAAGGAGTAGCATTTCCATTGTTTTAATTTATTGGAAAGTTACTCCTTTAATATCATTAAGCAGTATATCGTTCAGAATTACGGAGGTGATTCTAACGATACAACTCACCTTTTTCCATGATGCCGGGTTCATCTAATACCTGAACGGTGCAAAGTGTTCCCAGATTTATCCAATCGTTTAACTCGTAAACGACCTTCTTATCAGGTGTTACTTCAATTATTTGTGCCTGTTGTTCCTTATGTCCATGCCCACCCCAATTACAAATAACCGTGTTGCCATTTTTTAAACGTTGTACACCGGCCACAAAGCGAAGTGGATGACCAGGCAGTTCGTTTTCGGTAATCGACCAAACTATTTCGCCCTTTTTGTTGAGCTCTATTAACATGTGAGCATCACCGCAAGCCACCAGCGTATTGCCATTTCTTAGACGAACGGATGAGTAGGCGTTGGAGCCCTTTGGTAAACGAAAGGTTTTAATGAGCTTACCTTTTCGGTTAAACTCACACACTTTATCCTCACGATGATAACCAATCAGGTAGGTGCCTTTATTAGTTTTTCGTATGTTCCTGAATTGTGCATGCGGATGCTTCATCCTGGTGGGGATGATCAATTGTTTTTTGATTTTACCAGCACGATCTACTTCCATCAATTTGGCAGGAGTGCCATTTTGCATGATAAGGAAATCGCCATTTTTAAGCGGGGAGATGGACTGAATCTCGGTATCGGGTGCTCCTTTGAAGTCCCATAGTAACTCTTTGTCTAAATTAATTAGACAGGCACCCGACACATAACTGAATAAAATAGTGCTATCGGCAAGCATGCTCAAGTCATTGCATTGACCTTCTTTCAGATTGTATTGCCATTCAATATTCTTGTTCTCATCAACAATAACAATCTTTCTAAATCCGTGTCCTGACGCAATTAAGCGGTGTTTGTTTTGGCTCCAGGCTATGGTTACCTGGAGCATCAAACAAATTATTATTACATTTCTCATTTATTCTTCCATTACAACTCTAAATCCAACGTCGAATACTTTTTGGTAGGGGATGTATGACACGCGATACGAACTGGTACATCGGTGAGGCCGGGCATACCATGAGCCTCCTCTGACAACTTTTTCTGTTTTAGGGTTGAGTGCATTACGACCATCATCATCTTGGTATGGATAAGGTTTATAATCGGAACGAGTCCATTCCCAAACATTCCCATGCATATCGTTTAAATCCCAATAATTGGCTCGATAACGACCAATCTCGTCTGAAATAAATCCACCATCGTTGTAAATTGTGTCGCGCGGAATCCAATCGTCGTACCTGTTTGGATTATCAATTATTTCTGCCCCTTCGTAATATTTATAGGATGTGCAGGCAGCAAACTCGGCCAGTTTCTGATCACCCATATTGGCATAGTTGGTAAAGTCGGCTCCTAAATCGCCAAATGAATAGGCTTTATCCGAACCGGCACGACAGGCCCATTCCCATTGTGCTTCGGTGGGCAAAGTGAATTTATAACCCGTTTTCTCAGACAGCCATCGGCAGAAATCCATTGCCTCTTGCCACGATACCCGTACCACAGGCTGGAGTGGCTTATTCATCGTGTAGCCAGCTATGCCAAACTGATAACCGTGGCGATGCTCATCCCGGCTATTGTGTTCAGCATCATACAAAGCATACATTTCGTTGCTTACTTCAAAGCGCGCCATCCAATATGGTTTATCAATTGAAACGGCGGTTCTTGGTTGTTCATCCCGGTTGTTTTTACTTCCCATTAAGAATTCACCACTTGGAATTTTAACCAATTCAAGGTTGATGCCTTCAGCCAGCGTAATGGTCTTTTTGTATAAACGATTATCGCGCCAGGCTACACCCAGTTGTTTTTCAAATGCAGCCTTACGTTTCATTGGCCATCCTTCCGGATTAACATCATCGGCCGGTAACTTCTCATAAGGTGCAGGCATTACCGGTTCAGGTGTTTCAATTTTTGGTGCTTCAGCATCAAAGTCTACGACCGTATTAGCATACTTGAGGCGAGTTTCCTTAAGGCGTTGAACGTATTGCTCAGCCAGTTCATATTCTGGTATAGCCTGACGGTAACCATGATAAGGTGCATTTAAATCAATCCAGCAATAAAGTTTTTCTAGCGATTCCTGATCCAGTTTTACATTATGGTGGCCTTTTTTCAGCAATTGAATCAATTCTGTTTGATCGGCATGAAAATCCATTGGTGTTAACAGGTGCATATCGCTTTCGATACCCGGACGACGAACGTAGCGATGCAGGTTGGCATACGACTCACTGAATTTACCGCCGTAGTGACTTCCGGCTTTGCCACCAATTTTTGAGGACCAATCTGTAATGCGTTTGTCTCCTTTTAGATAAGGAATGCCCGGACTTTGCTCGTTGTGGCACGAAACACAATGTTTATCCAATATGGGTTGCACCTCCTGAGGAAACCCAAAGTTACGGGCTTCGCCATACCAGGGCTGAATGGTACTTGGTTTTTTGCGCGAAGCAATGCTCATTTTGGGTAAGGCTACTTCGTTGCGGTTTTCATGACAACCCGTGCATGATACGGTTTCTCCCGGCATACCCGTAAACCAGCTTCGCATCAATTGAAGTGCTTTCCCGTCTTTATCCAGAGGCTGTATAAAAACGGGGGTGTTAGCAGGAATTTCAAACATAGCCGAACCATCTTCTTCCACCGGCACAGTGCCGAGAATGCGCATTATGTCCCAGGGACCATCCATGCCAAGTGTACCTAATAATCCACCATGCTTAAAAGGACTAAAGAAATACGAACCAATGCGCAGGTTTTTAACCGCACCTTTTTCGATGCCTTTTAATCCGGGACCATGATAGATATCTTGTAAAAACACCGTTGCCTTTTTGCTGTTAAGATTCACACGATCGGGAATAACCGGTGGCTTTGGCGATGCTTTAAAAGGGTGAGCTTCTATTACAGCTTCTCCTTCGGCTTCATAAAGCAATGTCATGTTGTTATAAACATCCACCAAATATAAACCCCAAAGAGCATCTTCACTCATTTTGGCACTCACTAAAAAGTATTTGTCGTTCAGTGGATACGGATTCATAAACAGGGGCCAGTTACCATCGGGTAAACGATCGCGATTAATGGGCTCTACTTTTTTACCGCGATGAGGTATTTCTGTGACAACTCCATCCGCTTCATGTCGGCCTTGCTCAGGGTTAAAAATCATTAAACGACCTGCTCGCGAAACACTGTGATGGCCCGAAACAACACCAATAAACGATGAAGGAGTACCGGGTATCGGTCGATTGGCCCAGCATGAAGTAGGGAAATAGGAATTCGATCCATAATGTGCTAATTGCGAAGTGCCATCAGGATTCATTGTGAAGATAATACGTGAATTGGAGTGGGGCAGGTTGGCATACTCCCAGCGCTGATACAATACCTTTCCATCATTCATCACAACTGGTTCCCAGTTGCTATCCTGATCGAAAGTTAACTGTCGCATCTCTTTCGTTTGGGGATTGATTCTGTAAAGAGCTGCCATGCGCGCACTACCGTGCGTACAAGGTAAGCCTAAGAAGGTACCTGTGGAACAGAATATGATGTCACCGTTGGGCAAATAACACCCATCAAAGCAATCGAAATCGGTGATGTTATCAGGTGTGATTTGTTCGCTAACCCCGGTTTCAGTATTCAAGTTAAAAAGGTGCCAGCGATTATGTGTGCCAATGGAAGCATACATGAGGTTTTTACCATCGTAGTTGAGGTTAAGGTGATTGATGATCTTATCCGCCACCGGTCTGTATAGCGTTTTAAGTTTTTGATCGCCCCGTAAATCAGATAGAATTGAGATCTCATTTTTCCATTTACCCGATGGAGAGATTTTGTCGATGTTGGTGAAATTACTTCTTTCGATTCCAAGAGCTTGCTTCATGCTAACATACTGTCGGGCTTTATCGCCTATCTCGCGTCGTAATAGTATGATTTTATCAAAATCGAGAACCGGGTTTGCCAATAAACCTTCATCAAGCAGATCCAGTAGCTCTTCGGCTTTATGAATTTCCGATTTATTATTAGCCTCTATACCTTGAATAAAAGATGCTTTGTTCTGTTCGAATCTTTTCAGAGCATCCAGGTATTTTTTACTATTGAAACGTTTGTTACTGTTTTCCTGAATATCGGCGATAGCAAGCTTATAGGCTTCGGCATCAACCAAAATGATGCGATCTTTTAGTTGTCGATGATCTTTGGCAGTCCCATTAAAACCAAACAGGAGGATTAAGGAGGCCGTGAGTATGTATCGTAAGCTTTTTATTAATGGATTCATATCAGCAATTGTTTTGTTCACAAAGTGTTATTAATAAGCCAACTCTAATATCCTAAGCAAGTCAGTTTTATTGAGAGGCTTCACATTACCAATCAGCTCATCGGCATCACCATATACCTTAATGGATTCCTGAGTGATTTTTTCCAGTTGGTCTTTTGGAATGGATAGCTGGCTAAGCTTAGTGGCCAAACCTAAGTTATTCAGGTATGTTTCAAACTGATCAATGGCTTTTAGAATTATTTCTTCTAATGAACCACTATTGGTATCATTAGCCATCACGTCTTTGGCAAATGCGAAGTATCGCTCTGTATTATGTTGGTAATTATACCTCATGTAAGCCGGCATCATAAGAGCCAGGGTGTGGCCATGGGCAATATTAAACAGGGCTGATATACTATGCCCCAGAGTGTGCATTGGAAAGAAACCATCTGTACCCGGTACAGTCATTCCGTTCCATGCTACAGTAGCTGTCCATTGCTGAATGCCCCGCAGCTCCACATTTGTGGGATCTTTTAGTACTTGTTGAGAATTTTCAATGATGGTAAGCATTATCGCTTCCATGTGGCGGTACTGAAGTGGATTGTTAACCGTATTATTCAGATACACCTCTAAACAGTGCGACAAAGCATCGGCCGACGCACAAGCTGTTTGATAAGCAGGTAAGGTGACTAGTAAATTAGGATCGAGAATAGATAGAGCAGGGTACAAGCATGGTGCTGCTACATAAGCCTTTTCTGCTAAAGTATCGTGGGTTGCCACAGCTGCACAGTTCATCTCGCTTGAGGTGGCAGGTAAGGTGGGTACTGTCACAATTGGCAAAGCTTCAGTTGGCGGTATGTTGTCAAACTTGTCATGGCGGCTATAAAACATGTTCCATAAGTCATCTTTATATTTAGCTCCTGCAGCAATAATTTTAGCCGTGTCCATAACACTGCCACCACCAACACCTATCACCACGTCAATCTTTTTATTTCGGCAAAGCTCAATGGCTTCTTCGGCTGTACTGATTAATGGATTAGCAACAACCTTGTATAAGGTGTCGACTTTTAAACCGGCTGTAGATAGGCTTTTGCACACCTGGTGGAGCAACTCTTGCATAAAATCATACGACTCATACGACACAACAAGTGCCGAACTACCCAATGCAGCCACTTCTTTTCCTAAACGTTCAACCTCACCAGCACCTGAAATAATGCGAACCGGATTGTGATACTCAAATTTTCTCATTTTAATATTTAGTTTATCTCTATTAGTTCTTAGGGGTGGTTCTGGGTATGCCCCATATCCGAAGAAATTTTAGCGGCATATTCCATGATTAGCTTACCTTGTTCCGACCAATTATCAGCGTTTAATCGTTCAACAGGTCCGGACGTCCATATGGATGCAATTGGTAAACCTTGATAATTAAAAATAGGAGCACCAACACAAACAACACCCTGTAGTTGCTCCTCGCGGTCTAAAGCATAGCCACATTTTCGAACATCTTTTAGTTCTTTAATAAACTGTTGCTTGCTGGTTATTGTATTCTTATTGAATGCCTGAAAGTCAATTTTATCGACGATGGCGAGGCATTCTTTTTCGGGTAGGAAAGCCAGCATGGCCTTACCCGGTGCGGAACAGTAATAAGGGAATCGATTACCGGGTGTCAGCATAAATTTAAAGGGGTGCGTACCAAGAGCCTGTTCAATAAAGATACCCTCCTTATCACCCATAATACCCAGGAAGACGGTTTCCTTCACTTCATCTCGTAGTTCACGCATACGTGGCAGTGATAAGCCTAAAAGGTCGTGCTCATTGATGGAGCGAAAACCTACGGTGAGCATTTTTCGTGTCAGATAGAACTGTTTGGATTCTTCATTACGCCCCAGGTAGCCTGATTGTAACAGGGATTGCGTAATGCGGAATACCGTGGTTTGTGATAAACCAAGTTTATTCTTGATTTCTTGTATAGATAATCCTGGCGAATGTTCGGCCAATAGCTCCATAATCTCAAGTCCGCGTTCCAGATTTGGGACTTTATAATTTGTCGATTTCTCTTCCATAATTCATATGTGAATTAATAATTCATTATTGAATTCTCCGACAAATATATTTATATAATTCTAAAAACAGCTAAAAAATTATGGTAATGTGATATTGGAGATTTTTTGTGAGAATTATCGGATAGGTAGGAAGTTATGTGAAAAATACCGTATGGATGTACTTGGCAAACGCACTGAATAGGGGGAAGAGTGTTACCGAAGTTCTTTTATGACTGAATGAGGAGATAGCATAAAAAAAGCCCGCTTTCGAATAAACGTTTGCGGGCTATAGCGGAGAGAGGGGGATTCGAACCCCCGGTACACTTGCGGTGTACACACGCTTTCCAGGCGTGCACAATCGGCCACTCTGTCACCTCTCCAAAATGCGCATCAAATATATGAACTTATTTTATAAGGCAAAGTTCATAAAACAAAAAATCCCGACCGAAGTCAGGATTAAAACGCACGGGAGGAGAGGCTCGAACTCCCGACACCTGGTTTTGGAGACCAGTGCTCTACCAACTGAGCTACACCCGTGTATTGTGCGACATTGCCTTTGTCAATGCGGATGCAAAAATAGAAGAAATATCATTAAAACAAACGCTTTTTTAAATAAAATAATTGGCAAAAGCCCGTTGTGTCTGGCACAGAGTTGGTTTAATTTTTGATTGTTTCCGATTTTTCACCCAAACAACAAACTTACCACCGTTCCTTTATTCTCTTTTGATTCTACTTTTAGCTGACCGCCATGCAGGCGCATCACCTGTTTTGAGAGGGCGAGGCCAATGCCATTGCCGCCTTGTCGCGTAGTGTAAAAAGGAATGCAGACTTTTTCCAATTCATCCGAAGCAATACCTTTTCCATTATCCGTCACTGTTATTTTAAGTTGATGTGCTTCAATTTGGGCTTTGATTTCAATTTTGGCATTGTCCTTATCCAATGCTTCAATGCTGTTTTTTACCAGGTTGATTAGCACCTGTTCCACCAGTTTTTCATCGATTGCATATTGCAGTTCTGTCTGACAATTTAATTGAATCTGGTAAGAATGATTGCCATCGGAGTTGGCAAAAAGAGTTTGTATTCTTGACAATAATTGATGGATATTGCAAGCATTGGTTTGTGCACTTTTCAGACCGGCCATGCCGCGGTAGCTTTCAACAAACTGCGTTAAACCTTTACTGCGGTTGTACATAGCATCCAGTGCATCAATTAATTCCTGCTGTTCGTCAGCATCTATTATTAATGGGTGTTCAGCTGTTTCAAAACGATTCTTTAAGCCAGCCGAAATCAGGTTAACCGGGCTTAGAGAATTGATCACTTCATGGGTTAATACACGAATCAGTTTCTGCCACGATTCCAGTTCCTTCTGCTCAATCTCGCGGCGGATATCCTGAAAAGCAATCAAACGTAAGGTTTTTGATTCCTGTTTCATCATGACGGTGGTGAGCGCTACCTGCAACAAGCGCTTGTCGACGGTGATATCTAACAATTTTTGCTGATTAGGTTTAAGCCGCATCAATGTTTCTGACAAGCCTTTTTGAAACTGGTTTAATTTATCAATGCGATGCAGGTATTTAATGTTGAGCAATCGTAGCAAGGCATCATTGGTCATAATCACATTACCATGTTCATTAACCACAATAATGGCCACACCAATCTTCTTCAATGCGGTTTCGAAAAACAGGTATTCTTTTTCCTTCTCCATTTTTAGTTGGCGAAAAGCTTCAACAACCTGGTTAAATGATTTGAAAAGATCCTGAAAGGTAGCATCTTTATCGCGTGTGCGAAAATGAATGGTGGTATCGCCAAATCCAAAGGATTGGATAAACTTGGACAACTCGCGGTTGGTTTTACGTACCGTTAAAATAAGGTACCACACCTGAATGATATAGGCGATAAATAAAATATAACGGATGAGCTCCAACTGTTGAT
This sequence comes from Carboxylicivirga sp., assembly GCA_025210475.1. Taxonomy (GTDB): domain Bacteria; phylum Bacteroidota; class Bacteroidia; order Bacteroidales; family Marinilabiliaceae; genus Carboxylicivirga. The sequence continues at coordinate 67,886 of JAOARW010000106.1, read as the reverse complement.
AAGGCCATATGAGCAATAACAAAACAGGCGTTGCTGCTAAAAGCAGGCTCTGCACAATGGCACTGACTGTAAAATGTTTATAGCTCATATTTTTTGATTTTATCGTAGAGGGTAGATCGGTTGATGCCCAGTTTCATAGCGGCTTTACTCATGTTGCCTTTACATTTCTTAATGGCTTTTTCGATTAACAGCCGTTCATGATCACCGAGGTTAAAGCAATCTTCATCCAAAACCTTTAAATCATTGGCATTCAAGAATAAATCATCGACATCAATAACCGATGCATCGGAAAGAATGACAGCCTTTTCAATGGTATGTTGAAGCTCTCGAATGTTACCCGGCCAGTTTTGTTGTTTTAAGGCTTCCAGAGCCGGAACAGTTAATCGCAGTTGACCTTTCTTGTACTTGTCGGATTGCTTGGCCAGAAAGAATTGTGCCAATCCATTGATGTCATCCTTCCGCTTGCGAAGGGCAGGCAACTCAAGGGCAATGGTATTGATGCGGTAGAGTAAATCTTCGCGGAAAGTTCCTTCGGCCACCATTTGTTGAAGGGGCATGTTGGTGGCACAGATCAAACGAATATCGACTTTTATAGGGCGCGATCCTCCTACTGGTGTGATTTCCCTGTTTTGCAGGGCTGCTAGTAGCTTTGCCTGGGCGGCTAAGGATAAGTTGCCAATTTCATCCAAAAACAAGGTGCCGCCTGATGCCAGTTCGAAGCGTCCGGTTCGATCACTCTTGGCATCGGTAAAGGCGCCCTTAAGATGGCCAAATAGCTCGCTCTCAAATAAATTATCGTGAATGGCACCCAGGTCGACCGAAACAAACATTTCATCTTTGCGGGCAGAAAGCTGGTGAATGGTTCGCGCCATCACTTCTTTTCCAGTTCCATTTTCACCGAGAATAAGCACATTAACATCGGTTGGTGCCACCTTGTTAACCATGCCCATGATTTGTAGCATACTGTCCGACTGACCAATAAACAAATCGTGTTGGTGATTGATGACCTCTTTCAGATGCTTCTGTTTCTTTTTAAGGTGAGTGATGTCGCGTTTGGATTTTTGTAACTGATAAACCGATCGAAGGGTCGATAAAATCTTGTGTTCATCCCACGATTTCTCGATAAAATCAGCTGCACCTTTCTTAATGGCTCTGACGGCTAACTCAACATCGCTATAGGCCGTTATAAACACAACCGCCAGTTCCGGGTCATGCTGATGAACCTCCGTGAGCCAGTACAGTCCTTCGTTACCATTGTTAATACCAGCCTTGAAATTCATGTCCAGCATTACAATGTCATAATTCTCTTTTCCCAGATGTTCTTTTATGCGATTGGGGTTGTGTTCGGTCACTACCTTTTTGAAGTGTGGCCCCAGGTAAAGTTTAAGGGCAATCAACAGTTCTTTATTATCGTCAACAATGAGTATATTTCCTTCTTTGGGCATAGGTTATGGTTTATCGTATTTCTGTTTATTGACTATTGGGGGATTGAAACAATGCTTTATCATTCTTAACTCCCTTTCATTGAAAATCAACCTTCTTGAATGGTAAATTTTCCTCTTCCTCAAGTAGGATATTCTTTTCGGATTGATTATTCAATTTTCTAATTCAACTCACAAAATACTTTATTATTGTTGGAAATCCATACAAGAGTGTTGGAAATCCCGACACAATAAAAACTATCATGATTGTTTGTGTTCACATTGTCAGTGATTTATGATTAAGGCATGGCTTTGGCATACACCCCAGCAGAAGAAATAATGGCAATATGGACAGACAAATAGAAAAGAAACCCTGGTGGAAAAAGAATTTAAAATGGCTCATTCTGGCTGGCCTTTTTATTATCTGGTGTGTTTATTTTGTGGCTTTCGCCGATCACCGCAGTCAGGTACGAACCCAAATGGATCGATTAACGATTTCAACGGTGATGGATGACTACTTTCAGGATTACATCAGTGTGACTGCTACGGTTGAACCATACCGAACTATTTTTCTGGATGCCATTGAGGGGGGACGGGTAGAATCCATTTTGCTGGAGGAGGGCAGTATGGTTAGTGCCGGTGATCCCATCGCTGAGTTAAGCAATACCAACCTTATATTGGAAATATCAAATAATGAAGCCAATGTGGCACGTGCTATTAACGAGTTGCGAACCGCACGTTTGCAAATGGAAATGAATGCCATGGAGCTGCAAAACCAAATCGTAAAACTGGAAGGGGAGTTGTTTTTGCAAAAACGCCAATTTGCCAATTCAAAGGCCTTTTTCGGGGAAGGTTTGATTTCGGAAGATGAATATTTAAAAGATAAAACCAACTATGAAGCTTCTAAGCGACAAATGAACCTGCTAAAAGAAAGTTTCAGGCGCGATTCCATTTATCGTGGAATACAGATTGAAACATTAGAGAACTCAGCGACCCGGATGGAGACAAATCAAACAATAATTCAAAAGCGTTTGGATAACCTAACCATTAAAGCACCCGTTACGGGTCAGCTGGCTTCTCTTGATCTTGAAGAAGGACAGGTGATTTCCTATGGTACCCGCATCGGAAAAGTGAATATCTTAGATCGCTTTAAATTAAAAGCCGAAGTGGATGAACATTATATATCGCGTGTACAAACCGGTTTGCAGGCTTCATGTCAGTTTCCGGGAGGTAATATCGATGCCACTGTGAAAAAGATCTATGCCGAAGTGGAGGAGGGTAAGTTTACCATCGATTTGGATTTTGACAGTGTTGACATTCAATCGCTGCGCATTGGTCAAACCAGTCATATTAAGTTAGAACTGGGTGATCCAACCAGTGCCCGTTTATTGCCACGTGGCAGCTTTTTCCAAAGCACCGGCGGTCAATGGGTGTTTGTTCTTAATAAGGAACGAACGGCAGCCTATAAACGAGAAGTGTCGATTGGACGGCAGAATCCAAAATATTTTGAAGTACTTGATGGATTGGAAGCGGGAGAAGAAGTCATCACATCGGGCTATGAGATATTCGGTGACAATGAAGTGGTTGTGTTGAATTAAAGAATTGAATGATTGTGTGGTGATAAGAAAAGAGCCATCGAAAAAAAGTAAAGCCTAAACCCAAGAAATAAATGAGCACGAATTTTTTACCAGAGATAAGCCGTCGATTCTCCAAGCGTGGGAATTTTTATGCCATTAGCATTATTAACCTGAGCCTTGCCATTGCCGTGTCTTTTTTATTACTGGCCTATGTGCAAAACGAGTATACTTACGATCGTTACAATCAACGTTCGGATGAATTGTACATTCTTCAGCAAAATTATTTGAATCCGGCAGAAGGAGGCTATAGAACCATTCAAACACCTCCGGCCCTGATGGATCATATTCAGGATAATTATCCTGAAATAAAAGAAAGTTGTTTGTTATTGGAAACCTGGGGCGATTACATTGAATCGGAACAAGCTGCTCAGTTTTATGAGCCCAATGGCTTTTATAGTGATGCCAATGTATTCGATATTTTCACCTATGATTTTATTAGTGGTAATGCATCAAATGCCTTGAAGCAACCCGAATCCATTGTGTTATCGGAATCCATTGCCGAACGCTTATTTCCCAATGGAAATGCTATGGGCAGTGTTGTAACGGTTAATAAAAAACACCTTCTAAAAGTTACGGGAGTATACAAGGATTTGCCTTACAATATGCATATTCGTCCCACTTATTTATGCACGTTTCAGCTATACGAGCAGTCGGGGATGAGTAATTATCGCACTTCATTAAACAACCAGGCATTTAAAAGCTATGCCATTATCAATAAAGCATCTGACCTGGGTAAGCTTAACGATAAGGTTGAACATGTTTATAATGATATGCAAATGGAAAGTAATTTCCGACCCTTTTTTAATAAGGTGGTAGATTTGAAATCACCAGGCAAGAAAGTACTGATCTATGTAGCAGCATCGGTTTTGTTATTGCTTCTAAGTGCCTTTAACTATGCTAACTCGGCATCGGTTGGCTTTGGAGGGCAGGTAAAGGAGTTTGGTGTCAGGCAAATTATGGGAGCCGGCCGATTCTCATTAATCCAAACATTGCTTAAGGAAGTATTATTAATAACGCCTGTTCTTATATTGATTTCCGGCTTTATCATTTACTCCATACTGCCTTATTTTAATGCTTTAATTAGCTCTGACATACAACTGGACTTCGGTTTGTATTGGCAACTGAGTGCTGCAATGCTACTTTTTGCACTGTTAACATTGGTATCGGGTATTTTATTACCGGCCTATCGTATCTTATCAAATTCTGTTAACCCGGTGCTTAAAGGACAAACATCTGGTTTTAGAAAGGCATCGGTATGGCAAAGATCGCTATTGGTGATGCAGTTTGTGATTTGCGTGTGTTTCCTAACTTTTTCGTTGGTAATGCACAAGCAAATGCAACACATTCTGAATAAAGATACAGGTATAAATGCTAATAATGTGATCTTTAGCAGTCCGCATTATAATGGAAAAAATAAAGGTTGGAAAGGATTGTTAAAAGAGAACTTGTTGCAAAATATGGAGGTGAAAAGTGTCTCTTTTTCCATGAGCATTCCTTTCTATGGTTACTCGGGCGAGGTTGTTCATCATCCCAACGGCATGGATCAGGTTAGTGCTTCACGAAATTGGGTTGATGCAGATTATTTTCCAACATTTGGCATTGATGTACTAGCCGGACGTAATTTCACCAATCATACAACTTCTGAATCGGACAAGTGCCTCATCACTGAAAAAATGGCGACTTTGTTGGGTTTGGAGAATCCGGTTGGTCAATGGATTAAGGTTGGTAAAAGTAAACGAAACGTGCAGATTATCGGCCTGGTAGAAGATCATGAGCATTATAGTATTCAGTATGAGACTCCTCCAATGATTTTTTATTACACCGAGGTTAACTCACGATGGAACAATAAAGTGGCCATATTGATGAATGATGCCAGTGGTGCTGCCGTGGCCAAATTAAACAAGCAAACTTCGGCCTTAATACCCGATTTATCTTTTGAATACCGCAGCTATCCCGCCGTAATCAAAGAGGAACGGGGCACACGAAGATTAAGTCAGACCAATCATCTTTTTAATGCATTTACATTGATTTCCTTATTTGTCACTTTATTGGGCCTGTTTAATATTGTTTACATTAACACCCAGGCCCGCACCAAAGAGATTGGTATTCGTAAAACCAATGGAGCCCGAAACTTTGAGATAATGAAATTGCTTTGCAAAGATTTGCAGAGATGGATTCTTTTGGCCTTTGTAATTGCGTGTCCGCTGGCCTATTATGCCATGCAAAACTGGTTGCAGTTATTTGAATATCAAACCTCTTTAAGTTGGTGGATATTTATGCTCGCCGGCAGTATTACCTTTATCATTTCCTTATTAACAGTGGGTTGGCAAAGTTGGAAAGCAGCTGTTCAAAACCCAATTAAATCATTACGATACGAATAAAAGTAGTAATCACACTCTATGATTTGGCGCAATTTGAAATATAGTTTAAGACGATTGAAATTAAATAAGTTGGTGGCAGAAAGAAGGCCTTTTACAGCGATGCAATGTGCCTTAATTACCGATAAAGGAAATGAGCTGATAAAATATAATTTTACTGTAGCGTACATTTTTGTGGATGTATTTCAACATTGAATCTGAATGCAATAATCCCGGACAATATAAATATTTAAACCTAACACATAAATAAGAATGACCATTAAGAATCTCATTATATTAAGCATTATATTATTAAACATTGGATGTTCTTCATCGAAAAAAGCCATTGATTACAACCTAATAAAGTCTGAGCCTGTGTGCAGGATTACGGCCGGAAAGGTAGATACCTTAAGACGGCATATTGAACACATTCATCCTAATATTTATATGGGAGTTGACAGTATTTCTGTCGATTTGGTGGCTGAGCAGATAGTCAGTGACAACGAGGATAAATTACTTAGCGTGGCCGATTTTACACTTGAGATGCGACGCATGACTGATATGTTTCATCACGTCGATCCGCATTTAATTTACTATCCATATTTACAAGTGAAAGAAGGATTTGAAGGTAAACTAACAAAAGTGAAAGTTATTCCATTTGAGCTGTATAATATCAATGATACCTTATTGGTTAAGAAATCATACACTCCATTATTGAAAAAAGGAGATCGTATCATTAGCATTAATAATTATCCGATTGATGAATTCAGAAGGTATATCTACCCAACCTGGCGTTCTGTAAAAGGCTCGGTTATGCAGTTACAGTCACAAGTTACATTTTCTGAGCAGTATCAGATAAAGCTTGAACGACAAGGTGATGTGAAGGAGTTTGAAGTTGAAGGAGTAGATTTTAACCATGCTACAGGTGAGAGATTTGTAAAAGGTCATATGCTGGATGCTTATCAAACAGGCTATTGTAAGATTTCACAATTCTCAGCTAATAACTTCATATTTAAAGAACTGAGAAAATTAATTGAAGAGACAAAATCCAAAGGTTATAATAATTTCATAATTGATTTAAGAGGAAATCCAGGTGGTAGTGGATATAAGCTGGATGCCATGTTTTCGCTTATGAGTGATAAAGACTCTTTATTTAACATGGAATCACAATTTATTAAGGTATCGTCAAAAACGAAGAAACAATATAAATTTCTGAAGGAATGCAGCAAGGGTCAGTTGGTTGAATTTCCAGATAAATTAACAGTCAGAACCGTTCCTTTAAAAAGAAAACTATATCAGGGTAAGCTCAACTACTTTGTTTTGGTTGACAGATCAACAGCTTCAGTTGCGGCATCCTTTGCCAATATCTTTCAAAACAATGATTTAGGCGAATTGGTTGGCGAACCGCTTGATCACAACGCATTAAACTTTGGCGATGTAGTAGCTTCAAGAGCCTATCAGAATCTGATAATTTCAACGGTGCAGTATAATGAATTCTCTAAGTCTGAAAATGGGATTCTTACCCCTGATATATTAATACTTTATCAGGCAAGTGCATTTGAAAATACGGATTGTCCTATTCTAGATGAATTACTTCATTTAATTGAAGGAAGAAATACAACAAAGCCGAAAGCAAACAATATCTAATTTAATACTGACAATTAACAACTTAATCATATGTTACGAACAAACAACCTGCAAAAGATTTTTAGAACCGAAGAGGTGGAAACCACCGCGCTCAATAATGTGAATATTCATGTGCAGAAAGGCGAATTTGTTGCCATCATGGGACCTTCCGGATGCGGTAAGTCAACTTTGTTAAATATTATCGGACTACTTGATAATCCATCGGATGGAGAGTTGTTTTTTGATGGACAGGAGATCGCTTCTTTTAAAGAGCGCCAGCGCACCAACCTGCGCAAGGGAAATATTGGTTTTGTTTTTCAGAGCTTTAACCTGATTGACGAGCTCAATGTATTCGAGAACATTGAAATGCCTTTGGTGTATTTAAAGATGTCATCGCGCGAACGTAAAGAGCGGGTGCAAAAAGTAATGGAGCGCATGCAGATTGCGCATCGGGCAAAGCACTTTCCCCAGCAATTGTCGGGCGGTCAGCAGCAACGAGTAGCCATTGCCCGGGCCGTGGTAGCCAATCCGAAATTAATACTGGCCGATGAGCCTACGGGTAACCTGGATTCGCGCAATGGTGCCGAAGTAATGAACCTTTTACGTCAGCTTAACGAGGAAGGAACAACCATTGTGATGGTCACCCACTCGGCCGAGCATGCCGAATATGCCCATCGGGTGATTAACCTGTTCGATGGTCATGTGGTGACGGAGAAGATTCACAAAGAATCGCCAGCCCTTGAATCACTTTAAAGTTGTTTGTTCCCACTCACACATCTAAATCTACGATCTGCTCATGAAGAGTCTTAAACTATTTATACGTCATTTTCAGAGAAATAAAATCACAGGCTTATTAAGCATCTTAAGTCTGGCATTGGGTATTGCCGTTGCTCTTTTAACTGGTTTATGGTGCCTGAACGAAAGTCGTTTCGATAATTTTCATCATCATTCAGAAGATACTTATCGCATTACCCGAAAGGGCTTTATCAATGGTGAATCGGTAACCCTGGGGGCCGTATGTAATCCTGTTGGACCGGAGTTGAAAGAAAAACTCCCCGAGATAGAAAAAATGACGCGAATTTTTCCATTGGATGGTTACCTGAAAGTAGATGGGAAAACCCAAGGAGTGGAGAATGTTTATGCAGCAGATATCAATTACCACGAAATTCTAAATTTTCCTCTAAAATACGGTAGTCTATCAGATTTTGAGAATAAACCCAATGCGATTATTATCACCGAAGAATGGGCCAACTGCTACTTTCCGGGCCGTAACCCCATTGGTGAGATTGTTAATTTTCGGGGCGAAAAAGAGGTGGTGGCTGTTATGGAGAATATGCCCATAAATTCGTCGTTTAACATCGAAGCATTTATTCGCCTCGATCATGTTAAGTATTTGAGCACTGCCGGATGGGGAGGGAATGATAGCTTTATTACGTTTCTTGTTTTAAATAAGAATGCTAATCTTCACAAACTGGAAGGCATTATCACTGAGCATGCTCATGCAAAGTTTCCGCCTTATAAAAAGGTGGATTTAGAATTCCATCTTCAGGCATTAAGCGATATTCATTTAGGTCATAAATACCGCTTCGATTATATTAAAAATCAGAACAAAACACTGGTTGTTTCATTTGGAATAATGGCATTAGTGGTGCTATTGCTCGGCTGTATAAACTTCACCAATTTATTTATCTCCAATTCGTTTTTAAGGGCTAAATCCATTGGTGTTAAAAAAACAAATGGAGCCAATAAGCGTCATCTGGTAAAGGATTTTATATCAGAAACCTTTATTTATTCGGTGATTGCCACCATAATTGCCGTGTTATTGACAGAGTTGTTTCTGCCCCGATTTAGTGAAGTTGTTGGCTATCGGTTACGAATAGATTTTACATCCATCGATTTTTATTTCGTGTTAGTAACATTGGTTGTTATCAGTACCATATTGGCAGGTTCTTTTCCGGCTATTTATATGACTCATTTTAACCCCATTCAAACACTTAAAGATCAGTTCAAGGGCAATAAAGTTTCTTTTCTGCAAAAAGGATTGTTGATATTTCAGTTTGCGGCTTCCATTATGCTGCTGATCGGTAGCATAACCATAAAGAAGCAGATCACCCATCTACAAAATATGGACCTTGGTTTTAACAAGGAGAATGTGGTGTATTTCGAAATGAATAACGACATCAGGGATAACTACGATCGCTATGTAAAGGATCTGAAAGCCAATCCGGATGTGATTGATGTGACGGCAAAAGGTTGTTCGCCACTGGCCTGGAATCAGGGTTCATCTGTTAAGCGGGTACACAATCCTCAGGGCGAATGCCTGATGGAAATGTGTTACATCAAACCCAATTATTTTGATATGATGGAGATGCCGCTTATCGAAGGAGAAAACCCGTTTGGAAAAAATGACTCATTAAATTACTGTGTGATAAACGAATCGGCGGCAAAAATTCTGGGCTTTGAAGGGATTATCGATCAACGCATAACAACAACTTTTCGTGGCGATTTTATTGTGAAAGGAATTGTGAAAGATGCCCATACCAAATCATTGCATCAGAAAATTGACCCTCAAGTATATCAGCTTTTGCCTGATGAGCAAGATGGCTTGTTAATGGTGCGAACAGTTAATAATCCGCAAAAAGTTATTAGTCAGTTACGATCAATCTGGAATAAGAGTGCATCCGCCTATCCTTTCAATTATCATTTCCTGGATGAAAACTACGACGCTTTATACAAATCGGAGCAAACAGCCGGACGCATAGCCAACTGGATTATGGTGATTGCTTTTGTTATCACAATATCCGGCTTGTTCGGAATTGTGAGGTATTCCATTAGCCGGCGCACCAAAGAAATTGGTGTTCGTAAAGTAAATGGAGCCACCATTGTTGAGATTATTACCCTACTTAATTCAACATACCTAAAATGGGTGTTAATATCCTTTATATTGGCCAGCCCGGTGGCATGGTACATCATGGATAAATGGTTGAGTGAGTTTGCCATTAAGACCGATATCAGTTGGTGGATTTTTGCTCTGTCGGGACTAATCGCACTATGCATTTCATTGCTAACAGTTAGCTGGCAAAGTTGGGCTACGGCCAGCCGAAATCCGGTGGAAGCACTTAGGTATGAATAATAAACTTTAAACCAAACAATATGTTACGAACAGCTAACCTGCAAAAGATTTTTAGAACCGAAGAGGTAGAAACCACCGCGCTCAACAATGTGAATATCCATGTGCAGAAAGGCGAGTTTGTTGCCATCATGGGGCCTTCGGGATGTGGTAAATCCACCTTGTTAAATATTATCGGTTTACTTGATAATCCAACAAATGGTGAATTGTTTTTTGATGGACAGGAGATTGCTTCCTTCAAAGAGCGCCAGCGCACCAATCTACGAAAAGGAAATATTGGTTTTGTGTTTCAGAGCTTTAACCTGATTGATGAACTCAATGTATTCGAGAACATTGAAATGCCTTTGGTGTACTTAAAAATGTCATCGCGCGAACGTAAAGAACGGGTACAAAAAGTAATGGAGCGCATGCAGATTGCGCATCGGGCCAAGCACTTTCCTCAGCAATTGTCGGGCGGTCAGCAGCAGCGGGTAGCCATTGCCCGGGCCGTAGTAACCAATCCGAAATTAATACTGGCCGATGAGCCTACGGGTAATCTGGATTCGCTCAATGGAGCCGAAGTAATGAACCTCTTGCGCCAGCTTAACGAGGAAGGAACAACCATTGTGATGGTCACCCACTCGGCCGAGCATGCCGAATATGCCCATCGGGTGATTAATCTGTTTGATGGGCATGTGGTGACGGAGAAGATATTTAAAGAGCCGGTGGCCGAAAATTTATAGATGCTTGCTGATAAGCCAAGGACTGGGCTACAGCATGTATTCTATCAGGGGCTAATAAGCATAAACCACGCGAAAGGATTCGCACGGTAGCAGAGTAATCCGGTGGGGCTTTGAGGTATGGGTAAACTAAATACTATTAATCAGAAAAAACTAAAACAACTTATTAATGAACATTTGGTATAGCATTAAAATTTCGCTCAAAAGCATCTTTAAATACAAAATAAATTCGCTCATCAGCATATTGGGCTTAGGCATTGGCCTGGGGTGTGTTTTACTCTTGAGTTTACTCTACATTCACGAAAACTCCTTTGATCGTTTTATTCCCAACAACGAAAATCTGTACCGTGTTGAGCGCAACGCTTCCAGCGGCACTTCCTATCAGTTGGCCAATGTGGTAAATGAAGAAATACCACTTGTTGATAATTATTTTAGGTATTTCCAAAATTCAGATGTGGATATTAAAAATGCTCACAACACAGTGGTAAAAGGCAAACGTTTTGCTTATGCCGATTCCTCGGTGTTTACGTGCTTGGGGATTGATATTGTTCAGGGGAAAGCGGCTCAAACAGCCCAACAAATTTGTATCTCGGCTTCAACGGCCAATAAACATTTCGACAAAGAGAATCCGATTGGTCAAACGCTGCAAGTAAAGATAAAGAATCAGTTTTTACCTTTGGTAGTATGTGGAGTATTTAACGATTTCCCTCAAAACTCCAGGTTGTATCCCAATTTTATTGCTCATCTGGACTTAACAGAAGAAGCGCTGGGACGTAGTAATAAGCATTTGGGCAAATATGCACATGCCCTTAAGGATTATAAGGATTGGAATAGTTTCCGTTTTGAAACTTACTTGCTTTTAAAGCCGCAAACAAATCCACAACAGGTGGAGCAGCAAATGCAAGCTTACAAGCATAATACCAACAACGAAAACATAAAGGGCAAAGATTATAAATTGCAATTGGTAACAGACATTTATTTGCAGGAAAACAATGTAAACAGGCGCATAGAAGCCCGGCGGGGTAATCCTGCTCAACTGAAATATCTGCTTATTATTTCGTTGTTTATTTTGCTGATTGCTTTGGTCAACTACATATTTCTGACCAGAGCAAAAATGGAAAACCGCCTGAAGGATTTTGGTGTGCAGAAAACCATGGGAGCTTCGGTTCAGTCGGGTTTTATGCAGATATTACTCGATTCGAATGTATTGGCTTTTGCGAGCCTGATTCCTGCTTTGCTGGTTGTTTTTATCGGTTTTCCATTTATCAATCAAACTTTAAATCGCACCATGCATGCAGGGGTTCTTTTTATGTGGCAATCGCTACTTGTGCTGCTACTGGTAGTGCTGCTAACCGGTTGTATCTCGGGCATTATTATTGGGGCAAGAGTTAAAAAATGGTCGGCAGTAGATTTGATGAAAGGCGCCAGGCTAAAGCTGGTTAAAAAGAACGCCTGGACAAACTCCGTGTTATGCATTCATTTTGCTGTATTTATAATTCTGCTGGTTGGTATTATCACCATAAAAAAGCAATTGCATTTTGCCCAAACCAGCTCTAAAAATATCGACACAGAAAACGTGATTGTATGCGAACTTAATTCTCCTGAATTAAGCAAACAGCATTCCTACATAAGTACCGAACTGGAAAAATTATCAGGAGTTGAATCCACTGCCGGAGCTTCGTTTATCCCTCCGATAAACACCAACATGACAATTACTTTTATGCATGAAAACAAACCTTTGCCTTTAGATGGTTTGTTTACCGGCAAGGGCACATTAAAGCTGTTAAATGTTGAATTTCTGGCAGGGCAAGATTTTGGAACCTATCGCAAAGGGCAACGCAATATTATTGTTAATGAGCTGGCAGCAAGTCAATACCAGTTGAAAATTGGCCAGCGGTTTAATGGTTTTACCATAAGTGGTATCGTTAAAAACTTTACCAGCCACTCGTTTCACTCACTAATACAGCCAATGGTTATTATGCAGCAAGCCCCCAGGTTAATGAACCTCATTGCTATTAAAACTACTGGTGCCAATAACAACGAAATTATTAAAAAAACCTCAGATTTCTTAAAAGGCTTATCACCCGATGCCATGGTAAAAGTTTATACCTTGAATGAGCAGATTAGACAATTCTATGAGAAGGAACAACAGCAGGTTAAGATGATTAGTGCCTTTGCTCTGCTGGCCATTGCCTTATCGGTGATGGGCATGTTGGGTATTGTTTTACATACCATTTCCAGAAAAACCAAAGAAATCGGCATCCGCAAAGTCAACGGTGCCAAAGTATCGGAGATATTGGCCATGCTCAACAAGGACTTTATCAGATGGGTGGCTATTGCTTTTGTGATTGCCTGCCCTATTGCCTGGTATGCCATGGATAAATGGCTTGAGAACTTTGCTTACAAAACCGATTTGAGCTGGTGGATATTTGTATTGGCAGGATTGGTTGCTATGGTCATCGCATTAGTTACTGTTAGCTGGCAAAGCTGGCGGGCTGCAAGGCGGAATCCTGTTGAAGCACTTAGGTATGAGTAACAATTTTATACAATGTAAACCATGCGAATAGCTCTAAGAAATATATTCAGAAACAAGTTTAGTACGTTAATTATATTGATTAGTTTATCTTTTGGTATTACTTGTACCTGGCTGGTTGGTGTGTTTATTCAGCGCGAACTGGCAACGGATACTTTTCATACCCATGCCCAGCGAATTTATTCTTTAAGTGCAGATGACCCGTTTAATTCGGGAGGTAAAATGTTTTTCGTTAGAGATGGGGCGGCTCAACATATGAAAGACAATTATGAGCAAGTTGAAGATTATTGTCTGATAAAATCAACGATTACTAACAAGGTCAATGCTAATAATAACAGTTTCTACGATCAACCAAAAACAATAGCTGTCAGCCCCAATTTTTTCAACTTCTTCTCATATGAACTCATTGCTAAGTCGACCGATAAATTATTAGAAGCGGAAAACTGTGTGGTTATATCAGAAGAACTGGCCTATAAGTATTTTGGTACAGCATCAGCTCTGGGGCAGGTGATAGAAATAGAAGAATTAACCCGTCCAGCAAATCAGGCAATTAGCAAAAGCTATGTGGTTAACGGCATTTTTAGAAGACCAATCGAGAATTCGCATCTGCAGTTCGATATTGCAACTATGATGAAACGTGGAGATAGCCGTGCATTTATTCGTTTGGCTCAAGGGGTTAAGGAGTCTGAGATGGAGCTCATATTTTTCAAAAATAAAGATCAGATACCGGTTATACATGCAGGTACGCCAGGTTCATACTACCTGAATGACTTATCGTCAAATTACTTGACACATCAAAAACATTCAGAAGCTGAAATAACAAGAGACAAAGCAGATATTTACATTGCCCTGGCCATTGCACTAACAATCTTCTTAATATCGATGATTAACTATTTATCTTTATTGAATAACGCCATAATAACCCGTTTGAAAAGCTTTGTTATTAGGCGCGTTAATGGAGCGTCAGCAAGAGATAACCTAATAGCGGTCATTTACGAAGTGGTTCTTTTAGTTGCTGGTTCTTTAATGCTTAGTGCAATCAGTATCGGATTGTTTTTGCCACTTTTTAATCAATTATTGAATACTACAATCCAGACAGTTTATTTCATGCAATTGAGTCAACTTTTGCTTGTTGTTGGGGTGTTTGTAGTTGTTGTTTTTCTTAGTTTTATATTTGTTCTTTTTCGATTAAAACAAGTCAGTGCCGTTAATATACAGGCCTTGAATCAAAAAGAAGGAAGTTTTGCCACATCACCTGTTTTCAGGCAGCTTCAAATTTGTTCAACAATCGTTCTTATTATTGTTTCGATCACAATTATAAAACAACTCCATTATCAGAATAATAAGGCATTGGGTTTGAATAAAGATGTAATTGTGCTCAATTTACCATCAACGTACTACGATCAGGCAAAGGTGTTTAAAGAGGTGTTGATTCATCACTCGTGTATCGAAAATGTTAGTGTTGCCTCCTCAACACCTTTAATGGGGAATTGGATGGCCATGTTTCATTATCTGGATGGAGGTGAAGAAAAGAACTATACACCCAGTGGCTTTGGCGGCGATGCTGATTATTTACAGACCTTAGGTATAAAAATAATTGCCGGAGAGGATTTTAATCCTCAAATGATAGCCAATAGAGATAAATGTCTCGTTAATGAATCATTACTCAACTTGTTTCCCAATCGTAAAATAATCGGAGAAAATCTACCAGGAACCAATAAATTGGTAATCGGGGTTGTAAAAGATTTTCATTATTCAAATCTTAATAACCTTATTGAACCGGCCATAATTGAATTGCAAGAGGATGGCAATCATCTGCTCATAAAACCAACTGCAAAAGGATGGGAAGAAGCTCATCAGCTGGTATCAACCATTTGGCAAAAACTGGTACCCGATTATCCTGAAAGCAAAATCAGCCTTAGAGACAAATACAAGATACTGCATACTGAAAATTATCAGTTTATCCGACTTATCACCGTGTGTTCATTGATTAGTATTTTCTTATCGATGATTGGATTGTATACAACCTCATTGCATATGAGTCATGCACGCACCAAAGAAATCGGCATCCGCAAAGTGAACGGCGCCAAAATAACGGAGATCCTCGCCATGCTCAATAAAGACTTTATCAAATGGGTGGCCATAGCTTTTGTCATCGCCTGCCCCATTGCCTGGTTTGCCATGAATCAATGGCTGGAGAACTTTGCCTATAAAACCAACTTGAGCTGGTGGATTTTCGCATTGGCGGGAATAATGGCTCTCAGTATAGCCTTATTAACCGTTAGCTGGCAAAGCTGGCGGGCTGCAAGGCAGAATCCGGTGGAGGCCTTGAGGTATGAATAAATTCAAACCTGAATTAGATATCCTAATTGTGAATTAATATTAAACAATGAAAAGTATTTTTAGATTAACGCTTCGAAACTTGTCAAGAAGGCCCATCGTTTCGGCTACCAATATTATCGGTTTGTCTGTTAGTCTGGCATTAATAATCATCTTGTCAGTTTATTGCTTCACCGAGTTTACTGTAGATGCATTTCAAAAGAATGCTGAAAGTACATTTTTGTTTAAAAGAAAAGACAGTAGTATTAGTGTTCCTGGCGTTTTGAGAGATATCGTAATTGACGAAATAGCAGGAGTTAAAAAAGCTATTCGTTTAAAAGATACCTGGGATGTACCAGTTTTACAGTTTGGAAATAATGATCCGGTAAATTCTGATATCGTGTTTGCCGACAGAGAATTTTTCGATGTGTTAACTTATTCGTCTTATGAGGGTAGTTTATCTTCCGCTTTAAACAACCCAATGTCAATTGTTATCTCCTCTGATTTGGCAAAACAACTCTTCGGAGATAAGTCTGCTATTGGACAAACCATAAAACTTAATAATAAACATGTACTAACGGTAAGTGCTGTATTAAAAGAAAATCCGAAATCGAGCCTTCAATTTAGCGCTCTTTTGAATATGGAATCTCATAATATTATACAACCGAGTGAGGGGATTTTTAGCAGCTGGAATTGGAGTGATTTTCAACTGATTCTTCAACTTCATAAAAATGCAGATCCAGACGAAGTAGCTGAAAATATATTATCGGTTGTGCCAGGGCATGTGCGTAAACAATATGATGGAGCTGAGTTAATTCCCTTTAAAGAGCTTTATTTTTCGAATCTTTTTGATGGATGGTATAGCTATTTTAATGGAGGTGATAAAGAGAAGGTGATACTCTTGATCTTAGTGGCCGTTTTGGTATTTATTATTGCATTTATAAATTTTATAAATATTTCAGTTTCTCAAAGCAAGGTAAAAACAAAACAGATAGGTGTACTGCGAATGAATGGAGCTTCTATTCGTTCTGTTGTGCTATTAGGTATGCAAGAGATGATGGTTATTGTAGTAATATCCATTGTTTTTGCTCATCTTATTGTTGGGTTAGTTTCGCCATTATTAGTTCAACACCTGGGCATTGTGATTGATATTGGAATGTTAATGTCATTTACTTATGTATTTATCCTTGTGTTATCTGTAATAGGTTTGAGTGTATTAGGAGGCGTTGTTTCTTCATTAGATATTTTAAGGCAAAAACTAAGAGGAAACACAACAACTGTTGCTGGCAAAACATCAGGATATCTTTCAAAAAGTTTTTTAGTAACTACACAGTTTGCCATAACAATTGTACTGATTGCTTTTACATTATTAGTTCAAAAACAAGTGGAATATGGAAGTGGTAAATTACAGATTAAGAACAACAATTTTATTGGAATAAAACTGACCTCTCAACTTCATAAACAGCGAGATGTTTTGTCTGATAAGCTACTTCAGCAGACTTCTGTTAAACGAATATCATTTACACAATATTTTCCGGGCAAAATTATGTCAAGCTGGTGTTGCAATGTTAATATTGAGGGGCAAAAAAGGAAGATATGTTATAATACTTTTAGTGCAGATCCAAGTTTATTTGAGATGATGGATTTAGAGCTTATCGAAGGAGAACTTTATTCCGATCTTAAAACTAAAGAGACTGGCGTTGTAGTTAATGAGTGTTTTTTGTTAGAGAATAATATTCAGGCTCCACTTGGCGTAGAACTACCAATTAGAGGTGGTTATAAGATTGTTGGAGTTGTAAAAGATTTTCATTACGAGCATTTAAGCATACCAATTGAGCCTTTGGTTATTCGAAACGACAAAGATGCTTCAATATGTCTGTTAGATCTTAAAACAGAAAACCATGGAGAAATGTATCGAAGTTTATCGATAATAAAGGAAATAGTAACTGAGTTGTCACCATCATTTCCTGTAGAAGTTCTTTTCTTCGACAAAGCTATAGAACGTGTGTATGAATCTGAAACATTCTTTCGCAGAACTTTTACGATATTTTCTGTTATTACGATAATAATTAGTTGTTTAGGGATACTGGCTTTGTCTCTTGCGACATGCCAGCAGCGTACAAAGGAAATCGGCATCCGCAAGGTCAACGGAGCCAAAGTATCGGAGATACTGGCCATGCTCAATAAAGACTTTATCAAATGGGTGGCCATTGCTTTTGTGATTGCCTGCCCCATTGCCTGGTATGCCATGGATAAATGGCTGGAGAACTTTGCCTATAAAACCAACTTGAGCTGGTGGATATTTGCCCTGGCAGGAATGGTGGCGCTCGGCATCGCCTTATTAACCGTTAGCTGGCAAAGCTGGCGGGCCGCAAGGCAGAATCCGGTGGAGGCACTTAGGTATGAGTAACAATTTTATACAATGTAAACCATGCGAATAGCTCTAAGAAATATATTCAGAAACAAGTTTAGTACTTTTATTATACTGATTAGTTTATCATTTGGTATTACCTGTACCTGGCTGGTAGGTGTTTTTGTTCATCGTGAGTTAACAACAGATCGTTTTCATACCGATTCACAGCAAATATATGGCTTAAGCATTGATGACCCATTTAATTCGGGTGCGAAAATGTTTTTTGCCAGTGATGGCGCAGCGCAGTACATGAAGGACAATTATGAGCAAGTTGAAGATTATTGTCTTTTATTATCAACAGTCACCAATAAAGTAACTGTTAATAGCAACAGCTTTCATGAGCAGCCCAATACCATTGCTGTAAGTCCTAATTTTTTTGATTTTTTTTCGTACCAGCTAATAAGTAAATCCACACAGAACGTTTTAGGAGCCAATAATAGCGTGGTTTTATCAGAAGAATTAGCACATAAATATTTTGGAGCGACTTCTCCATTAGGACAGGTGATTGAAATAGAAGAGTTAATCAGACCTTTTAGAAAAGCTATTAAAAGAACATATGTCGTAAGTGGCACTTTCAGAAAACCAATACCTAATTCACATCTTCAGTTTGATATTGTAACAATGCTGGAACGTGGAGATAGTCGTGCATTTATTCGTTTGGCTTCGGATGTTAAGGAATCAGAGATGGAAAGTATTTTTGCCGAGCATAAAAATCAGATTCCGGTTATACATACCGGCATTCCCGGCGCTTATTACCTCGATAACCTGTCTTCAAATTATTTTAATAAACAACAACATTCTGAATCTGAAAAAACAAGGGATAAAGCAGATATTTACATTGTCCTGGCCATTGCAATCACAATATTCCTAATATCGATTATCAACTATTTATCATTAATAAACAATGCGATATTAATCCGGGTGAAAAGCTTTGTTGTGAGGCGTGTCAATGGAGCATCTACCGCACAGAATTTATTGTCGATTATGTACGAAGTGGTTCTCTTAGTTATTGGTTCTTTATTGCTCAGTGCTATTAGCATCGGGTTGTTTTTACCCTATTTTAATCAACTATTGGAAACTACTATTCCTTCTGCATATTTTATACAGATAAGTCAAATTTTACTTGTTGTTGCGGTGTTTCTGTTACTTGTTTTAACCAGTTTAATATTTATTCTTTTTCGTTTAAAACAAGTTAGTGCAGTTAATATACTTACTTTGAATAAGAAAGCAGGTAGCAATGCTACATCGCCCATATTCAGGCAGCTACAAATTAGTTCAACAATCGTTCTTATTATTGTTTCAATTACCATTATTAAACAGCTAGATTATCAGAATAATAAGTTGTTAGGTTTCGATAAAGATGTTCTTGTACTTAACTTACCATCTAAGTATTATGATCAAGCTAAGGTGTTTAAAGAAGAGTTGATTCACCATTCATGTATCGAGAATGTTAGTGTTGCTGCTTATACGCCATTAATGGGACATCCGATGGCAAGGTTTAATTATGTGGATGGAGGAGAAGAAAAAATTTATACACCCTGTGGTTTTGGTGGTGATGTTGATTACTTGCAGACCTTAGGTATAAAGATAATTTCAGGAGAAGATTTTAGCTCTGAATCAACAAATAAGGATAAATGCCTGGTTAATGAATCATTGCTTCACTTGTTTCCCAAAAGAGAAATAATTGGAGAGAAACTACCTGGTACCAATAAATTGGTAATTGGCATAGTAGAGGATTTCCATTATTCGAATCTTAGAAATTTGGTTCGGCCATCCATCATTGAATTGGAAGCTGATGGTACACACATACTGGTGAAACCAACCGAGGGAAATAGTGAAGAGGCAAATCAAATCGTAACAACTACCTGGCAAAAACTGATACCTGATTATCCTGAAAACAAAATCAGGCTCATGGAACGATATGAGTTGTTGCACGCTGAAAACTATCAGTTTATCCGATTGATAGCCGTGTGCTCATTGATTAGTATCTTTTTATCAATGATTGGCTTGTTTACAACATCCTTACATATGAGCCATATTCGCACCAAAGAAATCGGCATCCGCAAAGTCAACGGTGCCAGTATATCCGAAATACTAACCATGCTCAACAAAGATTTTATCAAGTGGGTGGCCATTGCTTTTGTGATTGCCTGTCCCATTGGCTGGTATGCCATGGATAAATGGCTGGAGAACTTTGCCTATAAAACCAACTTGAGTTGGTGGATTTTTGCACTGGCAGGGGTGGTGGCGCTTGGCATCGCCTTATTAACCGTTAGCTGGCAAAGCTGGCGGACCGCAAGGCAGAATCCGGTGGAGGCTTTGAGGTATGAGTAAAACCAAACTATCTAAGAGTAGAAATGATATTATTCTTCTTTTTTAGCTTGAAGTGTTGGATATTAAAACACATGTGTTGGAAATTCCAACAAGATGGAATGTTTTATAATCTGCATGTCCTTATTAATTAACGTGATAGTCATTTGGCATGCGTTTGGTATAAGAGAGCCTCGAAGTTTACTGAGCCATCGAAGTTCATGTCAGACAATAAAATGATGAAGCTAACAAGTCTTCTTTGATAACTAACAATAACCTTCTATGAAGAAACTGCACCAAACCATTCGAAATATACTAGCACTGCGGCATATTGCATTGTTCAATGTGATTGGTCTTACCATTGGCATGAGCAGTTTTATATTGATTGCCATCTGGACTTATACACATCTCTCATACGACAAAAATTTTGAACATTACAATGAAGTTTATCTCGTACAGTTCATGGATAATGACTCGCGTGAATCAGATCTGGTGGTTCCTTTTCAGTTGGCAAGCTATATACGAGGCCAATATCCCGAAGTAGAATCGATCGTTACTTATCAGGCTTGGCCCGACAGAACCAAGATAAAAGCAGGCGATAAAGTTCTATTTGAAGAGATAAACACAAGCGAGAGTGGTATATTGAATATTCTGGATTTCAACTTTATCAGTTCTAAAAACACTGTGTTTGATGCTGTTGATGATATGATTATAGCCGAATCATTGGCCAATAAGCTTTACGGTAGTATTGATTGTGTTGGTAACCGCCTGGTACTTGCCGATTCCCTTCACGCGACCATAGCTGGTGTTTACAAAGATTTTCCGGCTAATTCTACTTTTAAACCCACATCGCTATGTTTGTTCGAGTTGAATGAGGACTTTTTCAAACCCTGCACCGATTGGAATAACTTCTGTTATTACTCCTTGGCGCGTATCAAGTCAAAATCATCAATCACAGCTTTGGAAGAGAAGTTAAATGTGGTATTTGAGCAAGATCATGAGTTTAATATGACCTTATCGTTTTATCCTCTGGAAAAGTTACACCTTAATCATCCCGGCGAATCCTCTATGATGAACCATGTGATCCTTGTTTTCTCCAGTGGTATATTGGTGTTGTTGGTTTCGTGCCTCAATTTCGTCAATCTTTTAGTGGCCAGTTTTTCGCGGCGAAAGAAACAAATGGCGGTGAAAAGCTTTTTAGGTGCGACACGTTTAAACTATATCATTGATTGTTGGTTGGAGATTGCTGTTTATGTGCTGTTTGCCTTATGCTGTTCTCTTGTAATCAGTTTTCAGGTGTTACCACATATCTCACAGTCGTTTCAGCTCAATCCGCTTGAAATGTTTGGCTTAAGCTGGTTTATCATCATGCACATTGTCATCGCAGTTATTATTGCTTTTATCGTCTCTTTGTATCCAAGTTTGTATTATGTTTTTAAAGGTAATAGCAAATTGGTTAGCAACATTAATTATAGAACCGGACGCCCAACTATTGGAAAAGCCTTTATTGTTTTTCAGTTTAGTATTGCCATCGTTATTTGTATTGCAGCCTTTGTTATGCAGCGTCAGTTGAGTTATACATCAAACAAAGATAAAGGCTATAATGCCGAAGGTGTAATTGTGGCCGAATGCTGGGATTATCCTTTACAAGAGAAGAAAGCGGCAATCTCAGAATATCTTTCATCTAATCCGCATGTACAATCATTTAGTTATACCAATGGCGGTTTCGATGGTTTGGGAAGTCGCACTACGGCTTATAACAAAGCAGGTGCCGACGACAATGAAAAGGAGCTTTATAAAGTGATGTATAAAAGCGATGAGAAGATGTTTGAAACCATGCAGATTAAGATGCTGGCCGGGCGAGCATTTATGCCCGAAAAATTCAATGAAAATAATAACCTTATCATCAACGAAACATTTGCTAATGCTCTGGGGGGAATTGACAGCGCATTAAACGTTCGATTCAAGGGAGGTAATGAAGTTAAGGTGATAGGCATTTGTAACGATTTCCTTTTCGAGGATTTTTATACTGAAGTTGAGCCCTTGATAATTCGCTATAATACTAACAGAACCTATCATCTGCTTGTTAAAACCAGTGTTGACAAACAAATGGAAGTACAAAGCGATATCAGTGCTTTTTTAAAGGCTCAAGCCGACGGACCTTTTACGATTAAACCCATGAACCTGTTAGTTTCGGAGATGTACCAAAAAGAAGCCAGCCAGCAAAAACTGATATTTATTTTTGGGCTCTTAACCATTATTGTAAGTTGCCTTGGTTTATTGGGATTGACCTTTTTTATTATAGATAATAAAACCAAAGAAATCGGCATCCGCAAAGTCAACGGAGCAAAAATATTGGAGATACTGGCCATGCTCAACAAAGATTTTATCAAATGGGTGGTTATAGCTTTTGTGATTGCCTGCCCCATTGCCTGGTATGCCATGGATAAATGGCTGGAGAACTTTGCCTATAAAACCAACTTGAGCTGGTGGATATTTGCCTTAGCGGGAATAGTGTCGCTTGGCATCGCCTTATTAACCGTTAGCTGGCAAAGCTGGAAGGCGGCTAGTAGGAATCCTGTCGAAGCATTGAGGTATGAGTAAAATCAGATTGTAAAGAGATATAAGCCATTACCATGAGCAAGTTTTATTATTATATCAGGATATTTTTAAAGAATTTCTCGACATACACGATGGGTGTTTTAGGCCTGAGTGTTGGTATTGCTATATCTGTATTGATATTTCTATGGGTATATGGTGAGTTAAATTACGATACGTTTCATCGGGATTATCAAAAAACCTATCGATTAATTATTGGGGGCACAATCAACAACAATTACGAAAAAGGAACCGGCCTTGAGATACCGCTTTATAAAGAGTGTCTTAATCGATTTGCAGAAATAGAACAGGGTACTATATTACATCCTGATTTTGCTGACCATGTTGATATCGTTTATGACGGGATGCATTATTTTGAATCGAACGTAGCTATTGTCGATACGAACTTTTTTAGCTTTTTCGATTTTAATATTGTTAATGGCAATGTTTTAACTGCTATCAATGCGCCGGACAAGGTGGTTGTGTCTGAGGAGCTGGCCAATCAGCTATTTAAGAAGGATAATCCACTTGGCAAGATCATTAATGTTTTTGGTCAGGATTACCAGATTGGAGCTGTAATGGAGAATATGCCTGTTAACTCTCATCTTAAAGCTAATTTGCTCATTCCCATTTGGAGTACTGATTGGTTGCAGGAAGCTGGTCGAGGTTACAATATTTATTTTAAGCTTCCTGAACAGGTTGATAAAGGCAGATTGTCTGAACGTATTTCACAACTAAAAACAGGCTTTTCGCTTGAAGAACTTGAACTGGATTTTATATTCCAACCGCTTAGTGAAATACGTTTCAGTACTGATATTCAATTCGACTTTGTAAGTACTAAAACTTCGAAAGGTACTCTATTGACAATGGGGATACTGTCTTTTGTAATTCTGGTGCTAGCGGCTATTAATTTTACTAATTTATTTATCTCTACACTTTTTGTAAGAGCAAAATCTGTTTGTATTCGAAAAGTAAATGGGGCTAGCCAAAAATCCGTTATGATCGATTTAATAACAGAAATTGGCAGTTACGTATTGTTGGCAGCACTTCTTGGGGCATGTTTGTCGAATATATTTTTACCTTACTTCAATGCAATAGCACAATCTGATATTGTTATTAATACATATATATCTGAGTTAACCTTATTTCTGATATTGCTGGTTATTTTCCTCACCCTGGCAACAGGAGCTTATCCGGCAAAGGTATTGTTAAAAACCATTGCAGCAGAAGCGCTTCAAAATAAAGGACTAACAACTGGCACGGCTCAAACACAAAAAACTTTGTTAATTATTCAGTTTGCTGCGTCCATCGCAGTACTGATAGGAATGGGAATGGTGCAAAAACAGTTAAGGTTTTCGCTGAATATGGATCTTGGTATGCAAACTTCAAATGTGATTCATTTTAATCCATATGGAGAATTTGCCAGTAATTATACCAGCATTAAAGAGGAACTTCTTAAGCATCCTGCAATAGTTGATGCGACGGCAAAGCGACATTCTCCATTATGGGTAGGTGATATCTATCAAATAAGTGCAAGCAATAAGCCAAATCATTTAAGTTTGGCCGAGTTCTGTTTTGTGAAAGACAACTACTTTGATTTTATGGGTATTTCTTTAACCGGAGGAAACCATCTGAGGCTTTTTCACGATTCTGCTCGGGTCGTTTTAATAAATCAGGCGATGCAAAAGAAATTGGCGTTGAGTGACCCCTTGGGGCAACGCTTGTTAGCCGAAAACCAGTTTGTTGAAGTGAAAGGAGTAGTAACAGATATTAAGAAGTCGGTACATCGTATGGTTGAACCGCAGATATTTCTGAAACTGGATAAAGTATCGACGGATTGTCACTTCCTGATTAAAACAACTGACGATAGGCTATTGGCATTGTCTCATATTCGTCAATTATGGGAAGAGAAGGTTCCTGACAGGCCTTTCTTATATTCATTTCTGGACGATTCTTATGCGGCAAGTTACGTGAATGAGCAGAATATAAGTGCCATTCTGCAATTAGCCACCGTTATCACATTGCTAATAACTTTGCTAGGTCTTTTGGCATTGATAAGGTATACGGTTGAGCAACGCACCAAAGAAATCGGCATCCGCAAAGTCAACGGTGCCAAAGTATCCGAGATACTAGTATTGCTTAACATCGATTTTATCAAATGGATTGCTGTTGCCTATGTGATTGCCTGCCCCATTGCCTGGTATGCCATGGATAAATGGCTGGAGAACTTTGCCTATAAAACCAACTTGAGCTGGTGGATATTTGCCTTAGCGGGAATAGTGGCGCTTGGCATCGCCTTATTAACCGTTAGCTGGCAAAGCTGGCGGGCGGCAAGGCAGAATCCGGTGGAAGCTTTAAGGTATGAGTGATGCATAAGAGCTTTTTAATTAATCATTGTCTAAAAATAAGGAATAGTAATAGTGCAATTGTAAAAAGGTTGAAAAATAGGAATTGTACGATGTTAAATTAGCTTATTAAATCAAAAAATGAAAAGAGAGAAAAGAACATTTTTTGCGCGAAGAATGGCAGCTTTTATTATTGATTTTGCCATTATTTACGCCTTGGCTTTTATCACTTATAATATATTGCAACAATTTGCTATGTTTCTTTCGATGATACATCTTATACTTTTTATAGCCTTGGTATATTATCCGATTGCAACATTTGCTTTTAAAGCAAGTATTGGAAAAAAACTTTGGGGATTATCAGTTATAAGTAATGGTCAATCTAATTATCTAAAATCAATTCTTATCAGAGAAATAATATGCAAACAATTAATAATAATCTTACCAATTAGTTTGTTTGTGTCGTTGGTTAAGCTTGAATGGTTGTCTCCATATATTGAAGTATTATGTACGATTGTATTGATTATTATTTTGTTGATATACTTCCTTTTTATGAAAAGAACATGGTATGATCAATTAGCCCAAACAATTGTTGTCGAAAATACGAGCATTAATAGAGTCAACGTAAATAAAGACCTGTTGGTTTTAGTTGCTATATGTATTATTGTATTTGGCCTAAGAACTTTCAATTATTTATCGACAGGAAGTTTTAATGGTAATTTTATTCCTCAGCATACAAACAATATTACAGAACCATATGTGTCTTTTCTTAAAACTCAAAAAAATGCAAAAGATTATATTTTCGAATTATTCGAAAAGAATGATATAGTAATTCTGTGTGAAGGTGCACATCCTGAAATGGTGCAGTATGAGTTCATCATTAATTTGGTTTCTGACAATCGTTTTATTAACAATGTTGGCAATGTTTTTTCGGAAGTGGGGACTGTTAACCAACAAGCTAAATTAGATTCCTTGTTATTCAATGGTCAATTAGAGGAGGACGTATTTGAAAATGAACTAATTGATTTATTAAGAAATTATTCTTGCTTTCCTATTTGGGATAATACTAACTATTATAACTATTTCAAAAGTTTATACGCTATAAATAAGGTTTTACCCGAAAGCAAGAAGATTAAGCATTTCTTTACAGATTTAGAGTGTGACTGGAATTTGATAAAAAATCAAGATGATTATCATTCACTCATAAAATCCAGGTTTAGACACCGAGATAAGCTTATGGCGAATCATATAATTAGTAATTATGAATCGATGCTCGATGCAAAGCAAGAAAGGCATAAATGTCTCGTTATAATGAATTCTCGACATGCCGTTGGAGCAATAAGTAATGAAACACAAATAGGAGATATTGGGGAGTCCTGTGCCTCTTGTATTATAAAGAAGTTTCCTGATAAAACAGCCAATGTGTTGATCAATACAGTTAAATATGATTTAGGTTTGTCTTTACCTGACTTTCCACCATTTATTGTGCCTGCTCAAGTTTCACCAATAAATAATGGTGTGTGGGATAATGCTTTTGCTGAATTTGGTAACAAATCAGTTGGATTTAATTTAAACGACAGTCCATTTGGTAAAGATCGGTTTGATCTGTTTTTCTTTCCTTCCTGGAAAAGATATTTTTATCAGAATGTGTTTACAGGATTTGTATTTTATAAGCCACTAGCATCACATTATTTTAGCTTTGGATTCAAAAACATCATTCATAATGACTTTGATAATGAAATTATCGCCAGAGCTAAGCGTATTAATGATGATGCAATCGACAACAATCTTGCTTACTGGACATTTAAAGTAAATCAATTAAGGGATCAGGAGGTTATGATTGACCACCATCCATACCAACAAATCGAATCTGTATTTGAACTGATATTTGGAACGCTTATTCTATTATTTGGCTTGTTATCAGGATTTATAGCCTTATTGAAAGGTTAATTTAATTCTAAACTAATCTTGTTAATAGTTAGAACTGATTTGATACTGAATTTTAGCATTTAACCTTAACATTGCACTTCCTGCATTGAAATGCAGGTATATAACATCGTCATCTGGTTGCTTGGCTCATAATAAGCATATATTACTGTGTTATCAATCCTCCTGCTTAAAATAAAGGTATATTAACGGTGGCATCATGCTTTCTGCTTCTGAAATAGCTGAAATGACGATTTTATTAAACTTCTTGCCCGGGATTTAGTTAAGTTTACCTCGTCAATTGGCTTACTGCTCAGGATGTGGTGTAGATGACAGCGTTATCTTAATGCCTGCTTAAGAATTAACATTGCTGACGACGTTATTTATGCTTCCGCATTAGAATCAGCTATACTGAACCCATCATAAATGGGTTGTGAAATAATCTTCAAAAACAATAATTCGTTAAACTTTTAAGCTGCAAATTAGCACTCAAAAAGCTTTTCTTGTGGTAATGAGCATTAGCCACACTAAGGAATCCCTTTGGTTTCAGGAGTTATTACATGGTTAAATAAAATTTGGTTTATGACTTGATTATCATGCAGATATTTCATTATCTTTAATTAGTTATTTCCCCAAACTTAATATTAACTTTTATGCCTAGAATTAGAAAACCCCTTTCAGCAATTGACCGACTGGTCTTTCTGAAAAAAGCTGTAAACACTGCTAATATAGAAAGCGGTGAGAAAATGATCTCTGAGAAAACACTAGGGCAGGCCAATGCTGTTATTGCCCCATTAGAAGCCAATATTGGTGAATTGGCCAATCAGAAAAGTGAATCGCAAAAGGAAATTCGTGAGAAAAACACGGCTATGAGTAACTTACAAACTTATGTTCGTGATATATGGGAAGGCATACGCCGACGTGTTTATCGTGAGCAGTTGCCTCTGGATGTATTTCCGTATTACCAGTTACCAAAGAATGGCACAAGTCCTAAACTGGCTTCAGAAGGACAATGGTTAGAAGTGGCTGGTTTGATTATAAAAGGTGAAGCTTCGGCTATTGCCAATGGCTATGCCCCAATGAGTAATCCATCGGTGGATGAATTAGGCTCGAAACTGAAAGAGGCAAAAAAGGAAAGTGCTGATGTAACAATAGCCGACCAGAAACTTGATGCTTCACAGGAGGCTGTAAGTGACCTTATGCCCGAAGCTGTGGCTGCCATTGATCGTATAATTGCCGAACTAAATTTTAATCTATATGATAAAGATGACGCCAGCAAGCGTCGGATTATGC
This sequence comes from Carboxylicivirga sp., assembly GCA_025210475.1. Lineage (GTDB taxonomy): Bacteria > Bacteroidota > Bacteroidia > Bacteroidales > Marinilabiliaceae > Carboxylicivirga. Next base: position 39,259 of record JAOARW010000106.1, on the reverse strand, counting down.
GCAACTACGGGGTTAGGTACGAACTAACAACCAAAGAAGAAGCGGAAGATGCAACAGATGTATCGTTAAACTAAAATCTTTACAACATAGAATAACAAGTATTAAGAGGAGCTTAGGCTCCTCTTTTGTTGTTACAACAAAAAACACTTGTCGGAAATCAAGACACAAGTGTTGGGAATTCCAACACACTTTTTCGTAGTCGATATCATATTTGTTTGGTTATTAACCCAATATGCTTTTGGCATGTGGTTGGTATATAAAAGAGGGTCAATCGACTTAAACATAGAAACAACAAGAATCAAACTGCAATAAACTTTATACACATGTTACGAACAAGCAACTTACAAAAGATTTTCAGAACCGAAGAAGTAGAAACAACTGCCCTTAATAATGTTAATATCCACGTGCAGAAAGGTGAATTTGTTGCCATAATGGGGCCTTCCGGATGTGGTAAGTCTACCTTGCTAAATATCATCGGCCTTTTGGATAACCCTTCTGAGGGCGAATTATTCTTCGACGGGCAGGAGATTGCATCTTTTAAGGAACGTCAACGTACTAATTTGCGAAAAGGTAACATTGGTTTTGTTTTTCAGAGTTTTAACCTGATAGATGAGCTAAATGTATTCGAAAACATTGAAATGCCTTTGGTATACCTGAAGATGTCATCTAAAGAACGAAAAGAGCGTGTTCAGAAAGTGATGGAACGCATGCAGATAGCCCATCGTGCCAAGCACTTCCCGCAACAACTATCGGGTGGTCAGCAGCAACGTGTGGCCATTGCACGAGCCGTAGTTGCCAATCCGAAATTAATACTGGCCGATGAGCCAACAGGTAACCTGGATTCGCGCAATGGGGCCGAGGTGATGAACCTTTTACGCCAGCTTAACGAAGAGGGAACAACCATTGTAATGGTAACCCACTCGGCCGAGCATGCCGAATATGCCCATCGGGTAATTAACCTGTTTGATGGTCATGTGGTGACCGAGAAAATACAAGTAGAAGCACCGGTTGAAGATTTGTAAGTTCTGCTAGGCCGATAAGAAGATGTAATCCTCAAAATAGAATTAGACGATTCAGACCTAATACTAAACCCATGAACCAATTCAATAGAAATCTGTCGATGTTAGGTAACCAGATAAAGGTTTCGCTCCGCAAATACCGACACAATAAAGCGGTGTCGCTGATAAATTTTATTGGGCTGATTGTAGGTCTGACTGTTTTTATTCTCATCATCAACTTTGCCAGCTTTGAGTTTAGCTACGATAATTTTCATTCCAAGGCATCGCGACTTTTCCGGGTTGAAAGTCGTTTTTTTGAGGGGGAGTCCCTAACCGACGATTGGGCCACCAGTTCATACGGCTATGGCGGAGCCATGAAAGAGCATATACCTGGTATCGAAGAAATTGTAAGGGTGGATTTATACAATGCCGAGCAGGTTGTGCGCTATGGAAATGTTCGTTTCCGTGAGTCGCGTATCGCAGGTACTGAGCCAAGTTTTTTTAAGGTTTTCGATTTTGAACTGACCAAAGGAGATCAGGAAGATGCTTTGGCCCGTCCCAATACAGTGGTTTTATCCGAATCGGCTGCAAAGCGTTATTTTAAGAACGACGATCCGATTGGTAAAGTACTGGAGTTTAAAACACCATTTAATACGGCAAAGTTGGAAGTCACCGGTTTATTTAAGGATATGCCGGAGCACTCGCATATACAATTCGACATGTTGTATTCCTGGATTTCATTGCCCGAATGGCGACGAAACTTTTGGTACTCGCATGAGATATATACTTATGTGCTGTTGGCTGAGCATATTAATCCAATTAGCATTGAAGCGGCTTTTCCGACCATGGCTGAAGAATATAAAACACACGATGCTTTAAAGAACAAAGTATGGGGAGTTCACCTTCAGCCGATCCGTGATATTCACCTGACCGCTCAAAAACAATATGAGCGGGAAATAAAGGGTAGTCGCTTATCATTATATGCACTAATTGGTATTGCACTTATTATTTTGGTGATTGTTTGGATCAATTACATCAATATAATTACGGCACAAGCTTTAACCCGACAGCGCGAAATCAGCATAAGAAAAGTAAATGGAGCCGGCAAGTTACAGGTGTTTTGGCACCTCTTGTCCGAAACATTATTTTTTAACCTGATGGCCTGTGCTGTGGCATCCTTAATCGTATTTATTCTGATGCCCGTTTTCAACAGCTTCGTTGGAAAAAGTGTGGGTTTCTTCTTGCCCCACAATACAACATTTTTTATCGGATCGATAATGTTGTTTTTAGCGGGTATTGTACTTTCAGGTATTTATCCGGCTTACCTCTTGGTTAAAACCAAGCCTGTGGATGCTCTTAAAGGAAAAGGAAACTCGACGCATTCGGGCAATAATTTGCAGAAAAGTCTGGTTGTCATCCAATTTGCAGCTTCGTTTATCATCATTTGCGGAACCATTACCAGTTATTTGCAATACAGTTATATGTTGTCGCAACCGGCAGGTGTTAACATCGATAATATGGTGGTGCTAAAGTATCCGGTGCAGTCATCCGATTTGGGCGAAAAGGTAAAAAGCTTTAAAGAAGAGTTACGTAATGATCCGGCTTTTGACAATGCTACAGTTTCAAATGCTATACCCGGTATGGAAGTCGCAACATTTTTGTCGAACCATCGGGCTGATGATGATACAAAGCAAAATCGATTATACGAAATGCTTTCAGTTGATAAAGGCTACCTGTCAACGTATGGGCTTGAAGTGGTGGAAGGCAGAGGTTTTTCAGAAGATTTTGGTGCCGAGATTGATAAGCTGGTGATTAATGAGGAATCGGTAAAAACGCTCGGTTATGCTTCAAATGCAGAAGCAATTGGCAAGAAAGTTAATATTGAAGGTGATCGGGAAGCGATGCAAATAATCGGAGTGGTGAAGAACTACCATCAACAATCGTTGGTAAAAACTTACACCCCCATTATGATTATGATGAAGGAACGAAAAAGCTGGATCCCCATTCGTTATATCTCAGTGCGATTAGCTTCGGGAAATACAAGAGCCCAAATGAGGCTGTTGAACCAATACTGGCAGCGATTCTTTCCCGAGTCTACTTTTGATAGCTTCTTCCTCAGCGAATTTTACCAAAAGCAATACAATCAGGATAAACGCTTTAATACTTTATTTAACCTCTTCAGCCTGTTGTCAATCCTACTGGCATCCCTGGGATTATTGGCTCTATCGCTGTTTGCAACATTGGCTCGCCGCAAAGAGATTGGCGTTCGGAAGGTTAATGGAGCCACAGCATTTGCCATTGTATTTTTACTTAATAGTACTTTCCTGAAATGGGTATTATTATCAATTTTGCTGGCCGTACCAATTGCTTTAATGGGATTAAATACCTGGTTAGATAATTATGCCTATCACATACCTGTTTATTGGTGGATTTTTGTGGTAGCCGCTTTATTATCACTGCTGATTGCCAGCATAACTGTGAGTTGGCAAAGCTACCTGGCGGCCATTAAAAATCCAGTTGAATCATTACGTTACGAATAACTTAACCCAAACTAATAATTGAATAAAATGCTATATACCATTAAACTTGCTATTCGCAAACTCTTTACAAAAGGCCAATATACTTTTACTCGTATAATTTCTTTAGCCGTAGGTTTGGCTTTCGGAATGCTATTGCTGTCCGAGGTGTTTTACTTTTACAGTTACGATAACTTTTACCCCGATGCCAATCGTCTTTATTGCATCGAATCCAACTATCGATTGGATCAATCAAGCGATAAATTTAGCGTATCCTCACATGTAAGTGGAGGAGTGGCATTGGGCATGAAATCAGATGTTCCGGGTGTTGAAGCGGCCACCCGTCTGAACTCAATATATGAATGTATCTTTTACACCTCCGACAAAAAAAGGCATCAGGGCAATTTTGCTTTTGCAGATCCATATTTGTTCGACGTACTTCCAAGGCCAATGGTCAATGGCAATGCTGTTAAAATTCTATCGACACCAATGGCGTGTATGGTTTCGGCCGAGGTAGCAAAGAATATGGGGGGCAATGTTATTGGCAAACAAATAGAATTAAAAAGGTTCCCCGGTAAAAAGTTGAGTATCCAGGGAGTATTTGAGTCATTGCCCGATAATACCAATTTTAATTACGATGTTCTGATCTCGATGATTTCGACCAGTGAATTTATGTGGGATGGTTCTGAATATTGGTTGGGTAACGATCGCTATTTTGCGGTTGTTAAACTGGCCAAAGGTGTTGATCCGAAGAGTCTGACTCCTGCTATGCGACAAATGCAAATCAAGTATCAGGACATTGAAAAGATTGAAGCGAAACACGGAGGCGTTGTGATAAAGTATACACTGGAACCATTAACCCGCCTTTTTTCCAATGACATGAGGGATATGATTATTATTCTGGCAACCATTGCATTGGCTGTATTATTTGTTTCGCTTTTAAACTATATACTATTAACACTAAGCTCGTTGGTTGCGCAAGCCAAGTCATCGGCTATATTCAAAAGTTGTGGTGCCCATGAACGGAATATACGGCAGCTGATTTTTATTGAGAGTATTTTAATGTTTATTATCTCGGTAGCAGGCGCTTTTGGCATTATTGGTATTGTGAGGCCATATGCCGAGTCGCAATTGGAGCATTCTTTACAAACCGTAATCAACCCCGATGTTATTCTGCCACTGCTTTTGATCCTGATTGTGTTGCTGGCCCTGACAAGTTATTTGCCGGCTCGCTTTTTTTCTCGTATCCCGGTGACGGCGGCATTTCGCAGTTACAACCAAAACAAAAACAAATGGAAACTGGCTTTACTCGCCTTTCAGTTTGTTGGTGCATCCTTTATCATTATGGTGATGTTAATGGTAACACTACAGTATAATAACATGATTAATGCCCCGCATGGCTATAATCATAAGGGCATTTACTATGGTTCAACAACGGGTATGACGGGATCAAAGGTTACGACAGTAATGAACGAACTAAAGAATATTCCCGGAGTAGAGATGGTTGGTGTGGGCCAGCAGTTACCAATTGAAAGAGCTGCAGGAAATAATGTGTTATCACCAGATCGGGAAAAAGAGCTTTTTAATATCGCTGATTTCTATAATGTCGATGAAAACTATCTGTCGATTTTCAACATTCCGGTAAAACAAGGGCATGATTTCTCTATGGATTATGCCGTAAAAGGAGATATATTGATTAGTGAAAAAGCGGCGGCGAAGCTAATACTTAATAATGCATGGGAAGATGGTGTTTTGGGTAAAGACATTTCAATTACCGAACATGGAGCTACCACAATCAGGGGTGTGTTTCCCGATTTTATAATGGGTTCGGTCTCTTCACCCGATCTGCGTCCCGCCGTTTTTTTCTATTTACCCCACGATCAGCTCGAAAAGAAAATTATCAACGAGCCATCCGATTCGTATGTGATTTTGGTAAAAGTGAATGAAGCGATGGAAACCGGAATGAAAGAAAAAATTGCCAAAGTATTTAATATTGCCTTGCCACTTAATGATGCTGAAATCTATTCGTTTGAAGAGGAATTTATCATGAATTACAAGAATGAAAAAGGATTCAGAGACATGATGCTGGCTGGTAATTTTATTATTCTTTTAATTACGGGTATCGGTTTATTGGGCTATACAACCCATGAAGCCCTGCGTCGACAAAAAGAATTGGCCATCCGAAAAATTAATGGTGCCAGCCTAACGAATATTGTGCGTGTATTTATCATCGATTTACAATACATCGCTTTACCGTCTGTTGCCATTGGCTTGGTGGGAGCCTGGTTCACCCTTGAACGGTGGATGCAGAATTTTGCTTTTAAAATACCATTGCACTGGGGCATTTTCACCCTCTGCGGTCTTCTGATGTTGACATTGGTATCTGTAGTGGCCATTGTTAATTTTGTACGCATTGGCAATCGAAATCCTGTTGAAGCCTTACGTTACGAGTAAGTACTAACTATTAAAACCTGATCATTAAACTAAACGAATATATGATTACCAGAATCCTAAGCATTGTTCTGATTCTACTAAGCTCATCGTGTCAGCTACTCTATCGCGAAGCTGTGTACTATCAGGCTGATATCACCGATCACAAAATATTTCCATATACAGAGGTTACTACAGGCCATACGTCCTATTCGTTTCAGGATGGGAATAGCATGATTTTCGATACCATGAAAATCACCTATGGGAAGCATACCTCCAAGTTGCTGAATGAAATACTGGAGCCTTCCAGTACCCACGCTTTTGTGGTTATTCGAAACGACAGTGTTTTGTTTGAGAAGTACTACGATGGCTATCAACGCAGTGATATTTCAACGATCTTCTCGGTATCCAAATCAGTGACTTCTTTATTGTTGGGTATTGCCATTGATGATGGCTTAATTGAAGATGTTAATGATCCGATCACTAAATATATACCTGAGTTAAAAGGCAGGGCACCAGAGTTTGAGCGCTTAACCCTTCAGCATTTACTTGATATGCGTTCGGGTTTGAAGTACAATGAGTCGTACGGCAATCCTTTTTCTAATATGGCCAAGTTGTATTATGGCAGAAATCAACTCGCTCAGCTTAAGCGCCTTGATTTTGATCACGAACCAGGCACAGTACACAATTATCAAAGTGCCAGCACTGCATTACTTGGTATAGCCATTGAAAAAGCAAGCGGTAAGGAATTAGGAAAATATTTTGAAGAAAAAGTATGGCAGCCCATGGGAATGGAGAATCCTGCTACCTGGAGTTTAGACGATAAAAGGCATCGTTCGGCGAAGGCTTTTGGCGGATTAAATGCAACAGCCATTGATTTAGCTAAGATTGGTCAGTTATACCTGAATAAAGGAAGTTGGAAAGGACAACAAATCGTTTCGGAAGAATGGGTACAAAAAACGCTTACTCCAAATACTAAAAACGACGGTTATCAGAATCAATGGTATAGTTTCTCCGGATATGGCAGTGACAGTTTAAATGTCAAGTATTTTGATGAAAAAGAAGTTGCGCGGCATTTATGGGAGCAAGAATACCAGGAAAAGTATTCCGATTATGATATTCGAAAAATTGTTAAAGCCAATTATCGAAAAGGGTATCGCGATAAGCTGTGGAGCGATGATGCCGAGTATAAATGGGGTTTGCAGATTTATACCGGCCAGTATTATGCATTGGGTATTATGAAGCAGGTTTTGTATCTGGATCCTGATAAAAATTTGGTAATGGTTCGATTAGGTGCAACAGGTGATAAGGAATACACAAGCTTAATGTATCAGATAGGAAAGTCACTATAGTTACTGTAGCATTATTTTACGGTAGGTTCTGAAAAAAATGCCCTTTAGGTAGATGAAAAATGTACTGATAATGAGTGTTTAGGTATGATATTTGCTTGAATGGGAGAGTATTAACCTTAACTCATATTAGCATGAAAAAAGTTTTATCTAATCTGCTATTGCCGGCAGTATTATTACTCAGTAGTTTTTCTATTCAAGGTCAAACCGTCGTTGTTGATCATTCACATTGTTATTCCAAACATTTTAAGCTGGGCGAAATGTATTATTCAGCCAGTTTTAAAGGACTTAAAATGCTGATGAGGGATGTTCATAAAGAGGATCCGGAGTTGCATGCCATTATTTTACCGAGTTACAATAATCTGGTGAAGAAAAGGAAATCGGCTATGGCGGTTGGCATTACGGCCAATTCAGTTGGCGGCTTCCTTGTTTTGGGTTCTTTTACTTTTTTACAATCCACTGAAACAGAAACGTCCATTTTTTCACCCGGCGACAGTTTCTATAAACCTCCTCACGATGTTAAAACCCCCAACATTGGATTGATGGCAACTGGCGGTCTTATTATGATAGCCGGCTCTATTGTGGCGGTGCTGCTGCATCCAGGCGAGCAGGATTTTTACGATTTCATTAATATCCATAATAAAAACAGTAAGGATAGAAAGCTGGATTGGAACCTTGGATTAGACTGTACTTCTCAGCATCCATTAGGCCTTTCTTTGCAGATGAGGTTCTGATTATAATAAGTGAATTAATACGGAAGTGTATTCTCGGTTAAAGGAGAAAGGTAAACCGCCAAAGCTATTTACAGGTTTTGGCGGCTTTTGTATGTACCATAACAATAATCGGGTTTTATAAGAATTAATTAATTGCTTATGTCTTAAGCCATGATTGAATGGATGGTATGGATTACTTTAAGCCTTCTATTGTCTTCATGACAATTGGTATTACATAATTACTTGTTAATCTAATATTGATGCTTATATTTAAAATGTATTAATATTTTATTAAATCAATTATGAATAAACTGAACTTACTAATCATCGCTCTTTTGTTTTCTGTAGCGAGCAGTCTGAGTGCTCAAACGAAGGTTGAAACATTAACCGAGTTTCTTGATGGCATAATTAAATTCGAAAATGCAAGCATAAACGAAGGTACTCCCAATAAAGACATAAAAGCTTTGGCTGCTGAGCAGGCTGAGCTAAGCAATGATTTAACAAAGGAAAACATCAAGGAAATACTGGAAACGGCGAAATCATATCATTTTTGCGTAATTACCGTGGGGGTGCATACCATTGTTAGAATCACCGATTTGGAGTACACCCAAATGAGCGGGTCATGGGGAGCAAAAATGCCAATGGGTGAGGGCTATGTTCAAAAAAATGGTCTGACACTTAAGAATAATTACATCAATAACATTATTGGCACTCCCAATAGTCAGGAACGCAAGGTTTATTTCTTCAATAAAAAATAGTACTAATTGTTGTCAGACTATAATCAATCCGATCCTATTCGGGCGACGAGTATTGCAAAACATGTTCCTTAACTTCTGTCATACAGCGTAATCACAATTTATAGGCCTTATGAACTTACTAATTTTGTCAATAGCACCGGTAGCAATCATCCTTGGTTACATCTACTATCGTGATAAATACGAAAAAGAACCCATATGGCTGATGGGCTTGTGTGTGCTTGGTGGAGCGCTCAGTGTTGTACCGATTATTGTTTTGGAGATATTTTTATCGATTCCACTGGCTGATATCTCAGGATATGCTCATACCGGATGGAATGCCTTTGTGGTAGCTGCCTTCAGCGAAGAAATTTTTAAGTTTGCCACTGTGATGCTGATTGCCTGGCGCAGTCGCCATTTCAACGAAAAAATGGATGGCATTGTGTATGCGGTAAGTGTGTCTATGGGCTTTGCCTTGATTGAGAATATTCAGTATGTGTTTAGCACAGGAGCTGGTACAGGTCTCTTGCGGGCTGTTACCGCTGTGCCGGCCCATGCCATCATGGGTATTTCCATGGGATTCTTCCTGGGCAGGGCAAGGATGAATCCAATAAACAGAACCCGTAACCTTTTCTTAGCGCTGACAACAGCTATTCTGATCCATGGTTTCTACGATTTTATACTAATGTCTGGCATGCCATACTTAATGCTGGTATTTGTGGTGTATTTAGTATGGATGTATCGCTATGGTTTTAGAAAGATTGATGAAACAGTTGAGGATTCGCCGTTTAAAAGGGACGATGTAGACTGACGAATCTCTGTTATTTTTGATTTAGAGCCGTCGATCAGATATTAAAACAAAGCTTAACAGAAAGCCACTCATTAATAAGATGGGAAATTAGTTTTGAAATATTTTTTAAGGCGCACCCTCAATGTGATATAGGTATAATCTAAGAGCGGGAAACCATTTGGTTATCCCGCTTTTTGATTTAAAAAATGAAGGGTGTGTTGATTGCTTAATCAATCGATACCTCCACCTTATAATTACAACTCTTTAACTGCTCGGGCAGGTTGCGTAAATCAGCTGTTGAAATATCAATGCTGGTTGAATCCACACCTTTTTCCTGCAACAGGTAATAACTCAGGTTCTCGTTGCGATTGATTAATAACTTGGTGAAGGCATCATTCACTTCGTTTTCACCAACCAGGTTACGGCAGGCATTGGATAATGCCACCCCTTCTGAACCCTGTACCTTGGTGGCAATGTAATTCATGAATTCAGGATCACTGTCTTCCATCTCATTCAGGCGTTCATTATATCTGGCTATTTGCTGTTCGTTATTAAGCGGCATCTTTTCTGCCAGCATCTGCTTTTTAGCCATTAATATAGCCAGTTTGTTCTTTTCGGTTTCCGGATCTGTTTGCTGCACAAAGCTAAAGTTGAGTTGTGGTTTTTTCTCAAGAATGTGTGCAATCTTATCCAGTGTCTTGCGCTGATCGATGGATAAAGAATCTTGCGCATATGGCATTGGAATATTCTCCAGCTCTTCGGGGCGGGTGCCAACGAGGTTGCCCAAGGCATTAAATGGTGAGGCGGCCGCTTTAATGATGAGGTTCGAGAGTGCCTTCCAGATAATTTTGCTCACGCTAAAATCGGGATCAGAAGGATTGCCTTCAACCGGCAGGTTAATATTAATGGCATCGTTAGGATCCTTCATCAGGTAAAGGCCCAGTTTAACCGGTGCTTTTATTTGGGGTTCTTCAGTTGTTTTGTCACCAATCTCCAGTTCTTTTATTTTAATATCATTGGTATTGGTCATGTGAGTTGGCGTCATGTTCACACTCAGGTCGTAGCTAAAACGTCCCTGGGTGATTGGCCGGGCAATGTGGTATTCCGAATAAGGCGAGAAACTCAATAATTTGAGCTTCTCAAGTTTGGCTTGTAAATCAAATATTTCGGGCTGAAGCATGTTGATGGTCGATTGGCCACTTAGCTTACCCTGATCGTTCAGATTAATGGCAAAGTTCACAGGCACCTCTTCTGCTTTTTCGCTTACGTTTTTCACATCCAGGTTGATCGCTTTCAGGTCGTAGATAAACGGTCGGTAAAGTGTGTTATCGGTGAACTTTACTTCTCCATTGGTAATTTTAAACTGACCAACGCGGTAGCGAAGTTCACTTGCTGTGGCAGTGGAATCGATGGTTGAAATAGAATCTGTAGCCAGACTATCGGTTTCCATTACCGGCAAAAGCACACGTTCAAAGTTGCTCATGTCTTTTTGCAGACTGGCTGTAATAATAGGTTGATTAATGCTAATGTCAGTGATGTTATAGCGCTGGCTGGCAATGTCCAGTGTGTCGATGTTAACTCCGGCATATTGTACCCAAAAAAGATCAGTACCATCGGGTTCCCATAAATGCAGTGAATCCACGCTTGTTGAACCACTCACATATACTTCCATGGTGTTTTCGATGCTGCCGTAAATCTTCAGATTGGCATTCACGTAACCGTCGATACCTCCTACATCAATGGTATTTTCCACATAGCTGGAGATATCTTTTAAACCGAATTTATCCACCCTGAAATCTACATTATACTCCTGTTTCCGTTGGTTAACATGCGCACCAACATACACTTTCCCCTTTTCGCCAAGCTGAAACTCAATGCCCACATCCGACGATTCGCTGTCCCAGGCAATTAAGGGCAGATCGAGCGAAAAGTTCTCCAGCTTCATTTCATTATCCACGGTTTTATCCAGAAAACTAATATGGCCTTGCTTGAATTTAATGTTGTGAATGGCAAATCGAAAAGGTTTGGAGGGGATGGTATCAGTCACTTCAACGGCAGTGGTATCCTCGGCAGGAATCATGTCATCAAAATTAAAACCCTGCTCATCCTGTATGGTTTTAACAAATAAGCTGTCGAGTAATATGGATGAAAAAGAATATTCGTTGCGCAGCAGACGTGTTGGATCAAAGTTGACATACAACTCCTTGAATCCGGCAAAGGTATCAGTAGCGTTTGCTTCGTATACTTTGAGGTTAATGGCTCTTACGGCCACGCGGAAATAATTGATATGCAGGTTTTCCAGCTCCACTTTTCGTCCAATCAGCTCCTGGCTGTTATTATTCAGGTAATTTCGAATAATGGTTGAAAGAAAAAACAATAGCAGAAAAACAATCAGTGCAAGAGAAGTAAGAACGTAATATCTTTTTTTGATCCGTTTCATATTTAGTGGTTAAGTCGATTTATTTGTTTAAGCGCAGATAATTGTGCACTCAAGTAAAAGTACAACAAAACAACTTAATTTTTGATTTGAATATTATCTTTTTCAGTTGGCATGCAACCCTTTTATTTTTGTTCTGTCCTTAAAAGCAAAACAACAATACAAGCTTAATATCATGCATTTATCAAAGAAATGGGCACTATGTGTCATGGGAATCCTATGTCTGTTTGCAAGAGCCAATAATCCCTTACCCGATAATATTATCAGGGGGAAAGTTGTTGATGAGGATAGTCATATGCCACTGGTTGGTGTTGCCATTGTTATTAAAGGTACCGATCCTTTAATTGGCACCATAACAGATGAAAACGGGTCTTTTGCATTCGAACCGTTACCAGTTAATCGTTATCAACTAAGCTTCCGGTTTTTGGGTTATGAACCTCTCGATGTTCCCAATGTGTTACTAACATCGGGTAAAGAAACCGTGCTGAATATTGCCATGCGAGAGTCCGTTACCGGCCTGCAAGAGATTCAGGTTAAAGGCGACCGTCAAAAGGGGCAGGCGCGTAACTCCATGGCCATGATCAGTGCACGGTCGTTCACTGTAGAAGAAACGCAGCGCTATGCAGGCGGCTTTAACGATCCGGCACGAATGGTGTCGTCCTATGCGGGTGTCATGGCCGATCCGAGTGGCAACAATGAAATCATCGTGCGGGGTAATTCACCGCGTGGTTTGCTGTGGCGCATCGAAGGGGTGCCGGTTGCCAACCCCAATCACTTTGCCAGTGAAGGAGCTACGGGCGGAGCCATTGGCATATTGAACAGTTCTATTTTAAGTAACTCCGATTTCTATAACAGTGCTTTTCCGGCTGAGTTTGGTAATGCCGTGTCCGGCGTTTTTGATATTGACTTGCGAAAGGGTAATGATCAAAAGCGTGAGTACGTTGTGCAAGGAGGTCTACTCGGCATTGACGCGGCGGCTGAAGGTCCCATCAAAAATGGTGGTTCTTACCTGGTGAATGCCCGCTATTCGTCGTTGGCCTTGCTCAAAAATATGGGCGTTGAAGTGGCCGGTGAAGCTGTGCCTCAGTATGGCGATGGTTCTTTTAATATTAATTTACCCGGATGTAAACGGGGAAATCTTCAATTGTTTGGTGTGGCGGGTTACAGTTACATTAAAGGCGATGAAGAGGATTACAAGCAAACATTTGAATCGGATATGTGGGTAACAGGACTTAATTACCTGTGTCCGTTAAATGATCAGACCTATATAAAAGCCAGTGTTTCGTACAATGGCACTTTTAATAAATGGTATTACGAAGAGTTTATAAAAGACAATGATGCATATGAATTCAGGGGGAGCGATCGCTTTGCCTACCATACCCTGAGGGGCGGGGCTGATCTGACACACAAATTTAGTTCAAAGCTAACCTTAAAGGCAGGGACTTACTACAATCATCAGTTTTACGATATGCACATGATCATGTACGATGATGAGCAACAGCAATTATATACTTCTTTGGATGATGATGGTTCGGCCGGTTTTGTTAATGGCTATGCTAGTTTTAAATGGCGACCTGCCGCCACCCTATCATTAACTGCGGGTGTTCATTCGCAATATTTGGAGATTAATGGAAATACCTCCTTCGATCCCCGGTTGGGCTTGCGCTGGCAAATGAATGACAAGCATGCTTTTACCGCTGGCCTTGGTTTGCATTCAAAGGCGGAGAATACATCCATTTACCTGGCTCGCACGCTGATGGACGATGGCTCAACCGTTCAGCTGAATAAGGATTTGGCCATGATGAAATCGATGCATTATGCCCTTGGTTATGAAAACCGGCTTAGCCAGAACCTGCTGCTAAAGCTGGAGGCCTATTACCAATATTTATACGATGTGCCGGTGGAGGTAGAGGACGGGTCATCTTATTCTATTTTGAATGATATGTCGGGTTACATTACTCATCGCCTGAACAATGATGGAACGGGTAAAAACTATGGTATCGAAGCAACCTTAGAAAAGTACTTAAGTAGGAATACTTACTTTTTATTAACTACATCTTTGTTTGATTCCAAGTACACGGCCTTTGACAAAAAGGAGAGGAATAGCCGTTTTAATAATGGGTATGTTATCAATTTTACGGGTGGTAAGGATTTTCCTTTGGGTAAGGAGAACAACAAAACGCTTGGGGTGAATTTGCGGACCATGGTTGCCGGTGGGAATTATTATTCGCCCATCGATGTGGATGAATCCTATGATAAGGGTTATACCATTCGACCCGATGAAATGGCCTTTACTCAGCAACGACCTGATTTTTTTAAGGTGGATTTAAAACTCAGTTATCGAATCAACAGGAAGCGTAGTACCCAGACGCTGGAATTGGATATTCAGAATATTTCGAATGCCCAGGCGGTGGTATACGATTACTGGAACCCCAACAAGGAAAAAGTAGAGGAGGGTTACCAATGGGCTCTGTTTCCGGTGATTAATTATCGTATTGAGTTTTAGAATTTAGTGGCTTAGATAAATGTGTGGGGGTGAGGAGGATTACACTAATTGGGAAAGATTTTAGTGAATTGTCTCACCTTAACCCATGCTTTTGTACGATAGGGATCTATGGTTTATGTTTTGAATAATAAAGTGCCATTACTATTCTTTTTCAATTGATAAATGGAATTTGCTTTTAGGCGCAATGTAAAAGTAAACCTGGTCGCCATCAGAACAGGATTCAAACAATTCCTTTTTTACCCTATAGATTGTGTTGTCTATAATAAAGTCGTACCTAATAAATTCGTTCATTGGATTATTGTGGGGTAGAGTGGTCATGTTACCGCTACCGGCTTCAAAGTCTCTTTTTGAGGTTTTTCGTTGAAGCGTCTTTAACACTGCAACCTTTTGATTATTTTGTATGTCTTGATAATACTTCCGGTTCATTCGATGGCTTATTACCGAAGCAGAAATGGCGTATGTTAGCCCAATAAAAGAGTATGCCAGTGTCTTAGTTATTTCATGTTTGAAATACGATTCGTAAAAAATAATGGTAACAGTACTTCCCAGAAGGAAAATAAAAAATGGAATTATATAACCCATTCTGCATTGGTAACGCAGATCTTTGATGTCTTGCTTTGTTAAGTTTTTTGTCATTGCTCAAGAATTAAGGCACGTTATAAAGAAACTGCCAAGACAAAAATATAGAATAACATTTTTAGTACATTTATTCATACGATTATATTCTCTAATAATTCAAATTCACCCAAGCACCGGCCCCTACAACTTTTCTTTCTTATTCCACCTCCCTCTGATCGAACCCCGAGATGGCTATCTGCTTTTTAGTGTATGTTAAAATAAGAAAATTGAGTAAGCAACAAGGGTGTATTAATAGGAAAAAAAAGTCTCTTGATACTTTTTAAATTTGCTCAAGAGACTTTTCATTTTTGCTCAAGAGACTTTTTAAATTTACTCAAGAGACTTTCTAAAAACGTGAGTCAAGTTTTTAAAAACCTGACACAACTTTTTTAAAACCCGACACAGGTTTTTCCTTAGTCTAGTTGCGATAATACTTTCTTCAGATCTTTAATTTCGTTGCGAGCCTGGCGTATTAAGAAGAAGGCCGAAAGAGGAATGCCAATAATCAGAAAGATAACAATGTACCAGTAAAACCAGATGGGAAGGGTTTGTTTAAAAACCGGTAACATGATGGCAAATCCCGTAATGTAGGCGATTACGGCCAGGGCGGTAAACCATGTAACCAATTGTTTCCGTAGTTTATAAAAGGCGCTTATTTGTTTTTTGTAAACAGAAGCTACTTCGGTAATATCAATTTTATTCATGCACATGTAGCTATACACCTCCAACACAATGCGGGTAATCAGGGCAGAAATCATAATGGTAAGGCCGTAAGCTACCGCATTATTAAAGGGCGTAATTAGCCATAAGGTAATCAGAACGAGTGAGGTGATACTTAAAGTAAGAATGCCGGCACGGTGTTTCTTTATTGATCTTCGTTTTTGTTGTTCGGCCATTTCAATAAGCTCAGTGGCATTGTGCGATGCATCGGTATTTTGCTGTTGCCAAAGCGATTGTATATCGTTAAATTCTTTCATTTTCCAATAGAGTTTTAAGTTTCTGACGCGTTCGGTGCATTTTCACCCTCAGGTGACTGCGAGAAATACCCAGAATATCTGAGATGTCATCGTTTTCAAGTCCTTCTAGCATCAATAGAATCAGGTTCTTTTCATCGACGCTCACATGCGCCAGTGCCCGGTGTATTTTCTGAATCATCTCGTTGGCTTCACTCTGCTGTTCTGGCGAATAGGCCGGGTCGGGTAGCTGATCGCTTAATACAGCCTGGTGCTTGCGCTCTTTCAGGCGTTTCATGCAGGTGTTAAAAGCGATTCGGTAGATCCAGGCGGGCAAGGCTTTTTGGTCATTCAGCGTTTCCAGCTTATTCCAAACGGTGATAAAAACATCCTGTGCCGTTTCCTTGGCCCAATCATCTCTGCCCGAAGCGTAGCCCGAACACAAGCGAAATACCTTCGGATAATAAGCCTCGTAGATGGATTCAAATTCTGCTTGTTTGGTCATTGTTAGTTCAGGAATGATTGGATTTGCGAAATAAGCCATTCTGGTTGATCGTACATAATGAAATGAGCGCTATTTTCAATGTACGCAATCTTTTTGTCTTTCAGATTTTGATACTGAGCACTAATAATCTGTTCGGTTTGTTCGAGGTTAAAAGGTACAGCGGCCAATACTAAAACCGGAATATCAATGGATGCGATGCTTTCTCTCAGGTCGGTTTTTAACAAATCGGTATAGCCGTGGGTATAGGCTTTACGGTCGGCTTGCGCCATCCACTCAACAATCAGTTTTTTCTTCTCTTCGTTACGTACCATAAAACCAGCCATCTGGTTCGCCATAGCATGAAACTGCTCGTCATTCATGTTCATGATGTTTTTGTTATAAGGCGAATCGTATATGAGTGATTCAAGTGCTACGCCCGGCATCATTACCTGGGCAATGCAAGGCAGGGCATCAACCAATATAATTTTGGAGCATTTGCTTTGTCTGATGGCCATTTCCATAGCCAGTGTACCCCCTAAACTATGTCCAACAATTATGGGTTTTTCATCCAGTTTATTGATGTAATCATTTACCTGATCGGCAACTGTTTGGTACCATAAGGTGTCGGGAGCAGGTATGCCGTTAAAGCCCGGATAGGAGATGGTGTGGCACTCGTATTGGTATTCAAAGGGTTTAATAATGTCATTCCATACATCGCCCGAACACGCAAAGCCGGGAAGAAATACCACAGGGCTGCCGTGGCCTGTTACCTTAGCCTGAAGCTGTGCTTCATTGGCCTGAATTGTAGAAGTTGAAATGCTAATGATTAGGGCGACTAAAATGCTTTTAATGGTTCTCATCGTTTTTAGATTTTATTTTTTTGTTTCCCTAAGGATTCCAAATGATGAGAAGCGTTACAAGAAAATGCTTTTTATTTTAAATTTCCTTTCCTGATGCCGTGTAAGTAGCAGTAAATAAGTAGCTAATAAATCAAAAAAAAGCCAGCATGTAAATGCCGGCCTATTATATGTTTTATTAAAAGGTTTACTTAAGCAGATGTGGTCGTTCGTGATAAACCTTCACAATCAGCTCGCCAAACAAGGTGTTGGCCCAGGCAAACCAATCGCGTGTGTAATCCTTGGCATCATCTTTATTAAAGCCTTCGTGCATAAAGCCTGTGTCGGCGTGGGTGGCCTTCAGCATGTCCAGGCATTTCTTAATCTCTTTGTCGTCGGTACTGGTCATGGCTCTTAATATGATGCCCATTGGCCAGATGCGCTCATGTCCGGTATGCGGACTCGCCTGTCCCTCGGCCACCTTACCTCTTAAGAAATAAGGGTTGTTATCGCTCAATAAAAATTTACGTGTGCGCTGATACAGAGCATCGGTAGGCTGGTGAGCCCCCAGGTAAGCCAGCGACATGAGTGATGGCACATTGGCATCGTCCATAAACACTTTATTGCCAAAACCATCCACTTCGTAGGCATAGATTTTACCATAGTCGAGGTGTTCTACTATCGCGTATTGCTTAATGGCCTCATCCACTTCGTTGGCCAGATCGCTGGCAGCCTTGGCCAATTTGGCATCGCCCAATACTTTGGTGCTGATCTCTGCAATTTGTTTCAGGCTGATAACAGCAAACACGTTGGATGGAATGAGGAAAGGGAAGAGCGTGGCATCATCCGACGGACGGAACATGCAACTGATTAAGCCTACCGGTTTGATAGGACGACCGGTTCCCCAGTTAACAGGACTATCGAGCATCTGGCCGGTTACCCGGTTGAATGTGTAAGGCGATTTACCCTCTTTGCGTTGTTCGGTTTTAAATGTTTCGATGATCAGTTTGGCTGCTTTGTGCCAATCTTCGGTGAAGATGCTTTTATCACCTGTCAGCTCGTAATAACCATGGGCCAAACGCACGGCATAACAGAGCGAGTCGATTTCCCACTTGCGTTCGTGAACACCCGGCAACATTTGTGTGTGATCGCTTTTCCAGTGCGATTCTTTGTTAACATCCTTATAAAAGGCGTTGGCATACGGATCGAGAAGGATACATTTAGTCTGACGGTTAATCAAACCTTTAATCAACTCTTTCAGCTCTTTATCTTTGTTGATAAGCGGCATATAAGGCCATACCTGGGCTGTACTGTCGCGCAACCACATGGCATCGATATCGCCTGTAATAATAAAGGTATCGGGTTGCCCGTCGATGTATTCAAAATCAACCGTTGTATCCAGGGTGTTGGGGAAGCAGTTTTCAAACAGCCAGGCCAGCTCCTGATCGGCAATTTTAGACTTAACTTTTTTAATCAGCTTCTCCACTTCCTTGCTCGAAAAGCAGCGCTTTTCTTTTACCGGACGCATGGATTTAAAATCGACAGTATTATTTGTTGCGGATAGAATCGAAGGTGCCAGTAAAGCACCTCCAACGGCTAAACCTGATTTTTTTAGAAAGGATCTACGTTGCATAATTGGGATTGTATTTAAGTATAAATGAAGACAAAAGACTCAAGACATAGGGCACAAGATGATCCAGTTTATTTGAAAAGGAACAGATGAATCATCTCATTAGTTAATTCGATTAAAAGTTTAACTTTTTAAACCTAATCTCTTATGTCTTGATTCTTAAGTCTTCAATCTTATCATTAATATTGATTACTCATAAAGAATTCCAACTTACCACCATCGAGTAATTGCTGATGCGTAAAGAATGGTTTGTCCAGTTTTTGGCCATTTAGTACAATCTTTTCAACATACATATTCTCTGGTGAGTTGTTGTGAGCAATGATTTCAAGCGGATGCTCGCCAACTTTAATAGTCGCTTTATCCACCATCGGACGACCGGTTGTATAAGTTGCATCGCCCGGGCATACCTGGTAAAAACCAAGGGCACTCATTACATACCAGGCCGACATCTGACCACAATCTTCGTTACCGATAATACCGGCCGGTTCGGGCAGGTAAAACTCGCGCATGATCTGATCCAAACGCTCGTTTGCTTTGTGCGGAGCATTGGTCCAGTTATACAAATAAGCCATGTGATGACTCGGCTCGTTACCGTGGGCATACTGACCGATTAATCCGGTAATGTCACCCGAAGCATGTTCGCCCTCAATGGTTGAATCGGTAGTGAACAAGGTATCGAGCATGGCTTCAAAGCGATCGGCGGAACCGTATAACTCAATTAACTGGTCGTTGGCATGCGGCGTAAAGAAGCTCCACTGCCAGGCGTTTCCTTCCACGTAATCGCTTTTCTCGTGACTCGAATAGCGTGGGCGGAATGGTGTTACCCATGAGCCATCGTAGTTCTTACCACGCATTAAACCTGATTCATCATCGAAATAATGGCGGAAATATTCACTTTTGGCTTTGTATTCTTTTGCAATCTTTTGGTTGCCGGCAGCCTTGGCTATCTGTGCCACACACCAGTCGTAATATGCCATTTCCAAACCATATGAAACCGATTCGGAAATAGAGTCACTCGGTACCCACCCAAGCGTTTCTTTAAAGTAAATGTGGCGGGTCATTACGTTTTGTTCGCGTGTGCCCTTGAATTTCTCTACAATTTCAGGTTGCCAGGTCGATGAGGTAACAGCGGCTTGCAGCCATTCGTCCAGATTCTCAGGTGCCAGACCTTTGGCAACGGCATCGGCCAATACCGATACGGCAGGATAGCCCACCATGGTTCCGGTGTAGTTGCTGGCTAAAGGCCATTTAGGTAAAATGCCTCCTTCGCGGTATTTCTGAACAAGTGCTTCGCTCCAGATACCGGCTTTCTCAGGATTGATAATAGTATTCAATGGGTGAAACGCACGGAATGTATCCCACAGCGAGAATACTGTGTAGTTAATATGTCCTTCGGGTGCCTGGTGAATTTGTTTATCCATACCACGGTAGCGACCATCCACATCTTGCCAGATAAAAGGTGCCATCATGGAATGGTATAAGGCAGTGTAGAAATTCTTTTTAATGGCCAGGTCAGGTGTTTCAATACTCATTTGCTGAAGCCTGTCGTTCCATTCTGTTTGTGCTTGCTTAACGATGTCGTCAAAGTCCCATCCCGGTAATTCGGCCTGCATGTTTTTGCTGGCACCGGCCGGATCAACAGCCGAAATAGCCACCTTTACCAACAAGGGCTGATCGTTTTCTGCAAACTTCAGGTGTACCTGTGCATCATTGGATTCAAATGCTTTTACCTTTTGTTCTTCACCATCGATAATTACTTTGGTTGCAGCAACCGGTTCAGAGAATTCAATGCGATAAGCCACCAGGTGGTTGTGTGCCCAGCCCGAGGTGTATTGCGTACCCTCGATGGTTTTGTCATCAATTATCTCGCAGGTGTTATTGATCATTTTGTGCCCCCAGCCTGGTTGCAGGATGTGCGACAGGTTAAGCATCACATTTCGATCGTTGGCCTGCTTAAAAGCGTATTTGTGCATTCCAACGCGCAGAGTGGCTGTCAACTCCACATTTACATCAAAATTACTTAAGTGAACCTGGTAATGACCCGGAGCAGCTTTTTCAGTTGCTTTCTCAAAACTTGCAACAGGTATGGCTTCCGTCGTTTTGGAGTAGGGCAGAAGTGCCACATCGCCCAAGTCGCCAATACCTGTACCACTTAAATGTGTGTGGCTAAAGGCATAAATTTGTTTGTCGTCGTAATGGTAACCACTGCTTGAGTCCCAGCCGTCCAAATGGGTATCGGGACTGAGCTGCACCATTCCGAAAGGCATGGTAGCTCCCGGGAAAGTATGGCCATGAAATCCTGTGCCAATAAATGGATCGACATATTGAAGGAGATCATCTTTTTCGGTTTTTGATTGCTGGCAGCCTGTTAAAGCAAGGATGGCAGCAATCATTAACAGGTAAGAAAACTTAGTATTCATATGCTAGTTATTTTTAATTTCGAATGTGTCTTTTAAGCGGATGTCGGTTGATGAAGCACCAATGGCAATACCAAAACTACCGGGCTCGGTCACTTCTTTCATCTCACGATTTAAAAGTGCCAGTTGATCTGGCGTAATGGTGAATTGTACCTTTTGCGTTTCACCGGCTTTAATGTGAATGCGTTCAAAACCTCTTAATTGCCAGTCGTAAGTAGTAACCGAACTGAAATGATCTTTGATGTATAACTGAGGAACTTCGTCACCGTCGACCTTGCTGGTATTGGTGATGTCGAATGACACAGTTAGTTTTCCTGCGCTACAACTCATGTCGTTCTCAAGGTTCAGGTTGCTGTACTTAAAACTTGAGTATGACAAGCCAAATCCGAATGGATAAAGCGGATCAACCATGCGGCTTTCACCGGTTCCATTGGGTCCTTCTTTGGCCTGACCCGCCTGCGAATAAGGTTTGAAAGGGAAGTTCAATGGAATTTGCCCCACCGATGCCGGCCAGGTGGTTGATAATCGTCCTGCCGGATTATAGGCTCCAAAGATGGTTTCGGCAATGGCATCGCCCCCGAATTCGCCCGGGAACCAAGCCGCAATAATGGCATCCGCTTCTCTTTGAGAATAATTAATCGATAAAGGTCGGCCGTGAATTAACACGACGATAAGCGGTTTGCCGGTTTCTTTTAGTTTCGTTAGCAATTGCCTTTGGCGGCCCGGCAGGTTTAAGGAGGTGCGGGTTAGGTTTTCACCCACCATGCTTTCATCTTCACCCAATACAGCAACAATTACATCTGCTTCTTTTGCCTTATCAGTGGCCTCTTTCATTAGTTCCAGCTCGTCGGCATCCAAGGGATAGTCAATCACCTCTGAGTGTGGCCAATATTTATCGCCAAGGGTACAGCCTAAAGCGTAATCAACCTTAACCTTATTATTGGTAAAGGATTGGATGCCTTGCAGGGGCGTATGTACATCAACACCCAGCGCACCATAACGACTTACGGAACTGCTTTGTGCTTTCGCATTTGGCCCAACCACTAAAATATTTTTCAGATTATTTAAATCGAGCGGTAAAGTTTGTTGCTTGTTTTTAAGCAGTACCAACGATTCTCTCGAAGCTTGTTTCGAAAGCTCAATGTGCTCTTTGGTTCTAACGTCGGCCAGAGCATTTTTTTCCGATCGGTAAGGTTGATCAAACAAACCTTCTTTAAACTTCACGTACAATACATTGCGGACACGCTCGTCGATTACCTCCATCGAAATGGCACCTTCGGCAATCAATTCTCGCAGTGGTTCAACAAAGTTTTTTGGGTGGTTAAAGGTGGTACGTACATTTAGTCCGGCTTCCACCGTTTGTCTCACAGCCTCTTTGTAGGTTTCGGCCACTTTGTGTTTCGAATATAACCAGGCTACCGCATCGCTGTCGGAAACTACATAGCCCTTAAAACCAAATTCCTTTCGAAGCAAATCGTATAAGAAATAGTGACTGCCTGTTACCGGTACGCCGTCGTAATCATTGTAGGAACTCATTACACCCATGGCATCACCTTCTTTTATCACACGTTTAAAAGGATACAGGTAAACCTGGTGCATTTCGCGCGGAGCAATGTGCGGATCAAGTCGCACATGACCATCGCGTCCACCTTTAGGTGCCGAATAAACAGCATAGTGCTTTAAGGTGTTGCTTAGTCCGTGGTGACGGATGCCTTTGGTAATTTGCAAGCCAATTTCGCTCACCAGGAAAGGATCTTCGCCAAAACATTCCACAATGCGTCCCCAACGCTGATCGCGGGCTACATCCAGTACCGGCGAGTAAATGTTGTGATAGCCCAGGGCTTTTCCTTCCTGGCCAATGCATAAACCAACCTTATTGGCCAGTTTCGGGTTCCAGGTACAGCCCATGCCGATTTGTGCCGGAAAAGACGTCGACTTATAATGGTTTAAGCCCCTGATACCTTCGTTGGTAAATTCAACTGGTATACCCAGGCGTGTTTTTTCAACAAAAAACTTTTGAATTTCATTCAGTGCCCACACGTGCTTGTCGTATGGGTATTTGTATTTGGCATCTTTGTATACCCCGTTGGATGCCTCATCGATGTTGGCAAGACCATCTTTCCAAAGTTCATTCGCCCAGTTATCCGTCGGTATCTCATCCTTAGCTACACGGCCGTAGCCATACAGGGTTACCATCTGGCAGGTTTTCTCTTCAATGGTCATTTGACTCAATAAGTCATCCACTCGTTTCTCAATGGGAGCTTTCGGGTTTTCATAGACATCTTTACGTCCGTTCTTATTAAAATCAATCCAGTTTTTGTGATAAATTGATGAATCAGAAGATTGTAAGCCAACAATGAGGCAGGCGCTAATAACAAGATTCTTTAAATAAATCATGATAATCTTTTAATATGTGCTTTAAGCTTTAAAAATATAAAGTATATGGCTTAAATCAGCAATGGAAAATAAATTAAATAAGAGGCTGATTAAGGTTTGGTTTGCTTGTAATGATCAGGTATGTTGGTTTATAGCGTGATGTTAGGCTTGATTTTAACCCAAATGGCATGAACATTTGTCTAACCAATTTGATTCTCTGTTAACAAACTTTTAACAGGCTTATATGAACCATTGATTCCCGGGCGCTGTTTTTCTTTTATCAAGTTGATAGTAATCATTAAAATACACCTGATATGAAAAGAATAACATTATTGATTGCAGCTTTTACGTTTATCTTAACAAGTGCGATCGCACAAGAAAAGCAGATTGACATTAATTCAAGCAAAATAACCTGGTTGGGTAAAAAGGTGACAGGTGAACACACAGGTCACATTAAGTTTAAATCGGCCAAACTGAAATGGGATAAAAAGAAACTTAAAGGCGGTATGTTCGAAGTTGATATGAACAGCATTACGTGTACCGATATTGAAAACCAGGATTACAATGCCAAACTGGTGGGGCATTTAAAATCTGATGATTTCTTTAGCGTTGATAAATATCCGCTAAGTGTTTTAAAGTTGACGAAAGTTGAGGGTTCAGAGAATGGCTATAAAGCAGAGGGAAACCTCACGATAAAGGGTAAGACTCATCCTGTTGCGTTTGATATTAAGCAGGACGGGAACGTATTAAAAGGTAAAATTACTATCGATCGTACTAAGTACGATGTACGTTATGGATCGGGTAAGTTTTTTGACAACTTAGGAGATAAAATGATCTATGATGATTTTGAATTAATGTTTAAAGTGATGTTATTTAAGTAATGCAGAATAGCAGTTCAGCCTTTAAAAACCGATCTTTGATCGGTTTTTTTGTGCATATATGATAAAAGTTATAACATATATAACTTTTGGTTGTTATATTCGTAACATGATTGACTAAATACGGGGTAGCAACCAAAATTGATTAACGTGAACAAACTTATTAATTTACGCTTGAAAAGTAAGTTGTTGGTTTACATTCTTGTTTCCTTCACGCTTATTTATGGAGCCACACTAACTTTTATTAGCTTTCAGTTAAAACAGAACGCTTTAAAGAATTCGGAAGAAATTATTGATGCCAACCTTAGTGCATCGTGTAACCTGATACAAAACGATATTAATCAGGTAATTTCGTCTGTTAACACCATTCGTGATAACTATAATAATTATCTGGCAATGGATAAGGCATACAGGGAAAAGGTATTTGGCGATATTTTATACGGATGGTGTCAAAATAACCCTGAGTTATTATCAACCTGGCAGATTTGGGAGTTGAAAGCCCTAGATCCGACTTACGACCTGCGCAATGGAAGGCAACGAAATGTGGTTTTCAGATTAAACAACAAGTTGACCCAGACTTCAGAGGTTGTTGATCAGAACAACGATGTATTAACGAGCTTGTATTATCAGGCGCGCGACTATAATCAGTCGGATGTGTGGAATCCGTATTACGATGTGGTGACCAAAGAACTGGCCGGCATTTTAATGACGTCGATTACGGCTCCGCTTCAGGATGCGAATGGCAATTATCTTGGCTTGGTTGGGGTTGATATCAGCCTCAATGAGATGTCGAAGATTATTCAGAACATGAAATCCTACGAGGGCGCCATCTCGTACCTGGTGGCCCGCGATACAAGTATTGTAGCGCACACCAAAACAGAATTGATTTCTGAAAAACTTCTTGATGCTAATGAATCTGTTAATCCGGAATATTTCGAGGCCCTGAATAAGACGGCCAAGGAAGAGGCATATAGTTTTGAATACAAAAACTCGGACACTGATCAGGAATACTATGCCACCTTTACACCGGTAAAATTCGATGGTATTGAAACAACCTGGACGCTTGGAACGGAAGTACCAAAGTCTATTATTTTAAAGGAGGCCAACAATATTTTCTATACCAGTTTGCTCATTGGCTTTTTAGGCCTGGTTATCCTTTATATTATTGTATACATTACAGCGGGTAAAGTTGTGCAGCCAATTGTGCGAAGTGCCGAGATTGCCAGGGAAATTGCCGACGGAAAATTAAATGCAGTTATTAATGTGGACGACAGTCAGCAGGATGAAGCCGGAGATTTAGGTCGGGCACTTCAGGATATGATCGTTAATTTGAAAAAGATCGTTAATGAGATTGTAGAAAGTTCCGATGCCATTAATTCTGCCAGCATGGAATTGGCCAGCTCATCTAACCAATTATCAGAGGGTGCTTCAAATCAGGCTGCATCATCCGAAGAAATCTCGTCGTCTATGGAGGAGATGGTAGCAACCATACAGCAAAATAGCGAAAACTCTAAGCAGACTGAGAAAATAGCACTTGCTTCCGCCGACGGTATAAAAGTTGGTTTTGAGAGTTCGAAAGACACTACTCAATCGATGCAGGAGATATCTGAAAAGATTACCATTATCGAAGAGATTGCTAAACAAACCAATATTCTGGCTTTAAACGCAGCTGTGGAAGCAGCGAGGGCAGGAGAGCAGGGACGAGGCTTTGCCGTGGTGGCTGCTGAAGTTAAAAAGCTTGCTGAACGATCACAAAAAGCTGCTGTTGAAATAATCGATCTGACACAGCATGGGGTTGAAGCGGCTGAAAAATCGGGCAAGCAATTGGAAGAAATAATACCGGAGATTGAGAAAACAACTCAGTTGGTGCAGGAAATAACAGCTTCGAGCTACGAACAGCAAAGTGGGGCAGAACAGGTTAATCGGGCCATTCAGGAGTTGAATGAGGTAACTCAACAAAACTCCGGATCTGCATCAATCTTTACAAATAACTCGGAGCATCTAACCCAGTTGGCAGAAAAACTAAAAGAAACAATAGCTTACTTCAAGAGATAAAAGGAAAGGCAGCCAATTGGCTGCCTTTGTAATTTATTCGATGATGTTTTTCTTTTTAACATTGATCATTTTACTACTTGATTTAGTTATGAAGGTGTAAACAATCACTATGTCGTCGTTAATTCCCTGAATGGTTCCGGCATATGTTTTTCCATTTAGTTCAAACTTAACCGTTTCTCCAATTTTATATTTATCGGTTGAGTCTTCATTGTAGCCAAACAGCTTTTTGTTTTTAACCTTTTTAAGGCGATAATTACCATTTTTGTTCTGAATTAAGATTGTACTCCTTTTTTTATCAGATTCAACAACTGTTGCTACTTCAACATTTTTCAGTTTGTTTACTCCCACCTTCTGATTGGGAGTAAAAGGCCCAATGTAAGTCTTATTGAATTGCTTGTTAAAGGCATCAAAGGATGAATCATCCGGCTTATTGTTAAAATCAATAACATCGGCGGTTATTGTTGCTTTTGTTGTGGCTACAAAGGGGAAGAAGCTTCTCTTGATATCAACAGTTACATTGGCTAAGGCTTGCCCTTGTTTAAGGGGATAATTGGTGTAAAGGTTACGCTTGGCTTCTAATATTAAAGCATCTTTACCCAAACCTCCAATGCCGAGTACATGCGTGGTTTTGGAGGTTCCAATGGCTAAACCTTTAAGGTTAAAATTTGCATCGGATATCGAAGCATTGCTTGACATAACACCCATATGAGTTGCACAGGAAGTAATGAAGAGGGTAAATGTGATTAAAATGATAAAGTTTCTCATGGCGATAGGTTTTAAGTTAATAATGAGATGCTTGTGCTTAAACAAAAACCATGCCGTCAGAAAGGTAAGTTGATATAAAAAAGTCTTATTATCAGCGAATAATGATTTATTGTGATAATAAGACTTTAATATGAATGTTATCTTATTCTATAGAGAAAATGCTTTCTTAATGTTGTCGACATAATCCAGTTTTTCCCAGGTAAATAATTCTACTTCGAATTCTTTCTTACCAAAGTAAGGCGATTCAAATACCTTATTAACTGTTTTAGGAGTTCTTCCCATGTGTCCATAAGCAGCGGTTTCTTCATACATCGGATGACGAAGCTTTAAGCGTTCTTCAATGGCCGCTGGACGAAGGTCAAATACTTCGGCAATTTTAACAGCAATTTCACCGTCGCTTAAATCTACTTTTGAAGTACCGTAGGTATCAACAAAAACACCAACTGGTTGAGCGACTCCAATAGCGTAGGATAATTGAACCAAAACTTCATCAGCCAATCCGGCAGCTACCATGTTTTTTGCCATGTGACGCGAAGCATAGGCGGCTGATCGATCCACTTTACTTGGATCTTTACCAGAGAAAGCACCTCCACCATGAGCACCTTTACCACCATAGGTATCAACAATAATCTTACGACCTGTTAATCCGGTGTCGCCATGCGGACCACCAATAACAAATTTACCGGTTGGGTTTACATGTAATATATAGTTGTCGTCAAAAAGTGCCTGCACACGTGCCGGAAGCTTTGAGATGGTGCGCGGAATTAAAACATTACGCACATCATCTTTAATCTTAGCCAACATTGGTTCGTCGTCATCAAAGTCATCGTGCTGGGTAGATACTACAATGGTGTGAACGCGTTTCGGTTGATTGTCGTCACCATATTCAATGGTTACCTGGCTTTTTGAGTCAGGACGCAGGTAGGTCATTTCTTTACTTTCACGACGAATATCAGCCATGTCCATTAATAAACGGTGCGATAATTCCAGCGAGATTGGCATAAAATCGTCCGTTTCTTTAGAGGCATAACCAAACATCATTCCCTGGTCGCCTGCTCCCTGTTCCATTTTTTCTGAACGGTCAACACCTTGGTTGATGTCAGCTGATTGTTCATGAATGGAAGAGAAGACACCACATGAATCACCATCGAAACGATATTCACTCTTTGTGTAACCAATGCGGTTAATTACGCGGCGAGCTACTTCTTGTACGTCTACATAATGTTTTGAACGTACTTCTCCGGCCAATACAACTTGTCCGGTAGTTACCAAGGTTTCACATGCTACCTTTGAATTAGGGTCGAAGGCCAAAAAGTTATCAAGCAAAGCATCTGAAATCTGATCCGCTACTTTATCCGGATGCCCTTCAGAAACTGATTCTGATGTGAATAAATATCCCATATCATTAAAATAATAAGTCTGTAACACGCATTACAGAAATTCGTTAATATTATATTGACATGTGAAAAAGGGAAGTACAAACGAAGTTTGCGTTTTAGCACTTTTTTTGAGTGGTTGCAATCAGCCAAATCCTTCCACTTTTCACCGATACAAAATAAAGCATTAATAAAATGGTGTGCAAATTAAATAAGAGTAAAAAGTCCTGATTAGAATCATAATTGACGATAACTTAAAGAAAATTAGATTAATGGGATGGGGTTAGGTGAGAAAGGTGAAAATTTTTGCAAGTTTTTTTGTAAAAAAATTTGGAGGGATTTGAATTTGCTATATCTTTGCATCCGCATTTGAGACATGAGCGTATGTTCAAAGGCAATAAGGTCCCTTCGTCTAGTGGTTAGGACGCAAGGTTTTCATCCTTGAAACAGGAGTTCGATTCTCCTAGGGACTGCTAATATAAAGATTAACAATTTTTAATTGTAGTAAGATGGCAAATCATCAATCAGCGAAAAAGCGAATTCGTCAGATAGAGAAAAGAAGACTTCACAACCGTTACTATGCAAAAACAGCTCGTAACGCGGTGAAAGCATTGAGAGGTACATCTGAAAAAGAAGCTGCTCAGGAATTGCTTCCAAAAGTTGCTTCAATGCTTGATAAGCTTGCAAAAAGAAACATTATTCATAAGAATAAGGCTGCTAACTTAAAGTCGAAGTTAACTAAACACGTTAACACGCTTTAATAAAAAGCAATAAGGTCCCTTCGTCTAGTGGTTAGGACGCAAGGTTTTCATCCTTGAAACAGGAGTTCGATTCTCCTAGGGACTGCAACTAAAACTTTATAGCCAAAATAGGCATAAGGTCCCTTCGTCTAGTGGTTAGGACGCAAGGTTTTCATCCTTGAAACAGGAGTTCGATTCTCCTAGGGACTGCACAAAAGCTCTCTTTTTAGAGGGCTTTTTTCGTATCCTAATATTTACTTTCTCATTTAGCCTCTTTATCTTTTCTGTTAAAAGAATAAGATATGGAGACATACGAACACCTCAGTATTAAAGAGTGGGCTCTAGAGGATCGACCTCGCGAAAAATTAATTTACAAGGGTTTGTCTTCCTTATCTGATGCCGAACTCCTGGCCATTTTAATAGGTTCGGGCAGTGCTAAAGAGAGTGCTGTGGAATTATCGAAAAAGATACTGAAAGACTGCCAGAATAATTTGAACACCCTTGGCAAGAAAACCGTGAATGATCTAAAATCAAATTATCATGGTATTGGCGATGCCAAGGCAATTAGCATTGTGGCATCTCTTGAATTGGGCAGAAGGCGGAAACTACAAGACAGCGAAGCACAGGCGAAAATTACTTCAAGTAAAGATGTTTGTGATTTGTTTCAGCCAATATTGGGTGACTTGCCACACGAAGAGTTTTGGGTGTTAATGTTAAACCGATCCAACAAAGTTATTGCAAGAAATAAAGTGAGCCAGGGTGGAATATCGGGTACTGTGATTGATGTACGATTGATACTAAAATCGGCGATTGATCATTTGGCTTCTTCCATTATTTTATGCCACAATCACCCCAGTGGTAATTTGCAACCAAGCGATGCCGATACCAAGATAACCAAGAAAATGAGTGAAGCAGGGCGCATCATGGATATTCCGGTGCTCGACCATATTATTGTTACAGATAGTGGATATTTTAGTTATGCCGATGAAGGGATGATATAAGAACATGAAAACTATTAGGACCTTAAAGCGAGACGAGATTGATGACAATAAATGGGATGCTTGTGTTAAAAAATCGGTAAACGGGCATGTTTTTGCGCAAACCTGGTACCTCGACATTATTAGCAAGAATTGGGATGCCATAATACTTAACGATTACGATGCTGTTTTGCCTTTGCCAATAAAATTTGGTGTATTTGGGCAGCAAATTTATACACCATACTGGAGTCCTTATTTGGGATTAATTAACAATGTGCCAGTTGCAGATCAAATCCTGACAGACTTTCTTAATGAAATCTCATATTACCATGTTTCGTTGGTGATGAATCACTACAATAAATTGCCTGCAGAACTATTTACACAAACTGATGAAAAGCAAATCGCAGTTCTCGACTTAATCGAACCAATCGATCATGTTAAAGATCGAATGCATGCTTCTGTTATTAGTGCAGTTAAAGGATATCAGGAAAACAAGATGAGTGTAGTAAGGTCATTGGATGCAGGTTTGTATACCGAATATGTCAAACGTAAAGATGTTTTGGCTAAAAAGAAACAGCTTAATCAGCTGTTACAGATCCTTAGTTTTTCCATTCGCTTTAAGAGCGCGGCCATTTATGCTGCTTATGATGAATATAATGAGATGATTGCCGGTGCCTTTTTGCTAAAATTTAATAATCATCTGACTTTGATACATTGTGCATCCTTATTGGAGGATTTTGGTGGTGTGCATGCCATCATCTACCATATTCTGAAAAACAATGCAGGTTCTGATTTAACGCTCAGTTTTCCCTTCGATACCGATGATTTAGGATGCTTGTTTACATCGGAGTTTCATTTGTGCAAGTTCTACAAAAAAGGCTTACCCCGATGGATAAGCCTCTAATTGTATTTTAATAGTGTATCTGTTTAAGCTCCTAATTCATCGTGGAGCAAGAAATCTTTAACCTCTAAAAAGGCCTTTTCCAAACGAATCATCCGGTCAATCATAAACTTCATGACTTCGGGCCACTGATCTTGCTGATACATGTCAGCCGGTGATAACTCTTCATAAACCCGGCAAACATCGCGTCCTTCAGATTTTGTATAAAGGTAATCCCAGGTGAGTGAACCTCCAAATTCGTTTTCAAAGATGCTTTTACAGGCTTCCAGCTTTTCGTACAACTGCAAGCGACGCTCTTCACTACGATGATTAATCTCCAAGGCTACAATGGCCCGCTCGCGGTTAATATCAAATCGTAAATCCAGGCCTTTGATATTGGTTTCATCAAAAATCCACTTGATCTTTTTACCTTTCTGACCAGGTATACGTCGAGTGCGGTTTTCCAACTTGTGCCAGAATTGCTGTCGTATTTCTTTCGCCTCTTCTTTCGAAAACATGCTTCAAGCTTTTATTCGTCCTTAGACTTATTTTTCAGTAGCAAAAATAGCAGATAAGCACAACCTACGCCAATTAAAAGCATGCTGATTATTTCCATAATGCCTTTTGTGCTGTGGATCATGCCAAAGCCGGCAATAATCATTAAGATGGCTATTACTGCCAGTTTCTGTTTCACAATGCTTGATTTTTAAAAGGAGTAACGCATACTCGCTGTAAAACGATTGTTGGTGTAATTTGTTGTGTCAATTGGTTTAGCATACTCATCGTATTCACTTCCGTAGGCAGCAACAACATACATCCACTCAATTCCAAACCACATTTTAGGACTTGCCATAAATTTAACACGCGGAACGATGGAATACATATTGGCAATGTTTCCACCAATAGTATATTTTGCTTTATTATCCTCAATTATCATCGTCGCCTTATCAAAAGCACCAAGGTTTTCGGTATAACCCAATAATAAACCAGGTTTTATCTTTTTCGCATTGGATTCAATATCGGCCCAGGTAGAGAAGTTTTTAATGGCTGTATATTCTCGTTCCTGAGAAGCGTTGGTTTTCTCGGCAAAACCACCAAGCATTACCACGTTGGTCATACCAGCTGTGAAAAGTGCTTCGGTTTTCAATGTAAAAGAACCAAAATTATGCTTTAGCGAACCGGTGAAATAACTTCCTTTGGCTGTTTCATCTGTTTTAAAACCAGTGTTTGGATCGGCCAAGGCTGGTTTAAGAACTTTGTAACCACCGGTTACAGCAGCAAAGAAATTCTCTGATTTATATTTTAGTTGCAAGGCTGTTTCAGGAATATTTGAGTATTCCGATGCTTCGTGCATGCCTTTGTCCAAAAAGTCATTTTGCATCATTAGAAAGCCGATTAACTCAAACCGGTCATCTAATTGGCGACCCACTCGTACCATTGGCTGACGATTCAGCGGGTGGTATGGAGTACCGCAACTAAGGTTCACTGTGTTGGCAAAGTTTTCGGTTATAAATAGCGGATGCCAGTACTGACCTACCAATAAACTGGTTTTATCCCAATTAAGGCGGATAAATGCATGGCGTAAACGGAAGTTGACATCCTGATTATCCTGGCTTTTATCGCCCAGAAAGTCACCTTCGATAAAGGCAAAACTTTTAGCACCAAACATATCAGGCCCGGACACTCCAATGTTGAAGCGGCTAAATGCAGCATCAATGTCTGAGTAGGAGGCATCATTCAGATCATTACCAGCTCCATCATCTTTAAAAGGTTTAGGGAACAGATAAATATTTCCATTTCTGGCGCTTGCACTTTGGCGGGTGTCTAAATAGGCATTAACGCCCACAAATCCATGTATTTCGACATTGAAAGTTTTTTTGTTTTCTTGAGCGACGACCAATGCAGTAATAATGGATAATAACAGTACGCTTAAAATTCTTCTCATCTTAAATTGATTATCTTCCAGTTATATGTTATAAAAACGGTGCAAAGCAACAAAAAAGCCTTAATGTGTGCAAGTTGCAATGCGCCATAATTCTATGAGTTTTGTTATTTTGTTTTAAAGAACGAAATGGTTTCGTTAAGCATTTCTGATTGGCGTGACAGTTCTTCGGAGCTGGAGGCCATTTCTTCAGATGAAGCAGAATTCTCTGATGTGATGCTTACCAATGATTGGATGGCACTGTTAATATGATTAGCACCTGCTTCCTGCTCTTTGCTGGAGGCCAGAATCTCCCGAATCATTTGTATGATACTGGCAATTTCAGGCAGTAGATCTTCCATGGCCTGCCACGACTTTTCAGCAATTTCCAAACTGGTTACCGATAATTCATCAATGTCGCCGGCAGCTGCCTGCGTCACTTCCGATAGCTTTCTGACTTCACCGGCTACTACTGAGAATCCCCGGCCGGCTTCGCCTGCTCGTGCGGCTTCCACCGAGGCATTTAATGCCAAGAGATTGGTTTGAACAGCAATGTCTTTAATAACAGCCACCTTTGAGG
Organism: Carboxylicivirga sp.; assembly: GCA_025210475.1. Classification (GTDB taxonomy): domain Bacteria; phylum Bacteroidota; class Bacteroidia; order Bacteroidales; family Marinilabiliaceae; genus Carboxylicivirga. Next base: position 5,300 of record JAOARW010000106.1, on the reverse strand, counting down.
TAATACTTTGCATGGCTTCCAGGTTTTTCTTGACAGTATCCTGTAACTGATTAATGCCTTTTTCGGCCTTGCCGGCAGTAATTTCTGTTCGTGAAGCATTGTTGGCATTCGACTGAATATTGGATACCATTTCTTCGATGGAAGAAGATATTTCTTCGGTAGAAGCGGCCTGCGAAGTCGCACCATTGGAGATGTGTTCAGCTGATTGAGCCATCTGTTCACTCGCAGCCAATACGTTACCTGAGCCATCGATGATTTCGCTCATTATTTCTTTAAGCTTATCAGTGGTGCGTTGAAGCGATTCCTGTAAAACACCGATTTCATCATTCTGTGTTTTTTCAAGCTGTACCATTAAATTACCGTTGGCAATTTCTTCTGTACTTTTAGACAGAGTAATAATATTGGTGGCAAAACGACGACCAAAGTAGATAATTACAAAAGAGAAAATTACCAAAACCATTAAGGTGATTAATAAACTTAATGTAATTCCTTTTCTCATTTGGCCAAGAATAAATTCTTTTTCTGCATTTACTGTTGCTTCAATATCATCCACATAATTGCCGGTTCCAACCACCCAGTTAAACGGTTCAAAATAGGCAGCATAGCTTCTTTTGGGCGAAGCTTCAGTTTCGCCGGGACGAGCAAACCAGTATTCGGAGTATCCATTCCCTGAGGTAGCTGACTTAATGATGTTCTGAATGAGATAATTATCTTTTTCATCCTGAAGATTCCAACGGCTTTTACCTTCTACATCTTTTTTGCCCAGCAATACTACATTTACACCTTCCTTCGTGTCTACCCAGAAATAACCATCAGCACCATATCTAAGTTCGCGTACCAGGTTAGCCGCTAAAGTGATTCCCTCTTCATAGGTCAAACTGTCTGAAAGTATCTCAGCATTGACTTTTTCAAGTAAACTGATGACTGTTTCTACCTCGTGTTTGATTAGTCCATCAAAATTGTCTCGCAACATTTTTTCCAATTCAACAAGTTCCCTTTGCTGGGCTTTATAGCTCACATAACTTGATGGAATTGTTATAGCTAAAGCTAAAATCAACAACATCCCCAGCGAAAAAACGATAATCTTCGTAGTAATTCGCATCTTCCAAATTTATATCGATTAGTATTGGTGCTATTACGCGCAATAAGAGAAAAGGTTAACATTTTTTAACTGTAAATTATCATCGAATTTTTCTTTAAAAAAGTCTGTACCTGTTTGACCTGATGAAGTATGACTTTTAATAAAAAATTGGCTATAAATTCAGATTTATTGGTCTTATTTACTATTTTGAGGTCGCATTTTGTGACTGGCGACTTTTTCTTAGGTCTTAAACATGATGAATGTATTGAAATATAAAATCCAAGATATTAAACATGAAGAAATTATATGAGTTCTTAACCGCCTATTGGTTAATGGGTTGTTTGTTAATTTTTCTGGCTGTGGTGTTAGGCGTAGCCACTTTTATCGAGAATGATTTTGGAACGAATGCCTCAAAAGCATTGGTATATAATGCCTGGTGGTTCGAACTGGTATTTGTTCTGCTGGCCATTAACATGGTTGGTAATCTTTTGAAATTTAATAGTTTCAGTATTAAAAAACTGCCAGGTCTGACGTTTCACATGGCCTTTCTTCTGATCATAGTTGGAGCGGCCGTAACCCGGTACATCGGTTATGAAGGTATGATGCACATACGTGAAGGGCAGGAGTCGAGTACAATCTTGTCGAGCAACCAGTATGTCAACGTGCAGGTAAGTTCAGGCGATTATAAAGATAACGACGAAGAGCATGTGCTATACTCAATTGTCAGTCCTAACGAGTATCGCTCAAGTTTCTCAACTCCTAAAGGCAAATTAAAAATAAAGAGTAGTCTTTTTATTCCGCAGGCTACCTCAAAACTAATCGAAAAGCCCGATGGTAAACCCGCCATAAGTCTTGTGTTATCTGCCGCTGCAGGACGACAGGAGTTTTCATTGTTTCAGGGAGATGAAGTTGAGGTGGGTGATTATCGTATTGCCTTTGATCCGGAAACGGAAGATGGTCAAACCATTATTTTAAGTGTGAAAGACAATATGCCTCACTACAAACCTTCGGTAGAAGCCAGTATGATGCAAATGCAGACGGGAAATACACAAACCTTTGCGGCCGATTCGGTTCATAAGCTTTTTAATGGTGTGTTGTACAGTGTTGGTGATCTGAAGATGGTGCTTACCAATTATCTGGAAAGTGCCGGTATAGAGCCTCGCTCTGTAGAAGGGGATAACGGCCGGGGATTACCCGATGCAATTAAGTTTGTTGCCGAATTGGGTGATAAGCGAAAAGATTTCTTTGTTTTTGGAAGAAAAGATGTTTTGGGTAAGCCTCATATTGAAGAAATTGATGGTGTTAAGTTTGCTGTAAGTTACGGCGCTAAAAACATTCACATACCATTTTCATTACACTTGAATAAGTTTGAACTGGAGCGCTATCCGGGCAGCGAGAGTCCAAGCTCATTTGCCAGTGAAGTCACTTTGCTGGATGAGCGAACCGGCTTAAAAGAAGATCGACGTATTTTTATGAATAATATATTGAATTACCATGGTTACCGTTTCTTCCAATCATCCTACGATATGGATGAAAAGGGAACAGTTCTTTCAGTTAATCGAGATTGGTGGGGAACCCTACTTACTTATGCCGGCTATTTTTTACTGACCTTAGGTATGTTTGCGGCACTATTTGCTCCAAACACACGTTTTCGCCAATTGGCCAATCGTACCTCAGATATATACAAACATAAGCAAAAGCTAATGCTTTTGGTAGCTTTATTGGTTAGTTCAACTGCTTTTGCCGATGAGTTAAATCCACCACATAAAATTTCTCAGGAGTCGGCCGATGCATTCGGGCAGCTTTGGGTTCAGGATAATGGTGGGCGTATGAAGCCACTCAATACCTTGAATAGCGAGGTCGTTCGTAAATTGGCCAAACACAATACTTTTAAAGGCTGGTCGGCCGATAGAGTTGTTTTGAGCATGATGATTGATCCGGCTTATTGGCAAAAAATCCCCATGATAACGGTGAAGCATGATCAGCTAAAAGGGATGTTACAGCTTAGTGGTAAGAAAGCAGCTTTTGAAGACTTCTTTTCCAAAAAAGGAGAATATAAAATTCGTAAACTGGTGGAGGACTCTTATCGTAAACGCCCCGCTTATCGAAATAAGTTGGAGCAGGAGGCAGTGAAGGTAGATGAGCAGATTAATGTGTTCTACATGTCGCAGATGGGAAGTTTCCTGAGGATATTTCCTAATCCAACAGGTGCCCAGGAAACATGGCTGACACCAGGTTCGAAACCCAAAGGACTGACGCAGGAAGACAGTTTATTGGTTCGCAATCTGTTTGGAATGTATGTGGAAGCCTTGTCGTCGGGTAACGCAAGTGAAGAAGCCACCTATGTTAAGGCCATAGCTGATTACCAGCAAAAATACGGGCATGAGATCTTGCCTTCGGAAAAAAAGAAAGAAATCGAGATTTTTTATAATGGCAGCTCGTTATTTATGAGCCTGATGCCATACTTTTTGGTGCTCGGATTAGTTTTACTATTCTTCCAGTTATTTACATTGGTAAATCCCAAATGGCAGTTTAAGTGGCTGGTTAGAGGGAGTCTGATTTTAATTGTTATAGCCTTTGTAGCTTATACGCTAGGTTTAGCTCTCAGATGGTATATTTCTGGTCATGCTCCTTGGAGTAATGGTTATGAATCGATGCTATACATTGGCTGGAGTACTTTGCTATCTGGTTTAATTTTTAGTCGACAAAGTCCAATTGCCTTATCCGTTACATCCTTCTTTGCAGGTATTATTCTAATGGTTGCTCACTTAAGTTGGATGAATCCTGAAATAACCAACCTGGTACCAGTGTTAAAATCTTATTGGTTAACCATTCATGTGGCTATTATTACGGCCAGTTATGGTTTCCTGGCATTGGGTGCATTATTGGGTTTTCTGAATCTAATATTATTTGGTATGAAGTCGGTCAAAACCAATAAAGCATTTTCATTAACCATCGAAGAGTTATCATCCATCTCGGAAATGGCCATGACGGTTGGATTATACTTTTTAACCATTGGTGCCTTTTTAGGAGGAATTTGGGCCAATGAGTCCTGGGGACGTTACTGGGGCTGGGATCCTAAAGAAACCTGGTCGGCTGTTACCATTCTGGTTTATGCATTTATTCTGCACATGCGATTTATTCCGGGCTTACGCGGATTAACCACTTTTAATTTCTGGTCGGTATTTGGTTTTGCATCGGTTATAATGACTTACCTGGGGGTTAATTATTACCTGGCAGGTATGCACTCATATGCCAAGGGCGATCCGGTGCCAATACCATCTTTTGTGTATTACACAATCGTTGTGGTTGGTGTGGTTACCTTTTATGCTTTTTATAACGAAGGAAAACTGCGCAAAGAGATGGATCTGGAAGAAAAAGTAGATGAAATAGAATAGTTATAATATTCACATAATCATATGTATGGCTGAATACTTTTGAAGTATTCAGCTTTTTTTTGATTTTTCGGCAAACAAAAGCTTTCCGTGCGTTGTTTAGGAATCAGAACAATTTAATAGAACAAAATGGCAAAAATTACATTTAAAGGCTCACCTGTTAGTACAGCCGGTGATCTTCCAAGAGTAGGTGCTGAAGCACCTGAGTTTTCTTTAGTAAAAACTGATTTAAGCGAGGTTTCTTTAGCTGATTTTAAAGGAAAGAAGCTTGTTTTAAATATTTTCCCAAGTGTGGATACAGGTGTTTGTGCGGCATCAGTTCGCCGTTTTAACGCCGAAGCATCTAAACAGGATAACACTGTTGTATTATGCGTTTCGCGCGATTTACCATTTGCTCATGCACGTTTCTGTGGGGCCGAAGGTCTGGAGGATGTTGTTTCTGCATCGGAATACAAAGATGAAGTATTTAGCCAAAACTACGGCGTAAAAATGACCGACGGACCTTTAGCCGGATTATTGTCAAGGGCTGTTGTGGTAATTGATGAAGATGGTAAAGTGAAGCACAGCGAACAAGTTGACGACATCGTTAACGAGCCGGATTACGAAGCGGCTTTAAAAGCTTTATAGAATATTAGTTGTTGAGTTTTATTTATAGAGAAAGAAGGTGCCTGTACTGCGGCACCTTTTTTGTATGTCGGGCATGGTAATGTGCTACCAAGATGAAACGTTCTTGGGTTCGCCAAGTTGACAGGAAGAACTAGCAATTGGCAAGGGTGTTGGGGGTGACTCCAAATCTGAAGGAAGCCATTAGCAAAGTCAAGGTT
>JAOARW010000105.1 GCA_025210475.1 Carboxylicivirga sp. | reverse complement strand
ACGGTCTAACTTTGATATAATCTGAGAGAATAAGTTTATCTTTAACATGTGAGAAGACATTTTTTGTTGTGCAACTCAAAGATAATTTGAGATACTTAAAATTCTTCTCACATTGTTAATCGTTTAGGACGCTATTGATTTAACACGTATTATTCCTTATCGAAAAGGTTTGCGGAAACCAGACTAATAATTCAGCAACGTTTATTGAATTTTAACAAGACATTAGTTTAACAGAACTAATGAATTGTGCTAAATAGATTCAATCAATGGTGTTAACCAACTGAACTACAACACGATTTGATATTTACAAATACCTAACCAACTTCATTAGCCTTGATTTATGTAAAGCCAAATCAATATTTTTTTACTTTTACAAACTGATAACCTTAACACACAATTAATGGATCAATCAACCATTCTTAAAACAAAATACGCTGTTACATCAGCCGATACCGATATGTTTTCGCGCCTTAAACCCGGTGCTCTTGTTAATTTCTTAATTCAGTCAGCGGTTAGTTCGGCCGAAAGCCTGGGTTTTGGATTTGGCGACCTTAAAGAGAATCACCTGTTTTGGGTATTAAACAGGTTAACCGTTGAAATTTATCGCCCTGTAAAATGGGACGAAGTTATTGAAGTAACCACCTGGCCCAAGGACATTGAACGCATTTTCTATTTAAGGGATTTTATTGTGAAAGATGCCGAAGGGGAAATTGTTGCGAAAGCCAATTCAGCCTGGCTGGCCATTGATTTAAAAACCAAAACACCCAGTAGCTATGTGAACGAAAATATGCTGGCATTTACCAAGCTAAAAGATTTTCATGCTTTGGACTATCCCCCCATTCGAGTTAAATCTGTGAAAGCCGATTCATCAATGGATGTAATCCCCACCTTCTTTGATATTGATTTGAATAAGCATGTCACTTCCACCCGTTACATCGATTGGATGACAGATGCTTTTTCAGTTGATTTTCACAAGGATCACTACCCCAAACAACTCAGTATTAATTATCAAAAAGAGACAATGATTGGAGAGCGGATTGAAGTAAAACACCAGGCAGACGAAGATAATCACTGCTTCGAAGGCTTTAACCATCCGCAAGAAAAAATTGCCTTTAGGGGAAAAGTTGTTTTTTAGAAGTTCGATTAAACCCTATAGAATAAGCTTTTGTCAGATGCTATTTGAAAGGGTGTGTGCTGGATTGTTACAAAATCAACAATCCGGCTTCGCATAATTGCGAAAAAGTATAACTATTGATGAACTTCTCAAAATCACCCAGATTATTTTCCTCATACCCGGACTGGAAAGCTGCAAAGCTTATACTCTGGTTTTTTTTAGGATCAATGCGTTCAATTACCTTACATAGCCATTCGCCCAAGGCTTTTTTTACCAATATTTCGTTTTGCGACTTACGACTGATCAAGTTCAGTTGAAGCATTGTTTTTTGCTTTTTACCTTTTTGTTTAATTACCTCTTTCACCAAGGGCTGGTGCGCCAACCACAACAATTGATTTTTAGCATTTAGCCTTTGATTATTGGTGATCATCGACACAATATAATTGGGTGGCAAACTGGTGCGAGGCACTTTAAAATCAAACCATTCGTTTAAAGGATAATCGAATGCCACGCCATGCATGTAATTGTACATGGCCTTTCGCAAACCTTCACTGTAGCGTGAATGGTCGCAACCCTTTAAGTCTACAAATTGAAGATCATTATTGGCAAACGCTCCATCCAGGCCGTCCGTTACTTCTACATTAAATTTCTGTGGACTTAAACCAACCGGACTGTGAGCCGTCAGTGCAAACTGGTGCCAAAATCCCGATTCAACAATGCCCAGCTCAAACATTTGGCGCACCACTTCGAGCGAATCAATTGTTTCCTGATCAGATTGCGAAGGAAAGCCATACATTAAATAAGCATGCACCAAAATACCTGCTGACGATAGATTGCTTGCAACATTGCTAACCATTTCAAGCGTTACGCCTTTATTGATCAATTTCAGTATGCGCTCCGATGCTACTTCAAGACCACCCGCCACAGCAATGCATCCACTCTCCTTTAACAATCGGCACAAATCAGCCGTAAATTTGTGCTCAAAGCGGATATTGGTCCACCAAACAATTTTTAGCTCTCTGCGCAAAAGTTCAATGGCCAACTCTTTTAGCAAAGCCGGTGAGGCTGCTTCATCCACAAAATGAAATCCTCGCTTCCCTGTCTCTTTTATGATGGCTTCAATACGATCTACCAGTATGCTTACTTTGCTTGGCTCATAACGTTTTATATAATCCAGTGAACCATCACAAAAGGTACATTTACCCCAATAGCAACCATGGGCTAAAGTGAGTTTTACCCATCGACCATCTGACCAAAGCCTGAACATTGGATTGGCCACTTCGAGCACCGAAATGTATTGATTCCATTGAACATCGGAATAATCCGGTGCCGGCAATTCATTTTGCTCAATATCTTTTTCCAATGCCCCATCATAATAAACCACCTGATGATCAATACAGGTAAAAGTTCGTTTTAATTGTTCCAGAAGACGTTGCCCCTGAACGTGTTCCAACAAGCACTGAAGCGGTCGTTCGCCATCGTCGAGTGTAACAAAATCACAAAACTCAAATACCCGCTCATCACGCAAGCTTCTCAATTCGGTATTAACAAATCCTCCGCCCCACGATATTACAATATCCGGATGGTTCTTCTTCAACCACTGACCAATACGCAAGGCTCCCAGTAAATTTCCCGGAAAAGGAATCGAAACTGTTACCAAATTCGGTTTAAGTGCGAGCACCTGCAACTCCAGCTCTTCAAACATCAACTGCTCAATAAACGATACTGGCATTTTAAGTTGCGTGTATAACTGATCAAAGGATGAAGCCGAGCGTCCAAGGCGTTCGGCATATCTGCTAAAACCAAAGTTAGCATCCATCACTTCTATTATAAAATCCGATAAATCCTCCAGAAACAAAGTACAATGGTGCTTGGCCCGGTCAATCAGTCCCATTTCCCCAAATGCAACTTCTTCATCATCCAGCTGGCTAAAACGTGATGCTTCGGGCAAAAGCTGTCCATGACAAATATTTTGGGCCTCTAACACGGTTGGCTCTTTCAAAAAGAACATTACCCGCTCAATGCTGCTGATGTATTCCTCTTTAAGAATATAAATACGATGAGCGTTGGCCGATTCAATTTTGCTTTCATCCACCAATTCAAATAAACTGCATAAACCTTGTTTTGAAAACAAACGATTAATGGTGGCAATGCCCAAATCGAACTGTTTCGATTCCAGATTTAAAGTGTTTAAAAATCCTTTTAGGTAAGCCGTAGCCGGATATGGGGTATTTAATTGAGTAAACGGAGGTGTTAACAGCAGAACCTTTGTCATGATACTTATTTACTGCAAAAGTAAACATTTCGCCCTGACTATCCTTTATGGCCAACAATAAAGAGAAGGATATGGCTCTAATCACAGATATAAAAAAACCGACTAAGAATTATTCTTAGCCGGCTCCACTAACCATACTACCAGTTGTATGACTATATTTTAAAGTTTATCTCAAGCAAGATTAGTTGGCTGCATATTTTTTAACGATAGCCTCCATTTGATCATATTGCTCTTCCATGCTCTTCAGAAGTTTAATCTGAGCTCTTGTACGAACCAGGTTATGATCGGGTGCATTAACTTTGTAATAGTTATCACCATCGATGTAATCATCTAAAAAGCGCACGGCCTGTTCGTAGGTTAATAATTTGGCACCAAAAGCCAATGTGTCGATTTCGGCAGGAGTTAACACATCTTTGGTTTCCTGTAAAAAGCCTTTTATAAAGCCTTCGAACAATTCGATGTTCATACTCACATTGTCCAAATTACGATCATCCTCTAAACCAGTGTTGGCACCATTACGAATTGCATCACCAATGTCGTAACAAACATAACCCGGCATAACTGTATCCAAATCAATTACACAAAGAATTTCATCGTTCTCATCCAGTAATACATTGTTAAACTTGGTATCCTGGTGCACAATTCTTTCCGGTATCAAGCCTTCGCGTCCCATCTGAACTACTTTTTTGTACTCTTCAGAGCGGGCCATCAGAAAATCAACCTCTTCCTGAACCTCTTTTAATCGATCAACCGGATTTTGCTTCACTCTTTCAATAAAATTAAGAATGCGCATCTCTGTGTTGTGAAAATCCGGCAATACAGGATATAATGGTCCACCTGACAAGTCAGCTAACCGACTTTGGAACTGACCAAAAGCTTTACCACCTACAAATGCCTGATTCGAATTAGACAATTGATTATACGAACGTGTATTTTCAATAAATAAAAACATACGCCAGTAATTGCCTTCTTCATCTTTTATAAAACCATTACCATCTTTTGTATCAATTGGCGTCAGAACCTCACGTTTTAAATCACTACCTTCAATTTGCTCCAACTTCTGACGCAAATGATTGGTTACGCGTTGAATGTTTTTCGTTAATTCTGGAACGTTTTTAAATATATGATGATTGATGATCTGCAATAAATAATTCGGCTGATCTTCCTCAACTGTTTTTACCTTATAAGTTGTATTGATTAAGCCGTCGCCAAATATCGCAGCTTCTTTATAAGTACCTTCAATTTTAAATTGCTCTACAATCTTTTCAATATTACTTGCCATAGATCTTAGTTTTTAAAAGTCCTGACAAATTTAATATTTACTTTTGAATATCCTACACTTTATTGTTTTGCTCAATCAAACACTTTCTTTTCCTTTCGAAACATTATTCTTTGTCATCAGAATTTTCAGCACCTTCGCTTTCGGGAATAATTTGCGGTTTTACTTCAGTTCTGGATTCATGCAATACAAAACGCTTGTAATAAGAAGCAATAACAGAAGTCAGCGGTAAAGCCAACAGCATGCCAATCAACCCCATCATACTTCCCCAGATTGACAAAGCCAAAAGGACAATGGCTGGATTCATTCCATACGCTTTACCCATTATTTTCGGAACCAATATGGTTTCTTGAATAATCTGTACCACGGTTAAAACAATTAACACCAGTAAAGCAACATGCCAGAAGGTTTGTTGCGATTCCATGGCTTTTAACAATGCCAATAACATGGCCGGAACAATTCCTGCAATTTGCAGATAAGGAACGATATTTAAGGCACCAATAAACAGTCCCATAATAATAGCCATTGGCAAACCGATTATTTTGAAACCAATTGCCAGCAAAATACCCACAATTAAAGCAATTAAGCCCTGCGAGCGAAAATATAAATCCATTGAACTTCCCAAATCATCAAATACCTCGCTGGCCACATTCCGGTACTGTTCAGGAATAAAACCTAATGTTGAACGACCAACTTTTTGGTAATCCATTAAAAGAAAAATGGTATATAATATAACCACTAATAAACCAATTACTCCTCCAATGACACGCATCGAACCTGAAAACAAGTTCCAGAAGCCTGGTAATAATTTCTTAAGCGCAGTATATACATTATCAATATTTAAATAAGTAATCAGCTCAGACTCCCGAATTAGCTCCTTTAGGTTTTTCTCCAATTCAAAAGGCAATGCATCACGAACATCCACCGATTGCAAATAAGTTCTTATCAGTTGCACCATCTTATTCATCTCTTGAATAAATGCAGGTACCAGGTAAATCAACATTAACGACAGACCTACGCCCACCAGAAGAACGGTAACAATAACTGAAAGTCCACGATGCCTGAGTCGGACTTTATTTTGCATAAAGTTCACCAATGGATCCAACAGATAAGCGATGAATACTGCAATTATAAAAGGTCCTAATACATGTTTTAAAAGATTTACGGTATAAAGGATCGCTCCAAAAACTAGAGCTGTTAGAATCATACGAACCACACGATCAAATGTGTATGGTTTTGGCTGAGCATTTTGCATATGTTGTAATTTTCGGACCAAATTACTAAAAACAAAAATTATTGTAAAAATTTAAAAATAAATAGTGCTTTTCTTCGTTAAGCTTTCCATAAGTGAATTATTACAGATTCGTTAATTTTTGTAAATTTTTTTGACGAATTGTAAAAAAATGTATTGTTTTTTGAATCTGGTTTTGTTACTTTGCGTAGTATAACCTATAATCCTATCTGCAGCTAAACAAATGGCCTCGATAGAAAAGACAAGTGAACGTGATAAATGAAATGGATTAGTCGCTGCATATTATTATCAATCTGCACATTAGCTTTCTTAGCGTGTGAGCGTGAGTTTCTTTACAGAGGAGGTCAGGAAGGACTGAGCTTTTCTTCTGACACCATCATGTTCGATACCATTTTCACTTCTATTGGCTCAACCACAAAAAATTTCAGAGTTTACAATCCTTATGACGAAGACATGTCAATTGAGTCAATTGAATTGGCCGGAGGTGATAATTCTGACTTTCGACTGAACATTAACGGCTCATCCGACTTTACTGCCGAAGAGGTTAGAGTAAGAGCCAATGACAGCTTATATATTTTTGTTGAAGTAACAATTGATCCGGCCGGAAGCAATAAACCATTTGTTGTAACCGATTCCATTTATTTCAGAACCAAAAATCGCATTCAAACGGTTCAACTAATTGCCTATGGGCAAGATGTAATACTGATGCGAAAGAAATGGCTTAAATCCCAAACACTCACCAACGAAAAACCATATTTAATATATGATTACATTGTTGTTGACTCGGCTCAAACGGTAACCATCGATCCGGGCGCTAAGTTGTATTTTTATAAGGATGCCAGTATGCTCGTTTTAGGAACGCTGGAGGTTAACGGCAGTGCCGAAGAACCGGTTCTGTTTGCCGGTCACCGCCAGGAGGAATGGTACAACGACAAGCCAGGCCAATGGGGATACATACACCTCTTACCCGGCTCAGGTGAATCTAAATTCAATCATTGCCTAATAAAAAATGGCATGATGGGAATTATGGCCGACTCGGTGGGATTAAATGACACTCCAATCAATATTCATAACACCAAAATAGAGCACATCAGCACCTTTGGTTTGTTAGCACAAACATCCAAGCTTAACGTTTCCAATTGTGTATTTGGCGATTGTGGTAACAGTTCTGCCGCATTAACGGTTGGTGGAGATTATGAGTTTACCCATTGTACCTTTGCCAATTATTTCGATTGGACTTACCGGAACAACCCCGCTGTATTCCTTAACAACTATTACATCGATAAAAACGATAAAGAACAAATAGTTCCGCTTAAACAAGCTAACTTTTATAACTGCATCATATACGGAAACAACATTTCTGAAATTGGATTTGATTTGAAATACAATAACGATGAAGTTCCTGAAGCTGATGCCAATTACCAATTCAATAATGCCATTATCAAATTGAGTGAAGATTTCGATATCTCTGATCCTAAAAAGTTTATTGATATTCTGAAAAACGAAGATCCTTCATTCATTGATATCAATGAGTTTAATTACCAGTTGGATACTTTATCGAGCGCCAAAGATATTGGCACCTTCGATTTTGCAGAACCTGTTCCTCTAGATATTCTAGGCACGAATCGCTTACAAGACGATGGTCCAGACCTGGGAGCCTATGAACGTAAGGAGAAAAAATAAGGTTGGTACTTCTTTATTATTGTTTCTTTTCTTTTGTCAGCTTGCTTTAACTCAAAAGCCGGTAAGCAATCAATACTCAATTCTGTTTTATAATGTTGAGAACCTTTTTGATTGTAAAAACGATTCCATCAAAAATGATGATGAATTTCTGCCGGATGGTGATAAGAGATGGACTTCCAAAAGAATGTACTCCAAAATCAACGGCATCGGCAAAACCATACTGGCCAGCAACAAATGGGAAACCCCGGCCCTGATTGGATTGTGTGAAGTAGAAAACGAATGGGTGCTCAAGCAACTTGTATACTACTCACCCCTTTCGAGTCTCAAATACGGATATATTCATTTTGAATCGCAAGATAAGCGTGGTATTGATGTTGCTCTTTTGTATCAAAAAACGCAGTTCACTCCTCTTGAATCTGTTTCCATAAACTTAACAAATCCTAGGCAAAATTTCTATACTAGAGATGCATTATATGTAAAAGGCATAATCTCTTCAGATACGCTTCACATCATTGTTAACCATTGGCCATCAAAACGTGGAGGTGCCATTCAATCAGAACCCAAAAGAGAGGCCGTAGCTAAAGTTATTCGTGCAAAAATCGACTCCATCCAGGCAAAACATTTTGCTCCAAAATTAATTGTAATGGGCGATTTTAATGCATCCCAAGAAGCTCCTTCAATGCAAATATTACTAAGAGATTCAGATCTTACTTCAGGTTTGGATGAAAAATCATTAAGAAACAAAAGTATTGGTGGCACCTACAAATACCAGGGCGAATGGAATACGATTGACCACATTCTTTACTCAAAAAGAAGTTTTAATAAAGGGAATTATCGCCTCCGCCAGAGTATTGTTAATTTGCCATTTTTAATTGAAGACGATACTTCGTATAGCGGCGCAAAACCCAAACGAACCTATTTAGGTCCCAGATACCTTGGTGGCGTAAGTGATCACCTGCCAATTATACTAACCATTGAAAAAACTCAATAATAAACTGCTATCTTTCAGTATTTAGCGAAATTTATCACAAAAAAATGACAGGAATTTCTATTGGTCGTCGTCAATAATATGTAGATTGAAATAAATGAATCAGGAAAAGTTATTGATAGATAAAGTTATTAATGGTGATACCGATGCATTTCGCATTCTGGTGAATACCCACCATAAGAAAGTTATAAATATATGCTTGTCTTTCGTAACCATTCCAAGCGATGCCGAAGATGTGGCCCAAGAGGTTTTTATTGAAATGTTTCGCTCCATTAAATCATTCAGGAAAGAGGCATCGGTCTCAACCTGGTTGTACCGGATGGCAGTAAACAAATCGCTTGATTTCATAAGACAATCCAAACGTTTGAAAAGAGGAAGCGGAAAAGTGGCTGCCATGGAAAAGTCGGATATTGAAAAGCTACCTGTAACCCACAAACAACTGGCCAGCGACGAAATTGAGCAAAAAGAACGAAACGCTGTGTTGTACTCAGCAATCGATCAATTGCCCGAACGACAAAAAAATGCCTTATTATTGTCACACATCAAAGAGCTGAAACAGCAAGAGGTAGCAGACATAATGAATACATCGGTTTCTTCGGTCGAATCCTTGCTGATCAGAGCCAAACGCAAACTGAAAGAAATATTGCTTCGACATAAAGAAGCCATTTATTAAACGCAAGATATTTATCTATTTATCGTCATATATATAGTGAGTGTAATTATGAATACAGATAATAAAAACCATAGCAGTTTTGACCAGTTTCTTCGCCAGGAACTGAGCAAAACACATGAACCTTCTCCCAACTTTGTCGATCAGGTTATGGATAAGGTAGAAGCCATACAGCGAGAGCATCCGAAGGTAAAATACCTGGGTTTGTTTTTTAAGGTTGCGGCTGCTTGTGCCATCATAATATCATTAACAAATGCCCTTATACTATTATCCAATAATACCGGTAATACCAACGATAACGACTGGTCATCGGTTTACGAGCAAAGTGCACCTGCCAACTGGTATGACTATTATGAGGATGAAACCTTTTTAGCTAACAATCAAACGATCAACTAAAATGAGGAATAATTGTAAAATATGCTGGATTATATTAGCCCTCTTCTTAATTGGTAATGCGGTGTTACTTGGCTTTTGGTGGTTTGATAATGATGAAAAACCAAAATTTGGTAAACAAAAATACAAGAAAGAAGATAACCGGATACGAATGAAGGAGTACCTTTTACAAAATGCCGGTATTGACGATGCTCAATTCAATGAGATGTATAATCTCTGGAAAAAACATGGCAGCGATATGCATCGCAGACAAAGCGAATTAGATAGTCTGAGGCAAATGGCCATGCAGGAAACTTTTAAAAACATTACCGATACAAGCACCATCCATCAGATCTTCGACGAAATAGCTTTTAAGCAACGTGGCATCGAAGAGGCAAACTATCATCATTTCAGAAAATTACGAAACATCTGTAAAACCGATCGGCAACGAGATATGCTGGATAAAATGTTTCGTAAGAAAATGATGGAAGACGGCCCCCGAAGACGATACAGAGGGCACAAGCACCGTCATTAAAACAATAACATATTAAAAACAAACTAATTAGCAAATGCGCGCTTGCTATATTGAGATTGTTATATCCTTTTGTGAAACTATAATTTTTAGAACAATGAAAAACAGATCTTTAGTACTCGTCATTTTGTGCCTGACACTAAGTGGTGTTAATGCACAAATGCATCAAGGTAAACGATTCAACGATTGTCCGAATAATGGATCCAAAAATTGTCTTATTGATGATTTAAGCACTGAGCAAAAAGAAAAGCTAAAAGCTGAGAAAGTAAAATTCATGGGAGAAACTCAGGATGAAAAAAACAAACTGGGTGAGCTTAAAGCAAAAATTCGAACCCTATCCACAAGTGAACCCATTGATCAGAAGCAAATCAAGAAAACGCTGGAAGAAATGAATAGCATTCATGCTTCCTTGGAGAAAAAACGCATTCGTCATCAGCAGACTATGAAATCATTTTTAAGTGATGAGCAGGTTATTCTTTTCGAAAGTAAGGCTCAACGCCGATCGAAAGGTGAATATGCCCGTCAGAAAAAAGGAATGAGGCATGACCAGAGGCATCAAGGACAGATGGGACAAGGCCACAAAAGAAAACACCATGGCGGACAGGGTAAAATGCAGCAACAAAACAAAAGCATGATGTCTGATGAATTGAAAGAGCAAATGAAAGCCAGCCATCTGGCAATGAAAAAATCGATGCAACCACTGGAAAATAAGTTAGCTGAATTAAATGCGCAGCTAAAATCACAAACTACCGGCAAGAACATTGATCTAAAGAAAATAGACAACATCATTGATCAGAAAGCTTCAGTCAGACTGGAGATGGCTCAAATAAAAAGCGATATGATGCTCGACATGAGAGGTCAGTTAACTGACGAACAAAAAATTTGGTTCGATAGTCGCCACAGTAAGCACCGTGCCCGCATGAATTAAAATATCCCGATTTAATTTCAGAGAAATAATTCATTAAACGCTCAATCAAACACAAGTTGGTTGAGCGTTTTTTTATTGCCCAAAAATTTAAATTACCTCATATATTAATATTTACATACTTTACTGTTGTTGCGTGCGAAAAATCATAACTACTGCATAAATAAAACTTGTATCATTGTCACCCTAAAGACCTGAATAAGTGTCTTAAGAGCATATTACAGTTTGTAAGTAACCCTTTATTGAAATCGAATACCATGAATGAAAAGCAATGTAAGAGAATGCAAGGATTATCAACCTTAATTGGTAATACTCCCTTGTTAGCGATAGAATTTGAATTCAAAGGAACGGTTCGTAAAATTTATGCAAAAGCCGAATTTCTTAATCTTACCGGAAGCATTAAGGACCGTATGGCCTATCACATATTAAGCAAGGCTTATGAAAACGGTGATTTAAAAGAAGGCGATCGGATTATTGAAGCAACCAGCGGTAATACCGGAATTGCTTTCTCTGGAGTTGGTCGGGCCATGGGACATCCGGTAACTATTTTTATGCCCAACTGGATGAGTCAGGAACGTAAAAATCTGATTAAAAGCTTTGGAGCGAATATCCGCCTGGTAACTCCGGAAGAAGGTGGCTTTTTGGGGAGCATCGAAATGGCCAATCAATTAGCTGCTGATAGTGATCAAACATTCTTACCTCGCCAGTTTTCGAATTACGACAATTGCGAGGCCCATTACACTACTACAGGACCCGAATTATATTGGCAACTGAAGTTTCGCTCACTTGAGCCAGATGCGTTTGTTGCGGGCGTTGGAACCGGAGGTACAGTAATGGGTGTTGGAAAATACCTTAAAGAAAGAGTGCCGGGTATTAAGGTTCATCCTTTAGAGCCATCAAATTCACCAACCATGACCACCGGCTACAAAGTTGGGAAGCACCGTATTCAGGGTATTTCAGATGAGTTTATCCCCTCAATTGTGAAACTGGATGAGTTGGATGAGATTGTGAGTGTTGATGATGGCGATGCCATTATTATGGCACAAAAACTAAGTATGGAACTTGGTTTAGGTGTTGGTATATCCAGTGGAGCCAACTTCCTGGGGGCTTTAAAGCTTCAGGAAGAGCTGGGACATGATGCTGTGGTGGTAACGGTTTTTGCAGATGACAACAAAAAATATCTAAGTACCGATTTGATGAATGAAGAACAGGTGAAAGACGATTTCCTGTCGACCGGTGTTGAGCTTCGAAGTTATGCAGCATATAAGCGCGTTTGTCACACTTGTTGCGATCCGAAAGATTGCATGGAATCGTGCTACGAAGGCAACGAAGGTGAGGTAAAATTACCTGCCTGTCCGCGCCGCGAAACAGTTAACGAGTAGTTTTTTTTATAATAGTTTGAGTAAAGTTTTGGTTTGAGTAAGCCTCCAGTGTTGGCATTGGAGGCTTATCTTTTTTAGGATTCTGTTTCCAGAATTTTATTATAACCTGCAACAACCCCCTGAATCAGGGAAGAGCTAAATCCTTCGTACTCCATCTTATTCAACGATTTAATGGTTACACCCAAAGGCGTTGTTACTTTATCAATCTCGGGTTCGGGATGCGAGTTATTTTCAATTATCAGCTTCGATGCACCTTTCATAATCTGTGCTGCAATCTCCTGCGACAGCTTAGATGAAAAACCAATTTCAATACCGCCCTGTGATGCTGCCCTTAAAAACCTTAATGCAAAGGCAATACCACAAGATGCTAAAACGGTTGCCGCCGGCATCTGTGCCTCTGGAATCACCATGGTTGAACCCAACTGATCAAAGATATTAATCACTTCATCTTTATACTCCAGTCCTTTTTCATTGAAAGACAAAGCCGTCATTGATTCCTGAATGGCAATGGCCGTATTAGGCATAGCCCTGATAATTGGCATATCACCCAACACTTCTTCCAAATCGTGAATCTTAATACCCGATATTACGGATATAACTACCTGGTTGCCTTTAACCAAAGTATCTTTCACCTGATTTAATAAATTACGAGCAGCGGTAGGTTTAACTGCAATAATAACAATATCGGCACCATTAATGGCACTTACATTGTCTGTGGTAATCTGAAAACCATCTTCGTCGTGCAAATGCTGAATTAAATCCAAGTCCAGGTTTGTTATCGTGATTTGTTCTGGCCCCATCAAGCCACTTTTCACCAAACCCTTTGCAATTGAGGAGCCTAAATTTCCACCCCCCAGAATAGCCATGTTCTTTGAAATCATCCTTCTCTTCGTATTGTTGATTTATACTTTTAAACGTGTACAAATCTAGAGAGGATTTACGATAAAAAAATCACTACAAATGGTGAATTATATCATTGATCGAACCCATTTTTGTCAGTTGTTAATTTGCTGTGATTACGAATCAGAATCAATAACCTCTCCGGCCGCCAAGGTGGCAGCAACAACCGAAACAATGGACACAAAACCAGCAATCATAACACCTATATAAGGAATTAAAAGTACCAACGAAAACACAAAACCATTACCGATAGCCAATCCTTTATTGCGCCGCATAAAACGCACACTGTAGTCTATTTTGAATCGCTTTCGTTCAAACGTATAATCCATAAAAGAAAAGCCATAAAAATAAGCCGAAACCAAAAACAAGGCAATAGGAGTCAGATAACCTACTATTGGGATAAAACTCAGAACAAACAATAATAATGTTAATCCAATTTCAACTGCCATATTCCGAAGGGCCAGCAGCACTCCTCTGATAATATCTTTGCTAAACTGCGTTATATTAAAAGGTATGATTTTTCCACTTATAATCTCTTCGGTCTTCTCGGAAAGAAAAGCATAAACAGGCGACAGCAAAATAATAATAATGTAACCACCTATATAAGCATAAATGATAAAAAACAGAATGCGAAGCACCAGCCATACAAAACCTTTAATTAAAGCTATTAAAAAGCCAGAGCCCCAGAAATCCCAGGATTCAAGGTTTATCCACTCGTTGATGGAAGTGATAATTCCATCCGTAAAAGTTGAAACAGACCAGAATCCTGCAATAAAAAGAAGAATATTAAAAATAACCGGAAAGATAAAATACCATCCCAGTTTATTACGAAACATAAATGAAGTAGCTTGTGAATAGGTTTTTAAACCCAATCGGAAACCTTGCCAATTGTTCATTATCTGATTAATATTATATAAAATGATAAGGTGTCAAAACTAAGCTTTTCACTTAAAAATTACTACTTTTGCACTGCCAAAAAATCAAATAGAAAAAATGATGGATATTCAATTATTGACTGCCATATCTCCGGTTGACGGGAGATATCGAAACAAAGTAGATGGTTTAGCATTGTATTTCTCAGAGTACGCATTAATTCGTTACCGCGTATTGGTTGAAATAGAGTATTTTATTGCGCTTTGCGAGCAACCTCTACCACAATTGGCCGACTTCGATAAAAACCTTTACGAAGAACTAAGAAAGGTATATAAGAACTTTGAGTTGGAAGATGCTGATCGCGTAAAAGAGATTGAAGCTGTAACCAACCATGACGTAAAGGCAGTTGAATATTTCATCAAGGAAAAGTTCGATGAACTAAAGCTTGATAAATACAAAGAATTTATCCACTTTGGTTTAACTTCTCAGGACATAAACAATACAGCAGTGCCATATTCCTTGCGCGATGCTGTACACGATATTTACTATCCTTTATTGGAAGAATTAATTCAAACGCTGGACCAGCTGGCTACCGAGTGGAAGGACATTCCCATGTTGGCCAAAACACACGGACAGCCTGCCTCTCCTACCCGATTAGGCAAAGAGATGAAGGTTTATGTTGAGCGTTTGAACAAACAATTAGCTTTATTAAAAGGCATTCCTTGTTCAGCTAAGTTTGGTGGCGCCACTGGTAACTTTAATGCACACAATGCAGCTTATCCACAAATTGACTGGGTGGCTTTCGGTAACAACTTTGTGAACAACACCCTAAAACTGGATCGCGAACAAGTTACAACGCAAATTTCCAACTATGACAATATGGCCGCTACCTTTGATAACTTCAAGCGCATCAATGTCATTTTATTGGATTTATCCCGCGATTTCTGGACTTACATTATGATGGAATACTTCAAGCAGAAGATCAAAAAGGGTGAAGTAGGTTCAAGTGCAATGCCACACAAGGTTAATCCAATCGACTTCGAAAATGCAGAAGGTAACCTGGGAATTGCCAATTCAGTATTCTCTCACCTGGCTGAGAAACTACCTGTATCACGCCTGCAGCGCGATTTAACAGACTCTACCGTGCTTCGTAACATTGGTGTACCTATCGCTCATTCGGTTATTTCAATGCGTTCGTTAGCCAAAGGTTTAGGTAAATTATTATTGAACGAAAATGCCATTAAGCGCGACTTGGAAGATAACTGGGCTGTTGTGGCAGAAGGTATTCAAACCATTCTTCGTCGCGAGGGATATCCTAACCCGTACGAGGCTTTAAAAGAGCTGACACGTACAAATGAAGAGATTAACGCCAAAACAATGGCAGCCTTTATTGAGACTTTAAATGTATCAGAAGAGGTTAAGGAAGAAATGAGAGCTTTAACACCGCACTCATACACCGGCGTATTTAAGATTTAATAACATACACGCAATTTGTGATTCGGGCAGTAAAAGCATAATTTTACTGCCCGTTTTCATTTATGGCAAGATGATTGACATACGTGTATAACGACCTATAACTGTCGTAATGACATTAAATGTAACTATTCAATAATGAAAGATTTTTTTAGAGTACTGCGAATTTATTTGCCTCCCTATAAAGCCAAATTAGCCTTAACCTTTCTGTTTAATTTACTTGCAGCATTTTTTATTGTGTTTTCAATGTTAGCAATGATCCCAATGCTTGAAGTAATTCTTAAGGACAGTGAGGAGGTTACTACACTTGTTGAATGGTCAATGAACAAAGACGACCTTTTTAATAACATTAACTATTATATTACAATTCTTAAAAAACAATATGGGCCGGAAACCACACTCCTGTATTTAGGTCTGTTTGGTGTTGTAGGAACACTTTTAAAAACCGGTTTCACCTATTTGGCATCCTATACTATTACTGGTATCAGAAATGGAGTGACACGTGACATTAGAAAAGCCATTTACAACAAAATGATTGAATTACCCCTGGGTTTCTATAGTAATGAACGCAAAGGTGATATGATGGCTCGCTCTACTGCCGATGTACAGGAAGTAGAAACATCAGTTATGTCATCATTGGATATGTTCTTAAAAAATCCAATTATCATCATAGTGGTTTTAGGCTCCATGTTCTATGTAAGTGTTGAGCTAACCCTGTTTGTATTTCTACTTTTACCAATCGCCGGATTTATTATTGGAAGAATTGGAAAGAGTTTAAAGAAAACTTCGCGAGAAGGACAAACAAAACTTGGTTATATACTTGGTATTATTGAAGAATCTCTTTCCGGTTTAAGAATTATCAAAGCATTTAATGCCGAAAGAAGGATGTCTGGCCGCTTCACCAAAGATGTGGAAAGCTACCGAAGAACGATGAACAAACTACAGCGTCGCCGCCATTTAGCCCACCCAACCAGTGAATTTTTAGGTACCATCGTTTTTGTGATTATTCTTTGGTACGGAGGTTCTCTAATTCTCAATGAAGATAAAAGCCTGGAAATGTCAACTTTCTTTGCATACCTGGGAATGTTTTACCAGATAATCAATCCTGCCAAAGCCTTTTCTCAAGCTACCTATAGCATTCAAAAAGGTATGGCAGCCTACGAGCGCATCGAAGCTGTTCTTGATGCTGACCTTGATATTAAAGAACACGATGGTTCAGAAGAAATAGAAGCTTTCAAAGACAAAATTGAATACCGCAACATCGATTTCGCTTACGAGGATGTTAATGTCATAAAAGACGTCAGCCTGACCATACCGCAAGGAAAAACAATTGCGCTGGTTGGTCAATCCGGAAGTGGTAAAACAACCTTTGTTGATTTACTGCCTCGCTTCTATGATGTACAGAAAGGCGGCATCTTTATTGATGGCAAGAATATAAAAGATCTGAAGTTATTCGATCTGCGCGAATTGATGGGCAACGTTAACCAGGAAGCTATTCTGTTTAATGACAGCATCTATAACAACATCACTTTTGGAGTAGAAAATGCTACTGAAGAAGAAGTTATTAATGCGGCAAAAGTAGCCAATGCTCACGACTTCATTACGGCAAGTGAGGATGGTTACCAGACTATTATTGGTGATCGCGGAAGTAAACTATCAGGCGGTCAGCGCCAGCGTTTGAGTATTGCACGTGCGATTCTTAAAAATCCGCCAATTCTTATTCTGGATGAGGCTACTTCGGCATTGGATACGGAATCTGAACGACTGGTGCAGGATGCTTTAGATAACCTGATGAAGAACCGCACTTCATTGGTGATAGCCCACCGCTTATCGACCGTTCGTAATGCCGATATGATTTGTGTGTTCAATGAAGGAAAAATAGTGGAGACAGGCACCCACGATGAATTGATCGAGAAAGATGGCATTTATAAAAAACTGCATTCGATGCAAATGAGTTAATTAACTTCTTTTTAAGAGGGCGTTCAAAAACCCAGCTCGTTAATCGAGCTGGTTGCTGAGCGGAGCCAAGCTACAGTCGAGATGAAATTTGATTAATACTGATTATCAATCATTAATCACTTCGACTTCGCTCAGCGAACAGACGCCCATTGTATTTTTTGGACACTGTCTAAGTTTTTCATCCGAAAGCCACCCTCCTGAAACACCTGCCAGCCGTAGCTTTCACATTTTTTAACTACTTATTTGTAACATTTCGGTAAGAAACTACATAAATAGACATTAAAAACTTGTTAGTTATGGTGTTGAAAGATGTAGTTGGGTTAATAACAGGTGTTCTTATTTCTTCAATTGTTACAGCGCAGAATACGGTCGCTCAAAAAGTTAAACGCTACAATAGAGTTGGTAATTTAAAGATAGACACAAGCTTTAACAGCAACTATCTTAATGATTTTATGGTTCCTTATCAGGAGTTTGCAGACCTGCATAATTGCAAAATAAAAATCCGCAATAAAAACATTAAAACAACCATGGCAGCGAGGCCACACTTTCTCTCCTTATTACTGGGAAAACGCAATCGCCGCTATGTGATATTGGTTAATAAAAAGGAAACATTTAAAGGTGTGCATCTAAAAAATGTTCCGTCAGATGCCCGCATCGGGCTCTTTGCTCACGAGCTAATGCACATTCGCGATTACGAAAGCCGAAAAGTTACCGGGGTAATGAAACGCGGCTTCCAATATTTAACGCATGCCGGCAAGAAGAATGTTGAGCATTATACCGACAGTTTAACCATTGCAGCAGGTTTTGGTCAGCACCTTTACGAGTGGGCCTCATATGTGCTGCACGATTCAGATGCATCAGACGAATACAAATACTACAAATCAAAAATTTATATGTCACCGGTTTGCATCCTGAATCAAATTGAGGAATCTTACCTCAAACAATAAATATGCCTTAGTCATCTATTAGATATAAATGTAAAATAGCCGGTGAAGTATTAGTCCACCGGCTATTTTATGCGTTATTCAATTTGCTAATCAGGCGTCATACACCACCATAAACTTGCGTTTATCCGGATCGATTGACACATCAATCTTCGCTGTTGCCAAAAGATCCTTACACCCCTTTGACAGATTCACAAATGAAATTTCTTTATTCAGTTCCTGGTATTTATCATTAAGCTTTCTGATCGCCTCAATCCCACTCTGATCAACCACACGACTACTTTCAAAATCGACAATGATTTTATCATCATCGTTTTTGGCATCAAATATCTCAGCAAAAGCAGTACTCGAACCAAAAAACAATGGCCCATGAATGTCGTAATGCTTAATACCATTTTCGTCCGTTCGACGGCGGGCATGAATACCCGTGGCATGATCCCAGGCAAATGATAAGGCTGATAAAATAACTCCGATTGCAACAGCCAGTGCCAAATTATGGAACACAACAGTTACCACGGCTACAATAATCATAATCAGGAAATCATCTTTTGGTGTCTTTTTGAAGTTCTTAATACTCGACCATTCAAAAGTACCGTAGGCCACCATAAACATCACCCCAATTAGTGCAGCTACTGGAATTTGCTCAATAACGGGCGATAAAAACATAATAAACATCAACAAGGTTACAGCTGCTACCAAACCTGATAATCGTCCGCGAGCACCAGAATTAATATTGATCATACTCTGACCAATCATCGCACATCCACCCATACTTCCAAATACACCAGAAATACAGTTGGCTATACCTTGCGCCATACTTTCGCGGTTACCACTACCACGCGTATCGGTGCGTTCATCAATAATTGTTAAAGTCAATAAGCTTTCAATCAATCCCACTCCGGCTACACTAATTGCCGGCAAAATGATAATCTTCAAAGTTGACATGCTAAACAATTCCGGAGGATAATCAGTAAAGATAGATGGCAAGCCTCCTTGCATCGACTTTCCTTTCAATAGATTTAATACGGTGGGCGTTTCAACACCAGGAATAAACGAGATTGCTGCAATTACAAGAATTGCCACCAATGCCGATGGAATCGCTTTGGTAAATCGTGGCAGAAAAACCATAATTGCAATGGTTAGAGCAACCAGTCCCATTAAGGTATATTGTTTCAATCCTGAATAATAAGCAAACTCCCCTGAAGCATCGCTCCCAAACATTGGAAATTGAGCCATAAAAATGACAATGGCCAGTCCGTTTACAAAACCTAACATAACCGAATGAGGTACCAATCGAATAAACTTACCTAAACGAAGCGCCCCTACAGCCATTTGAATAAGCCCTCCTAAAATAATGGTAGGATACAAATAGGCTTCGCCATACTGCTGCACCGTTGCAGCTACTACTACAGCAATCGCTCCTGTTGCACCGGATATCATACCCGGACGCCCCCCCAGCAAAGAAGTAAAGAAGCCCATAATACAGGCAGCGTACAAACCAATTAAAGGATCTACACCGGCAATAAATGAAAAGGCAATGGCTTCGGGAACCAGTGCGATGGCTACCGTAATACCCGATAGAATTTCATTTTTAAAACTCGAACCTTGAGTCAGTTCTTTGATTAAAAACATGTATAATAAATTTAAAGTTTACACAATACAAATCACCATTCATAAAGAATGCATAACATCTATGAAAAATAATTGGGGATTTTTGCCAGCGGGCAACTACAAAAAGGATATTGAATTAGCGGCCGCGAAGATAGTAATACTAAACTTATTAATAGAATGATTAATAAAGAAATGTGCTTCAATATGGTACTGGCTTTCTAAGCAAATCAATGAACCGTACACTTATTAGTTAAAAACACGGCCATCAACACAACATCGACCCATCATCTTACACACTGAATATCAACAACTAGATTTTATTAACACAACATTAAACCTCAGTAAATAAACTAAAAAAGCCTTACTTCACCACTCATGAAGTAAGGCTTCCAGTTATGCGATTCTTTAATTTAGTATTTCCATTCTTTGGCAGCTTCATACATGGCTACCACATTTTCAACTGGTGTTTCAACTTTAAGCTTGTGCGACGGGCCAAGAATAAATCCACCTCCCGGAGCCATGGTATCCAATAATTTTTTAACACCATCCTTTACTTTCTCAGGTGTTCCTTGGCGAAGCAGTAACTCTTCATCCAAAGCACCACAAAAAGTAATGTAATTGCCAAAATCCTTCTTTAAGCCATCGGGTGACATTCCGTTGGCGCGGGTTTGGATGGGGTCAAGTACATCAGCCCCCAGGCTGATAAATTCAGGCAAAAGCTTACGCACTCCACCACATGAGTGCATGTAAAATTTCACACCTCTCGAGCGAGGTACTTCCACAAAGGCTTCAATGGCTGGTTTGCAATGTTGCTCCCAAATATCATTGCTAATGGATAATCCTGATTGCGAACCAAAATCGTCGGCAATTCGGATAAAATCGATCCCACCTTCAGCTTTGTCAAATACCTTCTCTATAAATTCGAGGTAAAATGCATTAACCTTTTCACTGATGGCAGCGAAAAACTTAGGATGGTACATGATGACATCCAGGAAGGCATCACGCCCCAACAATCGTTGGATAATGCGAAATAATCCCGGTGAAGAATAGCCGGGCGCTGTCATCACAGCATAGTCTTTGTATTTATTAATTTTCTTTGGTAACGATTCAAAATCGAACAGTTTGGTTGTAGGCCACTCAAAGTCATCCAGTGCGGCCGGGTCTGTTTGTCCTTCCAAAGGAAAACTGGTGGCTTCCCAATAGGCAAAGTCACCATTTTTTACTTTTGAATAACCAACTCCCCAAATATCGGTCTTTGTCAGACCATCATCCCCAACAAGATTTTTTCCTACATAGTCTGGTTCAACCCAACGAAAGTCAACATCCAGATACTCCAATAGCTGATCACGATTCTGAAACCCCAAGTGCTCCATCAACTTAGCACCAAATTCAGGGACGTCCCAATAGAAAAATGGCACCCTATCCGCTTGCTCGTGGTTTAGTGCCTTCAGGACTCTTTCCTTGTGAATCATAAGCGTTGCTTTTGATTAAAAAATATGATTTTTTTCATCGCAAAACTTGTCGAATTTAGAAAAGATATGACAAAAATCAAATAAATCGGGATGAAAGCACTTTTTAAGCTGACGAAAACACATGAAGATACTTGCCTGTTTACCAATGTTTACAGGTAATGCAACTCATTAACGATAGAAATGTTAAAAAATGCTACATAAATTATGATCAAAAAGCAAAATACAGGATAATTTGACCAGGTTATTGACGTTTTTTTAAAATCTCGTACATCAGAATACCTGCAGCAACCGATACATTCAACGAATCAATCTCGCCCATAATCGGAATTTTACTTTTTATTTCTGCTGCTGCTAAAATTTTTGGATTTACACCTCGATCCTCAGCACCCATTACCAATGTAATTGGTCCGCGGTAATTGGCATGATTGTAATCCACCGCTCCCTTTTCCGTCGCAGCAACTATCTTCAAACCACTTCCCTGCAGAAATTCAACCGTCGAAATCAAGCTACGCACCCGACAAACCGGAATGGTATGCAAGGCTCCGGCTGATGTTTTAATGGCATCTGATGTAATGGCAGCAGCACCAGTATCGGGAATAACAATGGCATCCACACCTGCACATTCAGCTGTTCGGGCAATGGCCCCAAAGTTGCGCACGTCAGTAATGTGGTCAAGCACAAGAATAAAAGGCTCCTTCCCCTCTTCAAAAAATGTGGGAATCAATTGTTCGATATCCTGATAAGTAACCGGGGATATCATGGCAATAACACCTTGATGATTCTGTCGAGTCAGGCGATTTAACTTTTCCATCGGCACAAACTGAAAAGGTATATTGTGCTCCCTCACGACATCTAAGAAACTCTGAAATAGCGCCCCTTGCAGGCCTTTTTTGATCATCACTTTTTCAATTTCTTTTCCGGCAACAATTGCCTCTTGTACGGCACGTATACCAAACACCATTTGCTGTTCTCTCTCTTGCTTTGCCATGTTAATCTAATTCAGATTTTTGCTTTAATAGTTTTTCCAGTTCTTCCTGAGCCATTTCCCATTCTTCCATTCGCTCTTCCAATGCTGTTTCGGTTGACTTATAATCCTTAAACAAATCTGCATCTGAAGCATTCTCAGGTAAATTGATTTTCCCGGTTAGAACCTCCAACTCTGTTTCCAGATTGGCAATTTCATTTTCAGCCGATTCAACCGAGCGTTCTGCTTTCTTTATTTTTTTACTAAGCTCTTTACGTTCTTCGTATGAAAGCTTGGCACTTGATGTCTCCTTCTTTAGCCCTTCATTCTTCTTCGACGCAATAGAGGCATTCAATTCATTCAGGTTTTCCAGTTTCTTCTTCTCCAGAAACTCATAAATACCACCAAGGTGTTCTTTAATTTTTTTATGGCGAAATTCATAGACCTTATCAACCAAACCATCCAAAAACTCACGATCGTGAGAAACCAGAATAACGGTTCCCTCAAAATCAATTAAGGCCTTTTTCAATATCTCCTTGGAGCGCATATCCAGGTGGTTGGTTGGCTCATCGAGAATGAGCAGGTTAACTGGTTCGAGTAATAATCGAACCATGGCCAAACGCGTGCGCTCTCCGCCCGAAAGCACCGAAACCTTCTTATCCACCTCCTCGCCGGAAAACATAAAAGCTCCCAGCAAGTCACGAATCTTTGTTCGAATTTCTCCCACAGCCACCAGATCAATGGTTTCGAAAACTGAATGACTTTCATCCAGACGCTCGGCCTGATCCTGGGCAAAGTAACCGATCTTAACATTATGCCCCAAATCAAGTTTACCCGTGTGTGCCAATTCGCTCATAATGATACGAGCCATGGTGGTTTTCCCTTCACCATTTCGACCTACAAAGGCCACTTTTTCGCCCCGTTGGATGGTGATATCCACTTCATCCAAAACCAGAAGATCGCCATAGGCTTTACTTACCTCATCGCCTTTTACCACCACAGTGCCCGACCGTGGTGCCGGAGGAAATTTGATATTCAAGGCCGAGTTATCAAACTCATCAACTTCAATTCTATCCAACTTTTCGAGCTGCTTGATGCGCGATTGAACCTGCACTGCTTTCGTGGCTTTATAACGAAAACGCTCAATAAACTTCTCCGTATCTTCAATCTTTTTCTGTTGATTATTAAAAGCATTCAATTGCTGCTCGCGTCTTTCTTTACGAAGCTCGATAAACTGCGAATAGCTGGCTTTATAATCATATATCCTACCCAAAGATATCTCAACACTTCGGGTGGTGATATTATCCAAAAATGCCTTATCGTGCGATATTAATACAACGGCTCCACTGTAGGTCTTCAGAAAATCTTCAAGCCACTGAATCGAATCAATATCCAGGTGGTTGGTTGGCTCATCCAGAAGAAAAATATCGGGCTGCTCAAGCAATATTTTTGCCAATTCGATGCGCATTCGCCACCCACCACTAAACTCACCAGTATTGCGCTTAAAATCGCTTCGCTCAAAGCCCAATCCTTTTAAGGTGGTTTCAATTAAGCCTTCGTGGTTAGCTCCGCCCAACAGGTTAAACCGTTCGGTTAATTCATTAAGCCTATCCAGCAAGGCCAAGTAACTTTCAGATTCGTAATCAGTGCGCTCGGCAATTTCGGTATTGATATCGCCAATCTGCTTTTCCAATCCTTTTAGCTCGGCAAAAGCCAGCTCCACCTCTTCCACCACCGATCGTGTGTCGGTGTACTTCATGTGCTGAGGCAAATAACCAATCTTCACACCTCTTGGCATGGTAACCGTCCCTTCGGTTGGTTCCTGATGACCGGCAATTATCTTAAGTAAAGTGGATTTACCGGCACCATTCTTCCCAATCAATCCAATCCGATCTTTATTATTGATCAGGAAAGAGACCTCTTCAAATAGCTTAAAACCACCAAAATCAACTGTTAACTGATTAATCGAAACCATTCTGTAAAAAATTTGTGCAAAGATAGCATAAAAAAGCCGATAGCCAGTGGCCATCAGCTTTGGGTTCAAATCGAATATTTTAATAGAAATTATTCCACCGTTTTAATCTCCAGTTCATAATCGGGTTTGAAATTAAGTACATACAATCCCTGATTATGAAAACCGCCCCAGCCGGATAATCGTCGGAATGATAACTTTGACTGGATGGCATATGGATGGTGATGCTGGATACAGTGCGTAAAGTTTTGACCGAAATCGCGAATGGCAGAAATAAAATAGTAAGTTAAATCGTGCCCCCACAAACTATAACGACTCAAATTAGCATTAACCGATGCGGCCTGGAAAAATGGCGAAATAGCGATTGGCTCTGTGCCAAACCAAAGGCGATAGTCATCGATTCGTTGCGTTTTAGTTGAATCGGCATAGTCCACTGCATAATAACTAAACATATGACCGTTTAGCTTATGAACATCCTCAGGGTTAATGGTATTGTACTTCATCCACTCCGGTAATCCCCACAATGTAACGTCAGCCTTGGTTTTATCAGCCGCTCCTTTTACAGTTGTTATAATCCGATTAACCTGCGCTTCTTCAACAGAAGGAATGATGACAGCATTACCTTTGTCCACTGCAAACATGCGCTCCAGGCTTACCAAATCATCCTGCTTGAAAGTATATTCTACAAAATCAGGCATCTCACCATTCTTAAAACTTTCCCAGTATACTTTATCACGAATTACCCGGCTAAAACGCTGTTCAAATAAATTATCCATGTTTTCAGTGCGAATCATCACCAGTCTTTTTCCCATGGATTCGGCAATCATTCGTTTGGCCATCACATCAAACATCAAGGTGTCCGTTGGGTTCGCCTGAAATAAAAGGGGATTATTATTCATTTCGCTGTTAACCGGCGACAATGGATACACCATTGGAATGCTGTGTTGCTTCGAAAAGTCCGACACAAATTTAAGGTTATAGGAATAAGCCGGGCCAATAATTAAATCTACATGACGCAACTCGGGCTTATTCAATATTTCTTTCAGTTTTATACTATCAGGGGCTGTATCATATACAAACAAATCCACATTAACTCCTTCTTTCTTTAGCGCCTCCAGAGCCAACAAGCTACCTTGATAAAACTCGACAAACACTTTGGAACGTATGGATAATTTTCGAGTCTCGTTTTCAACCAGAATGGTATCACCCTCAACTTCTTCATAGCTGTAGTTTACCTTTTTTGTTGCCTCCACATTAAATGGCATTAATAAGGCCACTTTTATGGATGGCTTTAACAAACTATAGTCGTATTCTTCACATTCCCTTTGTTCAAAAGAAAGCACCAGGCTTGTATCCGCATCAACCGTCTTATCGGCCTGTACGAGTATTGACTCAAAATACTGCTCTAGCCAGGCTTTATTCGGTACCTTAATCACCATGCCTTTTTTCCATCGCTCAAGGTCAATTCCTTTTTCTGCATTCACCTTTTCAATCATTTCGGCCGGTACATCATACCTTTTGGCCACCATGCTTAAGGTTTCGCGCTTTTTGATTTTGTGATCGATCAAAACTGCATTAGCAAAAGGACTTTGTGGTTTCGCCTTGATGGCATTTTTAGGAATACGCACTAAATAACCCAACGGTAAATCATTGGCATTGATGGATTGATTAACAGCTAATACATCGCTGGTTTTGGTATTGTATTTTTCAGCAATGCTGAATAAGGTTTCACCAGCAGATATGCGGTGATACAGATAGTTTTCATCCTCAGTACCGGCTATCTCAACCTTTTCAGGCTCCTGTATCTTGTCTTCCACTTTAACCGGGATACGAATCAGGCTTCCTTTTGCCAACACACCCGACTCAAGTCCTTCGTTATGACGAATTATATCATTAATGTGCAGGTTGTATTTGCGAGCAATTCCGTACAGTGTTTCTTTTGGCTTTACTTTATGAACCGTATAACCTTCATCATCAACCTTAAATTCAGATTCCGGCACATTCTTTTTAGGAATCTTAATGATGGTTCCCAATAATAATTGCTGATCACTTCCCGGGTTATTATCGTAGATATCTTTTAGCTCCACTCGGTAACGCTTGGCAATGTAGTAAGCTGTTTGACCTTTCTCGACCGTATGGTAAATAAATGCTTCTGAGTTTAATTGCTCTTCTGTACTATTACGTCCTTTTATAACAGGTACTTTAACAATCTGCCCAACCTTTAATCCAAACGCAATGGACGGATTTACTTCAAGCAGTTCCTTTTGAGAAACACCATAAGAAACACTTATTCGATAAATCCCTTCACTTTTCCTCACCTTATGCAGGTAGTACTCTTTACCATCAATAATGATTTTTTCGGTTCCTTCGGGTATATTGTTTTGAGCAGTACCATTTTGATAGGAAACAGGTAAAAGTATAAGGAAAAGCGTTAGTGCAAGTGCAAAATTCTTCATATGCTAATAATTCTGTATAAGCCGCTACCGTTAAATTTGCCACAATAGCTTTAAAAGCTCAAAAGTAAAAAAAAGGGATTAAATCCAATCACAATCGCGCTCCATTTAACACATCTTCTGATATTGAAACTTGACTGGATAATATTATACAGTTCTGGGTTTCGATTTGAAACAGATCAATAAAACCTATTCAACACCCAATTGTCCATCTCCGTTCAAAATAATCTTTCCGTTTATTTTTTCATGGGTTTGAGCATTG
Organism: Carboxylicivirga sp.; assembly: GCA_025210475.1. Lineage (GTDB taxonomy): Bacteria > Bacteroidota > Bacteroidia > Bacteroidales > Marinilabiliaceae > Carboxylicivirga. Next base: position 59,073 of record JAOARW010000105.1, on the reverse strand, counting down.
ATCAGGCCTTTAATAAGCGGTGTCTTCTGTTTTAAAACCAAAGCTTCTACCTGTTTCTCGGTTAATGATTTGCCCATAAATTCGAAAGGAATGCGCAAGCGACAACCATTTTTAAAGTTATTACAACCATAGGCCGTTTTACCTTTAACCACTAATCCGACCTTACAAACAGGACAAGTCCAGGCTTCCGGTTCGGCAACTTCAAGTGTTAATTTATATTCAGCATCAAATTTAATGATGCCATCCACCTTAGTTCCATCCTGTCCAAAGCCCTTTATCTTAGGCGTTTTACCCTTGATTAACAACTGCTCAAACTGTTTATCACTTAGTTTTTTGCCTTTGAAATCAAAAGGAACAAGCGTCTTACATCCTTCTTTAAAGCGAGAGCAGCCCCAGGCTGATTTACCCTTAAGCATTTGCCCCTCTTTGCAGCGAGGACAAATCAACTCCTCTACCTTAGCCTTCTTTGGAGCTTTCGTAGCCTTTTTCACATTTTCTTCCTCCGATACAACTTCAATCTTTTTTTCGCTGCGATCGTGTTTTACATGAAATACAATATCCGATACCATTTGCTTGAGTTCATTCATAAACTCACCGGCATCGTATTGGCCTTTTTCAATCTCGCGCAGTTTCTTTTCCCAAATACCAGTTAGTTCAGCCGATTTCAGCAATTCATTTTTAATCGTATCAATTAACTGAATGCCTGTTACTGTTGGATGTAGATTTTTGCGAACTTTCGTAATGTATTTTCGCCTTAAAATGGTTTCAATAATCGCAGCTCGTGTTGATGGTCTGCCAATTCCATTTTCTTTCATGGCATCGCGCAATTCTTCATCATCCACCTGCTTACCGGCCGTTTCCATAGCCCTCAGTAAGGTTGCTTCGGTATATGGTTTGGGAGGCTGTGTTTCTTTTTCGATCAGCAATGGCTCATGCGGTCCTTTTTCGCCAACCGTAAATTCAGGCATGATATCGTCCTGCTTCTTCTCTGTTTCTTTACCATCCATAAACACAACACGCCAGCCCGGCTCCAGCAATTGCTTTCCTGTGGCCTTAAACTCAACTCCATTAACATGCCCCAGCACCTGGGTATTTGAAATGGTCGCATCAGGATAAAAAGCAGCTATAAAACGACGTGCCACCAATTCATAGACCAACTTTTCGTCACGGTTCATGTTATTGGCATGAACACCTGTTGGAATAATGGCGTGGTGATCGGTCACCTTTTTGTCATCAAAAACCTTTTTTGATTTTTTTAGTTTGGACTTTAACAACGGTTCGGTCAACTGCTGATGATCCTTCATTCCTTTCAGAATATTGGGAACCTTAGGATATATATCGTCACTCAGAAAAGTCGTATCTACACGAGGGTACGTGGTAAGTTTCTTCTCATAGAGTGATTGAATGGTTTTTAAAGTTTCTTCTGCCGAAAAACCAAACTTCTTATTACACTCTACCTGAAGGGATGTTAAATCAAAAAGACGGGGTGGCGCTTCTTTGCCTTTCTTCCTTGAAAAGTCTTTTACCTCAAATTCATCTGTTTTTATGGTTTCAAGGTAAGTTTCCCCTTCGTCCTTTTTAGTAAATCGTCCTTTAGTAGCCGAAAAAACGACCTCGCGGTATTTGGTTTTCAGCTCCCAAAAGGGTTCGGGCGTAAAATTATCGATGGCTTTTTGTCGTTCAACAATCAGAGCCAAAGTGGGTGTTTGAACCCGCCCGATCGACAAAACCTGTCCCTGCTGACCATATTTAAGTGTGTATAGCCGCGTAGCATTAATACCCAGCAACCAATCACCGATGGCTCTGGAGCTACCCGCTGCATAAAGGTTTGAAAAATCATCTGCTGAACGCAATTTTTCAAATCCCTCGCGAATGGCTTCTTCTGTTAACGAGGAAATCCACAAACGCTTCACCGGACACTTGGTGCCGGCTTTGTGCAGAACCCAGCGCTGAATCAATTCTCCTTCCTGCCCGGCATCACCACAATTAACCACTTCTTCGGCGCCCTGCACCAGCTTTTGTATAGTATTAAACTGCTTGGCTATACCCGAGTCGTTGATTAGCTTAATGCCAAAACGCGAAGGGATCATTGGTAACCATCCCAGGCTCCACCGCTTCCATTCGGCCAGATACTCATGAGGTTCCTTTAGGGTACACAAATGACCAAAAGTCCAGGTAACCTGATAGTTATTGCCTTCATAATAACCATCTCGCCTTGACTTAGCTCCCACAATTTGAGCTATTTCACCTGCAACACTTGGTTTCTCTGCAATACAAACTATCATTTGATCATTGAATTTTGAAATTATAGCGAATATACTATTTCCTGAAAAAAAGCTTTTTCACTTTTTTAAAAGAGTTATTAACAAATACACAAAAACGTCTGACTTCAAAAAGAATACATATTAAATTTTCGTTAAAAAAAATAATCTAAAGCCACTTAAAACAGATTTTTATCAGTTTTTGCATCAAATACTTAAAAAAAGTTGAGCTTATGTCAAAAATGTTCATACATTTGTCTCTGAACAATTATTTTTAGACATGAGACTGATAATTCCTAATATCAGTCTTAAATTAATTTTTTTATAATGAATAAAGGTACAGTAAAGTTCTTTAATGATTCAAAAGGTTATGGATTCATCAAAGACGACGAAACTAGCAAAGAGTATTTTGTACACGTAACAGGTCTTATCGACGAAATCAAAGAAAATGATGAAGTCACTTACGAGCTTCAGGAAGGCCGTAAGGGTTTAAACGCGGTAAATGTAAAACTAGCATAGATTAGATTTATATTTTAAGAGATTATTAAAAGCTGTTTCTTCTGAAACAGCTTTTTTTTTGCTCCTTACAGGAAAACTTACAACATTGACCTTTCTCATCATCTGGCTTATTTAAAATATTTATCTTGCCCATTTTGATAGAACAACAAAAACATCATAACAATGACACAAGAGATAAAACATGCCGAAGAGCTGATTGAATTTATTCATCAAAGCCCAACGGCTTTTCATGTGATTGCCAATACTGCAAAAGAGCTAGAGGCTAATGGTTATCAGTATATGGACATTTGCATGCCATGGAATATTGAAAAAGGCGGAAAATATTACACGACTAAAAGCGGCTCAGCTTTATTTGCCTTTCAAATTGGCACCGAAGCACCTGAAGATAAAGGCTTGAAGCTAATTAGCGCCCATAGCGATTCGCCTGGTTTTAAAATTAAACCACAACCCGAAATGCTGGTAGATGGCAAATATCTGAAGTTAAATACTGAAGTTTATGGCGGCCCCATCTTAATGTCGTGGCTTGATCGCCCTCTTTCATTGGCCGGAAGAGTATTGTTAAAAAGCGATAATCCATTGGCTCCCAAATCGCAATTAGTTGATTTCAGAAAACCACTGCTCATCATCCCTAGCGTTGCCATTCATTTAAACCGTAGCGTGAATGACGGCATGGAATTAAATAAGCAGGTTGACATGTTGCCGCTAATGAGTATTGTTAATGAAACCTTTGAAAAGGATAACTACCTGCTTAAATTAATTGCCGAAAAGCTAAAGGTTGATGCATCAGAAATTCTGGATTTCGATCTGTTTGTTTACGAATATGAAAAAGGCTGCCTGGTTGGTCCGGATCAGGAATTTATCTCATCACCAAAGCTGGACGATTTGGCAATGGTACATGCCGGCTTAAAAGCTTTGCTCGAAAGCAAAAATACCAACAGCACCAACATTCTTTGTGTATTTGATAATGAAGAAGTGGGCAGCGTTACCAAGCAAGGTGCCGGTTCGCCAGTGTTACGTAACATCATCGAACGCATTATGGAGAAATTGGGCAAGTCGCAGGAAGATTACCATCGTACCATCTATAAATCCTTTATGATTTCGGCCGATATGGCTCATTCGGTTCATCCTAACCATCCTGAGAAACACGATCCGGTATTGCATCCGGTGATGAATGCAGGCCCGGTTATTAAAATACACGCCAACCAAAAATACACCACCGACGGGGAAAGTGGTGCCATTTTCGAAACCATTTGCCAGCAAGCTGATGTACCTGTTCAGAAATTTGTTAACCGATCAGATATGGTTGGTGGCTCTACCCTGGGCAATGTCTCGACTGGTAAAATAGATATTCGCACGGTTGATATTGGTAATCCGATGTTAGGCATGCACTCGGTTCGTGAGCTAGGCGGCACATTGGATCACACGTATGTAACCAAAGCCTTCGAAACATTCTACAACATGTAAGGGTTGAGTATTGAATAAAATACATTTGGCAGTTCTTGGTTAAGGGCTGCCATTTTTTTTAGTATTCTGAGTTCTAAAAATTAAATCAATCTCGGCAATCCATAGAAATACCTCATCGTTTTATACGATGCACGCGTTAAAAGTATTACATTTAACACTCAAATTTGGAGAGAATAGTGAATCCTTTTTAAAAAAGATTATTAATTAAACCGTAAACTATATCACATGAAATTTCGAAATCTAATCTGTTTATCAATTATAATTTTAGCACTAGGCAGCTGTAAAACAACAAGCATTAACTTCGATTACGATCCGAATGCCAAGTTTGACAGCTATTCTAATTTCATGGTGTTGCAACACATGAAGTCGTTCCCTATTAAAGATAAGGGCAAAGCATGGCTTCACAGTGCTATTCAGGAACAAATGACCAATCGTGGTTATACTGAGAATAAGAGTCCTGATTTGTTGGTTAAAGTGATGATTAAAACCAAGACGAAAGAAACCACCTCGCTTCAGCGAAATGATAATTTCTATTGGGGCAGCACCTATTATCCTTATGGTTGGGGCATTAATACCGGAATTAACCGGGTTAATTACAACACCCATACCGAAGGAACCATCATTATTGATGTAATTGACCGTGAGAAGAAAGAACTGATTTGGCAAGGCTCAGCCTCAGGAGCTGTTAAAAACGGCACAAAGCTGAATGAGCAATCGGTGAACCGGATTATCAGGAAAATTTTTGCCACCTATCCGCTGGCGTCAAAGAAGTAATATAATTTCAAAAGGCTTTTAAAGGGTGATTGACATGCATTGTTGGTCACCCTTTTATTTGGATAATGATGGCCAAGTTACATTATATGATGATAAAAACTAAAGCTTAACAAGAGTAGATTTATAGCAACCATTTGATGCTATTTATGGTATTACTACATTTGCATGAAGCAAAAACAAACAAATGAGCACATCAGAACTTTCAGATACCGACAAGGCATTTTTTCAGGATGGCTTGCGCCTGGCAGAAACGGCAATTAACGATAAACTGACGGATAAGAAACTTTGGCAAGCTACCCGACAGGAGCAGGATGCCATGGAAGGCCTTATTGATGCATTATCGGCCGAAGCCAAACGCCACAACATTAACATTGATTGCCGTAAAGGATGTAACTGGTGTTGTCATCAACCAATTTTTGGTGTGGCACATGAATTTCATTACTTGTGGCAATTTATTAAGCTCAACCTACGTGAGGATGAGCAAAAGGCAATTTTACAATCGGCATTTGATAACTACCAAAAGCGTGGACGATTATCGCAGAATGAACTAGAAAAAAGCAAGTTACCTTGCCCACTACTTAAAAATGGTGCCTGCAGCGCTTACCAGGCTCGCCCCATGGCATGTCGCATTTATTTATCCATGTCAGAAGAAAGTTGCCGCAAGTTTCACGACGAACCGGAAGACGAAAACAATTACCCATCACTGCTTGAGTTTCCACTTAGAGCAGGTCAAATGATGAACGAAGGATTTAGTGAAGGTCTTAAACCGGCTAAGCTCAATAATAATGAGTATTTAATGGAAGAAGGTTTGTTAATCGCTCATAATAATGGCGAGGTCATCGACAACATCGAACTAACAGACCATCCTCTTTTTAAGGAATCCAACTAATGTAAATACTATCAAACCTAAACCTACCCAGTATGCAAAATGAACGCCAGGCTACCATTAAAAGAGCCGTTATTATCCTGTCTTTACTTGTTTTAAATGTAGTCGGAATTTACCTCTATTATTACGTGCTTATCTTCAACACTGTTGAAACGGGTAAAGTGTATGCCAGTATTGAGGTAAATGGTGGTAGCTTTAAAGTTCAAACGCTAAAATATTACTACCAGCATAAGGGCATCAGTTATTTCGACCAGATAGATTATGTGTTAACCCCGGTTTTGCAACTGGGCGATTCAATGGACATACGAGTTCTCAAACCCTACCCTCCCAAGCACATGATTGCCAAGGTTTACCGTGACGAATCAAAAACACACGATTACAATTGCACCGATGGCTTTACCATCCATTACAACGAACACATCAATCAATTAAAGGATTATGAGAGCCAAGCAACACAAACAATTCTGACACCAGAAGGCAATGTGGTGAACATGCAAAAAAGCACACCTGATGAAATGGCCAATAAAATAAAAGCATGCATCGATAAATTGCGCTTTAACCAAGGTTCATTAATTGATTATTACATCGTTCAAACCAATGCCAATAGCATTCGCATACATTCTATTTATCACTACTTAAATGATTTATCAACGGATGCCATGCCTTCCAAAGTTTTACATCAGAAATTAAAAAAAGAATTCCCCAACAAATCATTGCACCTATCTATTATAGAGAAGGATAACCCTAAAAAAGAGCATATTCTTGATCCCAATTGGTAGGTCAAGTATTTTTACAATCCTATTGACTTTGACATAATTTTATCCGTATTTGAATGTTAGTACCCATTCAATCCGATATCGTTATGCTTGAAAATATTACCCAAACAATTACCTCCACAAGTGCATCTTTCAGAGCTATTACCAAACGAATCAACAAAGAAACCATCAACGATTCTTTAAGATGGGAATTGATACATGGCCTTTTGGCTCCACAGAAATATATTTCAAGTAAATTTTTCTACGACGATTACGGCTCCAGACTTTTTGAATGGATCACGCAACTACCGGAATATTATCCGACCCGAACGGAAAAAAGTATCATCCAAAACAATGCGAACGAACTATTTGCTCAATTAAGCCACATTAACCTGATTGAACTGGGAAGTGGCGATTGCTCAAAAATATCACTGGTTCTTAAAGCAATCACCCCAAGCAAACTTAGCAACATTACCTACTACCCCATAGATTTTAGTCCCGCCTCCATCGAGCAAAGTAAAAGTGAATTAAAACGTGAATTTCCTGAACTGGAAGTGAAGGGAATTGCCGGGGACTTTACTCAATTAAAGAGTTTGCCCAACGAACAACCACGCATCATCTGCTTTTTTGGAAGCACCATCGGGAATTTTGAAACTCAGGAGGCCGAAAAACTGCTTAATGGCATTCAGGAAATAATGAATCCGGGCGATCAGCTTATTTTAGGCTTAGATATGGTTAAAGATATTTCGGTTATCGAAGCCGCCTACAACGATAGCCAACGAATTACCGAAGCTTTTAATAAAAACATCCTCCGTGCCTGCAATAAGCTGATCGATACCGACTTTTTCATTCCCGATTTTGATCACCTGGCCTTTTTTAACAAAGAACTCAATCGCATTGAAATGCACTTGGTAGCCAACACCGATATTGAAATTTCTTCACCGTGGCTCAAACAAAATTTAAGCTTTAAACAAGGTGATCGTATTCACACCGAAAACTCGCAGAAGTACACAAAAGACATGATTCAGCATCTGGCCAATAAGTCGCATCTGCATATCAACAAAATGTACACCGATGAAAATAGTTGGTTTTCCATTATTCAGCTCATGAAATGATTTTATATTCCTATTTTTGCAAACGCTAAGGTGCCTATGCTTAAAATGGGAATCCGGTGCTGTTTCTACAAATTCCGGAGCTATCCCCGTAGCTGTAAGCCTCATTAACGGGTTTTGATAACGCCACTAACCACATTATTGGTTGGGAAGGTACAAAACTGAGGTAAGCCAGAAGACCTGCCTTGGCCATAATACTTCGGGGTAAAGTGAACAAGCATGGCCTCTTGGCCGGTGCATTCATCTATCCTCCTGAAGCTTGTTAAACAATTAATTATTTCAACAATGCAGGAGTCACAAATTATTGCTGTAAGCACAGAACTGGATGAACAAATCCAACAAAAAATCGACTTAAAAACCAAGCCACTTGGCGCTTTGGGCACTTTGGAAAAGATTGCTTTTAAAGTATGCCAGATTCAAAACACGCTGAGCCCCCAATTAAGCCAGCCATCTATATTAGTGTGTGCCGGCGACCATGGTATTACCCAGGAAAAGGTTAGTCCTTTTCCTCAGGAAGTGACCTTCCAGATGGTGATGAACTTTCTGGGTGGCGGTGCAGCCATCAACGTATTCTGCCGCCAAAACAAGATTAATCTACTGGTTGCTGATACCGGTGTTAATTTCGATTTCGAAGCATCGGATCTATTATTGGATTTAAAAGTTCGCAAGGGCACACGCAACTTTGCTGTTGAGCCGGCTATGACCATCGAAGAGTGCCAGACTGCCATGAACAATGGTGCCGGCATCATTGAAAAGCTACATAAGGAAGGTACCAATATTGTTGGTTTTGGCGAGATGGGAATTGGAAATACTACGGCCGCCACGGCTTTGTTGTGTAAATTTGGTGGTTTTAGTGCCCATGAGGCAACAGGTGCCGGAACCGGCATGAATGCTGAAGGCATTAACCACAAAGCACAGGTAATCGAAAAAGCTCTGCAACTGCATCAGGCCATCGACCAGCCTATGGATATTCTGGCAACTTTTGGTGGTTATGAAATAGCAACCATCTGCGGCGCAATATTAAAAGCTGCTGAGCTAAAAATGATTATTTTATCGGATGGATTTATTGCAACTTCTGCTTTGATTGCGGCTCATGCTTTTAACAAAAACGTAACCGACTATTGCCTGTTTGCACACGAATCGAACGAGCAAGGTCACAAATTAATGCTTCAACACCTGAAAGCAGAACCTATTTTACACCTGGGCATGCGTTTAGGAGAAGGAACAGGGTCGGCTGTTGCCTACCCAATTGTGCAGTCGGCAGTGTGTTTTATGAATGAAATGAGCAGCTTTGCCGATGCCGGGGTGAGTAATAAAGACTAAAAACAAAAGCCATTAGCTATCAGCCAATAGCTAATGGCTTTAACATATTTCATATGCTACAGATCAAACAACAAATAAACCTCCTCCTAACCGCCTTCGGTTTTTTTACCCGCATCCCCGTGCCTTTTAAAATTGCTTTTTCGCAGGAGAACCTGAATAAATGCAACCGCTATTTACCGGTGGTCGGATTGGTAGTTGGCAGCATTAGCGGATTGGTGTTTTATTTAACTGCCTTGCTACTGCCCCATTCTGTTGCAGTAATCTTATCCATGATTAGCTCTGTGTTGCTAACTGGTGCTTTTCACGAAGATGGCTTTGCAGATGTATGCGATGCATTTGGGGGTGGATGGACCAAGGAAAAAATCCTGACCATCATGAAAGATTCGCGGGTTGGTGCCTATGGTGCCGTTGGTATTCTGCTATTACTGATGCTAAAGTTTACCACCCTGAACGAGATTCCTGCCGATTCGTGGATCAAAACCATTATCTGCGGGCATGTTATTAGCCGTACCATGGCAGTATGGACTATGCATAGCCTCAGCTATGTGCGCGAAGATGAAAGCAGTAAATCCAAACCCATCACCAAAGCACTGCAGCTAAAAGATTTGCTTATTGCAATGGGCATTGCTCTACCCTGTTTACTTTTATTTCAGGATGTTCTTTTCTATATTGTTCTGATTCCTACATTTATTGCCAAATACTTTTTAGAACGCTATTTTAAAAAATGGATTGGGGGCTACACGGGTGATTGCCTCGGAAGCATTCAACAAGTTAGCGAAGTGGTTATCTACCTTAGTATACTAGTCATCATTCACTATCAGTCCTCAACAGCAATTGAATCGCTCTTTCAGTCCTTCTGATATTAAGATTGAAATGAAAGATGAGAGGTGAGAGGTGAGCATAAAAACCTCTGAACCCGAAACCTTAAACTAAGACACAAAAAATCATCAAATGGAACTATGGTTAATCCGGCATACAACCCCTGAAGTAGAGCAAGGCATTTGCTATGGACAACTTGATTTGGAGGTTAATGGAAATTTTGATCAGGAATCGAAAGAAATAAAGACGTTCCTAAGCAACACCTCATTCGACAAGATTTATTCCAGTCCGCTAAAACGCTGTCACAAACTTGCCCAAAGGCTCTTTGACGACGAAGAAATTATAATAGATGAACGCCTGAAAGAAATTAATTTTGGCGAATGGGAAGGGCTAATGTGGAAAGACATCAAGCGTGAAGCACTGGATAATTGGGGCAATGACTTTATCCACCAAAAACCACCTCAAGGCGAAAGCTTTGGTGAACTGATCGATCGTGTCAATCAATTTATTGAAGCAACAGAAAATACTCCAGGCAAAAGGATTGCGATTGTAACACATTCGGGTATTATACGAGCCTTTTTGCTGAAATATCTGGATATCCCACCTCTTAAAATCTTTAATCTGGATTTATCATACGGCGCTGTTGTGCGAGTTAATATTCACTCCGACAAATACCAACAAGTAAAATTTATAAAAGGATAAAATGGCTGAAATCATTCTAATAACAGGTGGACAGCGATCGGGAAAAAGCTCTTATGCGCAAGACCTTGCTATGCAACTTACATCAATCCCTGTGTATTTAGCTACCTCGCGTATTTGGGACGATGAACACCATCAGCGCATTAAACGCCACCAGGAAGACAGAGGGCCAGAATGGACAAATATTGAAGAGGAGAAGCAACTGTCGAAACATGATTTTAGCAATCGCATTGTTTTGATTGATTGCGTGACGCTATGGTTAACCAACTTCTTTTTTGACAATGACAGCCAAATTGACCAATCATTAGCAGAAGCTCAGAATGAATTTGATCAGTTAATTACACAAGATGCCACCTTTATTTTTGTGACCAATGAAATTGGATTAGGTGGCATGCCAGAAAATCCCATCCAGAGAAAATTCACTGACCTACAGGGCTGGATGAATCAATACATTGCGCAAAAAGCTCAAAAGGTTTTTATGATGGTATCGGGAATAGCCATGAAGGTAAAATAACTTCCAATTTACAAAAAAAGCTAATAGCCACTAGCTGATAGCTAATGGCTAAGAGCTCCTCCCTGAGTTCTGTCGAAGGTGTTCCCTGAGCTTAGTCGAAGGGAGTTTAGTTGTTCGACAATTGGCTATTGTGCTTCTGCGCATGGTGTATTGAGTTCTATGCGAATTGGCACTTTACCAGTTATCAACACTAGTGTCAAGTCATGTGTGAAATGACGGGTAAGTCGCCATTGCTTTTTGAATTTTTCGATATTATAAAAAGTAAGCATAGCCATAGCTACGTGAGTCTTTTTATAATGAGAAAAAACAAAAATGAATAAGACTTGGCGCGTGAGAGCACGCTTGACTTGACACTAAGGCATTGTCAGTTCCTCATCCCAAAATCCCCATGTATGGTCATACTCAGGAAGGTAGTGTTCGATCTGCATGGTAAAAATCATTTGACCATTATTGACTACGGTACCTGATCCGCCAATACGAACAGGCAGTTCAACGCCACCATGAAACCACCCCTTTTGTTCGGGAATAGATACAGTACCCAAACCTTCATCAACAATCAAAAGAATGTCGTACCCTTCTTCATATAATGCCTGAGCTTTATAAATATCCAAGCCTTCTGCCTTAAACATTTCAACACTCCAAGTATCATCATAGAACGAACTAACCATAGTTGCAGTTCCTGCTGATTCAAAGCTTAGCTCCAACTGACCGCTAAAAGCAGCCGTATTAAATAAAAGCGAAGCATTGTCGCCAACCACCTTTAGCTCAAAAGAGTAAGTCATGGCAGGATCAATAGCCGATGGGTTGGTCGCCTTAATTTTAGCGTAAGCCACAGCACTGCCGGCCTCAAAAGTTAAAGATTCATCTTCTAAAATAAATAAACCAGTATCATCGTTACTTTCCAGTGTTAGTTCAGCGGTCGTTCCACTTACATTTTTATAGGTTCGATGAATTGGAAAGGAAATGGTATATGTATTGTCAGCATTTAATTTATAAGGCTCATCAACAGCAGTAACTGCCACTGCTACATAATCCACGCCATTGGCATCGATCTTAGTTTTGACATTGTCCTGATCGCAAGCTACAATGGCCATCATAAACAACGTAACGTAAATAATAATTCTTGTCTGTATAAGTTTCATTGTCGTTTCTTTATAATTAACATTAATTACCAGGGATTCTGATCCGTTTCGGCATCCATCGCACTGTTTCCATCAAATTCGGCTTGTGGAATGGCCATCACCCAATCAGGACAAAGTGGATTTTCCGTATCCACTCCTGTTATTTTACTCGAATGATTGCTTCCTGCGAACGTTCTAATAAATCCGGTTTTGAGTCGTTTAATGTCATAAATCCTGGATGTTTCACCCCATAGCTCAATGCGCCTTTGAAGTTGCACCTCATCTAATAAAGTAATACTTCCCGAGGCAGGAGTTGTTGGACCATTGGCATCGTCGATCGTTAATGTATTGGCATCAAGCAATTCATCAATACTATAAGCATCCATCCTTTCATCCATCAGGCTTACCAATATTTGACGCGTAGCAGGGTAATCTTTGAGCATACATTTGGCCTCTGCCTGTATCAACAGCATTTCTTCGTGCCGCATAAAAATGTAATCGCCAGCACCGGTTGCTCCATTCGAAAACCTGAACTTAAACTGATTATAGCTTACATTAGTGCCGGTTGGCAGCTCTTCCTCTTCGGGAATAGCTCCGTGCCACCAATTCTTCCTCACATCATTTTCATCCACCTGATTATATAGCCAATTGCTGATACATACTCGCGATGTATTGGCATAGAATGATTCCACGCTTGAATCCAGGTGACCAAAAAAGGAAGCATAACCCGAACGATTCACCTGATCATCAATAATCTCGAATCCCCAAAGAACAGAAGCATTGGATGCATCATTGAAGGCAAAACCATTCTTCAGGTCAATTTCTGATATCATCATTGTGCCCCCCGATAAAGCCAAAGTTGCGGCATCATAAGCTTTTTGCCACTCGCCTTGCTCCAGTTTAATCCTTGCTTTTAAACCGTTGGCCGAATAATAATCGAGATTTGAGATGTGTTCTTTCTCTGTTGCCACATCAGGATGCAACCTGATTAATGCACTATCAATATCTGCATTGATCTGCGTATAAACATCAGTTAGGGTTCCTCGTCCTTTTCCATCCGTATCTATTGTTGTAGGTTTGGTATAGATTGGAACGCCTGGTAAACTCTGATTACCAACATAAGTTTGCTGATAGAAACGAGCCAGATTAAAATAACAAAAAGCCCTCAAAGCAAATGCCTGCCCCATCAGGTTATTAATCTCGCTAGGTGAACCCGATAAAGTTTCTTTGGAAGCAAGAATTGAGTTCAGATTGGTAATTAAAGTGTAGTAGAAATTCCAGGTTGAATAAGGGCGACCTCCATTATTGGTATAATCAGCCTTAACCTGGTACTGATAGTCGTAATAAAACCAACCACTGCCACCCTCATTTTGCAGCATATCTTCTCCCATCAGACTACCGGCATGCATGGTTGCCACATGACCAAATTGCTCATCTTCCCAAAATTCACCCCATCCGGTCATGTACATTGCCCGATAAAGACCATTAATTGTACTCATGGCTTTTTCCACATCAGAAAACAACTCGGCACCTGATGCTTTATCTGTTGGAAAAGTATCCAAATTTTCCTCGCACGACGTGATAATAACACATACAGAAACTATGAAAAAGTATATATATCGTTTCATTTTTTCTTCGATTTAAAATTTAACATTAACACCCAGAAGCGTTGTTCGAACCGGTGCATAAACAAAGTCGGTTGATCCGGTGAAATTGTATTGCGGATCCATGCCATCGAGGTATGAGAACAGTGCTACATTATCCAATGTCAGATAAATACGAACATTCTTTAATCCTATTCTTTCGGTCAGGTTTTGCCCAAGTGTGTAACCCAATGTGATGTTCTTAATGGCAAAATATGAAGCATCCACCAGATCTGCGTCTGATTGAGCCCTGGCAAATCCGGTTCCGTTTTCTATGCGTGGCACATCAGTAATGTCTCCCGGCTCTTTCCAGGCACGCTTTACATTATCGTGATAATTGGCCCCAATGTAAATGGGATTCATCAAATTAAGGTACACATAGTCATAAACATACCCACCTAATGAAAACGTTGTTAGGAATGAAGCATCAAACTTCTTAAGAAATCGGAATTCACTGCCGAAAGAACCATAAACATCTGGTATTCGACTGCCGGATATCCGACTAGAATTGACGGCTTCATTTTTCTTGTCGGTGATGTAATAGGTTTTATTCCCATCCTCATCCGTTTCAAAAGCTTCGTATAACTGGGCTCCATTAGTTGGATCAACACCCGCACTTTTAGCCAGCCAAAGCGAATTAAGCTCCTCTCCCACACGATTAATACGTATACCATTAATAATTTGATCATTATCGCCATCCAACTTGAGGATCTCATTATGAATGGTAGCCAGGTTCGCATTAGCAATCCAGGTAAAGTTTGTCGATTTAATTATATCAACAGTTGTCGTGAATTCGAATCCTCTGTTCAACATCTCTCCAACATTGGCCCAATAATTCTCAAACCCGGTAGATAATGGCATTGGCTTCTCCATTAACATATCCATCGTTTTTCGATTGTAATACTCTAAAGTGAAGCTTGCCCGGTCAAATATTCGTGCATCAATAGCAATGTTAAAATTCAGATTTTCTTCCCACTTAATCTCCTCATTTCCAAGGGAAGATAAAACAGCACCACCAAGACTGGAGTTAGGCCAATCCAGGTCATAAAGAGATTGCCAAGCGTAATAATTACTTTCTGTAGCCGTGCTAATATTGTCATTTCCCTGTAAACCGTAGCTCACCCTTAGTTTCAGGTTATTAATTGGCTCTACACCTGCCATAAATGCTTCCTCTGAGATACGCCAGGATGCTCCCAACGACCAGAAATTACCCCAACGGTGATCCTTTTGAAAACGCGAAGAAGCGTCGGCCCTGAAGCTGGCACTCAGATAATATTTATCTTTAAAATCATAAGAGACATTAGTAAAATAAGACTCGATTGCATAGTTATTTTCATACGATGTCAGATCTTTAGTAGTGGTTCCGGGGGCTAGTTCTACAATACCAGGAAATGGGAAACCCGATTTAGAACCAAAGAAATAATTGTATTTGTAGGCATAGTTTTCATGCCCTAACAACACCTTAAGATTATGAAGTTCAAAGTCCTTTTCATAGCGGATTAATTGATTCCAGGTATAAGCAAATGTACGTTCATTATATTTATACAAGCGCCCCTTTGCTGCGGCAGCATTTCCAAAGTCAGGATTGTAATAGATATGACGATTGGTATTCACAAAGTCAAAACCCAGGTTACTAACAATGCTTAATCCATTAATTGAAGTATCTATTCCAGCTCCCAGAAAATCCACATGAAACCGACCAGATAAATTATCATGCTTCTCTTTACTCTGATCTTCATACAAAGTAGCCACTGAGTTAAAATTCGGATCGGCTCCACTGGGTCGGTGTAAGCCATAATCAAACTGCTTATCGCCTGTTTCCGACAAAATCAGATCACCCGTTCGCTCACGCATATATATCGGATAGATAGGCGCCATAAACTGAGCTGAATACCAAACATTGGAAGATGATGAACCATCGGAAGAAAGATAATCTGTATTGGTTTGTGCAAAATTCAGAGATCCACCATACTTAAACCAATCTCTGGCCTCTACTTCTCCTCCAAAGCGACCAGAGAAACGCTTGAAGCTGGTGTTTTTAAGTAAACCTTCCTCATTCAGGTAGGCAAAAGACGAGAACAACTGTGATTTTTCAGTTCCTCCATTAACCAGAATTTGATATTCTTCACGAACAGCATTATCATTTGTAATTTCATCAAGCCAATCGCTTTCAAAGGCTAAATTGGCAGTCGGATCAACCCGACCCGTTAGCGGATCAATTAAATCAGCTACCGGTACATTGTAAAAGTTGTACTGCTCATTGTTACCAAAAATTCCGTTATTACTCACCATTTCTTCAATGGCCAATTGACCAGCTAATTCAGGGGCAACATTATCCTGAAAAATCAGCTTATTTTTATAGCCCTGGAAAATTGTTTCAATGTAATCATTGCTATTTAGGGTATTGTATGGTTTGATTGCCCGGTTAGCTAATCCTCGTGAAACACGCAGTTCAACCGATGCTGTGCCCTGTTTTCCTTTCTTGGTGGTTATTAAAACTACACCATTGGCCCCACGCGATCCATACAATGCACCAGCTGAAGCATCTTTTAAAACGGTAACCGTTTCAATATCGCTGCTACTAATCGCATTAAGATTTCCATCATAGGGCACACCATCAACAACATATAATGGTGCATTGCTGGAATTAATCGAACCAAATCCTCGGATACGAATATTCGCCCCTGAACCTGGTTGCCCCGAACCGGAAGTGGTTTGTACACCAGCAATCTGACCATCAATCGCTTTTGAAACATTGGCAACTACCCGTTTCTCCAATTTTTCGGCTGCAACCACCTCGGCCGAACCCGTGAAAGATTCCTTTTTGGTTGTTCCATAAGCCACAACCATTACTTCGCCTACCTCAACATCGTCACTTTCAAGTTTTACATCAATGGTAGTTCTACCATTAATTGTAATTTCTTGAGTAATCATTCCAACAAAAGAAAAGATAAGTGTTGTTGCATCGTCCGGTACTTCGAGCGAATAGGTTCCATCCGGTATTGTTACCGTTCCAACTGTTGTGCCTTTTACAACCACAGATACACCCGGGATAGCCAGACCATCTGCTTGATCCGTAACCATTCCGGTTATTGTTGTTGTCTGAGCCAACATAACGTTAAGTCCAACTATGAAAATAGCAGACAAAAGAAGAATTAATCTTTGCATAGACTAAAGGTTTTAATTAATAATTGTGATTAGTGCCTCTATGGGCTTAATTATATTTTTAATCCACACAACTATTAAACCTTTGCATGCAAGGCGATTTTACCTTGTTACTGTTATCAGCAGCAATATCAAAATTACAATGAACTAAACCTTATTCTGTTGCTCTTATTAAGATGTATTGGTTTAAAATATCCAATACAAATCAGTGCTCAGTTCAAAATAAAATTGGCATTACAGGTTTATACAAATCTATTGGGACTAGATATTTGGTTTAAGCTAATACGATTTTAGTCGTAATGGCTGTTATCTTAAAACCTATCAAAAATCAACAATGATATTTTTATGATTTTTGTCATGTCAATTTACAACTTTAATATGAAATTACAATATTTAACCTTTATTAATATTTTTTCTAAATATCAAAAGAGGAGTTTTAATCTTATAAAAATCAGAAGGGGTACCCTTTGGTACCCCTTCCTCACACAACTAAACCTTTAATCTACGTTCCATCACAGCTTAAAAGTTTAATAAAATCTTATTTTATATTCCTGGATAAGTTCCTTCGTTTACTTTTGTTGGAACAAAAATACTTTCAATTGCAGGAACATTCTCATTCGAGTTTATTTCTGATTGAGGATAAACAAAACGCTCAGGCATCTGTGTTTCTCCTGCTTTTAAAGGAATATTAATATAATTATCTGTTCTTCGCATATCATCAAATGCACCAATTTGGCCATACATTGAGATATATTTCTCGGTCAAAATTTCTGTTAAAAGCTCTGCATCATTTGCAAAATCACTTTCTTCAAATTCTGGAAAAGTTGCTCCATCTCCATCTCCTAGTCTTGCATCCCAATAATTACGAACATTGTTTAATGCTTCAAGAGCTGTTGTTGGACTGCTGTCTAACAATTCCGTTTCTGCAATAATCAATTGGGTTTCGTAGTATGTAATTACAGGGAACGGAGCATAGTTTTCGAAAATACCACCATACCAAACATATGGATACAAACTACCATCAGATGTCCACCAATCAATGTAATAATAATCCTTACGTGCATCTCCGCGGGTCGTCAACAGATTAGGCAGATACGCATCTCCGGCTCCCATATATCCATCACGATTCCAAACACAGAAGTTCCAATAAATGTTCATCTTACCATCAATCCAATCATCACCATCGTCATGGTTGATTAACCAATCAGCATTACTTCCAGAAATACCAAGCTTTGCTGCGGTATTAGCGCCATCGTAGTCACCCTTAATAAGTAACAACTTCGCCTTTAAAGAATTAGCTACTTCACTCCAAACCATATTATTGCGAGTCGTCTGATCAACTGTTTCTGCTCCAAACTCCAAATCTGCAACAGTTGCATCTCCTACTTTACCTATAGCCGCATCAAGTAGAGTTACTAACTTATCAATAACTGCAGTTTGTGCTTCAAACATTGGCTGCGGATAAGTTTCAACATCAGCTGCTTCTGTATAAGGTACATCACCCCACAAAGACAATGCAGTTCCAGCCAAGCTTGCCTCCACAATCATAGCAATTCCTTCAAGAGCATCTTCATTCGCTTCAATAGCTTTTTCGCGAACTAAACGACACTGAGCTAAACCATCAGCATATAAAGTTCCCCAAGCATTGTCAAAATCACCTGCTGTTACATTGTAACTATTAAAAGAGATGTATTGACGATCGGCTCCTGTAAATTGATTTGTAAAAATGTTTGCTAATCGAGCAAGCTCCCCTTCAACGGTTAAAGCATTGGAAAGCATAGGACCTGTAATCAGTAAGTCAGGAGTTGCATCCGCGAAATTATTCGGATCCATCTCATCTATTTCAACCTCATTACACGCACCAAGTACAAATAAGGCTGTAATTAGAAATATATAGTACTTTTTCATATTATTAAAATCTTTTAGAATCCAATATTAATTTTAACCATGTAAGACTGTGTACTTGGGTTTGTAAAGTAATCTAAACCACGACCGTTAGATACACCAGTCAAGTTTGTTTCAGGGTCAACACCGAATTCATCAGCAAAATCAGACCATAATGCCAAGTTTCGACCAATTAAACTAAGATCTATACTTGAAACTTTCAAAGGAGCCAAAAAGCTCTTAGGAACACTATAAGTAAGAGATATCTCTCTTAACCTCACATACGAAGCGTCGTGAATAAAGTCTTCTGAAACAGAGCCAAAACCACCACCTAAACCAGTATACCAAGATTGGTCTAATAGCACATTTCCGGCTCCAAAATCATGAAGGTTACCTCGTACTGTAGATCCTGAAGCAATTGTTTCTCCAGCATAGTTTTTCACATCGGAAGTTAAAGTCACTTCATTAGCTGTTTTTGGTGCAATACCAAAGTGCCTCAATACTGCTTCTGAACCAGCCCACATATCACCTCCTTGTGAGGTTTCAAACAGAACATTAAAACTTAAGCCCTTGTATGACAGAGTAGTACCTAAACCACCTCTCCAATCTGGATTCGGATCTCCAATAACTCCTTCTTCCAAAGCTTGTTTTGGAAAACCATTTGCGTCTAAATCCAATGAACCATCTGTATTTCTGGCCCACTTACCGCCCCAAAGAGCTCCTAATGCCTCACCTTCAACAGCTCTTGAAGATGTGCCGGTAAAACCATTAAGGAAAATTGATTTAACACCCTTAAGGTCTTCAACCATATTCTCATTCTTTGAGAAGTTAAGTAATACGTCCCATTTAAAATCTCCGGCCTTTATGATTGAACCAGTCAAATCGATTTCAACACCTTTGTTTGAAAGCTCAGCAGCATTTTCAAACTTACTGGAATATCCTGTTGAAGCAGGTACATCAACTGCAAAAATCGCACCTTTCGTTTTATTTTGGTAATACGTGAAGGCCAACGATAAATAATCGTTAAGGAAACGCATATCTGTACCAATTTCAAACTCAGTTTTCTTTTCCGGTTCGATATTAGGATTACCCTGAACGGTAGATCTTTGTAATCCACCTCCGTAATATGAAGCATCCAATGAAGGTCCCCATCCAGATGCAACAGATGCACTTACAATATCAGTTCCTGAAATATACAATGGAGGCTCAACACCCACAGTTCCAACAGAAGCTCGTAACTTACCAAAAGTTAAAAACTCACTTGGTGTTAACATTTTTGTAAATTGCCATCCTGCCGAGAAAGAAGGGTAAAAAATTGCATCTTTAAACGCATTTGATTTTTCAGTTCGCAATGTCGCTTCTAAAAATACTTGATCATATAAATCCAGATTAGCAACTAAATATCCTGCTAACGTTCTTTGTTCCTCTTCGTATTTTGAAGGCGTTTTGTTAGCTGCAGTTGCATTTGAGAAATCGTAAATTTGATCAACCTGGTTAATAAACGGAGCCATATCGCCACCTAAGTAATTATAATTACGAACATTATATTGTCCTCCAATAATCCATGAAAGTGTATTGTCACCAAATGAATGAACTGTTCTGGCGAACGTTTCAAAAGTACTTTCTTTTTCAATTAACCATTCTTCAGAAAAATATCCTGTAGAGAAATCAGCAGCCGAATTAACTGGGAAAAACGTATGTCTTTTATCATTTGATAAATCCAGTCCATATCGCATTGTCAGTTTAGATGAAGTGTTAATTCCCTCTACTAAATCCAATTGCAATTCTGGATTAATCATTACCCTCTGTACATTTGAGGTGTTTTTCTGCTCATTAATTGTCCAACCTGGGTTATTATAGGTTGGTGGACGATCACCTAAATAACGACGATAAGAACGATGTGCGTTTACATTAGGCGTTCCGTCGGCTGCATAATATGTTCCTTTATAATGAGTGTTATCAAAGTCTGGCGATGTTCTAAGATAACCTAAGTATAAACCATTCAGGTTAGATCCCTGTTGAATACGATCACTGGAGATTCCAGAATAAAATGTGTTCAGTTTAAATCTGATTTTATCAGTAGGGTTGGAAGTATAGTTAATTCTTAAAGTTGTTCTCTTGTAATCAGAATTTCCATTAATTACACCTTCCTGATCCCAGTTAGATAAACTGATAAATGAACTACTACGATCTCCATTCAGAGCCAAACTACCACCGATTTCACGTGTAAATCCAGTTCTAAATACCTGATCTCTGTTAGAATCGTTGTAAACTTCTTTAGATCTTTTCTCAGTTATTGGATAGTATTTTGTTCCATCTGTAGCCTCAAAATAACCACCTCCAGTATCTACAGCATCATCACCTCCGGATCTATCAGCAATTTTGTCTCCCCAACTCTCACCTCTGTTTGCAACAAAATTACCATTAATACCTTGTCCGTATATGTTCTGCTTTTTATGCTCTATACTTACTTCATCCCAAGAGAAGTTTCCGTATACGTTAACTTGTACTTTCTTAGCCGAACCAGCTTTACCAGCTTTGGTTGTAATAACGATTACACCATTTGCTGCACGAGTTCCCCAAACAGCAGCTGCAGCAGCACCTTTTAGCACATCAATGGATTGAATATCATTAGGGTTTAAGTCATTCATACGCGACTGCTGAACAACACCATCAATATCACCACCCCTAGATGAGTTAATCATTGGTACACCATCAACAACAACTAATGGCTGTATACTACCTGTAATCGAGTTTTGTCCACGAATCTGAATATAAGCCCCCGCACCCGGGTCACCAGTATTCTTTACGATTGTTAAACCAGAAGACTTACCAGCCAAACTCTGAATTACTCCGGATTCACCGGTATTAGCTAATGCATCTGATTTAATTGATGAGCTTGAACTAGCCATCTTGTCTTTATTTACCTGAAGACCTAAAGCTGTTACAATAACCTCATCAACACCTATAGCTTCACTTACCATATCAACGTTGATTACGGTTTGTCCAGCAATAGTTATGTCTTGAGTTGTCATACCAACAAATGAGAACAATAAATTTGTTGCATCATCTGGTACACTTAATGAATAGTTACCGTCAACATTTGTAACGGTACCAATAGTTGTTCCTCTTACAACAACGGATACACCCGGTATAGCTTCTCCTGATTCGCTATCAGTTACCTTACCGGTAATGGTTGTTGTTTGAGCAAACACTGCGTTCAGTCCCACGAATAAAATCAGGGACGCGATTAATGCTAATCTGCGCATAAAACAAAAGGTTTAAGTTAATAATAGTGATTAAATACCGACACACTTATGCATCGATACAGTTCATAGAATCGCTTTCTAATAAGACCTTATTGCATGTACTGGCGAATACACACAAATGTCTCCATCTTAGAAAACATAAAATTTAATTGAATGTCTTTTTTCGAAAGTAACGGTTTCTAGCGTACATGATTAAAGGTTTAAAAAGTTAATAATGGCGATAAAGGTTAAACTTCTTTTTAATTGTGTTTTGTTCTCTTAACAAATGTCAACTGGCGAAATTGACATTGCAAAAGTATATTATTTATAATTTGAAACAATACTCATTATTTATATTTCGATTTATAAATATTGCTTCTAAATTAATTCTCAATTATCAAATCCTATAAATCAAAGAACTAACCAAAAATAAGCGAATGAATGGAAAATGCAAAATTTTTATAAATTTTTGTTAATTTTTATTAACACAACATCCATATTCTTCCCATTTATATTGGCTTGAAATAAAAAATGTAATTTCGCAAAAAAAATAACATGAGTCGATTAATCTGCTTATGCTCCGGTATTCGTGATGAGCAAATATTAGAAGTTTTAAATAATAATGAGAATCCTACCTTAGAATTGATACAAAGCGAAACGGGTGCTGCATGCAATTGTGGTAGATGTATTTCAAAAATTGAAGCAATGATTGAGAAGCAAAATGCAGCTATAGAAGTCACGAAATAATTATTAAAAAAGTTAAAGCTACAATTAGCAAACTTTCCTGAAAACATTTTGTTCTTCCTAAAACGACTAAAGATGCAATTGTTTACATCCTATTTTCATTCATTGATCGAATTGCTAAACTCAATGGCTCCATACCTTTTATTGGGGTTTCTTTTTGCAGGCATTCTAAAGGTCTGGTTTCCTAAAAGATGGATTGATCGATACATGGGACAAAACAATTGGCGATCGGCCGTTAATACTGCACTTTTGGGCATTCCACTTCCATTGTGCTCATGTGGTGTAATACCGACCGGCATTTCATTTTATCGCACTGGAGCCTCAAAAGGATCAAGCATATCATTTTTGATTTCCACACCACAAACAGGGGTTGATTCCGTTTTAGTAACCTACTCTTTACTCGGTTTGCCCTTTGCTATTATTAGAGTAATTGTTGCTTTAATTACTGGTGTTGCAGGAGGAATAATTACCAACTTCACTACTCACAAAGAAATCAATGCCGAGAATAAAAAAAGTGTTAGTTCCACAAATTCTTTAGGAGGTAATAAGTTCAAGGAAATATTTAGATATGGTTTTAATGAATTCTTGATGGATATAGCCAAATGGCTGATCATTGGCATTCTCATAGCCGCACTATTAGACACTTTGATTCCAGATGATTTCTTTAATGCCTATTTGGCAAATGAATGGTTAAGTATGCTTGTGATATTAGCTGCATCTGCACCACTTTATATTTGCGCAACAGCCTCAGTACCAATTGCGGCAGTATTGATGCTAAAAGGCCTTTCGCCAGGTGCTGCTCTGGTATTATTAATGGCTGGCCCGGCAACCAACGCAGCAACCATTACCGTGATTAAAAATGTTTTTGGTGGCAAAACTCTCCTGGCTTACCTCAGTTCAATTATAGGCGGAGCATTTATTTTTGGTACAATCATTAATAATTTCCTGCCACGTGAATGGTTCACTTTATTCTCAGATGCTAAACATTTACATCACCACGAATTGATGCCCTATTGGTTTCATTTGACATGTACTATTACACTGATTAGTTTGATTATTTATGGTTATTTTAAAAAATTCCAAAGCAAAACTAAGATTGTCCAAACGATCAAGAAAACACAAAATCAATCTATTGTAGCAAATGCATCGCCGATGCCTGCAGACTTTTCATCGTTTACAGTTGCTAAACCTTTGGTTACTCAAACATACATTGTGGAAGGCATGACATGCAGTCATTGTAAAAACAATGTAGAGCAGGCACTTTTACAATTGAAGGATGTAAACAGTGTTATTGCAAATCCTGACACCAACTCCGTTAGCATCGAATGCGAAAGTCTCATGGACAACACAATCAAAGTAGAAGTTGAGAAGCTAGGCTATATTTTCAAAGGAAAGCAATAAACGTAGTTATTTTAACTCCATACAACACGCCTTAATTACTTAATATTATACACATTATTAAAGGTTGATTCTTTTATTATTAATAAGACTCAATCTAAATTATCTAAATATCTACATATTTAACTCGTCATATGTAAATATCTATATATTTTTGCTTTTGGATTATTCAATATCAACACAGTAAATTCATATATCTTCAGTATTTGGAACAATGTGGTTTACTGAAAAATTTAAATCTAAAGCATGAATAAAACGATAACCTTTTCTGTACTAATTACGGTGATTGTTTTATTGTTGGTAAATTTCTTTCACCACGATAAACCGCTTAATTTATCGCAGTACGAGCTAAAACAAGAGTTCGCCAATAAGCCTACCCAATCGGTTGATCACAGCCAATTCCAATTACTCCAAAAGGAATTTAAGACTCCTCAGGAAGTAACCGAAGCCTGTTTAACATGTCATAATAAAAGACATGAAGAGATAATGCATTCAAGCCATTGGAACTGGGAACGCATTGCCTATGTTGAAGGGAAAGGCATCTCAAAAATGGGTAAGAAAAATGTGTTGAATAACTTTTGTATCGGAGCCAGCACCAATGAACAGGCATGTGCCAAATGTCACATTGGATTTGGGATGTCGCACAATACCTTCGACTTTAACAATGCCCGAAATGTTGACTGCATGGTTTGCCACGATCAAAGTGAAGAATACATCAAAGGCGCCTCTATGTCGGGATATCCGGATCGTAGCGTAAATCTTGGTAAGGTTGCTCAAAGTGTTGGACGCCCAAGTAAAATCAACTGTGGTGCCTGTCACTTCTATAGCGGCGGTGGCAACAATGTAAAACACGGCGATCTGGAAGAAGCACTTTTATCATGCGATAGAAACACCGATGTGCACATGGCCGCCAATGGCATTAACATGGATTGCGTTGACTGTCACTCAGCTGATAAACACCAGATAAAAGGTAAACTTTATTCTGTGTCATCAACCGATGTTAATCGCATGCGCTGCGAAGAATGCCATACCAATAAACCTCATTTGGATGATGTATTGAACCGACACTTCTCCAAAGTATCGTGCCAAACATGTCATATTCCAAGCTATGCTAAAGAAAATGCTACAAAAATGGCCTGGCGCTGGTCAGAAGCCGGTAAGCTCGACGAAAAAGGTAATCCGTACCATGAAGAAGATTCATTAGGCAACCATACTTACTTATCAATTAAGGGAAAGTTTGAATGGGCTACTAACGTTGAGCCTGAATACATGTGGTTTAATGGCAATGCGCAACATTATGCTTTGGGCGATACCGTAAGCTCAGTACCGGTTCAGGTCAATCGATTATTGGGCTCTGCCACTGATGAGCGATCAAAAATATATCCTGTAAAAGTACACCGAGGCGATCAAATATATGATCCTAACACCAAAATGCTGATTCAACCCAAAGTATATGCCGAAGCAAAAGGCGACAGTGCTTATTGGAAAGATTTTGACTGGAAACTGGCAGCAGAAGCGGGTATGAAAGGTGTAGGATTACCATTTAGTGGCGAGTTTGAATTTATCGAAACCGAAATGTATTGGCCAATCAATCACATGGTATCTCCTAAAGAACAGGCTTTATCCTGCAATGATTGCCACGTGAGAGAAAATGGCCGACTGGCAGCTCTGAATGACTTTTATCTGCCTGGACGCGATAAAAATGATTGGATTGATCTGATTGGTAACCTTTTATTATGGGGAGCTATGGCGGGTGTTCTCATTCACACTTTGGCTCGGTTAATTAATGCCTACAAACGAAAAGAACTTGAATCAAATGAATTGTGATAGAAAGAGGGGTTTTCTGTCAAAAAATATAAATCATGAAACAAGTATATATTTATAAAAAATTTGAGCGTTTCTGGCATTGGAGTCAGGCAGCTTTAATACTATTTCTGGCCTTGACCGGCTTTGAAATTCACGGTTCTTTTTCACTGCTGGGATTCGAAAAGGCAGTTAGCTTTCACAGAATTGCATCCTATCTTTTATTAGGATTGATCGCTTTCTCTATTTTCTGGCATTTAACCACCGGCGAATGGCGACAATATATCCCAACGGTATCTAAATTGAAAGAGCAAATACAATATTACACCATCGGAATATTTAAAAATGCTCCTCATCCAACCATTAAATCAGCCAAGAAAAAACTAAATCCTCTGCAGGCGATCACTTACCTTGGGTTTAAATTACTGATGGCTCCGGTTATGATATTAAGTGGCCTGCTTTACCTTTACTACAAAACATTTGATGTTAACGATGTTATTGTTGTTAGTGACATACCTCTTGAATGGATTGCCTGGGCACATACCTTGGGTGCCTGGTTATTGATGGCCTTTATTATTGTACATGTTTACATGACAACTACCGGCCATAGCGTTACATCTAATATAAAGGCAATGATCAGCGGATGGGAATTACTGGAAGAAGAGGATGACTCCAAGCCAGTGCAAGGTGAAACGAATGAAGTTGAAGAAGCCAAAAATGAAGCATCATGAAAGAAGCACCTAAAAAATACATGAATCCCTATTTAGCCGGATTCTTCCTCGGATTTGTATTGTTAACCACCATTTATGTAACTGGACGTGGACTGGGCGCCAGTGGAGCCATTAAGAGCTTCGTGGTTCAAACTGTTGAAAGTGTAGCTCCAGAGCATGCTGCTACCACCGATTACTACATTACTCAAAAACAAAATAATCCCGACGGCCCCTTAAAATCATGGCTGGTTTTTGAAGTGATTGGTGTTATCATTGGTGCCTTTTTATCGGCTGTGATGTCGAACCGGGTAGCAGTAAAAATTGAAAAAGGCCCCGGAGTTAGAAACGGCATAAGAATTGCTGCTGCCATTTTTGGTGGTGCCTTGTTTGGCTTTGGAAGTCAACTCGCCCGAGGATGTACCAGTGGAGCGGCTCTTAGTGGCATGGCGGTAATGTCCTTTGGTGGCATTGTTACCATGATGGCTATTTTTGGAATGGCCTATGGCATGGCATGGTTTTTCAGAAAATTATGGATTAATAAAGTAAACTAAGATGGGACCATTAGTACCAGATATAATCAGTAACGAATTCAACTTTATTATCGCAATAATTGTTGGAATGGGTTTTGGCTTTGCCCTTGAACAAGCCGGTTTTGGATCGACCCGTAAGCTTGTGGGTCTGTTTTATGGCTACGATTTCACTGTACTCAAAGTGTTTTTCACCGCCGGAGTAACGGCCATGGTGGGGATTACCTTATTAAATCACCTTGGTATGCTGGATGTTGACATCATCTTTGTTAACCCAACTTTTTTATGGGCCGCCATTATCGGTGGAGTCATTATGGGTGGTGGTTTTATCATTGGTGGATTTTGTCCCGGAACCAGTGTAGTAGCCGCAGCCAGTGGCAAAATTGATGGTTGGGCCTTTGTGTTTGGGGCCGGGCTTGGCATATTTGCTTTTGTAGAGGGCTACCCTTTAATTAAAGATCTGATGGTCGCTGAGAACCTTGGTGATCTATTGGTGTTCGAAATGATGGGCATTTCGCGCGAAGCTTTTGCACTCATTATGGTTTTTGTTGCCACCGGCGCATTTGTGGGTGTTACCATCATCGAAAACAAAGTAAATAACAAAACCACCCAATGGCTTAACAAGGACATTAGTAAATACAGCATTAGCGTTGGAATAGCTTTGTTAATTATCGTAACCACAATGATTACTCCCACCAGAGGTGAATTAATGAATCAACGCATTGATGCCAAATTAGCAGCTGGCGAGTGCCAACCTAAATTAATGGAAGCTGATAAATTGGCCTATGAGCTGATGCACCAGTATTACTTGTATAATGTTATTGACGTGCGCTCTCCTGAGGAGTTTAAGGCATTTCACATCCCAACAGCCATCAATATTCCTTTGGAAGAATTACATAAGTCAGAAAACATTAGCCGGGTAGTACAAAATATCAAAACAAATGTATTCTATGGCGCTTCGTTTGAACAAGCACAGCGCGCCTGTCTGGTTTCCAAATATCATGGAAAAGCGGATAACTTTGCATTGAACAGTACCGCCAACGAGTTCAATTCTAACTTTTTCCTTTTAACAGATGAAGAGCCTATTGATAAAACAGCCAATGAGGTTTATATTTTCCGAAAACAAGCTGCAGAAAAGTTAAAAGAAATTGGTGAGGCAGTTGCTAACCTCGATAAGCCTGTGGTTAAAAAAGCAAAACGGGTTCAGGGCGGTTGTAGCTAAAGACAAAAAAACGATATTCACATTTGAACACCTCAGATATTTTCTGGGGTGTTTTTTTAACTAGAAAAACCATTCAATAAAAATTCTATATCACCCTCACCTGGACAAGCCAGAAAAGTATCAAGTATCAAGATATGAGTATCAAGATGATGCTCAGCTTGCTTAAAGTATCCTGCCAAAAATTACTCTGCCTGTCCCGAATAAAGGGAAAATTCAATTTTTAGATTTTAATACCTTCCCAATCCGACTATTTTGGAATTTAATTAAGAATAAATTTGGTGATTGATGAATTACACTTACCTTTGTTCGTGATTTTACGAACAGATGAGCGATATGATTACAGACAAACAAAAACGCACTGCCAGATATGCAAAAGCACTTGGACACCCGGTGCGAATTTTTGTGCTACAAACCCTGTCATTGCAAAGCTGTTGTTACAGTGGCGATCTTACTGAAGTATTGCCCATTGCCAAATCAACTCTATCGCAACATTTAAAAGAACTGAAGGATGCCGGCTTAATTCAAGGTCAAACGGAAGCACCACGAGTTAAGTATTGCATCAATAAAGAAAACTGGAAAGAAGCTCAGCTTTTGCTTAAAGAGTTTCTGGACTTATAAAAAATTTAACTTA
The DNA here is from genome assembly GCA_025210475.1 of Carboxylicivirga sp. GTDB lineage: Bacteria > Bacteroidota > Bacteroidia > Bacteroidales > Marinilabiliaceae > Carboxylicivirga. The sequence continues at coordinate 29,851 of JAOARW010000105.1, read as the reverse complement.
TTAGTTCGTTATTTTACGAACTACGAACATTTAAACAAAATAATTATGGAAATTAAGGTATTAGGCACCGGATGTGCAAAATGCAAAACACTCGAAGAGCAAACCCGAAAGGCTGTTGAGGAAAAAGGTATTGAAGCCAACATCGAAAAAGTGGAAGATATTATGCAAATAATGACTTATGGCGTGATGACTACTCCTGCTTTAGTAATCGATGGAAAAGTTGTGGTCAAAGGTAAAGTACCTTCAGTTAATGATATTAAAGAACTATTATAAAATCAACAGAATGAAAGCTCCCTTAAAAAAACTAAAAGCAGGTATTGCTTGCTTATGCCTTATCGCTGCCATTGCCAGCTGCAACAGCAGTAATAAAAAAGAAAAAACATGTTGCTCAGAAGCTGAAACGAAAACATCGCAGACATGCTGCAGCAGCAAAGCGAATCCAATTGATGCAGACAAAGTGAGCGTAGTGTACTTTCATGCAACCCGTCGCTGTGCTACTTGCCAGGCAGTTGAAAAGGTTACCAAAGAAACACTCGCTAAGCATCACAAAGAGGTTCCGTTTCACTCGATCAATCGCGAAGAAGAAAAAGAACTCGCTCAAAAATACAAAGTAGAATGGCAAACACTGATGGTGATGAAAGGTGATAAAATGGTAAATCTTACCAACGAAGCCTTTATGAATGCACGCACCAAGCCTGAAAAGCTGGAAGCACTTTTAAAATCAACCATTGAATCAATGTTATAAAAATGGAAGTATTACAAAACCTGTTGGAAAACTCCCAACTTCCAATTTTATCGGCATTTTTACTCGGACTGATGACGGCCGTCAGTCCGTGCCCGCTGGCAACCAATATCACTGCCATTGGTTTTATTAGCAAAGACATCGAAAATAAACAACGCGTTTTTGTTAACGGTTTGTTTTACACGCTCGGCCGTGCGATTTCTTATACTGCCATTGGCCTGATATTCTATTTAGGTTTGGGCCAAATGAAGCTAGGCGGCTTTTTTCAGGAATGGGGTGAAAAAATTCTGGGGCCCTTATTAATTATTATCGGCTTGTTTATGCTGGGCATCATTAAGCTTTCCATTCCCGGCTTAAATAAACTGACGGACAAAATGGAAGAACGATCGAAAAATGGCCTGTGGGGCGCCACACTTTTAGGCATAGTTTTCGCTTTAGCTTTTTGCCCATACAGCGGTGTACTTTACTTTGGTATGCTTATGCCGATGACGGTAGCTAGTGCAAGCGGATTATACCTGCCAATTATTTTTGCTATTGCAACAGGTATCCCGGTTATTATTTTCGCCTGGCTCATAGCCTTTAGCGTTGGCTCAATCGGAAATTTCTACAACAAAATGAAGAATTTTGAAGTATGGTTCCGTCGAATCATAGCCATATTATTCATTGGTATCGGTATATATTTTATAGTTACATTGCTCTTGTAGAAAAAAGGCAACAAGACTATATTTTTTTGATTTTATAATTCGTCTTTTTACGAACAATTCAAATGGAACAAAAAAAGAAACTTAGGCTAATCACATCTATTGTCATCGTTTTACCGACCTTGGTAGCACTTTATGCCTACTTGCAACCGCTAATCGATTATTTCACCTATGATTTATTGCCTTTAAAACCAGAAACCCATCTGGGTGAAGCCATTAACTTTTTCTTTTATGACACGATCAAAATTATGATCTTGTTATTCTTGATTAGCTCCCTGATGGGTGTTGTAAATGCCTACTTTCCGGTAGAACGCCTGCGTGTGTATTTAACGACCAAGAAGATGTATGGCTTGCAATATTTCTTCGCATCGTTTTTCGGAGCAGTCACACCATTTTGCTCTTGCTCATCCATCCCCTTATTCATTGGCTTCGTTCAGGGTGGTATTCCTTTAGGAGTAACATTTGCCTATTTAATTACATCGCCATTGGTAAACGAAGTAGCACTAGCTATGTTTTTGGGCTTGTTTGGCTGGAAGGCAACATTAATATATGCTGGTAGTGGTATTTTAATGGGCATGATTGGCGGTTACATCCTAGGCAAGTTAAAATTAGATAAATACCTTAGTGACTGGGTGAAACAGATTCAGCAAAATGCACAAATGGAAGCCGAACAGTGGGAAGGCGAAAAAACATCATTTATCGATCGTCTGCCTTCCATTATTGCTGATGGCTGGGGCATCGTGCGCAAAGTATTGTTGTATGTCATTATTGGTATTGCTATTGGTGCAGCCATGCATGGTTATGTACCTGAAAATTTCTTTACCGAATACTTGTCTGAAGACAAATGGTACGCAATCCCCTTAGCAGTAATACTGGCCGTTCCAATGTATGCCAATGCAGCTGGTATTGTGCCGGTTATTCAGGTATTTGTGGCCAAAGGTGTGCCACTGGGAACAGCAATTGCTTTTATGATGGCAGTTGTAGGCTTATCATTGCCCGAAGCCACTTTATTAAAGAAAGTGATGAAATGGAAACTTATTGGAATTTTCTTCGGAACCATCACGCTCTTTATAATTTTACTCGGCTATATATTTAACTGGCTTATATAGATTACATTGATGATTAACAGTACCATAAACTGGTCATCAAAACACCATACAATTTAGTTTTAGGAAATTCCGGTATCGCAGTATTCACCCTGCCATACCGGAGTTTTTTTATTTACATCTACTTCGAGATTGCATCGTAATACAAAGCGGCAGCACCCAATACGGCAATATCTGGTTGATCGCTTACCACTATTTTTAATTTCTCTACAGTTTTTTCGTATTGAAATTTACGAATCACTTTCCACATAAATTCTTCAAAATATGGAAAGAATCGAGATATAGTACCTCCCACAACAATACATTCGGGATCGTATGTATAAACAATTGTTTTAATGGCTTTCCCAAAATCAAGTCCAAACTGCTCCATAATTGCCAATGCAATCTTATCCTGCTTTTTGGCTCTTCGATAAAGAACATCGGGTTTTAAACCATATTTGGTTTCGAAATATTGCGTTGTACAATAGTATTCGTAATTATGGTCGCGATAAGGAATGTAACCAAACTCACCAGCACCACAATTCGATCCTGAATATAAATGGTTATTGGTAATTACACCGCAACCCAAACCTACTCCAACAACCACTCCAACAACGTTTGCGTATTTTTTGGCTTTACCAAAGTACTTCTCTCCGATGGTGAAACAGTTGGCATCGTTATTTACATACACCCCCACTTTATAGCGTTCGGTCAGTAAATCCCCCAAATGCACTTCGCGCCAGGATGGCATATTTTCAACATTATAAACAATACCTTTTGACACATCAACAAGACTGGGAACACCAATGCCAATGCCTCCCACATCACTGGTAAATACCTGATCAATGGCTTCCATAATTTCTTTAAGAATCAGCTCCTCCGGGTTATGGTTATTAATTTCCAAGGCCAGAGATGCTTCAACCGTATTGTTCCGAACGCGTCCCACGCGCAAAGATTTACCACCGAGAAAAACACCAACAGCACATTGGTTATCAACCGTCATATCTTGTATCATATCCGTTTATTGATTGTAATTACAATGCTTTAGATTCCACTACTGCATCTATGTACAATGCAGCGGCACCTAAAATAGCAATTTCCTTTACTTTGGATGGCACAATTTCGAAATTTTCAAGCACAAACTGATAAGGGAAAGTTGAAATTTCTTCCCACATAGCTTTATTATAATAATCGTAAGATTTCGAAACTGACCCACCCAGAACAATCGCATTGGGATCCACAGCAAACAATATGGCTTTAATAGCCTTACCCAAATGTTGGCCATACTCCTGAAAAAGACTCAATGCTTTCTTATCGCCTTTTGCCGCTCTTTGAGCCAACTCTTCGCCATTAGTTTGATGTACATTTTCAAAGAACTGCCCACTGCAATAATATTCATAATCATGTTCCAGATAGGGCATCATCCCAAACTCACCGGCGCCACAATTCTGATCGGGCAATAAATGACCATTTTTTATAATTCCGCCGCCAACTCCTGTTCCGGTAATTAACCCAACAAAATCATCATACTCCTGCCCGGCACCATAAACCCGCTCACCAACGGCAAAACAGTTCGCATCGTTATTGATATAAACGGGCAACCCAAATTCCTGTTCCAGAATAGCCTTTAAAGGAATTTTTTTCCACGATGGAATATTTTGCACATCATACACAATACCCTGGCTTGATTTAACTAAACTGGGCACCCCAACTCCAATCCCTTCTACCTTTGGAGTTAATACATTTTTTATGGTGGTTATTAAGGTCTGAGTAACTTCACTGGCAACATTTGTTTTGGGTACCAAACATGACTCCACTTGCAGAAGTTGATCTCCTTCAACCAAACCAGCACGCATATTCGTTCCCCCCAAATCCACACCTATAATTGTTCTTTTCTGTTCCATATTTCTTCCTATGAGCTTAATTATCAACCTGAGTTCAATCTGAGTTCTGAAATTTAAATCGAACTCAGGTTATTGCCAACATCACATTGAAATTGGCATAATAACGTCGACGCACATCAGCACTCCAGATACATCGTATCTTCATAGTGTTAGCTGCGTCTTGTTACAATAAATAGTAAATGGTAATGAAGCCGGTTGCTTCCGGTATTAAGGCTAAGCCTGGTTAAATCCGGCTTCATACCATCTTCAAATTAGTTTTTATTCCATCCTTCAACTACAAAATTCAAATTATCAGGCAGAAGCTCTGTTTCTATTTTTGCAGTAAGCACCTTGGTTCCATTGGGCATTATACTCACATAATTATCATCCCAAAAAACGGGTACAATCATACGATTAGTTGCTCTGTCGATAACTCTTGCTTCGATAAAAAAGGCAATCTGACTGGATGAATTCTCTAACTGACAAGTAAAATAAGTGTACTTACCTTCTACGCGCTGATTCCAGCTGGTTTTAATATCTACTTTTTGCAAATCGTTAAGCGCTTGTAAATTAGCATAATCTTTTGGCGGAGTATAAACCCAGGTCGTTTTTTCAAATGCCATTTCATCGGCTTTGGTAGATAACCAATAGAAATTATCGGCCACCAAATCGCCAGATTTATCAGTAATCTCCAGGTTTATAAAATAAGTATCAGTCAGCCCTTTTAACTTTGGTATTTCCAATGCAAAACCCGAAGAATGTGCATCCATGTTTAACTGAACTTTGTCGCTGTACAGTTCTTTGGATTTAACATCATATACTGTGACTTTTAAATTATGATCCGAAACATCCGAATTAAAATCGTTTACCCAGTATATATTTTTATCCTTATAATTATACACTGCATTGATGGGCTGACAAGCCTTTTTAGTCCCGTAAAACGCACCATTGGGCACTAAATAATAATCATATAATTGCCAGAACATTTCGGGCCATGCCGAATTCAGCATCCATTGAATTACACCGGTTGCCTCATACTTGTTTGCCTGAAATGATTCAAACATCGGACGAATTGCTTCGTAGTTCGAAATCTGAGACTTGAATGCAAACTCGGGTAAATTATCAGTTTCACCATAGCGTTTATTAAACGAATTTAAATAGCGATCCAGGGAACCGAATTCGTGACGCCCACAGTGAAAGTTCCAAACATCATCGATAGGCCATAAGTTTTCTTCAGGAATCATACGTTTAATACTTTCCAATGGAGGTACCTGAGCGCCGGGGCCAGTTTCGGTATTAAAGCCATAGGCACCACCGGCAATTGTATCAATGTACCAATACACCGGAGGCACATAACCATAAGGGCCTAACATCTTAACACCTGTAGCTCCACTTACCTCACTGTGATTAAAGTGATCTGTGCCAAAATCCTGATACTTACAGGATGCCAGCAAAGGTCGGGAATTATCCACCTCGTTAATGTATTTATTAAGTTTAGCTTCCAATTCCGGCACGGGTAGTTTATCACTTCCAAACACCCATAAAAAAACGCTTGGATGGTTACGCAAATACATGACTTGATCGCGATAGGATAAAGCGTGGCGTTCAATTTCTTCTTCTCCTGTTATGGACATAAAATCGGTTTGTGGCCGACCGCAATAAGCTTCCCATTCCCAATGACAGCTCCATCCGATCATAATTAAAAGACCATTTTCATCGGCTGCCTCATAGATGGTTTTATCACGTCCCCAAAAGCCTTCCAATCGAATACAGTTAAGGTTCATGTGTTTTACATATTCCACCTGGGCAAGCACCTTGTCCTTGCTATCGGCTAAAAACATATCATCTACCCATCCGGCACCCTTTATTGTTAAAGGCTTTCCATTAATTTTCCAGCCTTTGTGACCGTCTGCATTCAAAAACTGTTCAATTTCACGAATTCCAAAACGTGTATTAATCTCTTGCGAAACACTGCCTTTTACTTTAGCCTTAACAGTCATGTTGTGCAATACAGGATCACCCAGGTTATTAGGCCACCACAAACTGGCATTTTTCACATTCAGTTCCGGGTAATCTTTAGCTGTAAGTATTACATCGCGCGATTCGCCTGCTTTCATATCCACCTTTTTAGCAATGGTGCCAATTCCTTCAATTGCAACTTCCAATGTAACTTGTTCTTTTTTATTGGAATGATTCGTAAGCAAGGTGGTGACAGACAGTTCGGCATTCTTCCGGTTATCTCGATCGAGCTTTGTAGTCACATAAGGTGATTCTATGGAAATAGCTTTAGAAGTAATTAATTCAACTCCCCGCCAAAGTCCCATATTCTGATCTGGCGCGGCTGGATTCCAATCAACAAATCCAATGGTTAAATCGCCCTTCACAGGTGGGATGATTTCAACAGCGATGGCATTTGCTCCTTCAATTAAATAATCACTGACATCAAAAGTCCAGCGGCTAAAAGGCCCTTCAATATTGGATTGATCACCAACCTTTTGGCCATTAATCCAGATATTAGCCTTGTAGTTCAATCCTTCGAAACGCAATTGATACACATTTTCCTTGCTAAATTCTGATAACTGAAAAACCTTACGATACCACCATGTTTGCTGGAAGCGAGAATGATCAACAGCATCCATATTTTTGCCCATAAAAAGATTGGGATATTCTCCATTATCTTTTAAAATGGTCATAACCGTTGCCGGAATATTACCTTTTACCCAGGCTTTTTGATCATAAATAGCCTGACTGAGTTTCTCTCCTCCTGCATTTAGCTTGTCGGCTGACTGTATGTACCAGTTTTCGTTTAACACTTGTATTGAATTTTTATTTTCATCAGGCTGACAGCTCATTATCAGAGCCATTAAAAAAGCCATTATAACAGATGTTTTCATTGAAATACATTTTAGCATTTACAAAAATGCCTAAATTAATAATTTTATGCAAGCGCTTGCATTTTCATTTGTAAGACTTATGTCTTAATGCTTCTGATTTTAATCTTAATGTTTAAATGAGGAATTTCTGATTAATAACTGAATAGGTTTAAGAGTGATTGAATTGTCTTCTTTATCTTCTTTTAAACAATCAATCAATTGTCCCACAGCTGCTTTTCCCATTTCATAACCTGGCATATCAACAGCTGACAATGATGGTGTTACAAACTCATTACAGCGTTCATTGCCTAAAGATATTATCGATAACTCATCGGGCAAATGAACTCCCATATTTTTGGCCGTTGTTGCCATTATAAGGCCGGTTGAAGCACTCGCTGCCAAAATCCCATCAGGCTTCTCTGGCTGATTCATCCATAAGCGCATGGCGTCGCGAGCATCCTGCTCGGTTAGGTCACTTGCCAAAAGAAACTGTGGCAACAAGTCAAGATTATGCTTTTTTAGCGCGTCCTTATACCCATCGGCTCTTTCCTCAAAAACCTTCGAAGACTGCGCTCCGGCTAAATGAGCAATACGTTTACAACCGATATTTATCAAATGTTCGGTTGCCACATAACCCGCCTCATAATTATCTACCACCACTTTAGGCCCCGGCACGGCATAACTAACCCGATCAAACATTGCAATCGGAATTCCTTTCTTAACAAAGACGTTAAAATGATTCACATCCTTGGTTTCAATCGTCAGGCAACAAACCAATCCATCCACCCTGGCTGAATTCATCACACGGGTCATTTCAACCTCCTGCTGCACACTCTCATTGGTTTGGCATATAATAACATTATAGCCATTGCCGCGTGCGACTTCTTGAATACCACTTAATGCTCTGGCAAAAAACTGGGAACCAATATGCGGAATTATAACCCCAATTACATTGGTTTTATTTTTTGATAGACTTGAAGCAATAAGGTTTAACTCATATCCCAAATCATTGGCAACAGCTCTCACCTTTGCCTTAGTGGCGTCACTTATTTTGGCATTATCATTTAATGCACGCGACACCGTCGACGGAGAGATGTTCAGCTCTTTGGCTATATCGTTAATTGTTATTTCACCTTTTTTTTCTTTCGAAGCCATCTTTTACATATTAATCAGAGCATAAAGAAACTAATTAAAAAGACTTAATACAACGGCCAGTACACTAATTGAGACCGAAACATCCGATCACCGAAAGCCATTGACCAGATAACCTTCCCGCTACCATCTACTTCTGCAACTGTATTCGTTATTGATGAAGTTACAATGTAATTATCATCCATTACTTCAACGGCGCTCATATAGGGCGAATATAACTCTATTGGCAACTCAACATTATCCACAACGGAAGCACTGGTCATTTCCTCATTAAATGCATACCTCATGATGCGACTCGACGTTCTTTTTTGCGAATTGCCATTATCAAACAATAGCAATTGATTTCCTTCCAGCCACTGCGCATGATGCTGATTGATCGGCAAAAAATCACAGACAATGCTCATCGGCGTCTCTTTACCAAATTTCCATTCAACATTTCCATTGGATGAATTAACATTCCAAACTTCACTTAGGTTTCGAAAACTCAACAGGTAGTTACCTAAATCATCAATGGCAATCGAATTGCCCCAAGGCTGCTTAAAATCATCACCCGACTCGAGCGGCAAAACATATTCAGCCATATCCCATTCCCACACTTTTTGTCCCAGTGCATTTAACTCTGTAATACCATCAACCACTAAACCATCAACATTTACATTGGTAATAAAAGCATAAGTACCTCTCTTGGTCAGTACAACATCGTGATGTGCCACCCGATCAAAGCCACCTTCTCCCAAGCGCAAGTGCACCAAGGTATCACCGGCAAATGTTGTTTCTAAAATGATGTTTGCATTTCCGAATTTATCGCCCATATCATCCTCAAGACTCAAGAGAGTTCCACGCTTTGTGACCTTTACCATCTTTACAAAACTATCAGACAAACGTGACCAAACAACCTTGCCATCTTCATCGAACAAAAATATACCTGAAGGCTCACTCATCTTGTTCATTAACAAATAATGATGCTTCAAATTCACCGTTCCTTTAATCGATGTCGATACAAACTTGACATATTCATCGGGCAAGTCAGACAGCTTAACTGCTCCTTTTTGCAGTTGACGACTATTAATGAGCAATTCATAATTCAGCATCGAACCGGGCTCCAGTCCATTTACCAGAATTCGCTCCTGGTTACTTTGAGTAATCTTTCCTGAGTAAAGTAATTTACCAGTCCGGCTATCAAAAAATTCTACCAGATCTCCAACTATGCCCTGTTCCACTTTCACATTCAAACTATGAGGCATCTGCGTATTCAGCTCTACTTCCACATTATAATTAATGTAGATATTTTCATCCTCGCAGGACGCGAAAAGAACAACAATAGCAATTAATAAATAGATTCTTGACATACAGACTGGTATTTTTTATTCCTTATCCCACCATACTCGGTTTAACCAATCATCGGTACCACCCATGCGATCGATGGCTTCCTGATAGCTATCCGGATTATTTATTGCCTCAAAGTCAGGATAAAAGAAACGACGCGGGATAACACCACCGGTGCCACTGCTATACCATTCAACCGATTCAAAAGGAACCAGTTCCGGATATCCCGAACGTCTGAAACTACTATAAGCCTCAACTCCGTTCATATATAAATTAACCCACAACTGATTATGGATGGCCTTTAAGTTTTCAGGAGAACTAGCTGGCATAGGATTATTAGCAATATAATCATCAATAACATCCCCTTCAATTAGCGGAGCTCCCGGATACAATGCACAATGCTCCATCGAAGCTTTAATGGCCTTTTCATAATGCATTGATGCATCTGTTGCACCCCAATCGCGCACAGCAGCCTCGGCCAGAAGCAATTCAACCTCAGCATAAGTCATATGTAAAAATGGCGCCGTAAAATCGGCCACATATTTACTTGGCATCATGTGTTTTTGCGAATGCGAAACATAGGCAATGTAATTACCTTCATCATCGTATAAATTACCATAGTCAGACCACTCGTTCCACCACATGGCACCATGCGTAATTCCAAGCTGCAGGTATTCCGAAATATCTTGCCCATACTCTCTTCCGGCTACGCTTAAATAAGTACCTCCATAAATAAAAAGGCGAGGATCGTTAGTGGCTTTTAGATGATCAACAAAAGTATTGGTTAAGCGATATCCCTCAGAGTTATCAGAAGCATGAAAAACCTGCGCACGACCATTACCACGGTTTTCTCCTGTAACAAAATCAAAATCCAGATGAACCACCTTGCAGATATCTTCATTGCTCATCATCACGCCGCCGCTAATGGCAGCACGAACCTGTTTTTCAGCTTCGGTCGGGTTAACTTTTTGTAAACGAAAACCCAAACGCATTCGCAAAGAGTTACCAAATTTCTTCCACTTATCTACCGAACCACCAAACATGATATCACCACGAACTCCATTTTTCGAATCATCCAACTCTTTCACCGCTTCATCAAGTTCTTTAAAGAAATCAGCATAAATATCTTCCTGCTTATCATAGCGTGGCTGAAAAATTTTATCCGTATACCCTTTTGCCGCATCAAAATATGGCACATCACCATATAAATCTGTTAGTTTAGAAAACATGTAAACCTTTAGGATTCGAGCCGCAGCTCTGGTATTCTGGTATTCTTCTTCCCCTTCGGTTCGATGAATTACATCAACAACATTTTTAATATCACGCGGATACATTTCTTCCCATAATGTAAACCAATGATTTTTTTCAACAACACGATATTGTCCGCCATGCTGACACCACCACGAACCAGCGAAGTATTGCATCATGGGACTGCAGATTCCCAGTTCATATCGCCAGATTTCCTCGCGATTACCACTCAGATCCAATTGAATTTTTGTCATTTGCACACCCGGATCGATAAAGTTAAACGCCTGAGGATTTTTATTGATTTCCTCAAAATTATCGGTACATGCTACAAGTCCTAATAAAAGTACCGAAACAACTAATATATATCTATTTATAGTCTTCATTTATTTTCTTTTCAAGGTTTTAGAACTTTACATTTAAATTAAATCCATAATGACGACGAGTTGGCAATGAGCCATATTCCAGGCCTTGTCCATTTCCATTATTGTAGGTCGATTCAGGATCTATATTTGGTACATTCTTGTACAAGGTAAACAGGTTTCGACCAATTACCGAGAAGGTAAGTCCTTGTATTGGCGTATTTTTCAAATACCTTTTAGGCACCGAATAGCCAATGCTTAAATCTCTGATTTTAATATAACTTGCATCGTAAACATTGGATTCCGGAATATTTGTTGATGTGTGTCGCCAATAATTCTGAGGATTGGTCATGACATCATTCGTTTCATATATCTCGTTGCCTTCTTCATCAACGCCAACTAACTTCACACCTTCACCAACAAAACCTTTATCCATTGGAATCGGCTCGTAATCATCAGGATTGTTACCACCGTCAATCCATTCATTTCTGGCATCATCATTCCGCTTTGCCCAATCATTAAATCCTTCGCGCCCTGCCTCAGTAATAGCATGCGTTCCGCCACCAACCATCTGGCGGTTAGTTATCGAGTAAATATCTCCTCCAATTCTTACATCCAAATTAGCTTTCAAAGTCACGTTTTTATACGAAAAAGTGTTAATCATACCACCAGTCCAATCGGGCAATATACTACCGATTTTTTGAGGGCTATCTGTGGCAATTGGCAAGCCTGTACTGGCATCATGAACAATATTTCCATCATCATCCCGCTTAAAAGCACGCCCCATAATAACACCAAACTCTTCGCCCTCAAGGGCAACAACACTAACACCAGACCAACGGGCATTCGCAATGGTGTATGCATCCACTTTTTCGTGTAAACTTTTAACCGTATTCCAAACTTTCGTATAATTAAGAACAATGTCCCAGGTAAAATCACCTTTAAAAGGCTTCACATTCAATTGCATTTCAATCCCTTTATTTTCTAATGATCCGGAGTTTAAAATAGCATTGCGATATCCCGAAACAACAGGCACTTCAACATTCAGAATCTGATCATCAGTTGTTTGTTCATAATAGGTAACATCAAGACCTACTGCATTATTAAAAAAACGCAAATCCGTTCCAACTTCCCACGATGTTGTTGTTTGGGGCTGAAGCTCTGAATTTGGTATAAAATCTTCCATAATAGCTCCTGTTGCCATTCCGTTATACGATTTTCCGGTTAAGCCATAGGTTAAAGCCAATCGATACGGATCTGTATCGCTTCCTACCTGTGCCCACGAAGCCCTAAGCTTACCGTAAGTGAACCAAGGCAAATTCATGTCAAAACCATCGGTAAAAATAAAACTACCCGATACTGATGGATAAAAATATGAGTTGTTATCAGCAGGCAGTGTTGACGACCAGTCATTACGTCCCGTCACATCGATAAAGGCAAAATTCTTATACCCCAGCTGAGCAAAGGCATAAACACTATGAATCTCTTTCTGATACTCACTTGGCATCACCTCTACATTGGTAAAGTTAATGATACTGGCAATACCGGGTTCTACAATTTCGGTACCTACAATACGATTACCTACAATTTTATTCTGCATGATATTACCACCCAGATTGGCCGATACGTTCCACTCCCCAATCTTCTTGTTATAACTTAACAATGCTTCGTAATTAATTTCTTCCGCATTAGTATTAATTTCGTTAAAAACACCACCGGCTTTTGTTGGTGTATTCTTGTTATAGAAATTAATGAAACGACTATTATATCTGTCAATTCCCGATTTCAACCGCAGCTTTAAATCTTTTGTAAAGGCCACATTCAAGGCAGCGAATCCTACAAATCGATTTTTCTTACTCTCATTAAATGTTTCGTTCAATGTCCAGTATGGATTTGCCCGATAATCATTTCCTGTATAATCAATGTAATTGCCGTTTTCATCAACATAAGTCTGCAACCATGCTTCGTTAAAGTTGGGAACGATTCCCACCAAACCATTTCCAATATTTGTTACTTCATCGGTCATGGCAGGGCGGTTATCCACATTGTCAGAAATAAACGTCGCCTTTGCATCCACTTCCATAAAATCATTAATCTCAGTTGTTGCCCGAAGATTAAAAGTATTCCTGTTTAATCCTGATTTAGGAATAATATCTTCGTTATGAACATTTGTATATGAAAACCTTACACTTCCTTTTTCACCGCCAGACGAAAGGGCAATGCTATTATTGTAGGTTTTTCCAAGACGAAAAAAGCCTTGAATATTATCATCAACATGCGCATATGGATACTCATTCCCATCTTGTTGCATCAACATAATCGACGGATCAAGCTTTGGTCCCCAGGCAGAAGTAATATTATTGGCCGGTTGCCCTTCGCGAGGTAACAAACCATTACTACCTTGCCCATAAATGGTCTGATATTCATCTAAGCGAGTGGAAACCTGATCAAAGGTAGCTGATGAGTTAAAGTCAATTCCCAAACCATTTTGTCCCTTTTTACCCGATTTGGTGGTTATTAAAATAACACCATTCATAGCCCGGCTACCATAGAGAGCTGAAGCCGAAGCCCCTTTTAAAATAGAGATCGATTCGATATCTTCGGAGTTAAGATCTGCCGTTCCATCCCCCAAATCAAATCCACCCCATTCTGTCGCCTGTCCCATCGTTGAGTTATCAACCGGAACTCCATCAATTACATACAATGGCTGGTTTGCTCCTTCAAGTTCACTAATTCCTCGAATCACAACTCGCTTTGAACCAGATGGCCCTGCAGATGTTTGCGTAATATCCACCCCAGCAACCTTACCTGCCAAACTAGCTATCGGGTTCACTTCTCCATTTTTAGCTATGTCATCCGCTTTTACCTCTGTGACCGAATAACCAAGTGCTTTCTTTTCTCTCTTAATTCCCAGAGCAGTAATAACAACTTCATCCAAATCAGTAACGTCCTTTTCTAGAACTACAGTAAATTTTGTTTTTCCACCAACGGGAATTTCCTGTGCTTTATAACCAATAAAACTGAAGTGCAAAACATCCAATTCCTTTACAGATATAGTAAAATTACCATCTATATCGGTTATGGTACCCGTAGTTGTTCCTTTAATCGAAACATTGGCACCTGGAATCGAAATGCCACTTTCATCAGTCACCAATCCTTGAACTGTTCGCACATTCTGTGCAACAACTTGCATTGACGAAAGAATAAATAATGCAATAGATACGAAGAGGTAAACTTTCGCATTTAATGCATATACAACCTCACCAATAAGCTTGTAAACAGATTTTTTATTCATTTGATTTAATTTTAGTTTAACGATATTTCTAATCACAAAATCAAAACAAAGATTAATGAATAATTTTTACAATGCAAGCGTTTGCATTATTTTGTGATTTTACGCAACTTAACATTTGCACACAAAAATCTACAAACATGAGGAGCCACAACGGATACACTCATGATTATTTTTTTTTACATTTTTTTACAATAAAATGTAAACACCCCGAAAGAAGTATGGAAAAATTGTTACGAAATCTGCTGCAAGGATCAGCGCTTTACTTCAATGGTCATATTATCATTAACCAAAATAGCATTATCAAACACACTCCTTGCCTCTTCTTCAAAAGGCTTTAAATCTCGATAACGACTGGAAAAATGACCTAATAATAGCTGACCAACATTTGCATCCCGAGCGATGGTAGCTGCCTGTTTTGCTGTTGTATGACTTGTACGCTTGGCTAAATCTTTTAATTCATGCAAAAATGTAGCCTCGTGGTATAATAAATCTACTTCTTTAATAATTGGAATAACCCGCCGATAATAACGGGTATCTGAACAAAAGGCGTAAGAACAAGGTTTGGGAGCAGGAGTTAACAACTCTGACGAATCAACCGGTAATCCATCTTCACCAATAAATTCCTGGCCATTTTTAATAGCCACTATTTCAGGAACGCTTAGTTGATACCTCTCAATGGCCTCTTTTCGAATATTCGGCTGCTTGGCCTTTTCTTTAATTAAAAACCCGCAGGTTGGAATTCGATGAGATAAGGGAAAAGATAGCACAACAACCTTTTTATCTTCATAAATAACCGTTGGCTCGTCATAGTTCAAATCCTTAAAAACGATCTGATAGGGCAAATCGGCACAAAAATAATCGAGATGTGGCTTCAGTAGATTTTTCAGATCAGAATGAGCATGAATGGTAAGTGCCTTTCTCCGCCCCAATAATCCGAAAGTTGAAATCAAACCCATCAGACCAAAAACATGATCACCATGTAAATGAGATAGGAAGATCTGATTGATTTTTGAGAAATTAATTTTATTGCGGCGCAATTGCATTTGCGTTCCTTCGCCACAATCAATCAAAAAAAACCGCTCAGATACGCGTAGTATCTGAGCGGTAGGATATCTATCCGATATTGGTAATGCTGAATTACTTCCAAGAATGGTAACCGATAGAGCCATTAAATTGCTTCAATGGCTTTACGAATCATTTGTATACCATCCTCTAACGATGGTGCAATGTTTAATACCGAATCCAATTGAGAAACTGAAATCAGTCGCTCAACTGCCGGCTGCAAACCTGCCAAAACAAATACACCATCTGCATTTTTACACAAACGATTGGCCACCAAAATTGCACTTAAGCCAGATGAATCACAATAATTACACTTACCTAAATCAAGTAAAATGTGCTTTTCACCATTACCAGATAAGAGTACCAGTTCCGATTTTAAAGTTGGAGCCACGTGGGTATCCATCTTTTCCTTCAGTACCTGAACCAGTGTAAATTCATCTAATTTATCAATTTTGAAGTCCATATATCGTTGCTTTTTATAACTTATTATTTGTCTCCTTCAGCTTTTCCTTCGTTAGCTTCCAATTGATTTTTCAATGCAGCTAATTCAGAAATATCTCCTAAAGTAGTCTTTTCTAAGTTATCATTCAACTTCTTCACACCTTTTTTAGTTGCTTTAGCAGCTGCTTTCTTGGCAGAATCTTCTTCTGACTTGATAGCATCTTCAAAAGTACGTGAGTGAGAAAGGATAATACGCTTAGCAGCTTTGTTGAATTCAATCACTTTAAAGTTAAGTTTTTCATCAACTTTAGCTTGCGCACCGTCTTCTTTCACTAAGTGACGAGGAGTTGCAAATCCTTCAACACCGTACTGTAATGCAATAACGGCACCTTTATCGAAAATGTCAACAATTGTTCCTTCGTGAATTGAATCTAAAGTGAAAATACCTTCAAATACATCCCATGGATTCTCTTCAAGCTGCTTGTGACCTAAGCTTAAGCGACGGTTTTCCTTGTCGATTTCAAGAACAACCACTTCGATTGAATCACCAATAGCAGTAAATTCTGCTGGGTGCTTGATTTTCTTAGTCCAAGAAAGATCTGAGATGTGGATTAATCCGTCAATACCTTCTTCAATTTCTACAAATACACCGAAGTTAGTGAAGTTGCGAACAGTAGCAGAATGCTTGCTACCAACAGCATACTTCTCTTCAATTTTCTCCCATGGATCAGCCTTAAGCTGCTTGATACCAAGTGACATCTTACGCTCTTCGCGATCTAAAGTCAATACCATAGCTTCTACTTCATCACCCACTTTTAAGAAGTCCTGAGCGCTTCTTAAGTGCTGCGACCATGACATCTCTGAAACGTGGATCAGACCTTCAACACCAGCTGCAATCTCAACGAATGCACCATAGTCAGCCATAACAACCACTTTTCCTTTAACAATGTCACCAACTTTAAGCTCTGAGTCCAATGAATCCCATGGGTGAGATGTCAATTGTTTTAAACCTAAAGCAATACGCTTCTTCTCATCATCGAAGTCAAGAATTACAACGTTCAATTTCTGATCTAACTGAACAATTTCTTCTGGGTGATTTACGCGACCCCATGAAAGGTCTGTAATGTGAATCAATCCGTCTACGCCACCAAGGTCGATGAATACACCGTAAGAAGTGATGTTCTTAACAGTTCCTTCAAGAACCTGACCTTTCTCCAACTTAGAAATGATATCTTTCTTCTGCTGCTCAAGCTCAGCCTCGATAAGCGCTTTGTGAGATACAACAACGTTTTTGAACTCAGGGTTGATCTTAACCACTTTGAATTCCATTGTTTTGCCCACATACATATCGTAATCGCGGATAGGCTTAACATCAATTTGAGAACCTGGTAAGAAAGCTTCGATACCAAATACGTCAACGATCATACCACCTTTAGTACGACACTTGATGTAACCTTTGATAACTTCGTCGTTATCCAACGCTTCATTAACTCTGTCCCATGAACGCAATGCACGTGCTTTCTTATGAGAAAGTACTAGCTGTCCTTTTTTGTCTTCCTGGCTTTCTACGTAAACTTCAACTTTGTCGCCTACAGCTAACTCAGGATTGTAACGAAACTCGTTACGACTAACAATACCATCTGATTTGAAACCAATGTTAATTACAACCTCACGCTTAGTAAGAGTAATAACTTCACCTTCAATAACCTCTTTTTCAGAAATTGTAGATAAAGTTTTATCATACATTTCTGCTAATTCTTCTTTTGAAGCACCTGCGCCTACAACGTCGCCTGCTTCATAGCTATCCCAATCAAAATCTTCCATTGGTACGTTAGCTACCACTTCCTTCACCGGAGCATTTTCCTGCTCTTCGGCATTTACTTTTTCTTCTGCCATTTTGTTTAAATGTTAAAAATCTAGTAGTTAGACATTATATTGAAAAAAATCGCTGCAAAATTAGAAACTTTTTTCAATGTATAAAAGCTTCTGACTCAAATAATATGCAGTAAGTAAAAATATAACACATATCGGCTGACGTCAACAGCCTTACTATTTTTAAATGATTTTATTGAAATCTACAATTACATCTCCCTATTTCCGGTTTAACAGGTAACTAATAAAAATCATACAAACTCACCTATTAATTAAAGATGCCTCTGGATAAAAATTTATACTTTTGGCTTTCGAAAAACAGATGTAAATTATTATATTCATCAAAATTATTTTAGGATTTTAAGCCCTAAACAATACATCGCCTATGAAAATATCAATAGTTGGTACTGGTTATGTTGGATTAGTAAGCGGTACATGCTTTGCAAACACTGGTATTAATGTTACTTGTGTTGATATCGACGAAGATAAAATCAGCAAACTTAAAGAAGGTATTATACCCATATATGAACCCGGCCTCGACCGCATGGTTTTAAAAAATGTAGAAAAAGAAAGACTACATTTTTCAACCAGTCTGAAAGATAGCCTAGAACATTCTGAAGCTATTTTTATTGCTGTTGGAACTCCTCCCGGCGAAGATGGCAGTGCTGATTTAAGCCATGTATTGGAAGTAGCGCGCCAAATTGGCAGGCATATGAATAACTACCTGGTTATTGTAACTAAAAGTACTGTACCTATTGGAACGGCTAAAAAAGTTAAAGCTGCAATACAGGATGAAATAGAGAAACGCGGAATTGAGTTGGATTTTGATGTGGCTTCCAACCCGGAGTTTTTAAAAGAAGGAAATGCCATTCAAGATTTCTTAAAACCTGACAGAATCATAGTTGGAGTTGAATCTGAGAAAGCCGAGAAACTAATGAGGCGCCTATACAAGCCTTTTGTTCTCAACGGACACCCAATTCTTTTCATGGACATCCCTTCGGCTGAAATGACCAAGTATGCGGCCAACTCAATGCTGGCTACAAAAATCAGCTTTATGAACGATATTGCCAACCTATGCGAAATTGTAGGTGCCGATGTAACAAACGTACGCCGTGGTATTGGCTCGGACTCTCGCATTGGTGATAAATTTATATATGCCGGTGCCGGTTATGGTGGTTCATGCTTTCCAAAAGATGTGAAAGCCATTATTAAAACTGCGCAACTTAATAATTACAATCTAAGAATATTAGAGGCTGTTGAGAATGTTAATGATGATCAGAAAAAAGTGATCATCAAGAAAATTAAGGAGCATTTTGCTGATTTACGTGGCAAAACATTTGCGATGTGGGGACTTTCTTTTAAACCACACACTGACGATATGCGAGAAGCTCCTTCTGTTGTTATTGCAAATGCTCTGATAGAATTGGGCGCCAAAGTAAAAGCCTATGATCCGGTAGCTATGGAAGAAGCTAAGCACATGCTGGGTGATTCCATTGAATACGGAAGAGACCAATATGATGTATTAATAGATGCTGACGCGTTAATTCTTATCACCGAATGGCCCGATTTTAGAATGCCTAATTATAAAGTGATGGATAAATTAATGAATAACAAAGTTATTTTTGACGGCCGTAATATTTATGAACCCGAAGAAATGGCAGAATTTGGTTACACTTATTACAGCATAGGAAGACCTACCATTTCAAAGTAATGATATTTTTTTGAATCGAAGCCTGAAGATTAATTAACTTCGGGATTTTATTCTTTAACGATCATTGATTTCAAAGAAACTTTCGAGGATAATTATAATGAAAAACAGAGTATTAGTTACCGGAGGCGCAGGATTTATTGGCTCTCATTTATGCGAACGCCTACTAAAAGAAGGCAATGAAGTGATTTGCCTGGACAATTATTTTACTGGTGCAAAGGATAATGTTGTTCATTTAATGACCAATCCTTACTTTGAGCTAATAAGACAAGATGTTACGCACCCGTATTTTGTAGAAGTAGATCAGATTTACAACTTAGCATGTCCTGCTTCACCAGTTCACTACCAGTACAATTCCATTAAAACCATAAAAACTTCGGTAATGGGCGTTATTAATATGCTGGGATTAGCTAAGCGTATCAATGCTAGAATCCTGCAGGCTTCCACCAGTGAAGTATATGGTGACCCATTAGTACATCCACAAACAGAAGACTATTGGGGCAATGTTAATCCAATTGGCATACGCTCGTGTTATGATGAAGGAAAACGTTGTGCAGAAAGTTTGTTTGTGAATTATCATGAACAAAACAACGTTGATATCAAAATCATTCGCATCTTCAACACTTATGGTCCAAGAATGAATCCTAACGATGGTCGTGTTGTTTCGAATTTCATCGTTCAGGCACTTAAAGGCGAGGACATCACGATTTTTGGAGATGGCAAACAAACACGCAGTTTTCAATATGTAGATGATTTGGTAGAAGGAATGATTCGGATGATGAATGCAGATAACTTTACCGGACCTGTAAACATCGGTAATCCAAATGAGTTTACCATGCTGGAATTGGCTCAAAACATTATTGAATTAACCAATTCCAAGTCAAAAATCATCCACCTTCCTTTACCTGAGGATGATCCATTGCAACGCCAACCTGACATTAGTTTAGCAAAAGAAAAGTTGAATAATTGGGAACCCAAAATCCAACTAACTGAAGGATTAAAACATACAATCAGCTACTTTGACAACTTATTAAAAACAAGTTCCAACCAATAGAGCAGACATTAAAATTCTTCTATCATGAGAAAAAAGAAAAGGAATTTTAATGGAAGATGGGTCTGGTACAAGTCTATACCCTATTATAAGAAGGATTTCCAAACAAATCATTCCGATCTATAAGAAACCCATGATATATTATATTTATAGATGATTGCCGAACAGTAAATTATCATTTTGCTTTTCAATACATTTTAACAGAGTTTTCTTTTAATTTGTCAAAACAATTAAACTTCCACTTATTATCTTCCTATATTTGCACCCAAATTGCTTCATATGGAAATTATTAAAACAGACATACCCAACCTCCTTATTGTAAAGCCAGAAGTTTTTGCTGATCCAAGAGGTTATTTTCAAGAATCATATTCTGAAAAAAGATATAAAAAGGCTGGAATAACTGCCAGCTTCATACAGGATAATATTTCAAAGTCGACATATGGTGTAATTCGAGGGCTACATTATCAATTGGCGCCATATTCTCAATCCAAACTGGTTCATGTGCTTGAAGGCACAGTATTAGATGTAGCTGTTGATCTTCGAAAAAACTCCCCTACTTTTGGTCAGCATTATGCCGTAGAGCTATCATCTGAAAATAAATTACAGTTTTATATTCCACAGGGATTTGCACACGGCTTCTCTGTTTTAAGTGAGACAGCAATCTTCTGCTACAAATGTGATAATTACTACAGCCAGGAAGCTGAAAGAGGTATTGCCTATAACGATGCCCAGCTAAACATCGACTGGAAGGTACCAACCGAAAAAAGAATTATTTCATCCAAGGATAGCATTTTACCTGCTTTTAAAGAAGCAGAGCACAACTTTGTTTACAGCATATAATGAAACAAATATTGGTTATAGGATCTGAAGGACAACTAGGTCTGGAGATCAAAAATAAACATAGTGAGTTAAAGAACGCCGAGTTCAGTTTTACCAGCCTGAAAACACTTGACGTTACCGACTCTTTAAAGCTTACAGAAACGATAAAGCAAAAAAACTATTCTTACATCATCAATTGCACTGCCTACACGGCCGTTGACAAAGCTGAGGATGAACAAGAATTGGCACATAAGATTAATGCCGAGGCTTTAAAAAACATTGCTCAATCTGCAAATCAGATTAAAGCTAAAGTTATTCATGTTTCCACCGATTATGTTTTTGATGGAACCAATCATCAACCTTATATTGAGACTGATAACACAGCTCCTACTTCTATGTACGGAAAAACCAAATTAGAGGGCGAAATCAGCCTTTTAAACAACAATGAAGATTCGGTCATTATCCGTACTTCATGGCTGTATTCGATGCATGGTAATAATTTTGTAAAAACGATGATTCGCCTTGGAAAGGAACGCGATGATTTAGGGGTAATCTTCGACCAAATAGGTACTCCAACTTATGCCGGAGATCTGGCAGAGGTTATTTTGCAAATTATTAAACACGACATGAACAACACGATCCTGTTCAAACCTGGCATATATCATTATAGTAACGAAGGAGTTGCCAGCTGGTACGATTTTACACTTGCGATCCACCGGGAAATGGGTTTAATTTGTAATGTTAAACCTATTGAAACAAAAGATTACCCTACACCAGCCCCCCGACCTAACTATAGTGTATTAAACAAAAGCAAAATCAAGAAGGCATACCAGATCGAAATACCGTACTGGTTAGATAGCCTTAAAAAATGTCTTGCAGAACTTAAATAATGTATATCTAACACACCACAAATATTTACAATAATGCAAAACCAGGATGTTTTAAAAGAAGTTGTTGGTAAAGCCCAGAACTGGCTTGATGGCAACTACGATGCAGAGACGAAAAAATCCATCAAAGCCATGATGGAAAATGAAGATAAAACAGAACTAATTGATTCATTCTACAAAGATCTTGAATTCGGAACAGGTGGATTAAGAGGCATTATGGGTGCCGGATCGAACCGAATGAATATCTATACAGTAGGTGCAGCCACTCAGGGTTTAGCCAACTATTTACTAAAAAACTTCAGCGATGTTGAGCAAATTGGTGTAGTAATCGGTCACGATTGTCGCAATAACAGTCGTTTGTTTTCAGAAGTAGTAGCCGATATCTTCAGTGCCAACGGAATTAAGGCTTATCTTTTTGAAGATCTACGCCCAACACCTGAGATTTCATATGCCATTCGTCAATTAGGTTGTCAAAGTGGAGTAATCATCACAGCATCGCACAACCCTAAAACTTACAATGGTTACAAAGCCTATTGGAATGATGGTGCTCAACTTACTGCTCCTCACGACACCAATGTTATTGATGAAGTAAATAAGATTGCTTCAATTGACGATATTAAGTTTGAAGGTAACAAGGAACTAATAGAGGTACTTGGCAAAGATATGGATAATCAATACCTGGAGCAGGTAAAAAGCCTTGTACTGGATCAGGATTTAATTAATCGCAACAAAGATCTGAAAATAGTTTATTCACCAATTCATGGTACTGGTGTTAAAATGATTCCGGCCGCGCTTCGCAAATGCGGTTTTGAGAATGTGATTAATGTACCAGAACAAGATGTGGTTAGTGGCGAATTTCCAACTGTGGTTTCTCCTAACCCAGAAGAGCCAGCTGCGCTTGAGATGGCTTTGAATAAGGCGGAAGAAACCAATGCCGATATTGTTATGGCTTCTGATCCGGATAGTGATCGTTTGGGCATTGCCGTGCGTAACGAAAAAGGTGAGTTTATATTGGTAAATGGTAACCAAACTGCTACACTTTTAACCTGGTACATGCTTAAAAAGTGGAAAGAGCTTGGCAAGCTAACAGGTAAAGAGTTTATCGTAAAAACCATTGTTACTTCAGAATTGATGAAGGAAATAGCGGTTAAAAACGATATTGAATACTTTGATGTATACACAGGTTTTAAATGGATTGCCAAAGTCATTCGCGAGTTAGAGGGTAAGAAAAAATATATCTGTGGTGGCGAAGAATCATACGGTTTCTTACCTGGTGATTACGTGCGTGACAAGGATGCTGTTGCAGCCATTACCATTACCGCCGAAATAGCAGCTTGGGCCAAAGACAATGGTAAAACGTTGTTTGATGTTCTGCAGGACATTTACATGGAGTATGGCTTTTCTAAAGAAAAAATGATTTACATTGTTCGCGAAGGAAAAACAGGTGCTGATGAAATTAAACAATTAATGGTTAATTTCAGAAACACACCTCCTCAAACACTCGCCGGCGATAAAGTAAGTATTATTAAGGATTATTCTAAACTTGATGCCCATCACATACTTGAAGATAAACATGAAGCCATCGATTTGCCGGCGACTTCTAATGTTTTACAATTCTTCACTGAGAATGGTCACAAAGTTTCGGTACGTCCATCGGGAACTGAACCTAAAATTAAGTTCTACATGGAAGTTAAAGTGCCAATGAATTCGAAAGATGAGTTCTATCCTGCCAACGATAAAGCAGATGCAATTATCGATAAGATTGCAAAGGATTTAGGAATATAAAATGACTAACATAAAAGAAAAGCGGAGTTGATAGCTCCGCTTTTCTTTTATATAAAATATTTAACCTCTTAAAAACCGATAGAAAGGAGATCCCCTTTCTTTATATTTCTCTTTAAATTTACCTTTCCAGGTACGACCACAATAAGAGCATTCGTAAAGTGATAAATCCTTATCACGATCTGACTCTATAATTGGATAGCCCATTAATAAGCTATGATTAAGCTTACACCTTAATGCTTTGGATAATAAGCCTCTGACTAATTTCTTTTTTCCCGATTTTTTATTCGACATAACTGCCATTCATTATTGCCCTTATATAAGCATTCCTTGCTCTCAATACATTAACTCAATTTAAATATGAGACAATTGCATTAAGAACTAATAATTATGTAAAGATTCCGATTCTATTTTCCCGTCGAAATATACTATCTAGAAATATTTTTGTTACACTTTAAGTGGATAAAAAATGTTAACAAATTCACACTTCCAAGCTAAAGCCTATCATAATCAACAACTTTTACAAAATAAAATCTTACGATAAGAATTGTAAAATTATAAAGAAACCCCTCTAATCCTCAAAAAATTCATCTTTAAAATTCACCAGGTATACTCGTTCAGTGGCACGTGTAATAGCAGTATATAGCCATCGAAAATAAGCATTGCCCATTTGTTCTTCCGGAATATATCCCTGATCAATAAATATAGCTTTCCACTGCCCCCCTTGTGATTTATGGCAAGTCATTGCATAGGCATATTTTACCTGCAATGCATTGTAATATGGATTTTCTTTTACTTTTTCATATTTTTTTCGCTGCGATTTTTCACTCTCATAGTCTTCCATCACATTATAAAAGAAAGCTTCCTGTTCTTCTTTTGAAAAACCAGCCGTATCGGTATGCAAAGCATCCAAAACGACCTTAACATCAATTTCCAAATGCTCGTAATCGGTTAAACGTAAAGTTACATTCGCAAAGCGTCGATCGTATAGTTCTTCATATCCATTAATCCGAATTATTTCGGCAATATCACCATTGGCAATAAAATCAGCTTCCTTATTATCCTTAAGCCAATGGTAATTATTCTTCATTATTAATAAATGATCCGTTACTGTCAGTTCCTCTTCGCAATAAAGGATACTGCCCCGAACACCTTTATTGAACAGGTTTGCCCTTTTATTGGAACGACAAACCACCAAAGTTTCATCGAGCCCATAATTCTCGTAGCACCAATTTAATTCATCAATAAGCTCTTCGCCTGTTATTCGTTTAAAGTCATGATAACCTTTTGTTTCTAAAGCCGGAAATGTTGGTTCAAAAAGTCCCTCGTCCAGCATAAAACGCAATTTGGTAGCATTATATAGTATACCACTATCCTCCTCCTGACGTACCACTTCACTTAAAAAAAAGTCCTGAACCTGCATGCCCAAACTTTCCAGGTATAGCTTATCAAGAGCCGGACTTTCTTCAAATCCAACCGGTGGCAACTGCGCCACATCACCAATTATAACCAGCTTGCATCGCTCGTTACTAAAAACAAAGTTCAGTAAATCTTCCAGTAAACGTCCGCTACCAAACATGGTATACTCCATGCTACTATTTGATATCATCGATGCTTCATCAACAATAAAAATGGCATCGCGGGATTTGTTATAATTCAAGTTGAAAGAACCAAAGTCGTCGGCTGAAGATTGACGACGGTAGATCATTTTATGAATGGTATATGCCGACTTATGCGTATAGCTGCTTAAAACTTTCGCCGCTCGTCCGGTTGGAGCCATTAATTGACACGGCACCTTTAATTCATCCAAAACATCTGTAAAAGCCTTCATTAACGAAGTTTTTCCAGTACCGGCATAGCCTTTAACCAAACAAACTGAAGGAGATTGCTCTTGCATAATGAAATCTCCGAGTCCCTCAATTAATCGGCTCTGCGATTCGGTTGGTTCGAAGCTAAATTTATCGCGAATTAAGCCTGAAATATGATTATTTAGCATTTTTAATGTAGATATAGCCTATTTAAAAACCGTAATATGATTTTTTTTTTAAATTTGTGACTTCAAACTAAAACAAAAATCCGGAGATAATGAAAACAGTTATTCAGATTGTTCTTACTATTGCAATTATCGCGCTAGGTTACTTTTGTGTTGAAAGTATTCAAAAACCAATTCGCTTTCAGGAGCAGCACAAGTTAAGGAAAAATGCTAATGTTGAAAGATTGATTTATACCAGAGACGCGCAGGTAGCTTATAAGTCTGTTTATGATAAGTATACAGGAAGCTATGATACATTGATTAACTTCATCCTGAACGACTCGCTTCCATTGGTTAAAAAAGAAGGAGCTATAACTGATAGCATGCGAGCAGAAGGTATGACAGAAATTAAAGCATTGGCACTTGGAATCATTAGTCGTGATACCATTCGTGTGAGTGTAAAGGATTCTTTATTCCCAGCTGGGTATCCGGTTGACTCGTTAAAGTTCATTCCATTTGTTGAAGATGGAAAAACTTACGAAATGGGTGCTGGCATTGTTGTAACAGGATCTGGTGTTAAGGTACAGGTATTTGAAGCAAAGGTACATAACAACATTTACCTTGCTGGTTTAGAACTTCAGGAAATCATTAACCTGAACGACAAAACAGAAAAGCTTGAAAGATACCCAGGTTTAAAAGTTGGTTCGTTAGAAGCTGCTAATAATAACGCTGGTAACTGGGAATAATTTTATGACCAAGACATACGTTGTTGATCAGGCGTTTGACGCAAGTATTACAACATCATATTTTTTGTCCATCCGATCTTCTTCGGGTGGACTTTCTTTTTGTGTGCTTGACCCTGTTACAAATACTTACATTGCCTTTGCCAATATTCCATTTGAGGATCATAGTGCAGACAATATCAAAACACAGGAGGTACTGCTTAAAGAGGAACTATTACAGCTTCCATACAAAAAGGTTTTTTTTCTTTACGAATCGCCTAAAGCTACATTAGTGCCAACTGCCTTGTATGATGCAACTCGTCAAGAGAATTTGTATCATCTTAATCATTCGAGAAACGAAGAGAATGTTGAGATTGATGCACAGAAAATAAAGATGGCTGATGCCTGGAATTTATTTGAAATTCCGCATTTTATGTACCATTTGGTTAAAACTCAGTTTGAGAGCGTTGAATTTTACCAACACTATTCTCCATTTGTTGAAACGTGCCTGATTGACAGTCAGCAAAAGAAGCGTGAAACCATTATGCACATTGGTGTTCATGATAAATTCTTCGACCTGTTAGTTATTAAAGATCGAAAGATGTTGTTATGTAACTCTTATGCCTATAGTAACATAAACGACTTTCTTTATTTTGTTCTTTTTACATTTGAACAACTTAAACTAGAGGCGGATAAAACAAAGGTGTTGATGCATGGAATTCATGACAAACAAAGTCCGCTTTTCAGAGAACTGAAGAATTACCTGAGGCAAACTAAAGTAACTTCGCCAACAACACACTTTAAGTTTAGCAATCATATGCGAATAAAAGAAAGTGACAAACTAACGTTTCATAACCTGTTTAATCTGGCCATATGCGTATAATTAGTGGTAAACTTAAGGGCCGACGCTTTTCGCCACCTAAAAGCTTTTCGGCTCGTCCAACAACTGATATTGCACGCGAAAGCCTCTTTAACGTTCTGAACAATCGAGTTGATTTTGAGGATTTGCAAGTTTTAGACTTATTTGGTGGCACTGGCAGCATTTCTTATGAATTTGCTTCCAGAGGATGCACAGACATTACTACAGTAGAGCTTAACTACAAACACTTTAGCTTTATCAAAACAATGCTGAAGGAGTTTGATTTGGCAGAAGATATTCGGGTAATTAAAGCCGATGTATTCAAGTACCTGCAAAAATGTGATTTAAAATACGATTTGATATTTGCTGATCCACCATTTGACCTCAAGGACTTTGAAAGCATCCCTGATCGTTTTTTCGAAAATAGTTTGTTGAAGACCGATGGCATATTCATTCTTGAACACTCTGACAAAAAGAATTTCGAATCTCATCCTAACTTCAATGAGGTAAAGAAATATGGTAAAGTGCATTTCTCTTTTTTCTCATTAGTCGCCGAAAAGAAATAACAAGTTGGCTATATCCATAGCCAACTCAACACCTTTTTTTATAATCCTAAAGGTTGAAAAATGAAATTGACTGCTTAAGGCTTTCAGCCTGCTCGGTTAATTCCTCGGCATTGGAAGCCAATTCTTCGGCTACAGCAGCATTTTGCTGGGTGCTTGAGTTTAATTGTTGAATCGCTCCATTCACCTGATCGACTCCATTATTTTGCTCATAACTGGCAACGGCTATTTCTTCAACTAAACCTGATGTTTTTTCAATCTGTGGCTTTATTTCAACCAACAAACTATTAGCCAATTCGGTTTGTGTACGGGTAGAATCCGCCATTATCACAATTTCATCGGCAGCCCGTTTACTATTTTCAGCTAATTTTCGAACTTCACTGGCAACAACAGCAAAGCCCCTTCCCATCTCTCCGGCCCGGGCAGCTTCAACTGCCGCATTTAATGCCAGAATATTGGTTTGTGTAGCAATTTCATTAATTACCAACACCTTATCAGAAATATCATTAACAGCTTGCTTACTCTTATCTGATACATCCGATACATTACTTATGCTAACGGACGAATGAGCAGCTATAGCAGATGTTTCTTTGGCATTATTAGTATTGCTTGCCACATTGCCTGCTATTTCCTCAATTGTGGTAGATACTTCCTCCAGCGAAGACGCCTGCTCGGCCGAACCAGAAGATAATTCTTCAGCTGATGCATTTAGTTTTAGGCTTGCCTGTAACACAACATTGGCACCATTATTTATATTCTGTAGCACCTCTCGTAATTTATCCGATAATTTCGCCAAAGAATTATGTAGTTGTCCCAGCTCATCCTCCGATTCCACCTCGTCTACATTAAGGTCAAGATTACCTTCTGAAAGATGTCCCAACTCTTTAATGGCCTTTTCAAGTGGCTTTCGAAGCATTCGGTTGATATAAACAAATACGGCTATACCAACCAGAACATTGAATGGCGTAACAATATAATTCCAAAATGACCCCACATGAAATTCGATCGCTTTCATAAAGACCACAAAAATGGTAAACGAAACTGTGATCATACTAAATTTAAACATAATTGATTTCTTAAAAATCAATCGTAATATCAACACAGCTAAAGGAATTGTTACTGTTGTTTTTATCATTTCGATCATTAAATCACTCATATCCTTTTCCCCTTAATATTTTACGTTCCTACATTCTGACACATCATCTTATCGCAATTAATTTGCATTAATCGATACCAAGACAAACTCTGATACAAATAGATGTGCATTTAATCCTTCTGTCACTTTAAGTACCACATTACTTATTTGCTCACAATCGAGTAGGTAGGGGGATTGCTCCCCCGCCCTCTCACACCACCGTGCGTACTCTCGTACACGGCGGTTTCAAGTTAATTTTGCAACAGAGCGTAATTATTCGACATATCATACAAACCTAAATCTTCGAACCATTT
>JAOARW010000104.1 GCA_025210475.1 Carboxylicivirga sp. | reverse complement strand
TACGGTCTAGCTTTGATATAATCTGAGAGAATAAGTTTATCTTTAACATGTGAGAAGACATTTTTTGTTGTGCAACTCAAAGATAATTTGAGATACTTAAAATTCTTCTCACATTGTTAATCGTTTAGGACGCTATTGATTACGAACCTAATAATCTTCTTCCTCAATAGCACCTACATTCTGACAAAATATTGGCACCTCTTTCTTTCGGCTCAACATGTTTGAACATAATTATGTTAGTCATTCCGTTTTACATTTTATTCATATTTTACGAATTTATTAAGAGAAAGGGTAGTTCTGTATTGTGTAAATATTGTTTTAGCTGGTCATTAATAAACCAGCTAAAACAATCGATTTAAATATTTTCATTTCTTAGGAAAGTCCAATATTGCACTAGCCAACTTAAAAACAAGGATAACACTCAAGGCACAAGCTATTTCTAGAGTTTGACGATTTTTTTGTCTATAAAATGACCTTCTTTTTCAAAACGAACAATATATATACCTTTAGCCAAGGCATTTGTTTCAAGTTGGCTAAATTGCTTTTTTACTTGTTTGCTTAGCACCAACTGTCCACTAACACTATAAACAGATACCCTAATATCGTACTCTGGTATTTCAATAGACATATTACCGCTGGTCGGATTAGGATAAACTTTAAAGGAGCTTTTATCCCATAGATGGTCGCTAATGTCCTGTGCGGAGTCAATTGATTCGCCCAGAGTATTAACACCTGCAGTAAAATGCCACACTTCTCCCTGTTTAACTTTACCATTAACAATGGCATCCGCACGCCAATAGTATGTTGTATTGGCAACTAGTTTTCCGGGATTGACAATGTTGTTTTTAAAACGGCCTAAACTTTTTAATGTAGATGCTGAGTCTCCAAAATATATTTCTGCCTCACCTGACTTATAAGCATGCAACCAAATCAAGTCCACTCTTTCATATATGGTTTTTCCTCCATTAGCAGGAATCGGGTGTGAGGTCTTTTCAAGCTGTCGACCAGGTATCCAATAATCTTTATCACCCAACTCATAGGCTCCTATGTCAGGTCCTTTGCCACGAAATTCATTATTTATACCCATAACAACCGACCCTTTATCGACTAAACCGGAATTCGGCCTTGGTCTAAAATCTTTATTATCCCAATCATAAAATAGCAACTTAAAAGCTTCTTTATCTCCTTTCGACTCCCAATTTGTCATATGTTTGCCTGAAGGATTAATAAACGAAGGAAAGACCCTTGACACGTATCTTGCTGTCGCATTATTTGCACTGATTGAATTACGATGTATACCGCTTGTTTTAGGATCTTTTGACGTGTCTGCAAATACAATATTAGTTTCAGCAACATTGTTATACACCTCTCGCTCATCGCCCTTCACCATAAAAGTAATAGACTGTGCCGGATTCGTTGTAACATTATTTCTTAGTATACCAGTTCTCATACCACTTTTAGGCAATACACTTCGCGAACCATCACTAAACCTTGCTGATGATTTTCGATTAGAATCAAACCAGTTATGTGAAAAAAGCATATCCTTCGCTCCACCTCCAAACTCTGCTGATGAACCGTCACTTTGTAAATGGCCTAAATCTCTTATATAATTTAATTCCAGGACTGATTTGTTGTCAAAACCAATTCCTCTGGCAGATCCAGATGTTGTTACTGTATTTCTTCTAAAAGTACAATTAGATCCTCTACGAAAAACAACCGCACCTCCTCCCATCGGTTGGTGAGCAACCGTATAATCTATATTAGTAAATTCACAATTCTCTACTGTAATGTTATTAGATGCCAATGTCCTTAGTCCCATTCCGTCTGTATTACGAAAAGCACAATTGATAATCTTACTATTAGATCCGTTTCGTATTTCTATCGCCCTTTCTTCGCCTGTAACACCTAAAGCTCTTCTGTTGTATGTAGGATAATCAAAATCACAATCCTCTAGGATAATTGAATTACAATTCAGTATACCGAAATTACATGCAAAGAAATCGATTCCTTGTACTTTTATATGGTTACTTTTAAAAAAATCCATCCCACGTCTCATTGTTTTAGCACGAACATTGGCCTGAGGTTTACCACCACCCGGAACCCAAAGATATAGCACCTTATCAAAATTATCGAAATACCATTCTGTTTCATTATCAAGAAATTCTAACTTTCCCTCTAAGAAATAGTAATTTTCTTTTGGTAAATAACGCGGGAAGGACTTAAATTCAAAGAAGTTCTGTCCAGCGTTGTGAGACTCCACACGACGGCAGCAGGAGACAAACTTACCAATATTCATGACTGCCATCGCACCTTTAACGTCCAATCCAGACTTTGCAAGATCATGCCCATTTTGCGGGTCATCGAATAAAACAGTATTACCAGAAAGCTTTTCATTTCCTTGAGCCCAAGTTTTTTTATCCCACCCTTCTCCTTTGTCAAAACGAGCATTTGGCCACCTCGCAGCCATCATCCATACCCGATCAACAAAAACTTGAGTAATGTCTTCCTTTAAATGTATTTTATAAATGTCGTCTTTATGAAGAATCCAATCACTTGTAGCCAGCTCCTCAATAGGTTGAGAGCCATCAATAATTACTTTTTCATCTTGATAATTCTTAATTACAATTGGAGATTCAGTACTCCCTCGTTTACTATTAAACTTTACAGTTTCGTGATAAACCCCCTTTCTTACATATAATATACTTCCGCTTTTTAGACCATTTAGTCCCCTTGAAATAGTTTTAAAAGGAGCATCAATTGTTCCTGCATTTGCATCGTTGCCAGAAGGAGATACATATTTTTGCCCCTGGATGTATAATAGCTCTGAGCAAAAAAGCATTATTACAGTTAAAATAAAATTCTTAATCATAGTTTAGATGTTGTTTTTTTGATTCATTAAGATAGTAGAACTAACTAAACGCAATATTTAGTTACTCACCTCCAGGTAATTGCAATGACAATCTACCATATGATGAATATTTTCGTTAGATATACTATTCCATTTTATAAAGGCTTGTTTTAATCCCATTTGCCTAAAAACATTAAAAGAACATTTCGCGTTCTCCATTTGAACAGGACAGGCTATCAAAAGCCCCAAATATTTATTTTTCATACAGTAACCTACTCAACTATTCTTAGTGACTGGCATTTTACTAAAATCGTCCTTTTTCATCTTCCAAATTCCAAACCACATGCTCTAATTTAATTTTTGCAAACATCTCTTTGGCTTCCTTCATAGTCCATTTTCACCTATTTTCATCAAGATGCTTGCCATTCCATTCTTTCGAAAATTCCCAAATCTTTAAAATGGGTTGTATGTCTCCTTTGGAGATATTATGTTACCTCACCCAATCGTCAATTTGATTTTCATTTTAAATACCAGCATGGTGCTGCATGTGTAAATAACATTATCTCACGTATTTTTCATTGGAATAGGAAAATGTATATATTAATCTTGTTCTACAATTTCTCCTTCCTTAATATGTATCTCAACTTTTTCTTCATGTGCACCATAACTTGTCGTGATGGTCAAATCATTATTTAAAAGAGCTGCTAAACTAAGGAGCACCATACGCAATTCCTCCAACATTCTTTTTTCGACTTAACCAAAAGTTTGTCGGTGCTAGTAAGAAAGGATGTATTACCCAAATTTTTGGCTCATTTGGATGAAGGACTACGCCATGATATTCCTGTAAATCATATAATCCCATCTCAATACTTGCTATGTCGCTATTTAAAAGTTCTGACAACGTTTAATTCTCAAGAGTAAAACCATTATCGTATAAATGTATTTATGATGTAATTCAGATTCGAATATGTTACCAAAGTGCTATTTTTTTAATTAAGTAATAGTTTTACAGTGTTTACGAATTCTTTTCAAATGATAACAGTGAAGAATTATTGCGATACTGCTCCCAATTATAATTGGAATAGCACTGATTAATAATCCATAAACTACAAACAATGAATTTGCAAGTGCTGAAATAAAGCGAAGACGTTTTTCTCCTCTTACAGACATTGAATATAAGTTTATCAATATTGCAATATATCCTATGAAATCAAATGTGATTGAATCTATAATCATTTTAGCCATGGAATTTTAAACCATTCAGGGCTTTATTTACTTTTTTATTTTCGCCATAAATAATAATTCCAACCAACTCCTGATTTTCATCTGTACACTTGCTAATTTCAACATGATTTTCATCTTCGTTTTTTGTTGAGAAGAGTGGCTTAGTATAGATTCCAATATCTAAATCTCGTTGTTTCGCTCTTTGAAAAGCTCTATTAATTTGAGCTTGGTCGTCAGCTTTATAAACAAGAATAGGATGCTTTATAAAAGGAAGATATTCTGATTCTGAGGCATTGACGAATGCTTTGCCATGTGTTTCAGGAAACTTCACCGCTACTGAACTTGCTAAAAATGATGCTACATTAAGTTTTTGCCAATCCATAAGGTCATTTTTGATGACCATTGCTACTTTATTTTCGTATGTCATTTTAATTATAATTTAAGTTCCATTTGAATATTACAGCGTTCATAGGGCGTGTAATGTCCTGCTACTTTTTTAAATCCAAGTTTTTTGTAAAGTGATACTGCTGGTTTTAGTATGGTATTACTTTCAAGATATAAGTATGAGGCTCCTAACTCGTTAGCCTTTTCTATAATCGCTTTCCCCAATAAATAACCAATTCCTTTACCTTGTGCTTGTGGAGAAACAGCCATTTTTGCAAGCTCATAATCGTACTTTTCATCTTGCATTTTAATAAGTGCACAAACCCCTAAAACAGTATTATCGTGAATAGCTAATAAAATTACACCGCCCTTGTTTAAGATGTATTCTTCAGGTTTATCAAGTGCGATTCTATCTGCATCCTCCATCTCAAAATAGCTTTCAATCCACTCTTGGTTAAGACTTTTAAAAGCAACTTGGTATTCAGGTAAATAATCCAAAATTTCTATTTTCTGAGATTCCCTGATTTTCTTTTGTTCTGTAACTCTTTCGAGTAAGGATTTTTCATTTAAGAGAAATTCGAATTCTTGAATTGCTAACCAAATATTGTGTTTAGTTTGCTTTAAGGCACCCTGTATTGCCTTTTCAACATCACTATATTGCTCCTTTATTTTTTCGGATAATTCAATTCCTTTTTTAGTTAGAATAATGTTAGTAACACGTCCATCTAGTTTGTCTTTTTTTTCCTTTACTAAACCAACTTTGGTCATTTCGCGCACAAGCCTTATTACTGATGGGTGCGAGTGTCCAATTCCTTTAGCAATTGAAGTGATGGATTTGCCTTCACTCTGATTTGATAGATAATAGAAAACTGGAAACCATTTGGGTTTTAATTCAATATCATAAAGTTCATAAATTTGTTCTGCATCTTCTGTAACCATATTGCTTAATGCCCTTAACCTACTACCTAGTGCCATTTCACCAATATTATCAAAATCCATAATCTATGTTTTTATATACGTAACTGGTTACAAATATATCGAATTTTAAAAGAATTCTTATTTATTGACATGTTTTCGATATTGAAGTTTTGCATTGTACCTCGCTATATCGTACCCGACTTGCAGCTAACGGTGTTGAGCGCCTCCTTTTTTGTATCAATTAGATTCAAGTTATACCAATTGGTTAATGACATCAGTGTTAATTTTTTTTTGCATCTATTCCCGAAACTCAGGATCATCAATCTCCCGATAATAAACGAAAGAGTCTTTGGGAGTTTGCGAACCAAAGACTCATTTCGATATTAAATCCCCCTATTAATATAACTAAAGCGTCTTTTCCAAAGGGAGAAATCTTTTTAAAAAATAAGGTTAATGCCTTTCTCTCGGTATTCTTCTTCTGTCGACAATAAGTTGCAGTAATTTGGCGTATTTACTAATCGATTACAAGCTTCTTCACAAAAGCATCCTCTTTATTTTGAACGATAACAAGATCCATATCGGGAGTCATATAAAAGTCAAAATAATCACCTTGCTCTTCCTTATCAAGTTCAATTTCTGATAAGGAATATTCATTATCCATCAGAAATAAACCCTGGTCGCGTTGTAAAAGAATTGTACCTATACCAGGATGATCAACTGCTGTCGTCCACCTATTCTGAACTTTCTTTTCTAAATCTGTATATGTCATCACAACTTTAATTTCATCGTCCTCAATTTGGTAAAGCTGATTGTTTTCACCGGTATCATAGTCTTGACCTATGATATTTAAGCGAGAATTGGAATCATAATAAGGAAGTTGAGCATCCACAATGTCATTATAAAGCAATTTAGTCTCCTTGCTATTAACATCATACCGGAAAATTGATGCTGCAGTCTTATCCTCATGTTCCATCACAATAAGCAATTCACCATCTGGCGCTTCAACCATACGACTAAACGAACCTATTTTATCTTCATAATAGCGTTTTGGTGTTGTTTCTTTTGACCCATAAATTGTGCTTACCCCATCAGTTACTTCAAATATACTGCTATATACATACGTAATTGCATACACCTTACCATTCGAATGAACAAGTAAATCAGAAAAATCAACATCTTCGCCATTTAATATCTGAGGGTTAGTAGTACCTGCTGGCACCATTATCAAATTAGCATTATTTGTAAATAAATAGATATCACCTTGCTGGTTAACAGCCACACTCCTACCTCCTTTTTTAAAGAGGTTTTCAACCCTATAAGTCGGGTGATAATTAATAACTTCTTCACTTTCTTTTTCGATATTATTACCATTTATTCCTGATACTAAAACCTTTACTTTACCTGAAAAAGTCTTTTTCGCAAGTTGAACTTTTATCTTATTGTCAGTAATACTTTCAATTACCTGATCTTTCCCATTGATGCTAACTTTAACAAGTTCCGGATCTTTACCAAAACCACCACCTGATATTTCAAAAATATCTCCTGCCTTTACTATTTGAGATGAAAACGTAATGGGAACTTCAAAGGCATCATCCGATTGATTACAGGATTGAAATATTATAATACCGCAAAAAACAAGTACTAAATAAATTTTTTCTAAAATAATTTTCATTCTTAATAATTTTTGTTTAGTTGTTTAATAGTGTGATAACAAAATTTTAAGTTTATAAAAGCGATACTCAACAGGCTATATTAAGAGCTAACCGCCATAAATAAATTGAAGATTCTCTGATCCCGTTTTATACTGATGTGATCATTATCTTAATTCTAAAATTGAATTTAGCACTTCGGGTTGAACACTATTTACAACCGACTCTGATATGAGAACATACTCTCCTTTTGTTTTAGTATTAACGATTCGACAAAAACATGAGAAACGTTCCCCTTTTTGTGGGTACATAAAATTAAAGTTCGTTTGAGTATCGGCTAATGACTGAAAATAAAATGGTTTTGATACTGCAAAATCAGAAAACACTTCATTAATTTGAGCATCTTCGTTCTGAATACTCTCAATTTCAGATAAAATTCCTTTTCCATTAGCTGAAAAACCAAACATACCTTGTTGAACATCCCACGAATTAAAATAGTGGCCTTCTCCCCAATAAACCGTTCCCCCTCTCATGGCCTTGTCAAGCGTTTTATTGGATTTAGGATTGTATGGCAACCACTTGTCCTTTTCCTTCTTGTACCATTCAATGACACCACCCTGCAAACCCATTTTTATAGCATAATAACCATTACGTGTCTTCATTGTAGCCCCATAAAATATCACGGTTCCTCCTTTTTCAACATAGCTTTCCAAAATCTCTGATATTGGACGCCCTTGAGCAGTAAAGGCAGGTAAAGCATTATTGGTGATGATAATGGCATCGTAACCTGAGGCTTCGAGACTACTAAGTTCTTTTAATCCGATTTTTGGAAAACTAAGATGACGATTGGTATATGGTATGCCTTTCTGAAAAAACACGGCTGCTTTGCGCTCTTTAATGGCAGGGACTTTTGCTCTAGCATCTTTAACTGGCTCAATGGATTTACTTTGGCTAATTGGTAATGCCTTAGCACCATGTACCTTCACCTTTTCATCCACTTCAACTTCTGCAATGCTTTCATCAAAAACACCAATCTGCAGTTGCCCTTTATCAACATTAATGACGAAATAGCCATTGGGCGTTGGCAATTTGGCTTTAAGGTTTTTCCACTCTTTGGGCAAATTAGGTTGAATACGAATGCGTTTCATGCCCGGCTCTAATATTTCAATGCCCAACAAACCTTTGTAGATTGCCAATAGAAAAGAACCAGCCCCAGTTACAAATGTCTTACCACCTTCGGTCTCACCTTCTTTAGAAAGTGTTTCTTCCATCAATCCAGGGAATTGTTCTATTTCTAAGGTGGATGCGCAATTCTCCAATAAACGAACTCCTCCTGAGGCATTATTATTCTTTAAACGTGCCATAGCTTCAATGGCATTCCACCAAGGCCATATCTTTTCATTCTGATCCGAATCAACATGCGTGGTACGCGGAGTAATGGTCATTGAGCCGGCTGGCTTCCAATTTTTCGCTTCCAAGGTTTCAAAAATCTGGCATACCTGCTGTTCGTTAGCAACACCAGCCAAAACAGCCAAGGCATTCGCTGCCGAAGCGGTGCGTTGATCTTGAACCCCGTTTACTTGCAAATTAACATAGGCGCCGACCTTATCTGACCATAATTTATGGTTAATCCCCTCAGAAAAAGCATTGGCTAAACCAGCATATCGACTGGCGGCACTTGTATTGTTCAATTCGGTTTCGATTAAGGCAAAGGTATTGAGCAATTGCACCATCAATGCATTGGAATAGGTGGTGGTGGAGCCATAAGGCAATAAATAATGACGCGAATGATCCATCCACTCAGTTACATCCACAATTAATCCATCATCGTTATAATCTCTGTCAATCCATGCCTCCACAAACGGACGAATATCATCAGCACCCTCTTTCAGAAAGGCTTTATCGCCGGTGATCATAAAGTAATCCCATAAAGTAGCTGTTAACCAGGCTGTACCTTCTGCGCTCCCGCCTTTGGATGCATCATCGGTTGTTTTCAATGCTTTGGCGGTGGCATTAACGTACCGATTCATATCATAATGAATACAATTTCTGGCGGCTTGCACCCTGTTGGTGAATAAGGCACCCGGACCAAAAGCAGAGCCTAAATCGCGCGACCAGATATCGCGATAGCGAAATAGTTCGCAGACAATTAATTCATCATTATAACCCAAATCAAGCAAAAATTGGTTAAAAGCAACCGCTCTGTTTAACGAGGGTGATGGTGATTGAAGAACCATATCATCAGCAATATATCGTTGCATTGAAGCTCCTTTTAACGCTTCCCAGCTTAGGGCCAGGGAGTTCTCATTTGTTGCAAATTTAAAGACAGTTTTATCACTTTGACTATCCTGAACTACTGCTTCTTTAAGTGATAACTGCTCTGGAGCAACAACCTTACCCATTGAGCTGTTTACACGGATAAAACAAACGTAAGGATCATCCTTTAGGCAAACATGCATAACCTCCAAAACCAGGCCTTCTCTTTTAAATGAATAAACAATTCCTCCAGGAAAAAAGGATGATGTTCCTTTATTACTGATCAGGTTTATACTATCGTTTTTGCACTGAAACTGATAAATTAAAAAATCACTTTTTGAATATTTATGCTTAACAGTTCCTGATTGCACCAGGAAGTTTGTTTTCCCATCTCCAACCATGCCAACAGGCATTTTATCAGTATACTTAATTTCATATTCTGAAGAATCTGTTATTATCTGAAATTTACCCTTGTCTGAGCATGAGGTTAACAGAGCAATTAAAAAAAGCAATGGGATTATTCTATTATTTATCTGTAACATTAATATAGTGATTTAAAATTTAATCTTCTTTTTATATCTGTATGTACTATTGGATTTAAATATGATCATTAGATTGTACATCTGTCATTATATTCTATAATCCCATCAGGTACTCTTTGATTATATAAAAACAGAAACTACCCAAATGGGTAGTTTCTAATCATTTCATTATTAATCAATACATTGCAACTCAATTGTGCACCTTATTAATAACCTGGGTTTTGTTTTAAAGCTGTATTTCCTGAGAATGCCTTCTCTGGCACAGGGAATCGTCTTCTAAAGCTTTCTGATGGCTCATGATCCCACCAATTTGCGGTTGTAAACATATTCCACCTTATTAAATCAGTTCGTCTACGACCTTCGCCTAAGAACTCAAGGGCCCATTCATCCAACATTCGGATTTCATCAAGATTTGTCGCTGTTACAGGATCTGGATCTACACCATTAAAGTAACGTGCTCGCACTTGATTAATCAAAGTAGCTGCATCGGATTTAGAACCTTCCCTCAACTTACACTCAGCCAACATGAAGTAAATTTCAGCTAGGCGAATTACAGGATTATCAGCACCCCACTTGAGCGATTCATCTGCCAAATTAGGGATCGGCACTTTTACCATTCGAATACCAGTATTTTCTTCAGCATCAGACATTGTAGATGGTAAGGATGCTAAATCTGGATACTCAATATTTCCATTATTATCGGGTTTTCCAACCTCGCTTACCCGACCTACTAAATCAACAAGATTAATAATTTCTCCTGAGTACTCTTGTGAACCAATGGACGCTCCATATTGGCTTTTTTGTTCGCCCATCAAAAACATTCCTGTGTATTTGCCACCGCCATTATAAGTATAAGGCTGTTTTCGTACATCGTTCTCATTAAACTTAGAAAACGGTTTTCCCAAGTCAAATTCAGTGTATAATTCACCTGTAGGCTTTTTAGATGGCTGTAGACATAAACCATTCCATCCACCACCTTCGCCGCCAAAATACTTGTACGATTCGTAATGATAAAAGCGCTGATAAAACCATCCATACTCCAATTTATTAAATTGAGAAGGGGTTGACCAAATGATTTCCGGAGACGCGTGATTATCGAACCCATGCACACCAAACCAGGTTGGATCTAAAGAGTATTCGCCATATTCGCCATCAATAATATCCTGACATATTTTTGCACAGTCATCAAATCGGTCCTCACCTATATATGATTCTGCATTAAAATATAACTGTGCCAGCATGGCAGCAGCACCAGCCTGCTTAATTTCCCCTTCTTCATTATCACCAGCTACCTTCTTATTTAAAGTTGGAATAGCAGCTTTCAACAAATTCTCAACATGCTCAAAAGTTTGCTTGTCGGTACTTCTTGGCACATTTTCACCTTCATTAGAAGTATATATTGGCAGACCTCCAAAAAAGTCCAAACCTCTTAAATAAAAGTATGCTACCAGTGTCTCTAACTGCTTTAAATGCGCCACTTTATCTTCATCAGTTAAACCAACTGTGCTATAATCAAGATTTTCTAAGTCTTGTTTAGAATCTAAAGCTAAAGCAACGCCCATTAATGAACCTCGCCATGCACCCCAAATCCAACCATCACTAACAGTCCATTGATGATCATGATATCGGATGTTCTCGCCACCATTATACCAGTGTGGCCCCCTGGTTGGTAAAATCCAATGATCCGCTGTGGTTTCCTGTAACAACCAGCGATCATTTTCAACAAACCACCGAGCATGTGTAAATGGGCGATATAAAACAGCTTTTACATCTTTTTCGGTTTTAAAGAATGTAGATGGAACCACTTCAGAATAGAACTTCTCATCTAAATCGGTACACCCCACTCCCATAAAGACCAGGATGAATAACAAAAGGGTATTACTATATTTTAATTTCATATCGATTTTTTTAGAATGTTAATTGAACACCTAATGTCCAAACACGTGTTCTTGGATATAATTTATGCTCTTCAAAACCAGGATCCAGTCCATTTAGGTTAGTTTCAGGATCCAAACCAGAATAACCCGTAATGGTAAATAAATTTCGTCCGGTTACATAAACATTCGCCTTTTGCAAGAAACTAAGGTTTGAAACATCAAGATTATATCTCAGCGTCAAAGCTTTTAGTTTCACGAAGGTTCCATCTTCAATCCAGTAATCAGTTAATTGTTTTTCTCCCGCAATGTTTTTATGCTTTGTAATGGCCGACTCCAAAACATTTTGTCCGCTTACATTTGGAAGACCATAATACATATCAATCATGTTAAACACATCATGTCCAATCCAACTGGTAAAAAAGGCATTCATTTCCCAATTTTTATATCGGAAAGTCTGATCCAGTGACAACTGTAGTTTTGGCATAGCATTTCCTGTATAAACCTTATCTTCCAGAGTTTTTTCAGTGACATCAATTACATTGTCATCTTTATCATACAACAACCAATTGCCATCCTCAGTAATCCCGGCATGTCTCCACACGTAAAATTCTCCAATTTCCCTGCCTGGCATTAAGCGAACAGCATTCCCCGGGTGACCGGGTGATGGCATTGGTTTTCGATCCCAAAAGGCATCCTCGTCCCACAATGACTCAATTTCAGATTTATTATGCGATACCAACAAGGTAGTAGAAGAAGACATGCTACCTGAAAGAATTGGTCTGTAAGTTACCTCTGCTTCCCAACCTTTATTAACCAGGCTTCCCACGTTCATAGTGGTTTTGCTATGCACTGCAGGAGGCACTGATACATCTTTGTTATAGATCATTCGATCAACCGTACGATTGTAATAATCGAACTTACCAGAGATTCTATTGTTCCAGATCGAATAGTCTAAACCAATGTTATACTCTTTCTTTTCTTCCCATTGCAACTCTTTGTTTTGATTATGTGCAGTACCATAGGTAAATAACCAGTTACCATCAACTAACCACCAGGTGTCAGATCTGTAAACACGGTTGGCAGCACTTGAATTAAAAGCCTCATTACCAGTCACACCATAGCCACCTCTTAGTTTTAACTCATTAATAAAGTCGATGTCATTCATAAAGGCCTCTTCATTAACACGCCAACCTGCCGATACTGCCGGGAAAAATCCCCACCTATTGTCTTTATAAAACTTTGATGATCCTTCGTAACGTCCACTTAGAGATAAGATATACTTATCTTTGAAGGTATAATTGGCACGACCAAAAAAGGCAATTAAGCGAGTTCTCCGTCCCTTGCTTGATCCCATTCCAGCCTTACCTTCTGACAGATAAGTACCTTTTGCCATATCCCATGGACCAATACCGTCAACTGGAAAATCTGCATTTATCATATTAAATCCATCACTATTAAATTCCTGAAAGCTATATCCACCAACTGCATTTATGCGATGATCTCCCCATGTATTTTTATATTTGTTAATCCATTCAAAGGTTTTATCATCCCATTTATTAAAACTTTGACGAGCTAAACCATCACGCGAAGCATTTACAGAATTGGTATGCTGGGCACTTTCATAATACACTCTTCTACGATTGGCATTTTGAGTAGCTGCCATAAACTGGGTACTCAAACTTTTAGTCAGATTTAGCTTCAAGGTCACATCGGCTAATAATCGGTATCGCTCATAGTGATCATTAGCTAATTTTACATTGGCCACAGGATTATAATACTCCCACCCGCCTGTAAACACGTTTAAGCCGTGAACTTTAGTATCATCATAAGGAGAGAGCGTTGGGTTCAGTCGCATGGCCATTCGGAAAATATCATTGTTCACCACATCACTATTGGTGCGTCGCAGGTCTGCATGTGTAATCACCTCTGCAAAACCATTCAAGAACTGAAACTGTCCATTAATACGGCCTCCTATTTCCTCTTTCTTATCACCTATTGCGATTCCTTCCTCCGAAGATTTGATAAATGTTGCATAGATTCTGGCAGTTTCTGTTCCACCGCTCATGTTCACATGATGACGCTGACGGAAAGGATTCTTACGGGTTACTTCGCTATACCAATCCGTTCTACTCCCCAAATCATCTCCTAAGTTATATTCCAAAAACTGCTCAGCCGACAATAATTCTGGTTTTTCCAGAATGGTTTCAGTAGTAAATTCACCCGTATAGCTTAATTGCATTTTACCTGCTTGTGCTTGCTTAGTCGTAATTAAAATGACACCTCCTGCAGCACGCGTTCCATAAATCGCACCTGCCGATGCATCTTTTAAAACATCTATGGACTGTACATCTTCACGGTTAACAGAGTTAATATCGCCTCCTGGTACACCATCAATTACCACCAAAGGTCCCTTTCCGGCTGAAACAGATGCAATACCTCTTAACTGTACAGTTGTCCCAGCATTTGGACTCGTACCATTAGTTGATCGAATACTAAGACCAGCTACTTTGCCCTCCATGGCCGTCAACGCATTACCCGACAGACCAGGAATTAGGTCTTTAGAACGAACAGATGCCACAGAACTGGTTACTTCCCTTTTATCCAAAGTACCATATCCAACTACCACTACTTCATCCATACCGACCGACTCTTCCATTAAGGTAATGTTTATTTCGCGAGAGCCTCCAACAATTATTTCCTGATTTTCAAAACCAATAAATGTAAACATTAACACATCATCTGGCGAACCCAGTGTTATTGAATATGCTCCATCAACACCTGTTATTACACCGTTCTGAGGGTTTGATTTTTCGTAAACATTAACACCAGGTAGAGGATCGCCATTGGCATCAATCACCTTACCGATAATTTTGATTTCTTGAACTTGTTGCAACTCATTATCATCCAATATGCGGGAAAGAATTACCTTATCTTCTATTATTGAATACTTAATCCCTGAATTTTTAAATACTTGATCTAATAATTCTTCAATGGCCATACCAGTGTATTCAACCGAAACCAATTGATTAACATCCACAACTGA
This sequence comes from Carboxylicivirga sp., assembly GCA_025210475.1. Lineage (GTDB taxonomy): Bacteria > Bacteroidota > Bacteroidia > Bacteroidales > Marinilabiliaceae > Carboxylicivirga. The sequence goes on along the minus strand of JAOARW010000104.1, from coordinate 195,059 downwards.
ACTGTTATAATAGAACTTGTAACCCGCGGATTCTTCAACCTGATAAATGGCATCTTCCAATGATACTTGCTTCAATTTTAGTTGCAGTGCTTTTTTTTGAGAATAGCCATTAATAGCTGAAGCATTTAATACTAATGTAAAAATGAAAAACAATAAAATCTTCATAATACGGAACATTTTCTTTTGCCGAAGCAAAAAACTTCGGCAATACCTAACTTTTTTCATAAATTTGTATTTGTAAGTTAATAGACCTTTTTCCGAAGGTCATTTAATTATTGAAGGAGGTGCTCCAACACCTCCTTTTTCTATTTCTATTTCATCTCTATTACTACTTGTTTTTTAGAGTTAATATCTGTTTTAATGCTATAGGTTATTTCCCCCATCAATTCAATAATTTGAAGGAACTCTTCAAGAGTTTCATCATTAACTCGCGCTGATAATCGATAATCTTTCCACTTTGACGAGTCTACCACTTTAACCTCAACCCCAAACCACCTTTCTACTTTCTTTTTAACCTCATCAATTTTAGCATTTTTAAATACCAATGTCGGTTTCCACCAATATGAAGTATTAGATGCACCAACCTTCCCTTTTGTAAAGTGCTTCTTTGTTAAATTATATGTCGCTTTCTCACCGGGCTGAAGCTTTGTTAAGAACTTTAGATTACCTTTCTCTTTCGAATCATACAACTCAACTCGTCCTTCATCTAAAATAACTTCGAATAACCTTTCTGTATTATCGTACTTAATGCCAAATTGGGTACCTGTTACTTTTACCATTACATCATCAACATTGACAATAAAAGGATGTGATGGATCAGAATGAACCTTAAAGTACAACTCTCCACTAGCTTGAACAGTTCTATTAAAATCAACCGGATAGCTAAGTGTTGCTCCTGATCGCATTTTAACAATAGAACCATCAGCTAAGGTAACAGAACTCTGTGTTCCTTCAGGACAAACAATCTTTTGAATAACGTTAGCCACTTTATTGTTTTCCGTGGTTGTAAATTGTTTGTAAATTACAATTGACAATAGGGGAATCAACATTAGCACTGCAATTTGTCTTAACCATATCCATTGTGACTTAGTTTTATTACTAGTTGCACCTATACATTGGTGAAAACGCTGTAATGCACTTTCTGTGTCAAAGGTCTTCATAGTTGCTAATCGTCCCGTTTTTAACCAAACAAGCTTTAGTTCTCTATATAAATTTTCATTCTCATCATTTTCCAAACGCCAGGACTCAACAAACTTCTGCTCTTTTTCATTCGCTATGCCCTTTACAACTCTTAATATGATTACATCAATTTGCTCCATCTTCAAACACTTATTATACGTTTGTGTCAAACGTTTCATTATAATGACGATCTCCTCAAAAGAAACTTATATAAAAAGGTAGTTTTTTAAAACACTTTTTAATTCAAATCAAAACGACAATCAATTAAATATTTCGTTCACATAAATAATAAGCTAAATAATGAATGGCTAAGTACTAATAACTTCCTAAGCTTTTTTAATGCATGACTAACCTGAACTTCTACTGTACCTTTTGATATTCCGTAAAACTCTGCGATAGCATTATTATCCATGCCTTCAAACCTACTTTTAATAAATATCTCTTTACATCGCTTAGGGAGTTGATCTAATGCATTTTTAACCTGCAGTTCTAACTCTGATTCTGCAAAGTAATCAGGTTCTTCAATAAGCGACATTTCACTGTTTTCATGATTATAACGTTGCTTTACTTTTTCATGTTTTAAATAATCAAGACAACGATTACGCACCATTCTTACAATATAGCTTTTAAGACTTCCTTCAAATGTAATTTTATCAGCCTTCTCCCATATTGTTACAAATACCTCCTGCACTATATCTTCTGCCGTTTCAGAATTAAAAAGAAAATGTGAAGCATATTCACATAAGCCAGAGTAATAATGCTTAAATATTAAATCAAAAGCACTAATATCCCGCGATTTAATTCCACATATAAGAACATTGTTTTCCACTTAACAAATATTATCCAAAAGCTTTAAATAGTCAAACAAATCTCTGCTATTTAAATACTTCCTATAATGAATCCTATTGATTATCTATCACTATAAATACATTTTTTAAATTTTTCTAAAAAACATCTCTTATATTAAGACGACGAAGTTCTGTGAAACTTATATACTTTATTTTTATTTTATTGAAAGTAAAACCATCAATTATAATTGACACCCTGATATTTTTGACATTAACTTTGACTTCAAGATTATAAGACCGGGACTTACGGAGAAGATATAGATACATGATGAATTGAAATAGGTTATTTTATTATTCACATAGCACCCGGTAATATGAAAACAACAACGAACAAAATCCAATCAACGCTTTCTAATGCAGAACGCATTACAATATCCAATGAGATAACAACACTTATTGAAAATATGCGAAAGGGCATGGATTATCTGGATATAGAAATGTCATTCAGGGATTTCTTAAGCACAGAAGATTTTAACTACATAGGTATCCACGGAGAAATTACTGATTATAAGGGACTAATTAAGGAAGCTAAAGCAGTTTTCGATCCTGCCCAAAGTGTTCAATATAATTTTAGAATTGCGAATATTAAGGTTCTCTCTCATGAAACGGTATTGGCCAATTACATTTCAAGTGGTACTTTCACTTTCCCTGATACACAATTGTACTTCCCGGAATGTGCCACTTCACTTGTTTTTATTAAAAAGTTAGATGGTTGGAGAGTCATACAAATGCACGAATCTGTTCAGGAATCAGAGTTTGTAAATACTACAATCAAAAACTAACTTAATAAAACCATGACACAAAAAGGTCAAAACAAACAACAGGATTGTTTATTCAATTTTGTTATTCTTTGAGCTTTTTATTTTCACCATCTTGTGAATCGTATTATTATAATTTTGAATTAATATAATCCGCCAATTCATCCGGCACATCGGTGCCTATCCACACATTCCACCTTTTATTTTTAAGCTTTAACTCAATGGCTTTGGTGCCCGATACATTGTAGAGAATAGCACCTGGCCGAAATCGTATGCCCCAGCCCAGCGGCATGTAACTAATCGGCTTGCAGTGAATAATATCTTTGAGTGCAAATGTTCGCCGAATCAAGCCGATACCCATGTAAAACGATACATGTTTGTCGCTTACTTCCACGGTTAGTTTATAAAACAGTAGCAATATCAACAATGAAACGAGCGAAATTGTCATGGATGCATATAGTTCACGATAGAAAAACATGACAAAGAACCAGGCCACTAACGTGACAACTATTATCACCCATCCTGTTTGTATCTTTTTCATTTTGTCTGATTGATAAATTCTACTACTTTTTCACTCAACACCTGATTCAGTGGCAATTCAGGATTAATATATGAAGCCATGTTTTCCTGCAAATCGCCATTGATTGTTTTCAATACATGGTTCATATTTTCAATCATTACCAGCTGCGCTTGTGGCTTTGCTTTGGCCAACAACTGCGCTTCAGCTTCATCAACCTGTATATCTTTTGTTCCTCCCACAATTAATACCGGACAATCCATCGTCGCTATCAGTTCTGAGGGGGAATATTTAAACCACGAAATCATGTAGTTTTGAACCGAAGGGCGAAAAAGTGTATAAAATTGAGGTGGCACATTACTAACTTGCTTACCCTGCTTCAAACTATCAATTATACCTTCGCATTGCACAAACATAGGAGACGGTAACTTGGGACGTAATTGTTTTTTGATTACAACATCGGCAGAGTTTCCCGGACCACACAAAGAAATAAATCCACGTATTTTTGCCTTTTGTGCGGCCATCAACCCAATCAAAGAACCTTCACTATGTCCGATTAGATAGATATTCTTATAATCGGCTTCACGACAATAATCTATCAAACTATTGACATCTGCTGCAAAATCTTCAACCTTCAATGTTGCTTCATCAAACGCTGAATAGGCACTCTTTGCTATTCCCCGCTTATCGAAACGTAAAGTAGCAATACCATTATCGACTAAGGCATCGGACAAAAACAACAAACTATTATTTCGCAAACCAAGCTGATTCCCATTTAAATCCGTTGGTCCCGATCCGGCAATAATTATGGCTATTGTAGAAGTTTCAACTGGTTCCGATTGCGATAACACAGCATGTAAATCAAGCCCATCTACTTTAATCTTTAGGGTATCAGTTTTTTGAGCTAAAGCATTGGTCGTTAAAAAACTAATCAGCAATAATAAACTTAGGGTTTTCATAGGGCAAAGTTTTTAATTAGCAAATAGTTAAGTACAATTCCAATAATGATTGAAATAATCAGACTGGGAATAAAAACACCCGTTAAACGGCCTCCTTTTAAATTGGCGGCAACTTTTAGTGCATTGAACATGAGAGCAACCACCCAAACAACAAGCAAAAGCGTAACAATTGTTAGAATAATGGCCGATACCAAATCAAATGTGCTTAATGTCACAGGCTCTCCAACCTTCATAAAAGTATGTTGGATATAATACCCCAATTGATTCAAGGAGTCGGGAAAGCCCGTAAAAGCGGCCAATAAATATGGGCTGCGCGCTAATGCCAATGTTCCCAGTACATCGATCAAACGTACTTTGGAAGGTGAAAACAGCAGAGCGGCCAGGTAAAATACAATGGATACAATTGCCAAATTAAGTACTCCCTGAATCAGAAAGTATACTATGGGCAATTGCGGGCAGGTTTTTACAGATAAAATACCCGGAAAGTGAATACCACTATAATAACCAGTCAACGAAGTGAGAATAATGATAACAAGCCCTAATAGCAGGGCCTTGCCTCCCGCGATTTTATTAAATGGATTGTACAAAAATTCAATCTTCATGATGTAGTTGGTTTAGTTTATTAATAAGATCATCCAACATGTTGCGCACAGTTGGATAGCTAAGTTTTAGCTTAACAGCCATTTCCTTTAGGCGGCCACTACTTTTTACAAAATCGAGAATAAACTTTTGCTCCTGGGGCTCCAACTGCAGCAAAACCGGAAGTTCAAATAATCCGCTTATGGTTGTTTCACAGTTTTCGCAATGCAGACTTTGAACTTTTAAACTATTGCTGCAACTCGGACATTGGATGGGTAATTTCTTTTGCATACATCTGTATTTTAAAGAGCATTGATTAGTGTTACAAACAACGCAAGACTTACACAAATGTAATTATTTATTTAATTTTATTAATATCTTTTTTAATTTATTTAAATCCCAAATTAATTTTATCAATACCACCATCACATTAAAAAATAAAAAAACACTGAATGTTGATCACATTGTTAATGTATAAATCCTTGACCTTAGAAGGTCACAGTTGTTGACGGTAAGAGCTTGGAATTTTAAATCTTTAAATATCAGCTAATCTTTCTGGCTACCAAACGAATTACTGAACCTTCGCCAACATGACCGAAACCTTCGTTTAAAGTAGTTTTTATTTGAACTAATTCGATAAAATCATAATTTTTGAAATCATTTTTTAGCTCTTCAATGGAGTACATCATGTTTTCGTCGGGTGGTCCTCCAACTGCCGGATTAACTTTATTCAATTGGCGATGTTCTTTACTAAAAGCCTCCATAATAAGGTAACCTCCTACCTTCAGATAGCTATTTAAACGGTGGTGCATCTGGCCTTTAATATCGGGCAAAAAATGCACAAAGCACATGGCGATGGCATCAAATTCCTCATAATCATAGTTTTCCTCCAAGAAGCTACTGATTTTGTAATCGATGCTTACCCCTTTTGATGCTGCCAGTAATTCGGCCCGTTCTTTGCCTTTGGAACTAAAATCAAAAGCCGATACCTCCCAACCCAATTGTGCCGCATACACCGCGTTTCGACCTTCTCCTTCAGCCGGAAATAGTATTTTACCGGGTTTAAAGTCTGGTAGTTTATCTTTGATATATTCATTGGGTTTTTCTCCGTAAGCAAATTCACTTTGGCTATATCTATCGTCCCAGAAATCTTTCATGCTTATATTTTTCTTAAATGACACGCTATCTTTTAACTTCATATTCAAAGTATGCTATATTGAAATAAACCCACAATAAGCATATGAAGTATTTACAAAATATCGATTTAAAATATCACTTTCAATAACACATTGAGAATGTAAAGGTTTTTTGTGGATAAAAAAGAATCACTTTATCATCAAAAACAGAGATCATTCATTCGTACGGTTTTATTCTAAATCGGTAGAGATCAACTTCTATTTCAAGTGCTAACTTTTAGGGTCTGTTGGTCTAAATGTCTTAATGCTTTTCTTTTAAAACCTTTACAAAACATGAGCGTAGATGCAGCTCAATCTATATTTTTAAAACGTTACACATGAAGCATTTTTTACTATTTGCCTTACTTGGTATGGGTATGTTCGATGTTAGTGCCCAATCATTTGAAACAACAACCGTTGCCAGTGGAGTATCCGATCCGCTTAATATTACACGTATTGACCTGGACAAAGATGGAGACCAAGATATTCTAAGCTTTGGTGGTGATGTTAACATTGAGTTTTTTTCAAATAACGGTGATGGAACCTATACACAAAAAACGTTATATAACGGCCCTCGGGGACTAAGCTATTTTGAAGTAGCCGACATGGATAATGATACGGAATTAGACATTGTTGCCTGCGACATTTTGGATGAGAAATTTGTCTTCCTAAAAAATGATGGTAACGAAAATTTCACCGAAAACATAATTTCAAATCATGTTGATGTACTCAATAATCCGATCAATTTTACGATTGCAAATTTCGATACGGACGATTACAAAGATATTGTTGTTTGTGCCAGTCATGCCAACGATACTTATGGATTATTCTTCCTGAAAAATAATGGCGACGGCACCTTTGCCACACCTGATGAAATTGAGGAAGATGATTTCATTAATAAAGTCGTATCGACCGATATTGATGGTGACAATGACATTGATATAATTATATCAAAAAATGGCATGTTTACAAACGGAGGACTTTACAAAGGAATTAATAACGGATCCGGATCATTTACTTACACAGCTATTACTACCAGCGAAAAATTCGATGATATTAAGCTGTTTAATATGGATGGTGATAACGACATGGATTTTATTGCTCGCACCAATACTAATCATTGGGCATGGTATGAGAACGATGGCTCAGCCAACTTTACCAAAAATGAGATTTCACATCCATATGCCGAATCAAATGACTTAGTTGAATTTTATCCTTTCAACATTGGAAACGACAATGATATGGATCTATTCTTTTTCAGTTCCATTAAAGGCGATACCAATATGGATAAATTCGATGTTGGATACTACGAAAATGATGGTGACCAAAATTTTACTATCCATTTATTATTTGAAGATCAGCCCGAATTTGCCGGTGCTATCCCATTGGATTTTAACGATGATGGTGATCTTGATTTTTTCTTAGCCTCTGAAGATAACTCAAGCATTGTATTTTACAAGAACCTAACCTTTGATACACCTACCAATATTGACTCACACGAAAATTCAAACATAAAACTTTTCCCTAACCCGGTTACGGACATATTGATGGTTGAATGTGATGAAAATGTACATTCTATTGAAATAAGTAACTTAAGTGGTAGAGTTGTTTATCGTAAAGAAAACAAATCCCAAAACATGCAGGTGGAATTGTCAGATCTACCTTCTGGTGTCTACAACCTGGTGCTTGTAATGGATCAACAACGTGTAGTTAAGCGCATTGTTAAAAAATAAGTATTGCAGGAAAACTGATAAAGGTCTTTTAATACCCAATTGATAAGGCCTTTATTAGTTTTACAAAAAAATATCAAGCTCAAAAATGCCATTTTCGAGTTTTAGATGTTCACTTCGCTTGGTATTAGTTACCTCGCATAACTTATAATGCATTAGCATTAAAAGGCTTCTGTCATATTGAAATAAACCAGGTTCTGATTATTAATCGGGTCGCGTCCGATATCGATTCTGAAATTCATCCGAGGCTGCAGCTCGATTCGTAATCCAGCACCAAAGTTAGGTAATAGGTTTTCTGTATCCACTAATCCGTCACTTACCGATCCCACTCCTGCCCAGGTAACAAATCCACATTTCGACAGCAATCGCTTAAAGGTTGTTTCATCACCAGCATTAAACATGTGTCGGTATTCGGCCAATGCCATCAAGGCATTTCTATCGCGATAATGTCCCATGTGATAACCTCTTAAATCAAACGCTGAACCGACCAGCGATAATTCTGTAATGGGCACATCGCCGGAAGTGAATCGGCCATTGATCATCCATGCCAATACTCGCCGTTCGCCCAGCCTCTTAAGCTGTTTAAACTGTCGGTAATCAAAGGTATAAACACCATAATCCATTGAACTACCAAAAAGTTCGGAATAATAAGTCGCCGAAAGTTCTATAAACATTCCGGAATAGGCATTGGCAGGAATATCGCGCGTATCGTAATTGATATTTGCACCGGCACCAATGTTGGTAAAAGACAAACCATCTTCATCACCTCCCTGTCGAATAAAATCCGGGTCGTTGCGCACTCCTTCGCTGGGATCATCCATGTTGCGTTGCCCCACATCTATTGATGCTCCCATAAATAAATCTGTTTCTTTATAACGAAACAAGAATACCGGATTAATCTGATAACCTAAACTTCTAAACTGGGTTATGTCTTCGCCCCGTTCGGTGCTGGAATTAGTATCATAACCAACCCCGTAATAATTATCCAGTGTACTGTTAAAAGACATCTGACCAAATATTCGAAAACGATCCTTATTGAAAAATAATTGGGGACGCACAATCAAAGTCCCGCCTCCATTGGTCATATAAGCAAATGCTATGGGTAATACCGAACGCTTTAAAGTTGTATCTGCCACATCGCTCGAAAAGGTAAACAAAGCACTTCCTCCGATCAAAAAACCATAATCGGGCGTGTACCCTGGGCCACCCAAAATACTAAAACGTAAATTCTTCTTTTGTTTGAGCGAATCACGGTCAGCTCCCTTCGCATATGCGAAAGTGCAAAAGAACAGAATCAGGATTAAACACGTTTTCATATGATTAAATTTTCTTTCAATTGTCATATGGAACTCGCCTGAAAAACAATCATCCTCCCGTGTGAGAACTTTTACTCATGGCTCGTTTCATGTATTTAATTTTTCACTTGTCAGATTAAACTCCCAAAACTAAATGTGACCATCCACTTATATATAAGTTTGATTAATCAAAATTTGTATGTCGCTTCAAATGATTGCAATTATTTCTCACTGATGAAACAAACCATTAAAGCTTATGTTTAAGCCCGATAAAAGGAAAATCAACGGTTTAGTTTGCCCAACCTCCTCCTAAGGCTTTATACAGATATACCATCGAAAGCAGTTCATCCCTTTTGGCATTATTCAGCTGTATTTCTGCATCCAGCAAACTACGCTGGGCATCCAGCAAATCAAGGTAGTTAATCACACCATTGAGGTATTGTAATTCAGCTAATTTCTGATATTTGCGCGATGCTGCTTCCAACTTCACCTGTGCCTGATAAACCTCGCGTGCCTTTCGAAAAGTCACAATGGCAGCATTGGCCTCCTGAAAAGCTTTTAATACTGATCGTTGATAAGCATAAACCTCTTGTTCAAGTAGCGCTTCCGCTTCTTTCTGCCGGGCCTTCAATTTGCCAGCCTGAAAAATTGGCGCTATCACATCGCCGGCAACAAACCAGTAGGGTGACTTAAATAACTCATCCAAATCATCATTCTCCCGTCCAAACTTAGTGGTTAAAGAAAGACTGGGAAAACGATCTGTTGTAGCCACTCCAACAGCTGCATTGGCGGCGATCAGCTTCTGCTCAGCTTCTCTTATATCCGGTCGCCTCTCTAACAATTCGGCCGGCAAACCTGCCGGCAGAAATTCAGGTATTGCTTGTTCATCAAAGCTACCTTTACCACTTTCATCACTTTTATAGGTTCCTAAAAGCAGGGCTAGCTTATTTTGTGACAAGCGAATTTTACGTTCCAGAGCTGGTTTTAAAGTGTTGGTTTTAGCCAATTCAACTTCCGCCTGCTGCAATGATGTTTCGGATGTTAACCCGCCGTAAAAACGCAAATCAGCCAAGCGTACACCTTCCTTTCGGGCCGTAATTGTTTGTTCAATAATATCCAGCTCTTTGTATTGAGCGATGAGCGTATAATACACATCTGCCACCTCGGCAACTATACTGATCTGAAGGGCTCGCTGCCCCTCTTTTGTTGCCAGGTAATTGGCAATGGCTGCTTCTCTGCCCCAACGAATATTTCCCCATAAATCCAACTCCCAGGTCAATGAGGCTCCAATACTCGACTCTGGTGCAATCTCCTCGCTATCACCGCCAAAATTCTCCATCTCCTTTTCACTGTGAAAATCGGCTCCGATATGCGGAAACAGATCGGCACTGGCTATTCTTTTAGCTGCCATGTATTGCTTAAGACGGGCACTGGCAATTAATACATCTTTGTTGTTTTCGAGAGCTTCTTTTATCAGGCGCTGAAGAACCGTATCGGTATAAAGTTCCCACCAACTCATATCATCGATGGTTAACGAATCAATGCTCATCTCTTCCAGTCTTTCCGGTAAATCCAGTTCCGGCCGTGCATATTTTTTTCCGATCTTACACGATGAAATCAATATCAAACATGCCAGGATGAACAATGAATATTTTACCACCTTTCGAAAACTGACTTTCCTATATATAGTTAGCTTACTCATTATTGTCTGCTTTATTAAAACGCTTAGCAATACTCGCCTTAAGCTTGTAAGTAATTACAAAAAAGAAAGGAACCAATACGATACCAACCGTAATGGCCACCAACATACCAAAAAATACCCCTGTACCAATGGAATGTCTTCCGGCAGAACCGGGTCCTGTGGCTAATACCATTGGCAACATTCCCAATACAAAAGCCAGGGAAGTCATAACGATAGGTCGGAATCGGAGTTTACCGGCTAATAAAGCCGCCTCCACCACATCCATTCCTTTATCCACTTCCACCTTGGCGAATTCAACAATTAAGATGGCATTCTTGGCTGCCAAACCAATTAAAGTCACAAGACCAATCTGGAAATAAACATCATTTTCGAGCCCCGTTACCCAAATTCCGGCAAAAGCACCCAAGGCGGCAATTGGTAATGATAGCAGAACTGCTACCGGTACCAGCCAGCTTTCATATTGAGCTGCCAGGAATAAAAACACAAACAGAAATACCAATGCCATGATGATACCGGTTTGCCCACCTGCTTTTTTCTCCTGATAAGATAATCCACTCCAATCGATACCAATATTATTGGGCAAATGATTGGCCACAATCTCTTCCATCACCTGCATGGCCTGACCTGAGCTGTAGCCGCCCGAAGGTGTTCCGCGGATAACAGCCGACGAAAACATATTAAAACGTTTGATCGTTCCCGGACCCGTTGTATAGGAAGCATTTCCCAATGCCGTCAGCGGCACCATGGCATCGTTTGATCCGCGCACAAAAAATAATCCCAAGGTATTTTGATTGGCCCGATAAGGTGCTTCGGCCTGAATGTAAACCTTATAAATGCGGTTAAACATGTTAAAATCATTTACATAAACAGAGCCAAGAAAAGCCTTCATGGTTGAGAAAACATCGGCCAATGGAATACCCAGCAGTTTCACCCGATCGCGGTTGACATCAAAATACAATTGGGGTATATCTGCCTGTAAAGCCGACGACACATTGTTAAGCTCCTCTCTCTGTGAAGCATAATGCAGTAAAGTATCGGTGGCCTCCACCAGGTTTTCCCAGGTAGCTCCCGACTTGGCTTGCAACTGTAATTCGAATCCCCCGGATGTACCCAGCCCCGGAATTACCGGTGGCTTATTAAAGAAGAAACGGGCTTCGGGAATATCGTACAGATCAACACGAGCCTTATCAATTACACTTTGCAAACTCATGGCATCATCGCTTCGTTCGCCCCAGGGTTTAAGGGTCACTGTCAGTTCAGCTCTCGACTGATTTACGCCAATCCTAGGACTGGTACCGGCAATACTTTGCACATATTCAACTGCTTCCTGCTGCTGAAAATAATCCACCACCAGATTAGTTATCGTCCTTGTGCGTTCGAGTGTAGCCCCCTCATTGAGTTCAATCTCCACCGTAAAAAAGCCCTGATCTTCTTCCGGTATAAAAGAGGTTGGAATAACACGGGCCAAAACAAAGATAAAAATCAATGCCATGCCAAAACCAGCTAGCATTCGCCTGGGATTTCCAATCGCTTTACCAAGAATACCGGTGTACTTCGAATTGGTGATGTCCAGCCATTTATTGATGGTTCTGAATACAATATTTTTCTTTGTCCCTGATGGTTTTAAAATAATGGCACACATGGCCGGACTTAATGTAAGGGCAACCAATGTGGATATTAGTACCGAAACAACAATGGTAACCGAAAACTGCCGGTATAATTCGCCGGTGATGCCGGCCAGAAAACTAACCGGCACAAAAACGGCTGCCAAAACCAATGATGTGGCAATTAACGCACCTGCCAAATCTTTCATGGCTTTGTGAGTCGCTTCTCTTGCTCCCACATTCTCCTCTTCCATTATTCGCTCAACATTTTCCACTACTACAATGGCATCATCCACCACAATTCCAATGGCCAGAATCAAGCCCAATAGCGTCAGCATGTTTAAAGAAAAGCCCATGGCCAGCATAAAGCCGAAAGTTCCGATTAGGGAAATGGGAACGGCAATAACCGGTATTACTGTAGCTCGCCAGTTTTGCAGTGATAAGAAAACCACTACCACAACCAATAACAAGGCCTGTATCAAGGTAACGTACACTTCCTTAATGGATTCGGTAATGTAATCGGTCATATCAAAAGGAATCAGGTACTCAAGACCTTCCGGGAAGTTCTGACTCAGATCAGCCATAGCTGCCCGAACACTCTCGGCCACTTCAACCGCATTGGCCCCTGGCAACAAATAGATGGCCAGCATGGCGGCATTACCTCCGTTAATACCACTCTCCTGCGTATAGGATGATGCTTCCAGCGAAACTCGCGCCACATCGCGCATACGAATAATGGTACCATCACTGTTGGCCCGCACAACAATTTGCTCAAATTCGGCGGCCGTTTCCAATCGTCCTTTTGTTGAAATGGGCAAGGTCACATCAATGGCCTCCATGGGTTGTAAACCCAACTCTCCTGCTGCCGATTCGCGATTCTGATCTTTTAAAGCGTTCTGTAAATCTTTAACTGTTAGGCCAAAACTGGCCAGCCGATCGGGCATCACCCAAATGCGCATGCCATAATAGCGGCTTCCGCGGTTGGAGACTCGTCCTACACCCGGTATGCGCCTGAGGATATCCAACACATTGATGGTAGCAAAATTACTGAGGTATATTTCATCAAACTTGGGATCTTCCGATACCAGGCAAACAGTCATTAACTGACTGGCCGATTGCTTCTCGACCGACAAGCCATTTTGAACCACCTCAGCTGGTAAACGTGATTCAGCCAGTTTTACCCGGTTTTGAATTTCAACTGCTGCCAGATCCGGATCAACGCCAACATCGAACGTCACGTTGATGTTGATACTACCCGAATTGGAACTGCTCGACTCCATGTACAACATGCCTGGCGTTCCGTTTAACTCTTGTTCGATGGGTGTTGAAACGGCTTGGGAAACGGTAATTGCACTCGCTCCCGGATATGAACCACTGATTTTTACAACTGGTGGCGATATTTTCGGGTATTGATCGATGGGTAAAAACATCAGACCAATTAAACCTAGCAACACAACAAAAATTGATATAACGGACGAAAAGACCGGTCTTTCAATAAAAAATCCTGGTTTCATTACTTTTCTTTTTTATCCGTTACTATTTCTTCTTTTGAAGGATCAATGGCTCTAACCCTCATACCCGGGTTTAATTTATGTTGTCCTTCTACAATTATTTGCTCTTTAGATCCCAAGCCACGCTCAATCACAATGCTGTTTTTGATCTCAGGCCCTGTTTCTACAAATCGTTTTTCTGCAATACTATCCTGACGCATCACATACACAAAGCTTCCACCTTTTTCGATGATGAGCGCTTTGCGTGGCACTACTGTTGCATCCTCCAGAATATCCAACAAGAACTTAACGCGGGTAAACTGGCCGGGTAACAATACCTGATTCGGATTGGCCAGTTCGGCCCGGACACCGAAAGTACCTGTTTTGGGATCAACCTGCGGATCGGCAAAATCAACAATTCCTTCAATGGGGTATTCGCTATTATCTGCCAGGGTAACTTTCACCGTTGGTTGCCACGAGCGTGTACTGTCCGTCTTTCCAATGTCTACATTACGCTCACGACTGCGTAAATAATCCAAGGCGGTCATTTTAAAATCAACCAAAACCGTATCGCTCTGAACAACCGTGGCCAGCAATGAACTATTTCCGGGTCCCACCAAGGCGCCTATGTCAACATATCGCTCACTAATAATGCCACGCAAGGGTGAGCTTACTTTTGTAAAATCCAGTTCCAATTGATATTGGGCTAAATCAGCTTTACTCATGGCTACATTGGCTTCGGCACTTTCAAAGGCTGCCTGTGCATTATCCAGGTCTAACTGGCTTACCGCACTCTCGGCATACAACGGTCGCAGTCGTTCAACATCGCGCCTGGCTTTGTTCAATGAAGCAATATCGCGTTTGAGTTGTGCCTGTGCTTTATCAATTCGAGCTTTATACTGTACCTGATCAATCAGGAAAAGAACCTCATCCTTTTCCACCTTTTTGCCTTCTTCAAACATCATACGTTGGAGGTAACCTTCAACGCGAGCACGTATTTCAACGTACTTATAGGCACGGATACGCCCCACGTATTCACCAAAAAGTTTGACATCTTCTTTTTGAACAGGATTGACGACGACAGCCTGGTAGTTGGGAGCTTCTTCTTTTTTACAAGCAAATAGACTCATCGCCAGAATAGCGACAAGGAGAGTTCTTTTGTATTTCATAACGACTTGGTTAAAAGAAATTGTGCTGTAAAAATAGGCTTTTACAGCACAAATACACGCTTCTTTTCGAATTAATTGCCGTAAAATTCTTTAAATGATAAATGCTGTGATTTTAGTTGCTATCAATGAGTAAATACGATAGGAAGCCATAGCATTCGCTTAAAAAATGCAACGGCCGCATAAGATATAAAGCAAACTTAATCAATCTCCCTCCAGAACTTTCATTTCACCAACTTCGATGGGATTCTGAGGATCGTTGCTCCATTCGAACCAACCTCCGTCATAAACACAAACACGTGGCCATCCCATCAGCCAGGCATTAAAAAAGGCTTCGCTGCCTCTCCAACCCGTTCCACAGTAAAAGGCCAAATGTTTATCGGGGGTAATATGGGCATCGCGCCAAATCTCTTCCACCTCCTGCTCTTCCCGAACCGTATGATCAACGTGTCGGTAGTTTTCCATGTGATATGCATCCGAACCACAATTACCAAAGATGGCACCTGGTATGCGGCCTTTTTTCCTGATGTAATTATAACCACTTACTTGGCCAATAAATTCAGGCCATGATCGAACCGAAACCAATTCAGAGCCCGAATCCTTAAGCATTATTTTCGCTTCACCGGTATCCACAAACAACTCGGGCTTTTGAGGAATTGCTACCCCAAAATCAATTACCGGATGTTTGGGAACATCATCGTATGCAATGTCATAACCAGCATCTTTCCAACTTTGGAATCCTCCATTTAATACCCTCACGTTTTTAACACCAGCATAAAGCATAATTGCAGCACAACGTATGGCTCCCAGGTGCCCTGCTGCACTCCCCGGAAACTGATCTGCATTATCAGGGTTCATGTACTTGCCATAAAGCACAACGGTGGTATTGGATGTAATACCATGCTTCTCCAGCGCTTGCTTAAGCTCTTCCGGGCTTCGCCTGTTCCAGGTTTCCGGAGCTTCTAATGCCAAAGTATCCATATCAATTGCACCGGGGATATGACCGCTTAAATAAGCCTCACGATTGCGGTAATGGGCATGTACAATCACTGTTTCACCACCTGAATGATCGGGTGGTAATTCGCCATTTAAAAGTGAATTGATCCACTCGGGGTACACCAGGTTCTGATAGCGTGCCAGTTGATCTAAGGGTAACTTTTGTGTTAACCATTCATTACAAAAATCTTCATATATAAAAATATCATTGTAACCAGCTTTTTCAAACAGCTCGGCGATATCCTGCGTTTCTTTTAAATCATATCCATAAATGATTAATGTTTGATAGGTTGCAATACCCTTATGGCGAATCACTTCAATCCAATCGATGTAATTACTCCACTTATAAGGAAGTGTGCGGGCGCCTGGAATATGTCCTCCTTTTTCTTCTCCCTGAAGGGGCCAGCCATTATAAGCATCAACCGGTCTGATATCAATTATCTGAACATTTTCATCATGTAATAACTCTCTCACTTGTTGGGTTAGAATTTTTTTCACCATGTTTAATCGTTTTGAATTCTAATTCAATATCGCATGAATAATCAACACATTCAAGTAGGATGATAAGATTGATTATTTGCATTATACTTTTAGTCAACTACCTTTATGATATTAACAATTAGGATATTTGAATACACGCATAAGCTTAAATATTAAAATTGCTTTATAAAGCCAATAACAGTTACAAATGAAAGTTTTGATTTTTTACACCAACAACTTTGCTTATACCCCGGCCGAGAAAAACCTGCCCGAAGCACCTGATCCGGGACCAGGGCAATCGTATAGCAATTGTTTACTGGCCTGCATCCAGGTCGAAACCAGCGATGAAGAAAAAGATTTGAAAAGCCGCGAAAAGAAATTAGCCAATCATTTAAAATGGGCAGCCCGAAAAAATAAAACAAATAACATTGTACTTCATTCCTTCGCTCATCTTTCCGAATCAAAAGCATCGGTTGATTTCACTAAGCAATTGTTTGATGAAGCACAAAAAAGACTTGAAAATGCCAAATATGAGGTAGCGCAAACACCATTTGGCTATTTCCTCGATTTAAAAATTGATGCTCCGGGTTTCTCTTTAGCCCGAATATGGGCTGAATTATAATCCTCCCTTATTCATGCCAGCCTTTTCCGGTTTTATCACATTTATTCCTGCTTCATTAGATTATAACTGTAAATTTGTTTCCGGAGAGATTAAAAAAATGATGCAAATGCATCCTTTTATTATTGAAGCTGTCTTTACAGCAATTAAATTGACCTATACATTTTCAACCTAAATCTTTTCCATGGATTTAAAACATGTTAAATGGTCAGCTATAGCAATACTTTGGCTGATCTATTTTTATTCGCCCGCACAAGAGAAACACACAATTAGTGGCGAAATTACCGATGCTGAAACCGGAGAGGCCTTAATTGGAGTTACCATTTATACGGCTGATAAAACAACCGGTACCATGACCAACACCTATGGTTTTTACTCCTTAACATTGCCGGCTGGCCAACAGCACGTCTTTTTTAGTTTTGTTGGCTATAAAACGCAGGATCGAAAAATTAACTTAAGTGCTAACCAAACAATTAAAATCCAACTTCAAACCAATGAAACAGCGCTAAACGAAGTTGTAGTTAGTGCTGAAAAAAAGGACAAAAATGTTGCGGCTACACAAATGATTGGTGAAAAGCTGGACATGAAAACCATTGATAAACTGCCAGTATTGTTTGGTGAACGCGACGTACTTAAAACCATCCAACTACTTCCCGGTATCAGCACTGTTTCTGAAGGAGGTAATGGCTTTAGCGTTCGGGGTGGTTCAATTGATCAAAACCTTATTCTGCTGGATGAAGCACCGGTTTACAGCGCCTCTCATTTAATGGGCTTCTTTTCGGTTTTTAATGCCGACGCCATCAAAGGAATGACAGTATACAAAAGTGGCATACCTGCAAATTATGGCGGACGCGCGGCTTCGGTACTGGACATCAACATGCGCGATGGTAATATGAAAAAGATACAGGGCTCAGGAGGTATTGGTTTACTTGCATCGCGCTTAACCATTGAAGGACCTGTAATGAAAGATAAGATGTCGTTTATCGTTTCGGGACGAAGAAGTTACGCAGATTTAATGGCGAGAGGTGCCAACCAGATTGAAAGTGGTACCAAAATGTATTTTTACGACCTGAATGCCAAACTGAATTACAAAATAAATGATAATAACCGCCTGTTTTTATCGGGCTATTTTGGCAAAGACGATTTTGGGTTTGAAGACTTGGGAATGGATTGGGGTAATACCACTGCCACCCTGCGTTGGAATCATTTATTCAGTGCCCAACTATTTTCTAATACCACGGCTTTATACAGCGAGTATGATTATGGTTTTAATTTTGGCGATAATGGCAGCATGAAATCGGGCATTAAAGATGTTAGTCTTAAACAAGATTTTACCTGGTATGCCAATCCGCAAAACACCACAAAATTTGGTATGAACCTCACCTACCACACCTTTTATCCGGGAGAATTTTTATTCGAAGATCAATCCATTTCAGATATTAAGGTAGCCGAAAAACAAGGGTTAGAATCAGCTCTGTACATTAGTAATGAAAAGAAGTTAGGTACTAAGCTGGTTTTGGATTATGGATTGAGGGCATCGATGTTTAACCAGTTTGGCGCCGGAGAAAACATTACCTACGACGATGATAATAACATTATCGACAAAGAATATTTCGATAAAGGTGAAATCATGCAAAGCTATTACGGACTAGAGCCACGCCTTGGCATCAATTACCGTTATAGTTCAAACAGCTCGGTTAAGGCTTCCTTTAACCGAATGGTACAATACCTTCACCTGATGTCGAACAGTACCTCCGGTCAACCGACCGATACCTGGACGCCTAGTACTTTCAATATCGAACCAACTACAGTCAATCAATATTCCATTGGTTTTTTCCGGAACTTTATGGATAATGCCTTTGAATTTTCGGCAGAGACTTATTACAAATCCATGAACCATATAAGCGACTACAAAGATGGTACGCAGGTAATGCTTAATGAAGACATCGAGTCCTATGTATTACAGGGCGAAGGGCGTAGCTATGGGCTCGAGCTATATTTAAAAAAGAAATACGGTGATTTTACCGGATGGGTTAGTTATACTTTATCAAAAACTGAAAACAAGATTGATGGCATTAATAATGGACAATGGTACGACTCGTCCTATGATAAAACACATGATGTATCGGTTGTTACCAGCTATCAGCTATCTCAACGTCTTTCGATTTCGGCCAATTGGATATTCTATACTGGTAATGCTGTTACCTTTCCGAGTGGTAAATACGAATTTGACGGAAATCAGGTGCCTTACTACACCGAACGCAATGGCTATCGCATGCCCGATTACCACCGCCTGGATTTGAATTTTCACCTCGAAGGAAAAGGTAAAAAACGTATAAAGTCGAGCTGGGATTTCTCACTTTACAATCTGTACAACCGCATGAATGCCTACACCATAAACTTTCGTGAAAATGAGAATAACCCCAATGTCACTGAAGCGGTTAAGCTAAGTTTATTTGGCATTGTGCCTTCTGTAACCTGGAATTTTAAATTTTAAATTGCTACCCATGAAATCTAATATATTATTCAAAACCATGTTTTATCTGTCACTGAGTATGTTGCTTGGCAACACCTTACAATCTTGTGAAGAGGTCATTGATGTTGATCTTAATGATGCTGCTCCTAAACTATCGATTGATGGTCAGATTACACTGGACCAGACTGCCGAAGTTCAATTAAATTATACATCCAGTTATTTCTCCGATGAAGCACCAGACTTTGAAGAAAATGCTACCATAACCATCATTAATTCTGACGGAATTAGTGAAACATTAGATCATTTGGGAAATGGCTTATACAAAGGGCAGTTATTAAGAGGCCAGAGAGACCATGAGTATACCCTTGATATAAAAATAGCCGATAAAAGTTATCAAGGAAAAAGTAAAATACTGACCCCAACTGAAATTGTAAAACTTGGTTATAAAAAGTTTGACGGTTTTGGCAGCAGCGAAGATGAAACTGAATACAACCTGGAAATTACTTTAAAAAATAATCCAGAAGAAGAAAATTATTACCTCATCAAATATTATTTAAACGGGGCTGAGAAAGAAGAAACCTACAGTGTTTGGTCACACGAATTCTTTGCCAATGAAGAAACCATCGAATTCACCCCCTTACGTTTTTCATTTACCGAAGACGATTTGGTTACCATTAAGGCTTTTTCAATTGATGAAGGAACCTATGAATATTATTCGCAATTGGATGAAATAATTGACCAGCAAGGCGGTGGCAGTTCAACACCTTTTAATCCCGAATCCAATATGGGAAAGGATGTGTTAGGTTATTTCCGGGCCTGGTCTTATGACGAACGGAGCATACAGGTTGAAGAAGAAGAAAAGATTATAAAATAATCTACTTTATATAGGAACTAAAAAAATAAGGATCGCATCTTTGAAGTCGTTGGCCTTCAGATGCGATCCTCACTATTTGTTTAAGAATTAGGTTGGCCTTTTATTTGATTTTTGAAGTTATTACGATCACTCCATTTTTGCCCTTATCGCCGTATAATTCCGTTGCAGCATGATCTTTTAATACTGAAATCGATTTTATATCATCACTTTTTATATCCTTTAAATCACCTGCAAACTCCTCCCCATCAAGAACAATATATGGATTATTGTTTCCTGAACTTCCTTTTAGAAATAGATTTTCAGCTTGCGAACCATTTCGTGTTAGCAATGTACCGAGATTAGAATTGTTTCCCTTTGCCATGGTACCATAAGCAATAACTTTTACTTCATCTTCATAATCGTTTTTAGATGTTATCATAATAACACCATCCTTTGCTTTATCTCCATAAAGAGCTGTTGCTCGATCGTCTTTTAATACTGATATTGACTTAATCTTATACGGATCAACATCCTGCATACTTCCATCAAATTCTTTACCATCAAGTAATATATATGGTCTTTTCCCTTTGAAGTTATCTGCTATTTGGACACTTTCTGAATCTGTTGAGCGAATTTTTATGTGATTTAAATCCTCTTTACCAACATCTTTGGTCGTAACTAAAATCACCCCCTTTTCGGGATCAGCACCATAAAGTTTTTCAGCTTGTTCTCCTTTTAGCACTGTTACTGTATTTACCTGCTTGGGATCTATATCAAGAGAAGTCTTTTTGACTCCATCAACCACGTATAAAGGGCCGTTTTTATCAACGGCACTAATACGGATAACATTTTCAGGTGTCATCTTCATTGGTTGCCCCATCACCATCCTTCTCTTACCTGATGTACCATTCGGATTTTTAGTATTAATTACAATTACACCATTTCTGGCTTTTTCACCATATTTATCAACCGCTGCTTGTCCTTTTAGTTTGGTCTCACTATGATAATTAAATGGGAAAAGGTTTTTGAACTCACTTTCACTTAATTCTTTTCCATCAACAATAAACATTGGTACGACCTTACTCTCAGAGCTCCTAATTGCTGAGGCATCGGGTTTACCATTTTTATCCTTTTTTAAAATTAGCTCAATAGCACCTTCTTTAGCATCCTGACCATACTTTGCAATTGCAGCCTCTCCCTTCATTACGTTCATTGATTCAATTTGATCTGGTGAAATATCACTAAGATCACCATCAAATTTTTCACCATCAACAATTATTAAACCTGGTTTTGTTGAAACATAACCCTTTCCATCTTTTATTTTTGCCAGCAGAAATTCTTCACTATGAAGCAAAAAAGCACCATTTTCAGCTTTCTTATCAATACTTTTTACATAGTTACCAGCAGGAGATTTTCCAATGGCTTTAATATGATCCAGATCCAAAGTGGATAAATCCGACCAGTTTAATTCTTTACCATCCAATACTAATATTGGTCGGTTAGCTTTTGGTCCATTAATATTTAGTTTGCCATTATTTGCAATTAAACTGTACTCCTGACCTTCCGAATTAGTCAAACGAGTTTCTTTTCCTTCCCAACTTTCTGCCAAGCTTCTGCCTGAATCACTGGATTTTCCTTGAAGTTTAAATTGTACATCAATTTGTAATAAACGATCTACCCATTCTTTATCTTTTACTACTGGCAATCCATTCAGCACGCGTATTACTTCCTCTTCCAGAACTTCATCAAGCATCGAAGTATCAGCTTTTTTATCAAATCCCTTTTTACTGTCAGCGGCATACGCTACCACAACCACTTTCTCCAGTTGCTTAGCTCCTGTTTTTTTGCCAATATTTACTTTACCGATATTACCATTCTTATCGATTTTAAAGTAGGCCGATATGGTTGTTTCATATCCTGCATCTCTCGCAGTTAACGGATACTTGATGGTTTTTGCAATGTGTTTTCTTAAGTCGAGGGCACTTTTAATTTCTGTATCCGCTTTCGCTTCTACAACAGTTTTATTGGGATCGGTAAAAGCCAATAAAGCAGCTATTACAACAGGAACAAGTAATAAGCCTTTACTCCATCCTATCAATCGGTTTGTATGTTTTTTATTCATCATTACAAGTCTTTTTTTAGTTAAACTTTGGTTGAAGTTATTCACCAATTGCATTCGCCTGTCGCTGTTTAACAAATTGAGTAATGAATATTGATATACCTTTGGTTCTTCTGTTATCTGGATCATTGCGTTGTCAACACAGTATTCATGGTTTTGGGCTATTAGTTTACGAAGCCACCAAACAAACGGGTTCCACCATTGGATGATCAACAGCCATTCGGCCAGCGAAATATCAATTGAATGTAGTTGAGCACAATGACGGCGCTCATGTTCCAGAATCATTTGCCGGTTACGGTCTCTCTCCAAATGTTTCGGCATGTAAATGGTTCTGTAAAAAGAAAACGGATTAATATCCTTGTTTCGAAGAAGAACAACATCATAACCTTTATATGACATAGGTTGTCCTTTTTTCCTTAATCGTTGAATGATAACATATCCCCAAATCAAACGCAGGGCCAATATCAAACTAACAGCAGCATACAAGCTTATGCCAATCAACAACCAGTTAATTGGTTCGGGCGCCGGAGCGGTGCTTACATTGGTAATGGGCACATCATAGGTCAATACAAATGCCTCGGCCGATTCTTTTGGTTGATAAAGTAAACTTTTTAACCAAACCGGCATTGCCAATAATGGAACTATCCATGGTACTATAACAGTTGCCAAAAGCCACGCTCTGTTGCGCTGAAAAAAACTATCGCGAGATAACAATAAGCTGTATACTAAAACCGAAATGGCAATAATTCCACCTGTTTTAAGCTGTAGTTCGAGAAATGCATCCATCAGCCTTGGTTTTTCTTTTCAATAATGTTAATCAATTCCTTTAAATCGTCGACATTTAGCTTGTCCTCGTTTACAAAAAAGGATACCACATTTTTATAGGAAGACTCAAAATAATCGGAAACGACATTTTTGATAAACATTTTACGATAATCCTCTTTGGTGACCGCTGGAAAATACTCATGCGAATTACCATACGAATTATGGGCTACATAACCCTTTTCTTCCAATCCGCGAATAATGGTGCTAAAAGTATTATAGTGTGGTTTGGGTTCAGGATGCTGTTTTAATAAATCCTTCACAAAGCCTTTACCGGCCTCCCACAATATCTTCATCACATCTTCTTCGCGCTTGGTTAATCGTTTTGTAATCATCGTTTAAATATTAAAAAATGTACCATGAATGTATTGACAATACAAATATAACTACATAATTCGTTTTAACAACTAATTTTTTCGTTTGTAAACGAAAAAATTAGTTGACCTCCATTTCAAAACACTTACATTCCTCACTCAATAAGACTTACGGAATTTTCGTCTTTAGCCAAATAAATCTCTCAGCTGTTGAATTTGAACATTGTTTAGTTCTCTTTTATCATCAAGCAAAGATGTTAACGCGGTCATTTTTGCCGCATTTTCTAATACTTCAATCCGATCAAAAGCTTTTAACAAGCTACTTCCCACTGCCAGAACACCATGGTTTGCCATTAACACCACATTGGCGTCGCGGCAAGCATTGGCTACATTGTTAGCCAGGTTTTCCGATCCGGGTGCAGCATATTCAGCATAAGCAGTATTTCCGAGTATGGTATATGCTTCAGCCAGCAATGCCGTATTAATCGATTGTTTGGTCGCGGTAAACAAACTTGCCATTGGCGCATGGGCATGCAACACAACATCAACATCAGGTCGTGCTTTGTATATTGCCAAATGCATACCGGTTTCAATGCTCACCTTTAAGCAATCATCCAAACATTGGCCGTCTAATGTCACAATGGCAATCTCTGAACTTTTAATCCGTCCTTTATCTGTTTCCGATGCCGTGATAGCAATGTGCTGATCATCAACCCGCATACTTATATTACCACCCAGGGAAGTGGTTAATCCTTTTTTATATAAACGGCGCATCCATTTGGCCACTTGTTTTTTATATTTCAGATAAATTTCTTCAGGCATAAACGTAATCTCTTTAAATGAGCACAGTATTAATTATTAAACAAACTTTATAGCTAACAGTCTATTAACATTAAAACCAATGAACAGCAAATGATAATCATCAAAAATAAGAGATTAATAAAAAGAATTGAGCTTCTGACCAATAATTAAGACTTAAGCTTCTTTTATTGAAGGATAAAACTTGAAAAAATCTATTTTTGTAAGCCATGAATAGACTATTTAATCAACGACATATATTAACCGGCCTGTTTATCATTTTTCAACTCGTGCTTTTTGCACAAAACGAGAAAGAGTTATTGAAAGCCAAACCTAAGGCCGGCGAAGGCATTCATGCTTTTTTAGTACGTCACCAGCTGAAACCAAGCGAGCACCAGCAGGCTTTTATTGACCTTAATAAAGGAAAGTTTGGAAAAAACAATTCATTATTGGCTCACCAAACGTACCTATTGCCATCAACAGAAATTCAGCTGCACCAACCGCTTTTTGGTAAGGAAAGGGAGTTTTTCCCCCTTGAGTCGAACGATCTGAAAGGAACTTCGTTTTACCTGGTTACCGGCCATGGAGGACCCGACCCGGGTGCCATCGGGCATTATGGCAATCACGATCTGCACGAGGATGAATATGCTTATGATATCACACTCAGGCTAGCTAAAAAGCTTGTGGAAAATGGTGCAAAGGTGCACTATATCATTGAAGATGAAGACGACGGTATACGAGATGGACAAATTCTTCGATACGACAATCACGAAACCTGCGGTAAACAAAGCATCCCGTTAAAACAAATCGATCGCCTTAAGCAACGCACCCTAGAAGTTAACAAGCGCTATAAACAAGATACTGAAGCATATCGTCGATGCATTATCATTCACCTCGATAGCCGAAGCAAACGAAAACAAATTGATGTTTTCTTTTACCACCATAAAAAAAGTAAAAATGGTAAAATGCTGGCTTTGCAATTACGCAATACCTTCGATCAAAAATACAAGCAGCACCAGCCATCCAGAGGTTTTTCGGGTACCGTTAGCGATCGCAACCTCTATTTGTTGCGCAATACAACACCTGTATCAGTGTTTATTGAGTTAGGAAACATACAGAATTACCGTGATCAGCAACGGTTTGTTAAGGCCGATAACCGTCAGGCACTGGCTAATTGGTTATACGAGGGAATAAAGAAAGATTATGAAAGGAAAAGTAAGAAATAATCCTTACTTTTGACTTTCGAAACTTAGAAACTGACATTAAAATTAATATACTAATGAAACCAACATTACTAATTTTAGCAGCAGGTATGGGAAGCCGCTATGGCGGTCTTAAGCAAATGGATGAACTTGGTCCGCATGGTGAATCAATTATCGACTATTCGGTATATGATGCCATTCAATCGGGTTTTGAAAAAGTTGTTTTTGTTATCCGTGAAGATTTTGCAGAAGCTTTTAAAGAGCGTTTCGAACCTCGCTTGGCTGGTAAAATTAAAACCGAGTATGTGTACCAGGATCTGAAGGACTTACCTGAAGGTTACTCTGTACCTGAAGGACGCGAAAAACCTTGGGGAACAGGTCACGCCATCTTAATGGCCAAAGATGCGATTAAGGAACCATTTGCAATTATTAATGCTGATGATTTTTATGGTCGTGGCGCCTACAAACAAGTATTCGATTTTGTGGCTGAAAGCAATGATGTTAATGAGTATGCCATGGTAGGTTATGCGCTTGACAATACTCTTTCGGAACATGGTACGGTATCTCGCGGAGTTTGCGAAGCCGATGAAAAAGGTAACCTGGTAAACATTACCGAACGTACCAAAATTGGTTACGAAGACACCAAGGTATTCTTTTATGAAGAAGACAGCAAAACAGAATTAACTGGAAAAGAAGCTGTTTCTATGAATTTTTGGGCTTTTAAACCTGAGTATTTCCAGCACTTAGAAGCTGCATTTGTTGACTTCCTGAAAGAAAAAGGCAACGAAATGAAATCAGAATTCTATTTCAATGCTGTTGTGGATACGTTGATTAAAAAAGGCGAGGTCAGCACAAAAGTGATTCGTACCGATGCTAAATGGTTTGGTGTTACCTACAAAGAAGATAAACCAATGGTTCAGGACAAATTAAATCAGCTAATAGCTGATGGTATTTACCCTGAGAAACTTTGGTAGAAAATTCTTTTATTGAGATATAGGCGATTATCAGTTTTGGTAATCGCCTTTTTATTATCTCCAATTGTCATTTCGCGTCAATCGTATCGAGGAAATCATCAAATTATCCAATCACTAAAGCTGCTTGTTTCTTCTCATCATTTATAGGCACCAGCCGAATAGTGTAATTCATACGAATGCGAATAAATTTCAAAAACAATTCCAAAAGGATCTTCGACATAGCACATTCGAAATGGTTTTTCACCTGGGTAATACTCCCTGATAGGCATTCTTTGCTTTCCTCCTGCTTCAACAATTTTATCAACCAAGCCTTCCACATCCGGGTCTTGCACCGAAAAGTGAAATAAGCCCGTTTTAAAAGGCTCAAATTCCGGTTTCGAATTTTTACTCTCTTTAAATTCGAAAAGCTCAAAACCAATTTTATCACCCGATGAAAGATGCGCTATTCTGAAACTTCCCCATCCTTCACCAAAAACATCAATACACATTTGGCCTATCGCAGTTTCGTTCTCTTCAACAACATCTGTTGGCGACATTATGACATAAAAACCCATTACTTCGGTATAAAATTTTACAGCTTCCGCTATATCCGGTACTGTAATGCCAATGTGCGAAAATGTTTTTGGGTATGGCATTGTGTTTTTATTTTCCTTATCCATCATCATTGCATTTTGTGAAAAAATACCAGCTTTAAAAGCCAGAAATAAACTAATAACACTTAAAATTCTTCTCATCTATCAATACTATTTCCAATGCAAACCTACAACCCAAATAAATAAGCTACAACACCTTACAAACATTAAACATAGTAACACAAATGTGTATTTTCAAGAATATCAGATTTATAAATCCGAAAAATAATTACACTTTTTTGATGGCTGTCAGTTCGGTTTAAAATTTGAGCAAACTTAGATACTGTTTCAGTTGAGCTTTTGTGAAACAACGTTCAGCGTAGCTAATAATTTAGAATGAATTTTAAAGTACTATGAATGCTTACTTCACCAAAGTAAAATTTAAACCTTGTCTTAATTTTTCTACAGAAGCTGTAGTTAATTATTTCCTTGTAGCTGGTATTACTTAGTTTTTTAATCCATCTTGCATTTTGTAATCTAAACATCTGCATAATGAAGTATTTATTCACACTCGCAAACCTCCTGCTGGCCTCACTATTAATGGCTCAAACACCCAAAGGGAAAGTCATTGAAGGACAATCAATCTCAAGTAAAATTACAGGGTATAACGTTAACTATTCCATTTACCTGCCTCCGTGTTACGACACATCAAATCGCTCCTATCCAGTTCTATACCTGCTACATGGCTACAGCGATAACGAAACAGCTTGGGTGCAGTTTGGTGAAGTTAACCACACCGCTGATAAAGCCATTGAAGCTGGACAAATTCCACCAATGATTATTATAATGCCCGATGCTAAAGTTACCTGGTATGTAAACAACCACGATGGCAGCAACCGGTACGAAGATATGTTCATCGAAGAGTTCATCCCTCGAGTTGAAAAAATGTACCGCATTCGTTCTCAAAAGGAGTTCAGGGCAGTTAGTGGCCTATCTATGGGAGGACATGGTTCCTTGGTTTATGCCATTAAACATCCCGATCTATTTGGTGCCTGCGCAGCATTCAGTGCCGCTGTTTATACCAACGAGGAAATGAAGCAGTTTTTATCTGATGATAACAAAAAATGGTTTCAACCAATTTACGGTCATCTGACCTCAGATGGAAAACTTCCACAACATTGGAATAACAACAATCCTATCAACATATTAAATGAAAAACCATTAAAAGACATAAAGAAAGTGCGGTTTTACATAGACTGTGGTGATGATGACTTTTTGTACAAAGGTAATGCTGCCTTGCATGTTCTTATGCGCGATAAAAAGATAAAACACGAGTATCGTATTCGCGAGGGAGCCCATAACTGGACCTATTGGCGTACCAACATTATTCATGGATTACAATTTGTTGGTGATGTATTTCATCGAAAATAATTAGTACACTGTTGTTTTTCACATTTATAAAAAATATCTTTAATACCCATTAAGCTATAAGTCCCATTTATTAGCTTATATACATCAGGATTTTTACTATCTGGTAAAGATCCTGATGTTTAACCTTATTTACTACAAACCCATGTGTGAAGCAGCCTTGCTTTTCTGTTGCTTTACCCTAAAATCCTTGAAAATGAAAGCAATTATTAATCGAAGAGATTTCTTAAAAGCCGGAGCCGTGACAGCCGTTGGCGCAGCTGTTCTCCCCCAGGTTCTTTCCGGTTGTACAACTGGTCCGGCTAAAATTGGAGGTGACATGACTATTCACGATTATTTAGAGCACTTTGGTGTGACAGAGCAAATGATTCAGCAAATTATCGCTGAAGGCTTGTCAAAAGGAGGCGACTATTGTGATGTATTTTTTCAGCACAGCATCGCTAATTATATCGGATTAGAAGATAATGCAGTTAACCGGGCATATTCCGATATAAGTTTTGGTGTAGGTATCCGCGTTTTAAAAGGCGACCAAACCGGCTATTCCTTTAGTGAAGAAGTTAGCCTTGATGCCATGAAATCGGCTGCCCGAACGGCTGCTAATATTGCCAATACCAGCTCCCAGGTGGCCCCTGTTGCTTTCGAATCGCCCAAACTGCCAAGCTATTATAAGATTAACACCCCTTGGGAACAGATATCGATCAACGAAAAAATCCCTTACCTGCAACAAGTTAACGAGAAGGTTTTCTCACTGGATGGGCGCGTAATTAAATCCAATGTTTGGTTTAACGATGAAACATCCTACGTTTTATTTGCCAACTCCGAAGGTCGCATGACTTGCGATTATCAACCGATGGCACAGTTATCGGTTAGTGTTACAGCAGAACAAAACGGGCAAAAAGAACAAAACTATTTCGACTATTCTGGTCGCCGGGGGATCGAATTCTTCACACCTGAGGCCATTAACACATTGGCTAATGAAGCTGTTAAACGTACCGTTTCTTTGTTCGATGCCGTTAAGCCTAAAGCAGGTGAATTACCAGTTGTATTAGCAGCAGGTAGTTCTGGTATTTTATTGCACGAAGCCATCGGCCATGGTATGGAAGCTGATTTCAACCGTAAAGAAACATCAATCTTTGCCGATAAAATTGGTAAAAAAGTAGCCAAAGACTTTGTAACCATTGTGGATGATGGTACCAACCAAAATATCCGTGGTTCAATCAATGTGGATGATGAAGGAAACAATACCGAAAAAACATACCTGGTTTCAGGTGGTACAATGGAATCCTATCTTCATGACCGCATCAGTGCGAAACACTATGGTGTAAATCCAACCGGTAATGGCCGTCGCGAATCGTTCCGTCACATGCCAATGCCACGTATGCGCAACACATACATGGAGAATGGACCCCATAAGAAAGATGAAATTATAGAAACTGTTAAGTATGGTGTTTATGCCGAGTCGTTCTCTAACGGACAGGTAATGATTGGCGCCGGTGACTTTACATTCTACGTTAAATCGGGTTACCTGATTGAAGATGGTAAATTAACTCGTCCGATTAAAGATATCAACATCATAGGTAATGGTCCTAAAGTATTGGCCGATATCGAAATGGTGGCTGACGATCTTAAAATGGCCGAAGGAGGCTGGACCTGTGGTAAAAACGGACAAGGTGTTCCTGTATCTCAAGGCTTACCTACTGTTAAGGTTTCTAAAATCACCGTTGGTGGTGTAAATGCTTAAGCTCTAACCCGAAAAACAAACAGCAATGAACAATAAAGAACGACAAGAACTGGCCATGTGGGCCGTTGAGTTCGCCAAAAAAAGTGGTGCTTCCGAAGTGGCTGCATCCATAAATAATTCGCGCTCGGTGGAAATTGAAGTGCGCGAACAGAAAATTGAAAAAATAAAAGAATCAACCACCAATGGCTTGAATCTGAATATTTATCGCGATCACAAATACTCGGGTCATTCAACCAATAACCTAAATAAAAAGGATCTTGAAAAATTTATCAAAGAAGCGGTTGAAGCTACCAAGTATTTAACAGCTGATGAATTCAGAGAATTGCCTGATCCATCGCTTTACCCCACCGATCTTAAGAAAGATCTAAAACTGGAAGATAAATCCTATGCCAGTGTAGCGCCTGAGCAACGTGTAAAAATTGCTAAAGAAATTGAGCAGGTTGCCCGCTCCAAGTCCGATAAGATTATTTCTGCAACAGGAGGTTTTAGCGATGATTATTCAGAAAGTGTATTAGTTCACAGTAATGGCTTAGTGGCTGAGCGTGCTTCTACCTCTTTTTGGGCTGGTGGCGAGGTTACCGTCAGAGATGGCGATGCACGACCAGAAGGCTGGCATTGGGGAGGCAGTCGCTTTTTTAACACCATGCCATCACCTGAGGAATTAGGCTCAAAAGCAGCTGAGAATGCAATCCGCAAGATGGGACAAACCAAAATTGCTTCGGGCAAATACGATATGTTGGTTGAGAACCGCACCGCCGGTCGTTTGCTTTACATGTTTGTTCGGCCAATGTCTGCCAGATCGCTGCAACAAAAAAGCTCCTACCTTGATGGTATGCAGGGCAAAGAAATTGCTTCGCCCGTATTAACGGTTATTGATGATCCGTTTATTGAAGGTGGATTTGCTTCGCGCCTATACGATGGTCAGGGTATCGCGTCCAAAAAACGTGTGATGATTGAAAAAGGCGTACTAAAAGAGTACTACATCGATAATTACTACGGTAAGAAACTTGGTATGACACCGAATGGCGGTTCTACTTCAAACATCCGTTTTGATTTGGGTACACGCGGCTTTAATGAAATAGTTAGAGATGTTAAGTCTGGTATTTTCGTTACTTCATTCAATGGTGGTAATTCCAATTCCACAACGGGCGATTTTTCTTTCGGAGTTTCCGGCTTCCTGGTTGAAGGTGGTAAAATTGTTAAACCCGTTAACGAAATGAATATTTCGGGCAATGCTAAAGAGTTCTGGAAAAAGTTAAGTGAACTGGGTAATGATCCTTATAAATACTCAAGCTTGTTAAGTCCTACATTGGTATTTAAGGACATTGACTTTAGTGGTTTATAGACAAGCCAATTATCAGGCATATAAACTCTGATCGTTTAATAAAGAAAACTCTAAAAGTCACCTATCCGCGAGGCAAGCCTCTTAGAATTTTATTGATTAAAATTCATTGATAAATCAAATAAGCTGTCCGATTGGGCAGCTTATTTTTACTTCTTTATGTATTTTAGGATATTCGGGTATTTTTATATTTTTGTGGTTTAATTATTAAAATTATGGATCCGAATAGCAGTAAAAAGCACCTTATCAACCGACTTAGTCCCGAGCAATTAAAAGAGCGTCTGGCTAATGAATCCTTTAAACGAACGACCGTTTCGTTTTATCGTTATGTCATGATCGATAATCCGGCTGAAATGCGCGACCAACTCTATGCCATTTGGGATCAACTGCAATGCTACGGACGCATTTACCTTGCTCATGAAGGAATCAATGCACAAATGAGTGTTCCGGATCATTTCTGGCAGGATTTTAAAAATCACCTGTATTCCATATCTGAATTCAGAGCCATGCCTTTTAAAATAGCGGTTGAAGATGATGGTCAATCCTTTCTTAAACTGCAAATTAAAGTACGGGATCAGATTGTCGCCGATGGGCTTAAACCTGAGGAATACGATGTAACAAATGTGGGCCAACATCTTTCTGCAGCCGAGTGGAATGAGGCCATGGAGCAAGGTGCCATTGTGGTCGACATGCGTAATCATTACGAGAGTGAAATCGGGCGTTTTGATGGAGCCATTCTTCCCGATGCTGAGACCTTCAAAGAAGAATTGCCGGAAGTGGTTGATAAACTTAAAGGTAAAGAAGCAGATAAAATTCTCCTGTATTGTACCGGAGGAGTTCGTTGCGAAAAGACGAGTGCATACCTTAAACACCATGGTTTTTCGGATGTGAACCAGTTATTGGGGGGTATTATTGATTACACACGTCAGGTCGAAAATGAACAGATTGAGAACAAGTTTATCGGCAAGAATTTTGTGTTCGATAATCGATTGGGCGAACGTATCAGCAACGACGTAATCAGTCATTGTCACCAATGCGGCACTCCATGCGATACCCATGTTAACTGCGCCAATAAAAAATGCAACCTGCTATTTATTCAATGCGATAACTGTAAAGCCAGGTACAATGCCACGTGCAGCACAAACTGTCAGAGCTATGTACTGGCAGGTCCCGATGAGCAGCTTAAGTTGGAAAAGCAAATGGTTTTTAAGCGAGGCAAACGCTTTCATAAACCCAATCAAACCGCCTAGCATACGATAGGCTTTCAAATAAAAATTCTGGTTTTGAACCTTAATCGAGAATCACTATTTTGCGATTCAACTTATTGCTATTGCTTATGAAGATTATTTCATGGAATGTTAACGGCATCCGGGCCGTTATGAAGAAAGAGTTTTTAGAATCATTCAAACAAATGGATGCTGAAATATTGTGCCTGCAAGAAACCAAAGCACAAGATCACCAGGTCAGTGAGGCATTGGCCGATTTTAAGGATTACCACATTTTTTCTAATTCAGCCGAAAAAAAGGGATACTCCGGCACTGCCATCATCAGTAAACAAAAGCCATTAAATATTACCAAAGATATGGGCATTGAAGCACACGACCAGGAAGGACGTGTGCTTTGTGCCGAATACGATGATTTTTACCTGGTTACTGTTTATGTGCCCAACTCGGGCAGTGAATTAAAGCGACTGGATTACCGACAAAGCTGGGACAAAGACTTTTTTGATTATCTAAAGAAGCTTGAGGAAACAAAACCAGTGTTGGTATGCGGTGATTTTAACGTGGCTCATACGGCAATTGATTTAGCTCGTCCGAAACCCAATTACAACAAATCGGCGGGTTATATGCAGGAAGAAATTGATGGCATGGACCGATTTACTCAAGGTGGTTTAAAAGATACTTTTCGCCATTTCTACCCTGAGGTAACTGATAAATATTCGTGGTGGAGTTATCGGGCTGGTGCACGTGGTAAGAATGTTGGCTGGAGAATCGATTATTTCTTAGCCAGCGAAAGTTTTCTGCCTCAATTAAAAGATGCCTTTATCCATAACGAAATAATGGGATCGGACCATTGCCCTGTTGGAATTGAGTTGTAAACCAGAAAGTACTATTGAATCTTATTTTCAACTGGACTTTCACTAACAGATAAGTTTTGAATGGGGAGAAATGAAAGCCTGTTTTTTCATTCCTCCTCCATTCTACAAATCTTTAATGCTGACCGGCTTTTGAAAGAGCAACAGCCAGATCAGTGCATACTGCCAGTTTACCATCAACCAAAGTTGTTGTGGTTACAACACCTTTCAGACAAAGCTTCTCATCGGGCAAGCGGTAAATATCCTGGTAAAACATGTATTTAATACCTTTATGCTCAACACGGGTACGCACCACAAAAGTATCGTTACTTTTTAAAGGTGTTTTGTACGATAAATCGATGCGTGCCACAACTGCCACGATGTTTCTTTCAAATAATTCTTTGAAATTAACACCTAAGGAATCCAAAAATTCATGACGTGTATGTTCCAGGTAGTTTTGGTAAACAGAGTTATTAACAATGCCTTGCAGATCGCACTCGTAGTCGCGGACTTTAAACTCTAATTCGTATTGATATTCGTGATTCATTGCTATCCTTTTAACTCACGAATGTAGAAATAAAAAAGGTGGCTAAAAAGCCACCTTCCATCAATCATCTCAGAAAATTCTAAACCTTTAGTCTTTATGATTAATGTGTGATAATTATTCTGCACGTTTGCAGCATAAATATCACGGGACAGATGATTTGGGTTACGTTATGGTGTGTCACCTGAAGGAAAGAACAGAGCCTGCCATTGCAGGCTCCATTCTGAATATAAATCCAAATCACACACTAGTCTTTTTGAAAAATCTAATTTTTGGCATCCCACCAAACTTTATCCTCCCACATATCTACCTGAGGCGTATTATCTTCATTACGCTGATAAGATGATAGTGGATAAATATATCTCAGTGGAGCAGTTGTATTCTGGAAACCACCATGATCCATATTAGCTTCCCAAATTTCGCTGGTAAATGCCGGATAACCGGTACGTCGCCAATCATTATAAGGCTCTGAGTTTTCCATATATACGGCAATATACTTCTGCATCATGATAATTTCTAAACGCTCTTCATCATCGGCTGCAGCAGATAAATCTAACTCATCTCTTTCCAAATAAGTATCGATATCTTCCTGTGCAACACCCAAGGCAAGCATGTCTGAAGTGATTGCCGCTTCCAATGCATCCTGAATTGTTGAAACAGAAGCATCGGTATGCAATAATGCTTCTACCTCAATGAATTTAAGTTCTTCAAACGACATAAACTTTGAAGGTCCTTCCTGAGCATATAAAAAAGGCTTGAAACGACTTAGATCTTTACCTCCATGGGCATCATCATTCGATACAGTTCCCGATACATGTCCAACATATTCTCCATCTTTATTTTCTGTAAAGAACATTGATAATCGAGGATCAGAAGAGTTTTTAAGTAAATCTACGAAGTAAATGGTTGGATAAAATTCGCCATACCAAGTCCAGTTTAACGAGTACTGATACCAGTAACTTTGCTGATTAGGCTGAGCGGCATAAGCTAATTTTGCGGCATCAGCTGCGTTTTCAAAACCCTTAGCTACAGCGGCAAGTGCACTGCTACCGTTGGCATTGTTACGATAATACAAACGCATATGGTAACGGGCAAGCAAGGAGTTCGCAAATTTATTCCACTTTGCAATATTACCGCCATACAGTAAATCATCACTTCCAGGAGCAACACCGCCGTTTTCTTTTCCAAAATCAGTTACCGCTGAGTTAAGCCAATCAATGATTTTTCCGTACACCACTTCCTGGCTATCAAATGTTGGAAAATCAACACCTTCTTGTAATGCCTGTGTACAAGGTATATCGCCAAACATATCTGTTAATGTGGCAAACTGATGGGCTAAAATAACCTTAGCAATTCCTGCATAATGGGCATTTCCATTTTTCTCAGCCAGCTTTAACATACGGTCAGCATTTTTAATTGATTGTGTGTACAACGACCAGAAATAATCGGAAGTAGACGGTCTTAAATCAAAATGTTCAGGTCCACCGGCATCGTAACCGTAAGCTGCAAATTGAAGCATCCAATGCGAACTGTAAGTATAAGCAAATTCGACTCCCCGATAAGATGCATATCCCAAAATACCAGGTAGGTAAACAGCCTCGGTCATTTGTTCATCACTTGGTGTATCAGGATCAACATTAACATCTAGATAATCTTCACAAGAAGATAGCATTACTAACGCCATTAAAAGCGTCAATCCAAGATATTTTATTTTATCAAATATTTTCATTTTCAGCGCTTTTAAAATGTTAACTTAATACTAGCCGTAAAAGTCTTTGTTGAAGGCATCATGTAATTAATGATACCTTGTCCGTTACCACTTCCTGATAAACTTCCTTCAGGATCTGCTCCTGTAAAGCTATCGTCTTTTTTAATCCAAAGATTTCGACCTGTTAATGAAATATTACACCCTTTAATAAAGTTCGTTCGGCTAAGAATCGATTGAGGGAAATTATATGATAAGGAAACTTCTCTAAGTTTTATAAAGTCAGTTTTCTGCACCATCTCTTCCGTAATATTTGAAACATGATTACGATAATGTGCTCCATAATCAATTGCTTCCGAATTTTGTTCGCCTGTTAACACAACATTACCATCACTATCGAGCGAACCTGTCGGGCCATCTAAAACAACTTGCATACTTTGTGGGCGATCTTCTGTTAAAGTTGACATACCATAGTACATTAGGTAATGCTCATCCAGGTTAAACACTTGTCCACCATTTTTTATATCGATAAATGCTGATACCGAAAATCCTTTATAATTTAAGGTATTGCGAATACCTCCAATCCAGTTTGGATTAACATCCCCAACCACACCCGGACGGGTTTCGTCAACCAACCATCGACCACTTTCTTCATTAACAACCTTACGCCACTGGTTATCGCGAGCAACTTTAGTTCCCCATAAAACACCATATGGCTGACCTTCTACGATATAAGGTCCTTCACCGGTAAATCCATTCAATTGAATAGAACTTACTCCGTCAGCAATTTTGTCAACAACGTTGTCATTCTTACTCCAGTTTAATGTTACATCCCATGAGAAGTCACCTGTTTTAACTGGTGTACCGTAAAGCATCAGCTCAACACCCTTATTGGTCATCTTACCAATATTGATCATGCGACTATCAAATCCGGTCGAGTTATCAATTGGTGCCCTGACAATCTGATCTTTACTAACTTTATTATAATAAGCTGCATCAACACCTAATCGGTCGTTAAAAAACTTAGCTTCCAATCCAATTTCAAACTCATCAGTCATCTCTGGCTTTAACTCATTATTACCCTGTAAACTTGACTCTATAAACCCACCAACTCCGTTAAATGGATATTGTATATAGCCACGGTATGGATCATAGGGTTCAGGAACCACCTTGCCGGTAACAGTGCTATAAGCCGGAGCATCGTTACCAACCGATGCATATGAAACTCTAAGCTTTCCATAGCTTAAAACTGATTTATCTTCCATCAATTCGGAGAAAACCAAACCTAAACTATTAGACATATAGAAAAACTGGTTGTTATCCTTTGGTAAAGTAGATGACTTATCCATGCGACCAGTGAAAGTATAGTACAAGAAGTTTTTGTACGAAGCTGTTAAGCTGGTATACCACGAAACACTCCGTTTTTGATAATTTGTACTCCATGGCAACTGCGACATACAGTTATTAATATTATAAAAGTCAGGCACAATGTATTGCTTTCCATTGATACCATTTTCTTTAATCTCATTATCTGTAATGTTCATACCAAGCATGGCATCCAAGTTTAAATCGTCAGATAATTCAGTGGAATAGTTCAGCATTAAATCTGTATTTAGGTTACTGAACGTGCGGTTATACACATTATATGTCCCAACCGAGTGTCCACCTGTCGCACCCTGATTCACATAGAATTCTTCCTGCGATTTGTAGAAATCCTGTCCGATACGTCCTACAAAACTTAACTTATCATTGAATTTATACGAAACATCAAAAGTATTTAGAAAACGATTTCTCTCACTAGGATTGCCTGAGTTATCCATCAACCAAACGTAGTTGTTTCGCCCACCAGAGCGATAAACACGCTGGGAGCCATCTTCGTAGGTAGCTGGATACATATTCCAGGTTAAAGGAGAACCCAAAAATGAATTCATAAAGGCCGCCGGATCATTACCTTCCATCAATCGATGTGTCTGTGTATTAATGTAGTTTACTGAAGTACTAACCCTCAACTTCTCAGTTAAATCAATGGTAAACTTGGCAAGAAGGTTTCGACGGTTAAATTCAATTGGTGATAATGTTCCGTCCTGATCGAGGTTAGAGAAAGAAGCAAAATAAGTAGCCTTTTTTCCGCCTCCGTTTAATGAAACATTGGTTTCATTTGTTACACCCGTTTCAAATACATCCCAGCGATTATAACGCTTGGCTTCAGGCGTATCATCAATGCGCGGTCCCCACGACCACGATGTTTTTATATTATCGCCATCGGCATAGGTAAAGGTTGCATCGCTGCCATCATTAATCTCATACCATCCTTGTGCCCACGTGTTTTGCAATGGTGTTTCAATGATTTTATCCAAGCTGGTGGTATGGCTGACATTAACCGTTAAGTTATCACCTTTTTGCCCGCTTTTAGTTGTAATAATTACAACACCATTGGCGGCTCTTGATCCATAAAGTGCAGATGCAGAAGCTCCTTTCAAAACAGTCATGGTTTCGATATTATTAGGATCAATATCAATTCCCGAGTTGGTACCACCACCGTAGCTTAACGAACTTTTAATCGATGATTCGTTGTTCTCAAATGGAATACCGTCAATTACAAAAAGCGGCTGGTTGTTGTAATTAATCGAAGAATTACCGCGAATAACGATTCGCGAAGAAGAACCGGCCTGTCCGGAAGAACTGGTAATTTGTACGCCTGCCACCTTACCGGCCATGGCATTTACAATATTAGCCTCGCGAGATTTAATTAATTCATCTGTATTCATCTCTGTTACAGCATACCCCAGAGCTTTTTTCTCTCGTTTAATACCTAAAGCTGTTACTACAACTTCGCCAACGTCAACTGCATCACCTTCTAATACGGCATCTAAAGTTGATTGCCCGGTATACGCTATTTCCTTAGTTGTCATTCCCACAAATGAGAATACAATTGTTTGGGCATCGTTTGGTACTCCCAACGAATACTTTCCTTCGGCATTGGTTACGGTACCAATCGTTGTTCCTTTTACAAAAACAGACACACCTGGTATGGGACTACCATCATTTGCGTCGGTCACCATTCCGGTTACATTCGTCGTTTGTGCCAATAAGCTAAAACTGAACATAACCATCAATGAAAGTGCAATAAGTACTTTCTTCATAGATGTAGATTTAAGTTAATAAATGATTAATAATTGAGACAATAACTTTTAAAAATTTACAATTGCCCCATTTGTATTCAATACCATTTACAGCATCATTTTAGAGCTTAAACTTTTAAAATGAGTGCTTATCTAGTTGTGTACATTAAGGCGTTTTTTGTGAAACCACAGTTCATAAACCATGGATGTGACGTGATTTAAACTTTCTAAAATCAATGACATTTTGAATGATTTTTAAAAGGCTACCATTGCTAGCTAAATGGCAGCCCCCATCAATCAATTTTGTCCTTTAAACCTTTAGTCTTTATGATTAATGTATGATGATAGTTTGTAACACGTTTGTCCTTTGCTATCAGCAGTTTTGTATTTCTTTTATAAAGCATTAAAAAATGATTAGCCATCGCACCTATACGGCTGAATAAGTGCCTTTTAACTAATTTATTGCATACATTAAGATTGAAGTGATAATTACAAACATCGGTAATGGAAGGATGTAATAGGCTTCAACTTTAACAGGATTCAAATGTCACCAATGCAATATGGCAGTATTAACATTGGCTTGGTTCTATTGCTTAACTCATTGGGTTTATCTGTTTTAATTGATTCACATATAAGATGCATCAATTAAAGAAAACCCTATATCCATTTTACTTTTTTTTCAATTATTTGATATAAATTTTTCTTACTACAAAACACCCTTTATGATGAACTTTTAAAAGATACATGCCCGGAACCTGATATTCCAACGATTCATTACTGAATTCCGCCAGCTTATTACCGAGTAAATCGTATAACTCAGCTTTAAACTCATTTATACCTGTAATATTAATTTGTCCGTCAGTTGGGTTGGGATGCACTCTTAGTTTCTCTTCCAGTTCATCTTTTATTCCGACAGTTGTATCGTCATAAATGCCTGTAAAAATTAAATTCTCTTTTGACCACAAGCTATTTCTATAGTCATGCTCCAACCAATAGGTCATTAATTCCTTTTGATCCAACGTGAACATAGATGTACAACCTGAATAATCCATAAAATTCTCAGTATTGACCAATCCATCATTACAAAGGTTTCCTTTTCGGCATTTCCAGGCTAAACACTTGGTTTCTGGTGTATCCTCAATGCCATCGTCGCCACATTGAGTGTACGAAGCTCCAAATGTATGGGATAAACCAAGGTAGTGACCAACTTCATGCGTTAATATATCATTGTTTGATTCATTACTATGATTAATCAACTTATAATTATAAACAATACCAGCCCACTTTCCTCCTCCATCATAGCTTGGCAGGTAACTCCAACCGCTTCCCATATCATCTCCATTAACATTATATGTTAACCAAATTTGAAGATATCTTTGAGTGCCTGATGTATTTTGTCCTAAATTAAAATTAGCATATTGCTTTAAGGTATTGTTAGCTCCAGGATTATCTCCTTTCCAATCCTTCTTATGATATGTTATTCCATTAAAAGCCTGTCCATACTTATCTTTTTTTGCCAAATGAAACTTATAATTACATTCAGCGATTAATGGTTTGAATGTACCTTGAACATTTTCAATATCCCGATGATTACCTGAAAAATTTGCATTCAGTAAATCAATGGCAAACTTAGCATCTTCAATGGTAAAACACGCTTGAGGATCTTCCGGATCAAAAACATGAAATACTACAGGAATATGATAAGTATCCTGACTTACTTTTAACCTAGCAAGTTGCCCTTTAGGAACTACATACACATCATTGGTACTGCAAATAACTTCAGGTTTTAAATCCTGTGCTTTGCCAACGATACAAAAAATTATTACAATGATTGATATAATGGTTTTCCTCATAATGACATAAATAAGGGCTACCGCAGTAGCCCTTGTTATTTTATTTTTGACCTGCATTAATACTTAGTCCATGATCTTCCCATGCTACTTCGTGAATGATCATATTACGTCCATCTTCAGAAATCGTCACATAAACCCACATATTAACCTGCGTATCGTAAATTTTAGGTCGCAATGCAAGGTATCCGCTCTTACCAAAATCATCTGGATGAACAGCCGGTTTAAGGTTTATATCGCCCGGAGCTATCCAATCAAAACTTTCTTGATTAATTTTATCTCCTTCTTCTAAAAATTCAAGATAGTTTTTGCCGTCACTTGAGAAATAAGCTGCCGGCGTGCTATAGGTTTCAAGAACAAGATCCGTTGCATTTCTCTGCCAGATTCCACCACCAACTTCTAAATTAGGTTCTGCATAATACACAAGTGCTACATAAGCCCATGCACCAAAATTATTTGTTGCTTCTCCCTGATACCAAGAACCACTAATTTGATACCAAAAATTATTATAAACAGTATAGATTGGATCAGGCATATCACGGATAATCGTACAGTGTATCGTAGATGTTTCCACCTCCTTATTAACACCATCTAATACTAAATCAAATGAGTAATTAACACTACCTTGAGGTATCTTACTGCAATCCATCAGGATTTCAATATTCTGCTTATCATATCCTTTGTGCAAATAAACTACATCTTCTAAATCGATTGCTCCTTCGGGCACATCTGAATTATCCATTGAAGCATTAAATTTAATGGATTCAGGCAATGAGTAATTGGCTTCAAAAGGAATTTTAATATATTGATAACCATTAAATTCACCAATTATCATTGTTTCAACATTAGAATCTACTGCATCAACTTCAATATCATTAAGAGTTAACATTGGATCATCGGGCAAATCAAGATCACAAGAAGCAATCAGTGACATCACCACTATTATAAAGAGGCTTTTAATTAATAATAACTTAGTTTTCATAACCAGGATTTTGCTTTAGGTTAGTATTGTTCTTAACATCGTTATCCGGTAAAGGAAGAATCAATCGTGTAGTGTTAAATTCTACATTTTTAGCAATTGAATTGCTTGATGGGAAACGATTAAAATCTTGTCCCAATCGAAGTAAATCAAGCATCCTAATTCCTTCGCCTATCAGCTCTAATCTTTTTTCAAGTAAAATATCATCTAATGTGATATCACTGGGAATATCATTGTCAAAATATCGTTGCTTAACTGAAGCATAAGCTTCAAACGCAATATCATGTTGATTTAAACGCTTGCAAGCTTCGGCCTTTATTAGAGCTATTTCAGATGCTCTCATAATATTAAAATCACCAAAACCACTCGTAAAAGAGATGTCCATATCCGTTGGATCAAAAAAGAGATCCTGCAAGTTTACTGCGAAATCTTTGGGAGCATATTTACCAAACATTGCTGCCCCAATCATTTCTTCTCCATTAACATCTAAACTCGCTTTTTGCAAGCGTGCACCTATATCATCTCCATCTGAAAAA
This sequence comes from Carboxylicivirga sp., assembly GCA_025210475.1. Taxonomy (GTDB): domain Bacteria; phylum Bacteroidota; class Bacteroidia; order Bacteroidales; family Marinilabiliaceae; genus Carboxylicivirga. Next base: position 152,511 of record JAOARW010000104.1, on the reverse strand, counting down.
TTAGATTGCCATGCCGCTGGATAATAGAAATAGTTAAGCCGCTTATCTTCAACACTAAACTCATCAATAGCATCTTTGTTTACCTTAAAAATATCACCTGAAGAATTCTCAATATCCCATAGTTTCGAATGAACAGTATGCCCCATATCATCTTTTAAGGTAATACTCATTAAAATTGTTTCCTCTAGTTTACGCGATACGCCATATTCAAGATCAATCCAATTATCTATCGGGGCTACCTGTGATAACACGAACTCACTTGCATCTCTAGCTCTTTCTAATGCCTGTGTAGAATTTACAGATACATTCTCTGCCAATTGATAGGTATTATTTGAACCAATGGGTCCAGCTAGATTCATATAAAACCTAGCAAGAAGTCCATTTGCATATGCTTTAGAAAAAGTTAAACCTTCTGTATCATGTTCTAAACTTAAATTGGCCGCAGCAAATGTTAAATCATCGTAAATCTGACGATACACTTCCATTGTTGTGGCACGTGAAGGATAAAGGTCATAGTCATTTACTAAAACTAATGGTACTCCGCTGTGCTCTAGATCTCTATTATCAGCTTCATGAACGGGACGTGAATAATAACTTAACAAATCTAGAAATGTTGCAGCACGTGCAACTCTTGCCTGAGCTTTAAAATCTGCAATTTCTTTTTTCGATTTCTCAGAATTAGGATCCAGAGGATCTATTAATCCTGTTAACTCATTATTGATTATTAAGTTTGCTGCATCAATTATCGCATAACAATCAATCCATGAGTTTCGGGATGCATCGTTAGATGCCAATCCTTGATTATAATCAAAAATTAATTTAAAGCTAGAATAACCATCACGCCTGAAATTTAAATTATCAGCTCTTGCTTCTTGGATGCAAGCATCATAATAATGAACTCGATTAAACATCGTTTTAACGTAAATCGAATGAAGAGCAGCTTCGCAAGAAGGCCGTGAAGCCAATAAGTTCTCAGATGTCAGCACACTCTCTGGATTTCGGTCCAAAAAATCATCTGAGCAGGCTACTAATAATATAATTGATAGTAAAAATAATATTCTTTTCATGGTTCAAATATTAAAATGTTACATTAACTCCCAAGGTGACAGTTGTCATTGGAGGAATTACAGACCATGTTGTCTGTCCATCTAGGTTAAGTTCCGGATCATAACCTTTAAAATTAGTCCATGTCCACAAGTTCTCACCCATACCAAAGATTCGCACATTAGACAAACCTATTGATTTAACAATATGTGAAGGGACTGTATAGCCTATCACTAAATTCTTTAATTTCAGATAGTCAGACCTTTCTAAAAACCTACTTGAACGCCACCAGGCAAGTGTAGGATCACCATTATTATTCATAGGAACATTAGTTATATCCCCAGGATTATTCCACGAATTATAATTATCTATATGCATGTTCCAAAGAGGTTGTGCACCATCATTACTAAACACCCCCATCATGTCATTATAAGAATAAGTACCCACGTTAAAATAAAACATCATGGAGATATCGAAATTCTTGATTTTAACATCATTAACCCAAGAGCCATACAAAGTAGGTTCTGCATCCGCTCCATCTAAATCATCTTTGGCATCATACATTGTTGCTTTATTCCAGTCGGTAGTAACGGTTGTTTTTCCAGTCCATTCATCATTTTCATCCATTATTCGCTGATACCAAAGCGGATGACCAGTTAAAGGATCAACTCCTGCCCATTTGCGCATCTGAAAATTAAACATCGAACCTCCTGTATCATAATACGCCTGTCCATTATAGTTATTTCCATACCAATCATCGATTCTATTTTTATTGCTTGTTAACGTAAGCGATGTTTCATAAGAAAAATCTCCTTTATCAATTACTTGCGCTCCCAGCATTATCTCTATACCCTTATTAGATATTTTCCCAACATTCTCCATCCTTGACGTTAAGCCAGTAGTATAAGGCATTTGTTTCCACATCAACAAGCGATCACTAACCCTTTCATAAACTTCGATTGTACCCCAAACGCGGTCTTTTAATCTAAACTCAAGAGCAATATTGGAATTTACATTACCCTCCCATCCTAAATTCAAATTCTCAATTTGATCCAAAGATGCTGCTGATATATTATTATATTTTCCTCCTAAAGTATAAGTAGACTGCCAGGCATAATTACCGATTGCATCGTTTCCGCTAATACCATGACTACCTCTTAACTTTAATGATGTAATAAAAGATTGGTTCTTCATAAACCCTTCTTCGCTAATACGCCATGTTGCACCGACAGACCAAAAGTCACCCCAGCGATTGTTCGGGCCAAAACGACTTGAACCATCACGCCTAAAACTACCACTTACATAATATTTGTCCTTAAGACCATATTCTAATTGACCTAACATTGAAATTCTCGCATTCTCGTACTGTCTCGAAAACATATAATCCTTCACTTGACCATCGTCGAGATTTTGAGCTATTTGCCACATTGGAAATTCTTTAGCTGTAGCATTAACATCGCGAGAAACCCATTCTTCTGCTTCATAAACAGTTAATGCTTTTACATTATGACTTCCAAACTTTTTTTCAAATGTAGCTTGTAAAAAACCAAATAAAGTACGTTGATTATTGGTATATCTTTCGTTATAGCCTTCTTCATCTACACCTGTACCATTAACCGGGTCGTAAAAATAATTTTTACTGGAGCGATAAAACTTAGCTGATCCTTTTGCCAGTAAAGTCAATGAGCTAAAGGGCTGAATAGAAATGTAAGGTGAAATGATAACATTTGTGTTATCAATATCTTCAATATAATTTGCACGCTCTGCTAAAATATTTCGCTCCGAACCACTGGTTTTTTGATCCCAGTGATAAAGTTTATTTCCATTTTCATCCATTACAAAATCACCATATTCCTTTCCTTCGATCATACTTTCAGTTACGCCATATCTTTTGTAAACCGGAACTGTTGGTGAATTAACATAAGCCGCATACATACTCTTGGTAGGTGTATATTCCTGATAACGACCATTTGTATTAATACCTATTTCAACAATTTCATTAACTTTACTACTCATATTCAGGTTATAATCAACTCTCTTATAATCATTACCCACCTGAATTCCTTCCTGATCATAATATGTAAGGGATCCGTATATACTAGATTCATCGTTACCGTTACTAAAACTCAAATGAAGATCATCTATATGTGATGTTCTATACACTTCATCAACCCAATCTGTCGAATAAAGACTGCCTACTCCCGGTAAAAAATTTCCATTATCATCAAATGGTTGTAAACATTCAACCTTCTTTCCATTTTCTGTTATATAGTATGGATTATATGGTATCGTTGATAATAAATTATCATGTGCATATTGGGCAGGACTAACACTTAAGTCATTTGGATTCATCATATACATGGCTTTATTTCTTAGGCCTTCCCATACTTTGTATGTATACTGATCCGCATTCATTAAATCCTGCTTATCCGATGACTTCCAACCAAACGTATGATTATAGTTTAAGTTGATTTTTGATTTTCCTTTCCCTTTTTTGGTGGTAATAACAATAACTCCATTTGCCGCCCTGGAACCATATAACGCTGCGGCTGAAGCATCTTTTAATACTGTTGAGGATTCAATATCATCAATAGCAGGTATTGGTGCATTGGGCACTCCATCAACAACATAAAGTGGAGCACTGGATGCATTTGCCGATCCAACACCCCTAATTCTAACAGAAGCTGAAGAACCTGCCGCTCCACTATATGATGCCACCTGAACACCTGCAACCCGACCTTGCAATGCTGAAGAAATTGATGTTGAGCTTGTTGTAGCTAATTGTTCTGAATTTACCACTTCAGCACTACCCGTAAAAGTTTCTTTCTTCGCGGTACCATAGGCAACAACCATCACTTGTTCAATATCATGTACCTCTTCTAATAATGTAATATTAATAACCGAACGATCGCTTACCTTAATAACCTGTGTTTCAAATCCAATAAATGAAAACACAAGATTTGTCTCCGTAGATGGAACATCCAATTGGTACTCCCCATCTATATTGGTGATAGTTCCGTTGGTTGTGCCTTCAATAATCACGTTAACACCCGGCAAGGGTTCTCCATTAGCACCTGTTACCTTACCACTTACCCTGATGTTCTGGATGGCTATCCTCGTCTCTTCTTTCTTGCTATGTACAAAGATCAGATTATTATCCAAGACCTTATAAACATATGGCAAACCACTGAGAGCCTGATCCAAAACGCTATAAACATCAGCATTTGAAGCATTCACTTTGGTGGTTATTGAAGCATCTACGTCATCGTTATTGAAGAAGAACTTAAAATCACTTTTCTTTTCGACTTCTTCAAATAGCTTCGCTAACTCAATCTTCTCAGATGAGATGCTAATGTTCTTCTTTTGCGAAAAGCTCGTTGCCGAAACCTGCAAAAGACCGATGACTGACAATAATACTGTTAGTCTCATAGTTAGGTAGAGTTTTTTCATGCTTTTCTTATCAAAAAAGGCATGATGATCCAATTTTAATTTCATAGATTTGTAATGTTTAGGTTCAACTTAAACAGGATTAATTCTAATATTACCGGAAAATGTGGCAGCATCTTCCGGTTTTTTGCATTCTAGACCGTTGTTTTACATAGGCATAAACTAGTTTTGGGTTATCTGGATTGTACCTTTCGTTTCTTTGTAATGTATTCCATTGGACATGGCCATGATCTTTAAAATATCTTCGAGGCTTTCCTGGTCAATAACGCCTGTAAAACGCAGTTTCTCCACGCTTTCATCAACAACAATTTCTACTCCATACCATTTTTCCAGTCGCTTTGACAAAGCTCCCAATGGCTCATTTTTAAATACCAATTGACCTTTTGTAATAGCCGTGTAAACACAAATGTTAGGTTCTGTACTACTTTTCAGGCTTTCCTCAATTTTATTAAACACTGACTTTTGCCCGGGTTCGAGAATACAGTTTAAATCTTTTCCAGGAACATATACCTGTACTTTCCCTTCTTCCAGCACTGTTTCAACAAATGGAGAGTTTTTAATGGCATTAAGCTTAAATCGTGTGCCCAAAACTTTAACATGGTGCTGACCGGATACCACCACAAAAGGCTTATCGGCTTGGTGTGTTACATCAAAAAAGGCTTCCCCACTCAATCTCACTTCCCTGCTTTTTGTTTTAAAATCGGAAGTGTAGCTAAGTACTGTTTCGGAGCCCAACCAAATCTTTGTACTATCCGGTAAAACAATAATTTTTCTTTGCCCTTTTTCCGTAGCATAACTGTAACTCTTAAGCTCTTCAACATCAGGTGACAGACGCATTTTACCGACCATTAATACAATAAGAACAGACGCAGCAGCAGCTACATACTTAAGCCATGAGTAACGATTAAGCTTTTTAATCGGATGATTTTCACTGTCTTTGATTCGATGCTGAAAATCACCAAAAGCTTTACCGGCATCGAACTGCTTTGCATTACTCAGATTCCAAAGGTCTCTAACTTCAATAAAATGGCTTTTCAACGATTCATCGTTCGCCAGTAATTCCTTAAGCTCCATTCGCTCTTCATTACTCGCCTCACCCGAAAGGTATCGAACAATTAACTGATGATTATATTCCTTATTTGTCATTAATTTAATTGCGTTGTTTATAAGTATGATGCACAACACAAAAAATACCCTGTATCAATTCTGATTTTTTTTCAAAAAAAGATGATTACCCATTAAATCATTAAGCTAAGAGAAAATGAATCGATCTAATAAAGAATAAATTAGAGCCATTTGAATTTTAACAAAAAACTTGCAATGCAGTGATTCAATTTTGGACTATGACAATAAAGCGGGCAATAACAGGCTTAACAAAACCGGGCAATATTCACTAAGTTCACTTTTAAGAAAGCTTAAAGCCCGCGTCATATGCATCTCAACTGTTTTAACAGAAATGTCGAGTTCCAATGCTACTTCCTTATTCTTAAATCCTTTGTAACGCTTAAGCGTAAAGACCTTTTGTGATTGTTCCGGTAATTTTTTAATGGCTTCATCAATGGCCTCTTCAACTTCTTTAATAATCAAACTATCCTGATCATTAAAGTCATCGAGCAATCGAAAAGCCACCTCATTTTCATATTTCTTTTGTACTTGCTGCTGCTTTTTTCGTTCGCTCACCTCTTGCCTGATATAATACATGCAGTTATTATAAACGGCCTGAAAAAGGTACGATTGGATGGATGTTGAGATTTCAACATCTCCCTTTTGCCACATCTTATAAAAAGTATCCGAAACAACGTCTTCTGCTACATCTTTAGATTCAACGTATCGCATGGCATATACACACAAACGTGAGTAATAAGCTTCAAACAAAAACTTATATACCGATTCCTGCCTTTCTATAAGGCCATTATGTAAGTTAAGGTGTCTGATTTGATTCTATTTAAATTACTTGGAAGTAAAAATAAAAAAAAATCTTGATTATCAAGATTTTTTAACAGTTATCGGTATATAATAATAGATTATGACTATATAAAGTTCAATAAAAACATTTCACTATTTATATCAATCTTTATCTTCTTGTTTAAATTTAAACAGCTTATACATCTTTTCGAAAACTTCGGTATTGTCATATATACCAATAAATTCCTCCGCACCTGCTCCAAAAGCAAATATTGGCACCATTACCGCTGAGTGATCACCGGTTGTAAAACCTGTTTCGACGTATCCCTTTGATGTATTACCGCCATTAACGCTCATTCCGCCGGTTTCATGATCGGCCGTAACAATTACCAATGTTCTTTTGTCTTCGATTGCAAATTTTAATGCTTCGGCCAAGGCTTTATCAAGGTCCAGCACCTCTCCCGTAACATAAGATGCATCATTTTGGTGGCTCCCCCAATCAATCTGACTGCCTTCTACCATAAGGAAAAATCCCTTATTATCATTGTTGCTTAATATCTCAATGGCTTTAGCGGTTGATTTACTTAATAACTCGCCTCGATCCCGATAACCCGGGTTATGTCCTACGGCCGTTAATACCGCCAGCTTTCCGTCTTTCTTGCTGGCCACCTCATCGATGTTGTACCCCACATGATAGCCTTTCTCATTCAATTCCAATATTAAATTACGGCCATCTACCCGTTTGGTAAAAAAATCGGCTCCTCCACCGATGAATACATCAATATCTGTATTCATAAAATCACCGGCAATTTGCTCGTACATATTACGATGAGCCTGATGTGCAATAAACGAAGCCGGCGTTGCATGGGTAATGGCCGAAGTAGAGACCAATCCCGTTCCTTTACCATTGCGATCGGCATATTCCAGTATGGTAGTTAACTTTTTTCCGTTTACATCCACACCTATGGCGCCATTGTAGGTGCGAACGCCCGTTGATAAAGCCGTCCCTCCGGCACCCGAATCCGTTACATAGTTATCGGCACTTTGCGTTTTAACAAAGCCCACATAGGGCATCTGTTCTATATTCAATCCATTATTAACAGTAATACCTGCAAATACCTGACCGGTTCCCATGCCATCACCAATGATCAGGATAATATTCTTCGGTCGTTTCTTAAACCGGATGGCGTCATAATCTATATCTAAAACTTCATGTTTCTTCTCAATCGTATAGGTATACTTCTTTTTAAGTTCCTTATAATCTTCCTGAGCACGGATTTCGAACCCGTTGATAACGAGCAATCCTATAAGTAATATAGCTAGCCTTTTAACCATCTTGGCAGTTTTTAGAGGTTACGAATGCACCAATAGCACACTCCTTAATTTATTCTTTCGTTTCTTATGGGTCGGTTAAATACGAAAAACACAATGTACTAAGAAAAACAACAACATAACTAGTTTGTTTAGATAAATAAAGCCAAATTCACCCTTCAAAGATTAATTGAAGAAAATGGACAAAACAAAAATTCTATTTGTATGCCTGGGTAACATCTGCAGAAGCCCAAGTGCCGAAGCAGTTATGAAGGCCATTGTAAAAAAAGCCGGAATGGCCGACTCCTTTGAAATCGACTCGGCAGGAATTATCGGCTATCATGCCGGAGAGCCCGCCGATCAGCGTATGCAACGACATGCTCTACAGCGCGACATTCACCTGACAAGTATCAGCCGAGCTGTTAAAAGTCCGGGTGATTTCGAATATTTTGATTATATCATCGGGATGGATGATCAGAATATGAATGACTTGTTCGAACTTTGTCCTTCGGAGGATTACAGCGCTAAAATATCTAAGATGACCGATTATTGCACCAGCCACTCAAACACATCGGTACCAGATCCATATTATGGTGGTGCCGCTGGCTTTGAATTGGTTCTCGACATACTTGAGGATGCCTGCCAGGGTTTACTTGATTCCATTAAAAATGAATAATCGCATCATCAAACATATCGAAGAGCAACTGCAATGCCACATTGTTCACCACGAGTTGGTGGGCGGTGGCTGCATTGCACAAACGGCCCGACTGACCAGCGACGATAAACGATCATTCTTTTTGAAACAGGGCTTTATAGGTGATGCGTTCAGAAAAGAAGCCAATGGCCTGAATGAACTTAGAAAAAGCCAGGCCATCCGCATTCCGGAAGTAATACTTGTTAACGATGAGTTTTTACTTTTGGAGGATATTAAGAGTGGCGTTAAAACAAGCCGGTTCTTCACCAATTTTGGGGTCGCCTATGCCAATATGCATCGGTTTGAAGGAGAATCATTTGGATATAAGGAGGATAATTTCATTGGTTCCACTCCGCAAATAAATACCCCGAATAACAATTGGTTGGATTTTTATTTCACACATCGATTGCTGTTTCAATACCAATTGGCTGAGAAGAATGGCTATGCCGACACTAATTTCGCCGATGCATTTAAACATCTGGAACAGCGCTTACCTCATATATTGCAAGGCAGTGAAGAAGCGCCTTGCCTGTTACATGGCGACCTCTGGGGTGGCAACTACCTGGTTGATGAAAATGGCTCGGCTGTTTTGATTGATCCGGCAGTATATTACGGACACCGCGAAGCCGATTTGGCCATGACAAAACTATTTGGTGGCTTTACTGCCGAATTTTATAGGAGTTATCAACAATGCTATCCGCTGAAAGAGGGTTATCAATACCGTGAAAACATCTACTTGTTGTACCATGTTTTAAATCACCTCAACTTATTTGGCAGTTCATATAAACAGCAGGCTTTGCAATTAATGAACAGTTATCGATAAATTATTATTGACAGTTCTCGCGCAATAAATGAATATGTTCGCGGCACAGACGGCTTCTTAAAATCCCTTTTAAGCGATCGGAATAATATTGTTGCCACGATGACAGCATGGTGACTCCTATCTTGTTTATTTCTTTCTTGAAAAGTTCTAAGGGACGGTTGGTTCGCAAAGCCTTAACCAGCTGAAGGGATTCGACACGTTCCTGTTCATCCGAAAAATCCATCATGATATTAAACTCTTCGCGGGAAGTTAAGGGTTCTATCTTAAAAAAATCATCCGGATGCTCTTCGACCTGCATAAACATAGTTTCATCTTCCATATCAGCAAAATCCATAAATTCCATAATCCTTTCGCTGTTCGGAATAGCCACCAAACGTGCATTATTACGCTGGATATAAATACTGTAATCATCCTTTAACAAAGCGATGATGCGCTCAATAAGTTCAGAGGTATTCTTCATGGCACAAGTTTTACTTTAGATAATTACTACAATTTACTAACCACTTTAACAATCTTTTATTAAAAAAAATGTATTACAAAATAACCCTTAAGTCATTTTGCTAAATCAGTTGTTATGCGATTTTTCAAACCGTTCTTCTGCCATAAATTTATAATAAACTTTGCTAAAAAACACGAAAAGCGAGTTGCTTCAACTTAGAAAAATGAATGTTATTAAACAGCTAATCCTGTATAACGATTAAATCTTACTGAGCAGTAGTAGATTGCAAGTGTACCTCACTAGCAACATTTGTTCTCTTATGCGGAATACTAAACCACACTTGTGTTCCAACATCTTTTTCGGATTTTATCCAGATGGTGCCACCATGGCGCTCTACAAACTCCTTGCACAGAATAAGTCCCAAACCGGTTCCTTTGGCGGTCATTTCTGAACCGATAAAGTAGGTCTCTTTCTTTTTAAAAATATCTTTGGTCTCATCGGCTGTCATGCCCATTCCCTGATCACATACACAGAACTTAAGCTGACTATTTTCATTGAATACCTGTATTTTAATCACCCCTTTTTCGGGCGAGTACTTTAAAGCGTTGGACACCAGGTTACGGATTATGGTGCGCAACATATTTAAATCAACATTCACCACCAAGGCTCCCGGTATATCGTATTCGAAACTTACCTGCCGCGGATTGATGGAACTATCCAATAACTGAACCGTTTGCTTAACTAATGGCAGCAAAGGTGTGGCCACCGGATTATAAACAATTTCGCCTCGCTGAGAATTGGCCCAACTCAAAAGGTTTTCGAGTAAATGGTAGGTACTGGTAGAGGCTTCGCGTGCGGCCTTTAGAAGATTTTGAATATCCTGCGGATCGTGCTCGGGCAACTCCATGTATAACTCAATCAGTTCTTTTAGGCCACCAACAGGTCCACGTAAGTCATGACCAATGACGGACAAAATGCGGTCCTTGGCCAGGTTGGATACCCGTAACTGTTCATTCATGCCCGATATATCTTCTTTCTGACGTAATAAACGCCGGCGAGACTGCACCAGCTCTTTGCGTTGCCGTTCAATTAGATAACCAACTACCAATAGAATCAGTAAAAAACTTGCAACAATAGCCAATATTATATTTTGCGTTTTAAGTCGGGAGTGATTAAGAGCGTCTTCTTTTTCTAATAAAGCTATCTCTTGGTCCTTTTCTTTGAGCTCAAAGCTCTTTTGCATTTCAATAATTTTGTCAGAGAAGGCAATATTTTCCTTTTGAATAAAAGCATTTCGATACTTTGGTAAAGATCTTTCAATCGAATCGAGTTCATTTGTCAATACGTAGTATTGAATCTCATTATGTAAAAAATCAACATAAGTCCCAATTTCACTAGTATCTTTCCGAAAAAAAACACTTAATTCTTTATGAATTTTACCAGCCTCATTTTCATCCTTGAGCTCAATATAATATTTAAAAAGATTCTGAGAAGTTCTTATAATTCCTATGGTATCTTTTAGTTGCTTTTTAATTTCTAAACTTTTATGCAAATATTTTAATGATTCACTCCAATTAGAATTAACAATATGGTTGGCTGCAATATTATTAAAGAGTTTTGCTTTTCTTGATTTAGAAAGCTGACTTTGATATTTATCCAAGATCTTTGCATATAAAATTAAGGCACTATCAGCCTCTGTTATTTCTGTCAAATAAGCAGCTAGATTTAAATAAAATGACACCTTAATTCTATCATTATTAGTACTATCTAAATATGCTTGTCCTCTTGAAAAACATTTCTTTGCTTCTACTTCATTATGATTTTTAGAAAAATATGTTGCTAATTTCAAATATGAAAGAATTGAACCATCTTTATATCCACAAGAATCAAAGTATTTTATTCCATTGATATAGGAGGATATGACTTTTTGTGACACATTAAAATTCTGTGCAACATTACCTAAATAAAAATGACAGAAACCTATACCTTTTTGACAGTTTACATTAACAAATAGACTCTTTGCAATATGCAATAAAGAATCAGCTTCATTAAAATGTTTAGATTTTAACTTATGTTTTGAATCAATTAAATAGAAACATCCTTTTACTAAGTCATTTCCATTTGATAAAATACTATCGCGATTTAAACTATAGCTTTCGGCTACTTCAAATTGCAACTTTATTTTTTCGTACGCTTCGTCAAAGCTTTGTGCAAGCGAAGGTTTTATTGAGCAATAAATTACTAATAACAAAGACAATGATGCCTTATTATAAAAAATAATTAAGCATTTAAAATAAGGCATCGCATTTTTTTTATGGAAGATCCTCATCATCATATTCCACAGTGATACTACCTTTATCACCCTGTCCATCTCTCAATGAATCACTCTCCATTGAACGTTCTGCAGTCCCTGCACTCTTTACTTTTACATTCACCCCACGCTCCAATAAGCCAACATCATTACGTTCAATGATAAAGTCCACATCAAAATAATCAAACTCACTTGCAGTGCCATTGTAACTGATGGTTAATGGGCGGTAGTATACATTATCGGCTACTGGTCCTTCACCACTTTTGGTAACCTTACTGTCTTTAGGTAAGTAAGATACTGTTCTAACTACAAATTTTTCAATTTTACCGTTTTTATCTTTAACGGTTTCGAGGTTTACATACGGAACTAATTCCTTCATATTGATTTTCGGTTAAAATTTAAAAATGCAATGTATAAAATTTTGTTATCAATTGTTATTTATTTTCGAATAAATAAATCTAAAATTCCAATGTATTCATCTGGTATTTAAGTCAATTCGTCAAGTTTTCTCTTTTCTTACTTTTTATTCACCTTAATCTTCTTTTTTTCCCATTCATAAAATACCACTAACTTCGTTGCCAGTTTTAGCAGATTTTATCTAAACCCACATGCATCAACAATATGGAATTCAATAATGTTTTATTTGCTTTTGGTCTTACCTTGTTTGCAGGATTGAGTACAGGTATTGGCAGTGCTATGGCTTTTTTTGCCAAACGTACCAACACCCGTTTTTTGGCGCTATCACTTGGTTTCTCGGCTGGCGTAATGATTTACGTTTCTTTTGTTGAGATTTTCTTTAAGGCAAAAGATACACTTGTTGAAGCATATGGCGAAATGCCGGGCACCTGGTACACGGTTCTGGCTTTTTTTGGCGGGGTTTTGTTTATTGCACTAATTGATAAGTTTATTCCATCGGCCGAAAACCCGCACGAACTGCATTCGGTAGAAGAGATGGGCAAGCAGCCCAAAGCAAGAGATAAAAAACTGATGCGAATGGGATTATTTACCGCGCTGGCCATTGGCATCCATAACTTCCCGGAAGGGCTGGCAACTTTTACCGCCGCTTTGCAGGATCCGAACCTGGGTATTGCCATTGCTGTGGCCATTGCCATCCACAACATTCCCGAAGGCATTGCGGTATCGGTACCCATTTATTATGCAACGGGTAGTCGCCGCAAGGCATTTCGTTTAAGTTTCTTATCCGGCCTATCAGAGCCCATTGGAGCACTCATCGGCTATTTAATATTAATGCCGTTTATGACCCCTCTCACCTTTGGGATTATATTTGCCGGGGTTGCTGGCATCATGGTATTTATCAGCCTCGACGAATTATTACCCTCAGCACGCGAATATGGCGAGCACCATTTATCCATCTACGGTCTCTTTGCCGGCATGGCAGTGATGGCAGTTAGTTTATTGCTGTTTTTGTAGAGAGAGAATTGTTAAATCATCGAATTGGTAAATGGTCGAATCGTCGAACTGAGGAACTGTCGAATTGCTATTTTGTCTAATTGAGGAACTGGTACCTCAAAACGGGGAACTAACCCAATTTCCGTCCTCTGTCCTCTATCTTCTGTCTTTTATCTTAATTTCCTCTCCTGATTCTTATCATTCCTTAAACCTTTCTTTCGTTACGATGTTTTTAATGGATAAACTCAAAATATAAACCAGAAAACATCTATAATGAAGTACATTTTAAACCTATTAATCTTAACCATATTAACCACCGGCATCACAAATGCTCAAAAAACGGATGCCAATATTTTTGGTGATGTACAAGCCGAAGGCGAGCACCTGGCCTTTGTCAGTGTATTTTTAAAAGACACGCAACATGGTACCATGACTGACCTATCGGGTCACTATATGCTTACCAACTTACCCGAAGGCGAACACATTTTGGTAGCCAGTCTGATGGGTTTTAAACCGGTTGAAAAGAAAGTAACCATTGTGAAAGGTCAATCGCAGGAAATTAATTTTGTGATGGAAGAGCAGGTAATGTCTCTGGACGATATTGTGATTACCGGAACAAAAACCTTTAAGCGTAAAACAGAATCGGCAGTGGTAGTGAATGTGCTGGAAGGAAAAAAACTGGAGATGCTGCAGGCCGGAACCCTATCGGAAGGATTGGCCTTTCAGCCAGGCTTGCGAATGGAAACCGACTGCCAAACCTGCAATTACACGCAATTACGAATGAACGGTTTGGGCGGCGCTTACTCACAGATTTTGATTAACAGCCGTCCGGTATTTAGCCCCTTAACCGGTTTATACGGTCTTGAGCAAATTCCTACCAATATGATTGAACGCATTGAAGTGGTGCGCGGAGGTGGTTCGGCTCTTTATGGTGCCGGTGCCATTGGTGGTACTGTTAATGTGATTACCAAAGTACCAGAGTCGAGCAGTTTCTCGGCCTCTACCACCCAATCAATTATCAATGGCGATGCCAGCGACAGCCAGGTATTTGCCAATGCCGGCATATTATCGGATCGTAAAAATGCCGGATTAACATTATTTGCCACCAATCGTAATCGCGAATCATACGACCATAACGATGATGGTTTTAGTGAATTGCCCAAGCTAAAGAATAACTCATTTGGTTTTACCTCCTTTTTGTTGCCTGCCCCTAACCATAAGATAGAGGCCAGCTTTTCAAGCATGTACGAATACCGCCGTGGTGGCGACCGCGAGGACTTACCAGCTTTTTTGGCAGAGCAGACTGAAGAGCGCACGCACAATGTGTTGATGGGTGGATTGGACTATAGCTTTTCCTTTAACGATAACCAATCGTCTCTGGCCGTTTATGTGGCGGGGCAAAAAACCGATCGCGATCATTATACCGGCATTAAACCCAACGAGGGAACTCCTGAATATGAAGAACACTTGGAGACACCACCCTATGGAATAACCGAAAACGAAACTTATATGGGAGGTGTTCAATTGAACCACATGTTACCCGATTTCTTTGGTGGTAAAAACAACCTGACTTTTGGTAGCGAGTACAATTACGATATGATCTTTGATGAGATTAAAGCCTATGGCGATCCTGTTGACCAGATTACACGTAATACCGGTGCTTACATCCAAAGCGATTGGGAAATAACGAAAAAATGGAACCTACTAACAGGTGTACGTGGCGACAAGCATAATATGGTTGATAACCTGATTTTAAGTCCTCGTGTTTCTTTACTTTACAATCAAAATGGCATGCAATTGCGGGGTAGCTGGTCGACCGGATTTAGAGCACCACAAGCTTTTGATGCCGATATTCATATTGCTTTTGCCGGAGGAGGCATCCAACGCATTCGTTTGGCCGATGATTTAATCGAAGAACGCTCACAAAGCTGGAGTGCTTCAATTAATTACGATAAACCAACTGAGAAATACATTTGGGGTGTTACACTCGAAGGTTTCCACACCACTTTAAGAGATGCTTTTATACTGGAAGAAATTGAAGATGAAAATGAGAACATCACCATCCTTGAAAAACGCAATGGTGGTAATTCAACGGTGGCCGGAGTAACCATGGAAGCACGCGCCAACTACAACAAATTGTGGCAATTGGAAGCTGGTTATACTATTCAGTCGAGCCAATACGACGAAGCCGTTGAATGGTCGAGTGACATTGAAGGAACAAAAGACTACCTGCGAACACCGGATCATTACGGTTATTACACCTTAACCTACAATCCTGTTTGGGGTATTAAAGCTGCCTTATCGGGCGTATATACAGGTTCAATGCTTGTGGCACATTATGGCGCCGGAAAAGATGATGGCAGTGGCAACCCTATTAACGACGAATTGGTAAAAACTGATCCATTTTTGGAAACCAACATCAAGTTAAGCTATGCCCTTGATTGGCGCTATGTAGGCGTTGGTATTGAATTCTTTGGTGGTGTTCAAAATGTGTTTAATGCCTATCAGGATGATTTTGACAAAGGCAAAAATCGCGATAGCAACTATGTATACGGACCGGCTCGTCCCCGAACTATTTTCTTTGGCTTAAAGCTGATGAATTTATAATAACCTTCTATCAAAAAGCTACTAGCTAATCATACAAACCGCTCCCTGAGCTGAGTTGAAGGGAGTTTAATTGTTAGAAAACTGAGTTTTGCTTAATAACGCATGACTTACTGAGTTCGATTTAAATTTCAGTAGGTTAATATCAATTAAAATATTTGGAAAAATAACATGCGCTTGGGCTAAGACGAGTTACTATTTTCACGTTTCGATAGAAATAAAAAATCAATATTTTTACCGAGATAAAAATGACAAGATGTTAAAAAAGGAACGCTATAATAAGGTTATTGACTACTTTCAGGAACACATGCCGGTAGCTGAAACCGAACTGCACTATTCCAATCCATATGAATTACTGGTAGCGGTCATACTTTCGGCTCAATGTACCGATAAACGGGTTAATATGATGACTCCAGCCATCTTCGAAAAGTATCCGCAACCAGAGGATATGGCTTTGGCAACGCCGGAAGAAATATTTGAATTGATTCGTTCGTGCAGTTATCCCAATAATAAAAGCAAGCATTTGGTAGGTATGGCCAAAATGCTGATGGAGGATTTTAAAGGCATTGTACCCGATGACATAAAGGAACTGCAAAAATTACCGGGTGTTGGCCGAAAAACAGCCAATGTTATTGCTTCGGTTGTATACGAAAAACCAGCGATGGCCGTGGATACACATGTTTTCAGAGTGGCCGCCCGCATTGGCTTAACCACCAACTCAAAAACACCTCTAGATACCGAAAAGCAATTGGTGAAATATTTCCCCGAAGAGTTGCTGCCCATAGCGCACCATTGGTTGATACTGCACGGCCGCTATGTGTGTATTGCCCGAAAGCCCAAGTGTGGAAGGTGTGGGTTAAAAGATTTCTGCCGCTATTATGAGAAAGAAGTGTATAGTGAGAAGTAATACAATATCGCCGTAGCGAAGGCTATGTCTCAATTTTTTGCCTTGTCTTAGCTCAAAATAATTAAACACTTAGTCCAAAATGAAATTGGTATAAGTCAAATTCTCGCTAAGAACATAAAAAGGAACAACGCAAAGAGCGCAAAGAAATAAAATACTATTCTTTGCGCTCTTTATTTTTTTAGCGATCTCAGCTTGAAATCTTTTTCCTGAAACTTAACTTCAATTCGCTTATAACTGCTTAATCGATATAAACAATCGTTACACCACTTCCGCCATGCTGCACATGCTCATCGCGAAATGAACTAACAAAAGGCAGGGTATCGAGTTGCTCGCGAATCATTACCCGAAGGATGCCATTGCCTTTTCCGTGTAATATCTTCACTTCGGGCACTTCACAAATCACTGCCTCATCCAAATGATTCAGCACCATCTGAATGGCTTCTTCGGTTCGTTTTCCCCGCACATCAATATCCGGCTTAAAAGTCAGTTTTCGTTCGCGTACCTTATCTCCAACATTGGATACCGAGGCAGTGGGATTGGTAATATTGGCCCGTTTAACCGATGTGTTACCAACCCGCTCCAGGCGATTAACTTTAACCGTAGTACTGAGGCTTCCAAAGGCCACTGTTGCTTCCTTACCCTGTATTTTCAATACTTCACCCGGTGTACTCTGCCCTTTCAGTTTCACATTATCCCCCACCTGAATAGGAGCCTCCTCTTTTCTGGAGCGCAGTTTTTCAGCCACCTTCTGCTCGGCCTGCTTTTTATCTTTACGATTGGCTTTACGTTTTTCGCGTTCTTCGATCTGGCGAATCTTTTTATCAATCTTCTCGTCTTTGGCTTTCTTCTCAATGGCCAAATCCTTAAAGCCTTCGAGTTTCTGACGTGCCTGCTTGGTTTTTTCTTTGTTGGCCTGCGTCTCTTTTATGGTTCGAATGGTATTTTCAATCTCCTTATTGGCATTCGCTAAAAGATATTCGGCCTCGTTTTTGGCTTTATCAAGTATTTCTTTACGCTCTTTTTTGATGTTTTGTAAATCCAGCTGGTAGCGTTCCAATACATCGGCCAGTTTCTTTTCATTGATGCGGATGGTATTACGCTTTTGCTCCCAATAACGCTTGTCGCGTACTATTTCGCGCAGGTTCTTATCGTAATCCACATGCTCCTGACCAATTTTCTCTTTGGCGCTGGACAAAATATTCTCGGGCAAACCAATTTTTCGGGCAATCTCAAACGCAAAGGACGAACCGGGCTGAGCAATCTGCAACTTGTACAAAGGCATTATTCGTCCTGTATCGAATAACATGGCACCATTTTCAATACCTTCGGTTTGCGATGCCATGTGCTTCAGGTTGGTGTAGTGCGTGGTAATAACCCCATATACCTGCTGTTGGTTGAGTTGCTCCAGCACACTTTCGGCAATGGTACCCCCCAACATGGGTTCTGTTCCGGTTCCGAATTCATCTATTAACACCAGTGTTTGCTTTTGGCTATAGCGCAAAAAGTGCTTCATATTGAACAGGTGTGAACTATAGGTACTCAAATCGTTCTCAATGGACTGCTCATCGCCAATATCGATAAAAATGTGTTTGAAAAAACCCATGGTTGAATCTTCCTCCATTGGCACCAGCAAACCGCACTGAAACATGTACTGTACCAAGCCAACCGTTTGCAGACAAACCGATTTACCGCCGGCGTTAGGTCCCGAAATAAGCAACAAACGCTGCTTTGGTGACGACAATTCCATGTTCAGAGGTATCACTTCTTTATCAACAGTTTTATGCTGAAGGTAAAGCAAGGGATGTACCGCATCTTTCCAAACAAAATTTTGCTGTTTTTTATAATTGGGCAACAAGCCATTGATGCTGATGGCAAAACGGGCCTTGGCACGGATAAAATCGATGGTACCCATAAAACGATACGATTCAAACAAATCGTCGATGTAGGGTCGAATCAGATCGGCCATCTCGATCAAAATGCGGGTCATCTCCCGTCGCTCGGCATATTCCAGCTCACGTACTTCATTATTGATTTCCACCACTTCGGCCGGCTCAATAAAGGATGTTTTACCCGTGGCCGATTCATCCTGCACAATTCCCCCCAACTTTCTTTTGTTGGCAGCCGGAACCGGAATAACCGATCGGCCATCACGGATCGACACCGTTACATCCGCATCCACCAATCCATCTTGCTTGGCGCGTTTAAGAATGGCACTCAAACGACGCGATATGCTGTTTTGCTTATTAAATATCTCCTTCCGAATACGTGCTAACTCAGGCGAAGCATTGTCTTTTATCTTCCCAAACTTGTTGAGGATGCCATCAATATTATCGAGTATAAAAGGAAATACAGCCACTTCGGCCACCAGTTCCTTCAACTTTGGATAGTCTTCGTCCTCTTTTTTATTAAAAAAACGACAAATATCGTTGATGGTGGTAAGCGATCGTTTCAGATCAAACAATTCGCTTTCTTCCATAAAACGCCCTTCGGTTCGAATACGTGCCAAAGGTTCGCGCACATCAATAAAATATCCCGTCGGAAAATTATCTTCCTCCAGGCACACTTTTTTAAATTCATTGGTTCGCAACTGGCTCAGGCTTACCTCCTCAAAATTAGTGCTGAATTGCATTTCATCAACCAACTCACGCCCCAGGCCACTCATACAGCTTTCTTTTACCAACTCACGAATTCGGGTAAATTTAATCTTATCTTCGAAACTATCGGGATATATCACTTTTGTCATTTTTTGCAAAAATAGTAATTCACCTTTGCATACAGAACTTTGAGCGCAGATAAACCGCTAATCTGTCTCTTAATTGTAAAAAAAGTGTTAAAAATCTTTTTTTTTCGAGATGCCCACTTGACACCCACATAATAAGGGCGTAATTTAGCTTGTGAATCTAAAATAAACGGCTCTCCTGGTCCCCAAATATAGAAACATTCGGATGTGTGTGAGGTTTAGGTTAGAATTTTTTTCTTAGAATGTTTCTTTGCCTGTCTCCCCAGACAGGCTTTTTTATGCCCTATGGGTTCAGGGCTGTATTGGCATATTGATCAATGGCCTGAAACAATTTCATCGGCGACAGGGTGCGCCATTTCACCACATTTAATTTACCGCCATAAAGAATGTAGTAGTTAAGATTTATTTTATCGAACTCCTCCATAACGTGCTGCCTAAGATTAATGGCCACAATCCAGCCATCTTCAATATCGTTAAACCAATCTTCGTAATAAGAGTCATCCGAATAATGAAAATTCAGCACATTTTCGCCGATTAAGATAAATTTCTGAATACCATTTTCTTCCAGATTCTCAATAACAGTCCGCTTCAGGTGCATAATGTCGTTGTACAGGCAATCGTTCCACTCGCCCATCAGTTCAATGATGGCGAAGCCCAAATCATAATTCACAAAGAGGATTTTCAGGTACAGGGTTTTTGAACCAAATTCGTCCCATTTGGGGTGTATATAATGATCATAGATGGTATTACGGCACAGAAATGCATCGTACTGCTCACCAAAATATATTGATTTCGGATCCTGATTAGCCTGGTAAAGCTTCTCCCAACGATTATATGGTTCGATATTTTGCATGAAAACCTATGTAATGAATATTCACTTTAAATGCAAAAATATAACAGATCGTTCGAATTAAGCCAAAAGTCGTTTAGTAAACCTTACTCGATTCAAGACTTAAGAAACTGTATAATCTTTTTTGATGCTAAAGCGAAAGGCCTTAGTTGGGAATTTAAACTTTATTGGAGAGGTGCAACAATTCAATAAAAACCAACTATAAAACACTAAATAACAAAGCATTAAAATAAGCAAACACATAATCATCAATCACACAAACAAGTAATAATAAAACTATGTGTATAAAAATATCAGGTTTCAAACTGATTTATTTCATGAAAAAAATCTTTAAATAGTGATTTTCGTCTTGTTTTGCCTTTAACGGCCTTTCTATTTTTGGCGCGTAAAATCAGACAAAATGAGTGCATTAACAAAACTAAAGGAAAGAGGATATTTAGAGCGTCGCCGATACGAAGCTTTGATATTCCTGGTACTGTTCGGAGCCTTCTTCGGCTACCTGGGGCACGTAATGGGAGTTACCAATTTATTAAACACCTTGATGCGAACCGCCCATGATCTATTAATGAACACTGTATTTTTCATTATGGGTATAACTGTACTTACAGGAGCATTAGGACGATTAATGATTGAGTTTGGCGTGGTTCGATTACTGGAAGTTCTTCTGGCACCTTTAATGCGTCCCTTATTCAATTTACCCGGGGTTAGTGCCCTGGCTGGTTTGATGACATTCTTTTCAGATAACCCGGCTATAATCGCCCTGTCGAACGATAAAAATTTCAGCCGCTATTTTAAAACGCACGAGTTAATCTCGCTTACCAATTTTGGTACTGCCTTTGGCATGGGGCTAATTGTTTTGGCCTTTATGACCGGTCTTGGCTTTTTCTCCGGTGCGATGATCGGATTGGCCGGAGCCGTGATTGGAGCCGTGATTTCTACTCGTTTAATGCAATATTTAATTAAAGGAAAAATACCCGCTGACAAAGAGTTTAAAGGTAAAGGCGACGAGGAAAAAATATCTTTCGAAAGTAAAGGAAGTACATTTCAACGCTTTTTAAATGCCATGCTGGATGGTGGTAAATCGGGTGTTAACCTGGGATTAGCCATTATACCCGGCGTATTGGTAATCAGTACAATTGTGATGGTCATAACTTTTAAACCAGCCGACGCTGCTTTGGGTTATCAGGGATTGGCTTACGAAGGCGTACCCATCCTACCTAAATTAGCCGGATCTGTTGATTGGCTTTTCAAATGGTTATTTGGATTCGAATATCCTGAGTTAATTGCGTTCCCTGTAACATCACTAGGTGCTGTTGGTGCAGCCCTATCCATGGTTAAAGCCTTTATTGCTCAAGGCATTGTGGGAGGAAATGAGATTGCCGTATTTACAGCCATGGGCATGTGCTGGAGCGGTTACTTAAGCACACATACAGCTATGCTTGACACGCTCAACTTCCGCGAGTTGACCTCAAAAGCTTTGCTGGCACACACCATTGGTGGTTTATTGGCCGGAGTTGCAGCGCACTATCTTTTTGTTCTCTTTAGTCTGTTTGGAGTTGTTTGATAAGTTCGAAATATTTAAAAGACAAGAGCGAATCTAATTGTGGATTCGCTCTTGTCTTTTTTTGTTGTATCTGATATCAAATATTCGACAGTTTACTAAATAATTGATCCATTCCCAACAAACCTAATACCCCAATGGCAATGAAATACATAATAGTTGGTAAACTTTTAAACACCCCTCCAACATAATCAAAACCACTACCAATGGCTGAAAAATCAATTAAGGATGTATCAATATTTAATTGCTCCCAATAATTAACCAACACTGATGCATCAACCATAAAGGTGATGGCCAATAAAGCAGCGAAACCACCCAATAACCAAAGCCGGTTACTTTTGTTAATTAAAGGCTTGTAGGCAACCGAATTCTCGGTCCAATCTTTAAGAACACGATTCATGGTTGCTTGCTTTAAAGATTCGGGCGCCAGCTCGGGCTCAAAATCCTGAAACAAATCTTTAATTAATTGGTCTTCTATCTTATCACGGTTAATATCTTCCTCTTTCATGGCTCTAAAATTAAATAAAAGACTTTAATTCATGGCATAAAATCAGTTTCAACTCTTTCTGTAACTGTTTTCTGGCTCGATGCAACTTAATTTTTACGTTTGATTTACCCAAACCAGTTGCTTGCTCAATTTCATCAATACTCTGCTCTTTGTAATAATACAGGATCATAATATACGCATCGTCTTCCTTTAAGCGGCTCAATGCTTTTTTAAGTATCATTTTGCGCTCTTGAATCTCCAGGCGATTTAGGTTATCACCAAAATTCAGGGCATCCTGTTCGATTGCTTCCTTACTGTCTAAATCGGCCGTTGTCGGTTTTCTGCTTCGTATTTTTGAAATAGCGGTATTATAAATGATGCGGTATAGCAAGGTTGATAATTCAGAATCACCTTTGTACTGATCAATGGCTTTGTAAGCTTTAAAAAATGCATCCTGTGTCACTTCTTCAGCCTCTTCTTTATTTTTGACAATACTAATGGCCAAAGTGTAAGCCATATGCTGGTATTTATCAATTACCTGAGCTAAAGCAGTTGCATCGCCGGCACGAATGCTTTTTATTAATGCTATGTCATCATTATTAATCATTCACCAATAGGACGCCCCATTTATAATTTAGGTTACAAACATTTTACAATTTACGCAGAGTTGTGTTGGATGGCAAGTTAGCCTATGCGATACAAGAAGCGGCCAAAGACCGGATTCTGATTTTTTTGAAAACAATTGACATTTTTTTGTAACCGCCATAATACTTAGGTAGTCCAACAAGTGAACGCTCCGGGAGAGATTGAATAAAATGTAAAACTTTAAAATATAGAATTATGGAAGGTATATTAGTTCCCTTAGGATTTTTTGGAAGTATCACGGCAATTATAATTTCATTGTCCTATTTAAAAAGCAGACGTATCGAGCGTACGGCGCTGATTGCTTCAAGCAAAGAGGCTAAAATTTTTGAATATGGAAAACCCAAGCACTACTTAAGCTTAAAGTATGGAATGCTATTAGTAGGTTTAGCTGTTGGTCTTATCCTCGGTAATGTTTTAGTAGTGAATGCTGTGATGCCAGAAGAAGTGGCTTACCTATCAATGGTTTTACTTTGGGGAGGATTAAGCCTGGTGTTATTTTATGGAATCCATAAAAAGTTAATCAATGAAGATGAATCATAAGGATTGATATTCAATTCAAAAGCCACTCAATTGAGTGGCTTTTTTATTTATATAGATATTGACTTTAGTTTAAAGTAAATGGACAGTCATTAAATGAAGCCTCGGATTTCACAGATTATCACCAACAACTCTAATATTTCATCATCGGTTAGTGCCTTACAATTTAATATGGCATCAAAAAAATCAATGTCCTTTTTTCCTTTCTCAAAATAATCTCTGAATTGTTCTCGTCGCTTATCCTGTACGATGCATTCTTTTCTGGCATCGTTAAGACTCAGGTTATCCTCTTCGGATACAACCTTGGCACGCCAATCAAGTGGTGCTTCTAACTTTACATGAAACGATCGGCTGATATTTTTGGTAATAGCCTCCCCTGCCCGACCAACAACAATCACATAGCCCTGCTCGGCTTCATCATGAATGTATTTGGCAATGGTATTTTTGATGGTGGCATCACCCGGATAAAAATCTTCGCTAAAAAATAAGGCCAATTCTTTAAAAAACCGACTGTGTTTATAGTCACTTAATTCCTTAACCAGTGTTGATGATAACTTTAATTCCTTAGCCGATTCATCTAAAATTTCCTTGCTTATCCAACGCCATTCTTTGTTTTCGCCACTGGCTTCACTTTTGGCAGTTAATATTTCGGCTAACTTTTCAGCGATTCGCTTACCATGACATCCGTATTCTCGCGAAATTGTAATAACCGGGCCAGGATTTACAACTTGCTTTTGAGGTTTTTCTTTCTTACCCTCACGAGATCCCATGTATTTCAAAAAAAGGTTTTCCATAGTTTAAATTTGCTTAGAGAACAGATTAAAAGATACAATGTTTACACATGAATTAAAAATCTTTACAGGATTCAATATAAAGAAAAAGGACAGATCGTCAAACCTGTCCTTACCCTTAATCAGTTCGTTAACTAAATCCAAAATCTATGAAAAAAAATCTACACTACAAATGTCCGATTTTTTATAGTGAAGAAATATCAATCATCGTTAAGCCTTGTTAAATCTTATTTTATTAACCCGTATAAAAAAGAAAAAGGACAGATCGAAAACCTGTCCTTACCCTTAATCAGTTCGTTAACTAAATCCAAAATCTATGAAAAAAAATCTACAGTACAAATATCTGGATTATTATAGTGAAGAAATATCAATCATCGTTAAACCATGTTAAAACATAAAAAAAGGACAGATTCTTTAATCTGTCCTTACCCTTAAATCAGCTAACTAAATCCAATTTTTATGAAAAATCCTTAATGCAAAAGTGAGAATATTTTCCGAATAATTACAATTTAACGCCGTTAAGATTTGTTAAATTTCAATTTGATATCATTTTACTACTTCAACTAGCGATTAGATACTATTGCTTATAATCTGTCGTTAATATGGTTTTATAATCAGCCTGCAATTATAATATTGTATTATTTTTGCCTAAGCCAATATTCATTCATCGTATTGAATGCTTCGAACCCATAATTAGTACTGTTTATATGCGTTATTCGATTAAAAAAGTATTGCTTTTGATTGTTTTTGCTATTGGAGTTAGTTCGTCAATGGCACAACAGCCCGATTACATTACCAAAAACATCACTACTGATGATGGTTTAGCCGATAATAATATACACTGCATCATTCAGGACTCTTACGGTTTTATGTGGTTTGGATCGGAAGAGGGCTTGCACCGCTACGATGGCTATTCCATTGAAGTATTCAGACACGATCCCAATAATCCGAATACAATATGTGCGAATGTGGTTCAGGCCTTGTATGAAGATGCTTATAAACGTTTGTGGATTGGAACCGAAGATGGTGGTTTAAGTATTTTTGATTTAAAAACAGAACAGTTTATTCCTTTACCCGACGAAAGTAACTTCAGGTTAACATCGAAACACATCTATTGCTTTGCCGAATCGAAGAACAATTATTTATGGGTTGGTACTGCAAATGGATTAAATCGCCTGCAAATAGGTGCCGATAACGAAGCCCCCATCAAAACAGTAACCCATTACTGGCACGACGCCAACGACGAGAACAGTTTGGTATACCCGCATGTATATTCAGTTTTGGAAGATAGTAAAGGAACGCTTTGGGCCGGAACTACCGAAGGTGGACTTAGCAGACTGGATCCGGGAGCCGAGCAATTTAAAAACTATCGTGCCGACAAACGCCGGGGATCAATCAGCAGTCCGGCCATAATGACCATTTATGAAGATCGAGAAGGTCGCTTATGGTTTGGAACCTGGGCGCAAGGTCTTAACCTGTATATCGAAAATAGAGATTCTTTTATTACCTACAGGCACAACGCCAATGACTCGACTTCAATCAGTCACAACAACGTTTATGCTCTATGTGAAGACAAAGAAGGCAATATGTGGGCCGGAACTTATGATGGTGGTTTAAACCGTCTTATTGGAAGTAAAACACCGAGGAGTTATAAGTTTATGCGTTTTAAGGAAAGGCAAAATGCTCTTAAAAGTCTTTTTAAAAACAAGGTAAAAGTTATTTATTCTGACAACCAGGGTAATTTGTATGCCGGTACACTGGGAGGTGGTGTGATACAAATAACCAAAGATCAGGACAACTTTATTCACCTGGTTAATTCAACCAAAACTTTTGACAAAAACAATGTTAATCGAATAAACAACCTGGCCCAACTCAATGAGAATGAATTATTATTAGCTACTCCGGGCGGACTGTTTCAATTAGATAAAAAACCAAATGGTTTGGTTAGCTACGAAGCACTACTTGCCGACTCTACAGCAACACCAAATCTTTATAAAAAGAATATAACAGCGGTACATGTTGATGAAAAAGGACATTACTGGGTTGGTACAGAAGATCAAGGACTGATGCATTTTGTAATCGAAAAGGATGAGTTGGTTTCGTTTAAGCAATTTACCTTGTACAAGCCTTTAAAGCATAAAATCAATGGCAACTATGTACTTGACATCATTGAGCGCAATGGGCATATTTGGGTAATTACAAAGAATGGGATCAACATTTTCGACAATACGCAGCAGCGCTTTATATTTGAAAAAGCAGATGGCAGCAGGTTATTCCCAACCCACGAGGTTGTTATTGCCCATCATATCGATTCGCAAAATCGCCTGTGGATTGCCACGCAATACGAAGGTCTATTCTGTTTTTCCATCGATGGCGAAACTTCCGGAGGTAAATTACTGCACCATCTGAATCGTGAATCGCACCCAATAGCTATTGCCGACAAACATGTTTTATCAATTGCCGATGCCGGTAATGGTGAACTATGGGTTGGCACAACCAAAGGTTTGAACCTTATTAATATTGACAAGGGTACCAACAAAGTTTTTAAGGAAAAAGAAGGTTTACCATCGTCAGCTGTGAGCCAAATTTACAATGGTTCGTCCAATGTTGTTTGGTTTGGCACCCTGCAAGGTATGGCACGTTACAACCGCGAATCGGGTGTATTTACACCCTACTATATGTCAGGAGGTTTTGCAACAAACTATTTTATTATTGGTAACATCGGCCAACTTCAGGGAGGAATGGTGGCCATGCCAACGCGAGATGGCTTATGGGCTTTTCATCCCGATAGTGTGCAACACAATCCTTATAACGCCAAACCGGTGCTGCGTAAAATTAGCCTGGCCGGCCAGGAGGTTAAACCCAATATTGAAATTAATAACCGTATCATTCTCGAAAAGTCAACCGGCTTAACCAAGGAAATAAACCTGCGCTACGATGAGAATGTTATCCAACTGGAATTTTCA
This sequence comes from Carboxylicivirga sp., assembly GCA_025210475.1. Taxonomy (GTDB): domain Bacteria; phylum Bacteroidota; class Bacteroidia; order Bacteroidales; family Marinilabiliaceae; genus Carboxylicivirga. Next base: position 125,039 of record JAOARW010000104.1, on the reverse strand, counting down.
TCCATATCGTTCTTCGAGCAAGAAAAGAATAACTTTATGTACCGCCTGGAAGGTCTGGAAGAGGAATGGAACCTGGCCAATGCCAACCATCGATCGGTAGTATACTCCAACCTTTCTCCGGGTAGTTATTTATTTCGATTAAAAGCCTCTAACAACGATGGCGAATGGAGTCAGGATGAAGCCACATTAAGGATTAACATTAAACCTCCAATTTATAAAACATGGTATGCTTACCTTAGCTACTTCGTATTTCTTTTGGGTGCTTTATTTCTTACACAGCGAATAATTGTTGTGCGCATTCAGGAGCGGGAGCGTTTGAAACGTGATAAAATAGAACGGGAGAAAGAAACCTTGATGCATCAAATGAAAATTCGTTTTTTCACCAACATCTCTCACGAATTCCGAACACCGCTGACCCTTATTGCCGGCCCATTACAGGAAATTCTTGATCATGATTCAGGTATTTCATCAGCAACCAAAAGCCAGCTGAGCCTGATGAAAAACAATACCGACCGTTTGTTGCGTCTGATTAATCAGTTGATGGACTTCAGAAAGGTGACTCAAGGTAACATGCACCTTAATATTATGCAGCGCAACATCAATAGCTTCATTAAACGTATTGCTGAATCGTTCCAGGGTATTGCAGATCAGAAAAGCATCTCTTTTGAGTGTGCAATAGACTCTAAACCCCTGATGGTTTGGTTCGATTCAGAGAAGCTGGAGACCATTATTTTTAACTTGTTGAGTAATGCGTTTAAATACACTCCTAAAGGAGGTAAAATAACCATTGAATTAATGCCACTGCAAAAATCAAAGCAGTTGCAAATTGTTGTTAGTGATACCGGAACGGGCGTACCCGATGCTGATAAACCAAAGATTTTTGACCGTTTCTATCAATCCGAAGAGAACCAAAACCTGGGAGGTGCGGGCACTGGCGTAGGCTTGTCATTGGTAAAAGAACTGGTGCAATTGCACAAAGGGAAAATAAAATTAAAAGACAATACCCCAAGTGGAACTATTTTCACTATCGATCTTTGTGTGAATAAAAACAAATTCAATCAAGACGAAATCATCGAAGATCAGAGCGATCGTGAAACAAAATATACTCCAACAGATGTTACCACCGAAATTTCGGAACCGATTGTAACCAGCAGTGGTGACAAACCAAAGGTTTTAATTATTGAAGACCAAAACGATTTGCGTTCGTATCTGGCCAGCATTCTTCAGGTACATTACCGGGTTGACGAAGCCGAAAATGGCGTTGAAGGCCTGGAGAAAGCATCTTCATCCCTACCCGACATTATTATTAGTGATGTGATGATGCCAGAAATGGATGGTTTTACGTTTTGTGACAAGCTCAAGAAGAATGTCATTACCAGCCACATACCGGTTATTCTGCTAACTGCTCTGGATAATATTGACTCGAAGCGCGAAGGTTTGGAAACAGGTGCCGATGCCTATGTGGTTAAACCCTTTGAGAAACAATTACTGGTTTCTCAGATACAAAACCTACTTAACAGCCGACAATTACTAAAGTCACGCTTCAAGGAGCAGTGGGATTTTGTTGAAGAGATTGCCACCACTTCCACCGATCAGCAATTTGTTAACCGAGCCATTCAAACTGTTGAAGACAACATGTCTGATGCCAACTTCAATGTATCTGAACTGGTTAAGAAGATGAATGTCAGCCGAACATTGCTGCATATGAAACTGCGCGAATTAACCGGACAAAGCACCAGTGAGTTCATCCGTACCATCCGACTTAAGCAAGCTGCTAAACTTTTAAAACAAGGCGACCTGAATGTTTCTGAAGTTACCTATCAGGTAGGATTTAATGATCCAAAATACTTCTCTAAAAGTTTTAAAAATCTGTTTGGCGTTACACCAACTTTATTTCAGAAGGGCGATGCCTCTGGTGGTGAACTTACGAAATAAGAAAAGCTTATAAAGAGCTGCGATTAAAAGAAATAGAATATACCCTTTGACCAATTTTCTAAAAGAAAGTTAGTCAAAGGGTATATTCTATCACGAAAGTTTTATTACTTAGATTTTCGTTTATCAAATCCAATCGCAATGAAAAAAGCTCTACTGTCAATATTTATTCTTCTGGCCATGTCAATGACTGCCTTTGGCCAATCTGATGCCATCGAATCCCTTATTAAATCAAATGACGAGAACCTGCAACATCGCCTCGACCGCCTTGAAAAAATGGTGGATGATCTAATGTGGCATCAACGCCTCGATGACATTGCCTACATTGATAAAGTATATATGTATGGCCCGCCCAAATGGAAAGAGAAAAATCCGACTGCACTGGGGGCCGGTAATCCAGTCAAATTCTGGTCATACCTGTTCTTTCCTAAAAATCTGGACACGAATAAAAAATATCCCTTAATGGTATTGCCGCATGGCGGCGTACATGCCGATTTCACTACTTATTACACCCATATTGTACGTGAACTTGTTAGCCAGGGATATGTGGTGGTTGCGGCTGAGTATCGGGGTAGCACCGGCTACGGTAAAGGTCATTACAAGAAAATTGACTACGGCGATCTGGAAGTGGAAGATGTATTTGCCAGCAAGAATTACATGCTGGAAAACTACCCGTTTATTGATGAAAAACGTGTTGGTATAATGGGTTGGAGTCATGGTGGGCTAATTACACTCTTTAATATTTTTAACCACCCTAAGGACTTTGCAGTGGCTTATGCAGGTGTGCCCGTTAGCGATTTAGTTGCTCGCATGGGGTATTACGACGACGATTACCGGGCCCTCTACGAAGTGGATTATCATATCGGACAATCGGCACATGAAAATGTGGAAGAATACCGTCGACGCTCTCCTGCCTGGAATACCCATAAGTTTAAAAACACACCATTACTCATCCATACCAATACCAACGACAATGATGTGCATGTATTGGAAGTTGAGCATTTGATAAAATCGCTTAAAGCCGACAACAAGCAATTCCAATATGAAATTTATCAAGAAGTACCAGGTGGCCATTCATTCGACCGCATGGATACTAAAAAGGCCAAAGAAATCAGGGTGAAAATCTACAAGCACATGAATAAATACCTTAAACCTGCCAAGCCAATCAATACATTAAAAGACATTCAAAAAGCAGGTTATCGTTTTTAAAGATTTAAAACCTGAAATTTAAAAGAGGATGCAAGACTAAAAATTAACTCTTGCATCCTCTGCTCTCCCGTATTCACGGTTTCATTACGCCATGGAAATACAAGACCTGGGTTGTATCCAATGGTATTTCGTACGATACTTCCAAACCGGTTGGCATGGGCGAAATGTGAATCGTCATTTTAAAATCATCCTGTTTAGAACAGTGAATGGTATATGGCTTTTTACTGCTGAAATTCTCCACTTCATAAAAGCACTTCTGCTTGCGCCCGTCTTTAAAGTGGATGTTCGCCAGCTCATCAGGCAATACATCTAACTGATGGATGTTGTATTGTTGCAAAGAATCGGCATGGGTAAAGGGGTTGTGGCTTATTATACCAGATTTATACGCCTTACCTTCCACCTGCATGGGATTGAGGTAAAGTTGCCAGGTTCCAATCAACTCTTTTTCGGTGTTGGGATAAGCCGCCTCCTTTAAGGAGCCGGTGAGCAAGCGCAGATATGTTTCATTCTGTGCCATCAACTTCAGGTTCTGCTCCGTCAGTTGATTAAGCGAATCAATCAGATAGATGGTAGAATCTTCGAACAGCTCCATCCGCGAGGCCACGCCACTCCACGATTTGTTAAACATCTCGATACCATTATCAATGGGCTCGTTTATAAATTCCTTATCCAAAACATTTGCTTTAACATGCAAATAAAAGGCATCATAAACTTTCCACTGATTGAGTAATTTGCGGTAATCACTTTGCAATCGTTTATGCGATTTATACAAAGTATCCAGAGAAAACTGAACTTCCCTGCGGGTTTGAGAAGTAACCATCACACTGATAAGACTGAATAACAAAAGGGTGTGCCATTTTAATAGCTTATTTGTTGTTTTCATTGTAAACGGTTATTAATTAATAGTGTATTAACAATTTAATAAAAATCACAATTAATCGCCACCAGGTATTGACCAACAGAACGTTTTCTTAAGTCAGTCAATCGATTTTCCTGACAACCACAATGGAAAAGTTAACAACGACAAGTAGATATTATTTAAACAAGACAAAGAGTAAGAAGTTCGTTCAATCCGAGCTCTTTCTGTTCGAAAAACTGGAATAAATGTTCAGCTTCAATTACTTATCTGCTGAAACTGCTATATTGCAGCATTGTTGGCTGAAAAATATTTTTTAGTTCGATAATAAAATTGAGTTATAACCTTAAAATTAAATAGATGAGAACCCTTTTTTGTATTACAATTCTCTTATTGGGATTACTTACCAAGGCACAAACGACTGATTACACCCAGGAATCGGAAAAGGAATATGTCAAGCGGATGAATTGGTTTACCGAAGCTAAATATGGAATGTTTATTCATTTCGGACTTTACAGTCAATTGGGAGGTGTTTGGCAAAACGATACCATAAGTGGCTATGCTGAATGGATACAGGCCAATGCCGATATTGCAGCTCAGGATTATGCCATGCTAACCCATACTTTTAATCCTTCGGAGTTTAACGCTGACCAAATAGCAATATTGGCTAAAAAAGCCGGTATGAAATACCTGGTGATAACCACCAAACACCATGAAGGCTTTTGCCTATGGGACAGTGAATACACGAACTTTGACGTTGCCAACACACCATTTAAGCGCGATATATTAGCCGAACTAAGCGAAGCCTGTAAAAAACAGGGAATTAAATTTGGCACCTACTACAGTATTATCGATTGGCACCATAACTCACAACAACGTAATGCTTCGGGCAATAATGGCTGGAATCATTGGGGGCAGGTTCAAATGAAAGCGGGACAAAGAGACGCCTATATCAAATACATGAAAAACCAGATAAAGGAATTGATTACCAACTACGATACTGATATTCTATGGTTTGATGGAGACTGGGTTGAATGGTGGAACAACGATGTTGGTATCGATCTTTATAATTACATCAGGGATTTGAAACCCGAAATAATTATTAACAACCGGGTAGCTAAACGCAGTATATTTAAAAAGGATTTTGGCACACCAGAGCAAGAACATCTGAAGAATAAAGTGAGCTACGAATGGGAAGCATGCTACACCATGAACAAGTCGTGGGGCTATAAGCTAAGCGATGATAATTGGAAATCGCCCGAAACAGTTTACAATAAGCTAAAGGAGATTAATGGGAATGGTGGTAACCTATTGCTGAATATTGGTCCCGATGGCCTCGGACGTGTACCACTTCCTTCGCAAGAAATACTACTTGAGGTTGGGGAAATGTTGCGCAAAGAGAAGAAGTAGATAATATAAAAACAGCTTATTTAACAAGAGGCAATGGTTTGAAAGTAACTATTGCCTCTTGTTTATTATAAGCCGATTTGTTAAAATCAATTTATCAAACAAGAAATAAACAAACACAAGCAATTCATATTCTGACAACTAACAAACGTGCCGTAAGAATGTCATAGAAAAACCGTAGGACTCAAATCAATAATATTCTACATTTGACCGAGATCAAATCTAAAACTATGGAGACAATTGGTTCCAAAATCGCAACCATCAGAAAACGAAAAGGACTATCGCAAGAAAAACTATCTGACCTGGCCAGTATAAACCTACGGACGCTTCAGCGAATCGAAAAAAATGAAACACAGCCCAGGGGTGAAACCATTAATTGTATCTGCAAAGCACTAGGTGTTGATACCGAAGATTTGATTGATTATGGTAAAAGTTATAATGAAAAATTTATCAGGAACTTCCATTTATCTGTGCTGCTCAATATATTCAATCCTATTGCAGGGCTGATCGTTCCATTAATACTTTGGTATGGTAATCGCCAGAAAATAATGCACCTCAACGAACAAGGTATCAATGTGATTAACTTTCAGATTTTCTGGACTATTTTGATTTATCTTTCTTTAACTATGTGGGGAATATATGCTATTATGCACTTACCTGGTGCCTTTTACTTTCTGCCCGTTATCGCTTGTATTTACCTGGTCAATATTATTTATCCCATTTATGTTTGTTTCGCGATTCGGAAAGGCAAACTAAAACTATACTATTACAACCCGATAAAATTTATCAGTTAACACCCTCTTCTTAGAATTAACCTTATTAATTTTTATAACTAAAAGTACTAACCTGGTTCAGTACCTGAGATACACATGCCTATACTTAGGTGCTTTTCTACAAAATCATCCTATAATGAAAAAAATGACTTTAGCCCTTTTGATATTTTCCAACCTGTCATTAATGGCCAATACCCCTGCTTCGGTCGATTTTTTAAGAATTAACCAAAATGTAGAGCTCTTGAGTATTGTGTTTCGTTTAGCTGGCCATCCGGAATATAATTCAACTAAATACGAGACATATACCAAACGAGTAGCAGAGCATTTCGCACACCATCAACCTCATCCCTTAATTGGATATACTCAACAGCTTCGTCAAACCCAAGGCATATCTTATGATGCTGTAATTAGTATGGCGCTATCATTAGATGCTCAATTAAATCCGCTTGTTGATTTTTCAAAAACACCCCCTGACAGATGGAATAATGAATCGGCCAGTGAGTTTACCAGGCTTCTTAAGCTCTTTTATCAAGAGACTCGTTGCGTTGATTTTTTCAAGCAAAACCAAACTTTGTTTGATTCCACTGCTGAGCATTTCCAACCAGTAATCGGGTCGTTTGATACGGCATGGATTACTAAATTCTTTGGAGAAAGCAGCTCGCAAAAACTTAAAATTATTGTGAGCCTTGGCACCGGCGATCACTGTTACTGCGTAACAAACCAAACAGAAAAAGGAAAGACCCAGACTTACGTCGTTATAGGTACATGGGCATTTGATGGAAATGGAATTCCAGCTTATTCAAAGGAAAATTGCCTGCCATTTGTCGTTCACGAATACGCTCATTCATTTGTCAACCCCTTATTGGCTCAATATGAGAATGAGTTTGAAGCATATGGCAATTCCCTTTACCCTTTGGTGAAAGACCTAATGGTAGGTCAGGCTTATGGAAAGTGGCAAATAATGTTGAATGAAGCCCTGGTAAGAGCCATTGTCATAAAATACCTCAACGATCATAACTTTAATAATAATGTGATTGCCAATACCATTAATCAGGACAAAAAGATGGGTTTTGGATGGGTAACCGTATTAGCCAAACAACTCTATATCTACGAGCAACAACGAAGCGTTTACCCCACATTTGAGCACTACATTCCACAGTTACTTGATTTCTATAAAAATCTCTCAGCAATGGCTACCACTCATCAAAATAATTAATAAGCCGACATTAATTTTCGAGACTCAGAAATTTAAATCGGGTTAATACTAAACATCGTCTGAGAAAATTAAATATTTACAGGCTATTGATAATTTGCATTTATCAATAGCTTGTATTGTAATATATTATGGTATTTTTAAGAGTTTGATTATTTAATTGAGATATAAACGAGCTCATGAAATATTTTAGATTAAAAACCTTATTAACCTTTTTGTTACTAAATTGTGTAACTTTTATTTTAAACTACCTATGGACATCTGATCATGCATGGATTTCATTTATAATGGTTTTTTACCTCGGGTTTTCAGTCTTATTCTGGCTAATCATTTCGCTCATTTCATTAATCAAAAGGGCAAGGCTAAAAAAGGAACTTTTCTATTTCATCGGCTTGGGATTATGGAATATAATTATGACGATTGAGTACTTCAAACACATCGTATTTGAAAATAGTTTGTCCGATTTTGTCTTCTTTTCACCTTATGCAATTATTGTCCTTATCTGCCTTTTACCAATACCTCTGATTTGGAACTGCAAGAATTAGTAACTTCATTAAATTTATTATAATGACTAAAGAATATAGAATCATACTGGCATTTATTTTTTATTTGGTCTTAAATCATTTTGTTACCAATGGCTTAGAATATTATATCGTACTTGTAAGCATTTTAGCTATACATTCCATTTATCGCCAGTCAACACTTTTTAAACGTATACATTCTAAAGGAAAGCGTTATTTTATCAAGAGTAAATTTGATAAACCAAATGCAAAAAAGAATCTTGCATTTGGTGTAGCTATGATCGTATCTGCTATTGTCTTTTACATACTTCAGTCAAATTTTAAATTAGATCAAGATTTAAAAATCATTATTATCTATACCCTAGCCATATTTGGTCTTTCAGATATTGTTTTTGGGCTGTTTTTAAAACCCATCCCCATTACCGAAATTATTATAGGTATTCGCTCGGTAGATATTTATCGAAATGGCAGACTTGTAAAAGAAATCTTTTATCTTAATAACTACAATGTTTCAAATAGTAAAATATCCTTTGAAACAATGAAAACTCATTTCGAATTGGATTCATTGGAAATATCAACAGAACAAATTAATCAGCTAACTAATGATCTCCATTTATTGGTCAATGACCTGAATGATGAATCCAGACGGCAAAAAAAGGCACGTTTAAGGTTCAAAAAATATTTCTCATTCAAAACTATACAATAAGATCTATATTCTTTCTCCTGGAATGAACCAATAATTGTAAAGTCATTTAACATTATAAACCATCAATTATCCGACCTTATTGAAGCAGATCTAATTGATGAATTACAAAACACGCTGGATGGAAAATAAAATGAGATTATTGCTATTTAAATTTAGGGCAATACGAAACTGCCCATAAATATAGAATGCAAAATATGAACAGAATCAAACATCTTGCAAAATAATACTTCGCAACACGAATAACTTACTCAAGAATCGATACGATGAACCTTTTAGTTAGAATACTATTTCTTGTGCTGTTAACAGGTGGCTGCTCCTCACCTAATGAAGAAATCAATTTAGTTCCGGAAAAGGCAGGACAATCTCCCAATTACTGGTGTACCTGGTATTGGCAAAATTACCTTATCAATAAAGGCCAGGCAGTTTCCGTTCCCGATGCTCAGAAAATATTCACAAATCAGGCAGCACGCGATGAGTTAAACGAAGAGAGTATTTTTGGCAATAATGGCATGGCTGTGGTGATGTTACCAAAAACAAGAAGTGATTTTTACTTTTTAATCGATCATGGCTGGCAAGATAAGCACCTGACTAAAAATACCTTTTTCACAAATATAATGGACACTTTGGATTTCCCTCGTTATGCACACCTCACTCCCAAGAATCGTATTAAACAAATGAACACCGACATTAAAGCATTGGGATGGAAAGGTTTGGGTTTATGGTTCAGAGGAAATTTATCTCAAGAGAAGATGCTCGAACTGATCAGTTGGAGCAAAGATGCCGGTATTGAATACTGGAAAATTGATGGCGGCGATATTTCGCAATATTATGCCTGTCAGATAAAAAAGAAACTATATCCTGAATTATGGCTCGAACACATAACAGGAACCGGCCCGCTGAATTCGTTATGGAATGTGCCCAATCTGGACTATTATCCATCGGTTTACAGTTTAACAAATCAGGTTACTCAGCAATTACAATCAGAGGCTGGCACAACGTTGAACAAGAAATCTCAAAAAGCTATCAAATCATTTGATGTTATAAAAAATACCGATGTCTTTCGAACTTACGATGCGGCCCCCCTATTGGTTAGTACGGTAACCCTGGGGCGAGTTCATGATATTTTAACACATACAGCCGGCAAGGCAGAATACAAGGCTTTTTTGAACGTTCAGGACGATTGTAACATAGCCGCTGCCTTAGGCTTAACCGTTGCGGTTAAACGTCACCCCATGAATACGCCACGCCTATATAAAGGTCAGGATTATCACGCACAAATTGCCGGTGATCGCCATGTGGACCGTCGCTTAAGTGAGATGGATCGTTTTGCCCGGTGGCAAAGAATAGCACCACCAATGGAAGCCGGTTATGGTAGCTATCATTATTCAGATCACAATTTAATTGACAGCATTGTTTTTGAAAGACACCACACCTGGTATGCTCCCTCACACGGTAAAATGGTACGACAAAGTGCTCCGGCCATTATGAGTCGTAATATCGCTTTGCCTAAAGTACAAACTAAGGGACTGGCTCCATATGTAATGGCTTCAAAATTTCCGAATGGCGCAATAGCCATTGCATCCGAAGGGCGCGTAACACCCGACAAAAGTTGGCTCGAGCCGAAAGCCGATATTTCTATGACTGACGTAACTGTTGATACGCCAATTGGTGTCTTTGGTCATTATGCTTCACTGCACCTGCAATTTGAAAAGCCACTTCCTGAAAACATCAAGGTATTTGCGCAAGATCTGCTGGCTAAAGCTGCTATTGATATAACAAATAAAGTCAGTATCAGAGAACAACATATTGTACTAACTGGTCAGTTGATCAATGATATAGGTACTTCCGAAAACGAAGCCAATGATATTTCTGCTCCCGGATTGGTTATACAGGTAATAACTGAATAAAAATACATTCTATAGCCTAACACATCAAAAACTATGATTCAAAAAACGAATCCTAAAATCCGAAATGGTAAATTGTAAAAGAAGAATTGACATAAAATATGAAAAAGAGATTTGGGATATTTTATAATGAAGTTGATAATTAATTGATTATTTTAATTTCATTTTTTACTAACATTATTTTCAACATGACTTTAAATTGCTAAAAATGATCGATAAACTTATTAGTATACCGGGGCCTTTGTTCTTACTTTACTATTCGATTTTTTCGGCCATAGTGATATTACTTGTCAAAAAGTTAGTAAACAAGGATACTGACAATAGTCGATTGCCGGAACCAACGTCCTTATCTCCCCTTGATATAGCTTTACTAAGCAGAGGATTGAAGGGGGTTATTTCTTCAGCCGTTTTTAACCTTTGGCGTCTAAAGGCCATTCAGATTACAAAAGAAGGTGACTCCATCGTATTGAAACAAAACTCGTTAAAGAATAAAAACATAAGTGAGGTAGAAAAAGCTATTTACGATTACTCCATTAAACCAAAGAAATACAATCAATTACTATCCCAAACATCGTTAAGATCTTTTAAAAACTTAACTTCAGATAGCCAAGAAAAACTAATGGATTTAGGACTGATTCCAAACCAATCATACATTGCCAACAAAATCAGACTGACAGCCTTTGCTCTTATACTACTCTTGGGTACTGGTGGAACCAAACTATATTATGGTATTAATAGAGACAAACCATATTTCTTTTTAATTCTTCTCATTTTAATAGCCATTGGCTTTTTGTTCCATCAAATCAAACCACTGAATTTTAAACAAACATCTCGGGGGAAGGAATTCATAAAAGCGACTAAACAGCGGTTTAAATGGGTAAAATCAGAAAACAAAAATTCAATCATCGATAGTGACAGTATATTATTTGCGGTAGGTATTTTTGGCATTGCAGGTTTCGCAGGCACTGCATTAGAGAGTATATTATCACATACCTATTTATTGAAAGCTCGTCAGACTAGCACCTTTTTTAGCTCAAACTCTGGCGCAGGTTGTGGTGGGTGTAGCTCAGGCTGTGGCGGTGGCTGTTCTGGAGGTTGTAGTGGAGGATGCGGGGGTGGTTGTGGAGGATGCGGGGGTGGTTGTGGAGGATGCGGCAGCTAATAATAATAGGATGATTAATAACGTACCAGATAATATTATCTTTCAATGGCATTTGACAGACAAATGTAATCGTCGCTGTAAACATTGTTATCAAAATAGTTATGAAGATAATAGTTTGTCAAAAAATGATCTTTTTCAGTTTCTAGATCAGTTATGTGAGTTCGTAAATGCATGTCGCCAAAAGCAGCCGCAACTCAAAGCACACATCAATTTTACGGGTGGAGAACCTTTTTTATGTGAAAACTTTTTGCCATTACTTCAAAAAGTAAAAACTAAAAACCTATTCACATATGGCATTCTTTCTAATGGTTATTTATGGTCAGCTGATAAACTCATGGAGTTGAAACATTTGAATCCAAAATTCATTCAAATAAGCTTAGAGGGAAATAAAATTACCAACGATAACATTAGAGGCCTTGGAAGCTATGACGAAATTGTAAAAGCTCTTCACACCTATCGAAAATATAACATCCCGGTCATGATTTCATTCACGGCTAACGTTGCTAACTACAAAAGTTTTCCGGATGTTGTTCGATTCGCCAGAAAACATAAAGCATTCAAAGTATGGACTGACAGATATCTACCTGCCAATAAAAAAGACAAATTAGAGTTATCAACAGAACAAACCAAGGAGTTTTTTCAGATTATATTAAACGAACAGAATAAAAATAAACGAAAACTATTTTCAAAGCTAAACATATCATCCAATAGGGCATTACAGTTTCTTGTATCGGGAGGAAAACCTTACAAATGTTCAGGTGGTAACTCCTTATTGGCCATTTTGCCCAATGGCGATTTATTGCCATGCCGCAGACTACCAATTACTATAGGGAATTTAAAGTTGGACAACCTAATTGATCTTTACAACAATAACGATACTCTTAAACATCTTCGACAAAATGAAATCGTTGATAGTTCCTGTAAAAATTGTTTTTATACCGGAGAGTGCAATGGCGGCTTGAAATGCCTGACATTTGCCAAAAATGGATTATATACCATGAAAGATCCCAACTGTTGGTTATAAAACATTCATCTGATATGTCAACAAAATCATCTCATCCCCAATGAAAAAATTAATAATAAAATCAGACCCTAAAGTCAACGAGGTATTTTCAAATTACCCGGAGGATATAAGAGCCAAAATGGACTTTTTAAGAGGATTGATTATTGAAACGGCTCACGAAATGCAATTTGTTAATGAATTAACCGAAACACTTAAATGGGGCGAACCAAGTTATATCACAAAACATGGAAGTACTTTAAGAATCGATTGGAAAAAGAAAACACCCGATCAGTATTCAATGTATTTTCAGTGCAGCAGTCGCTTGGTTAAAGTTTTTAGAACCATTTTCAAGGAGCGATTTCAATTTGAAGCTAATCGGGTCATTATATTTCAATCCAATCAAAAAATTCCGGTTTGGGAATTGAAAGCCTGTATTAAAGCTGCCTTACATTATCATAAAGTAAAACATTTAATTAACTTAGGTATCTGAAAGTATTGTTATAATCAACACTCTTTGCTTATGACCGGCGGACTTGGATTTGTTAGAGACGGCATAAATGCCCAAAAGCGAAACCGAAGAATGGTAAAAGACCTAAAGGATAAACACTTTAAGCCTTCAAAACCGAAAAGTGATTTCTCTAGAAAATACGCTAAAAGCAAACATGCTGACGCTGAAGTTATAAAAACCATCAGGGAACAATCTGCGAAAGACAATCAACGAAACCTCATAAAAAATATAATACTAATCGTTATTGCCATTGGCATTGCCATAGCCTCCTATTTTTTCCTCATGCTGATCGACTAATAGCATTTTACCTATACCCTCAAATATGAATACACCATTCCATACCAATACACAACTCATACGATATGGCCGCTGGGTCAGTTCTCGAATTAATCCTTTGGAAATCATCTTGGGACTTATACTTCTAATGGCTTTTGTCTATGATTTAATTTATCCGGCACCCGTCATATTTGTTTATGTAATGGGCTTTGGCACATTGGCCACTCTATATTTTATGCTTGCATTTGCCCCCTTAAATGATCAGGTAAGTAAACTGGCACAGGTGATATTCAAAGTAACCACAATAGGCTTGTCCGTTTCATTATTAGGAATCGTATATACCATATTGCACTTACCTCTTAGCCATATAATGCTCATTATCGGAACTATAAATATCGTAATTGGTTTAGGCTATGGATTAATTAACCGGAATATTGCTGCCAATCCTGTTTTTTCCAATCGAGCTCTAATTCGATTTTTACTTGTTTTAGTTGTGTGTTGTTATTTCTTAGTGCGGAAATTTTTCATTTAATAATTCATTTTACGCAACTATTCTTATTTCCCTGCATCTATCGATTAACCAACTAATCTATTGAAAAAAAAACAATGAAACAACTTCTATTATTTGCAGTAATCACTTTAATGACGGTATCGTGTGCCGAAGATGAATACCAAGCGATAGGCGATTGGGACGATAACATCCACCTCTCTACAAAAAGTGTTGAAATCGGTCCTGGTGCCGAATCTACAACAATTACAACCAAAGGAGATGGATGGTGGATTAATCATATTAAAGTTAATGGAAAACCATACTTTTATGACCATGAAATGGTAGATATGAGCCAAGCCACCTACAAAATTACAGAGGATACATTTACGTTTGAACGCAAAAATAATACAACCATGATTATTTCATTACCTGCTAATACAAGTGGCAAAATGGTCAAAATGGACATATCCTTACAGTCGGGCAATTACTTTGATTACGTATATGTTACACAAGCAGCACAATAAATTAATACTCCTTTAACAACAACTAAAAAAGCGACCCTTGGTCGCTTTTTCTGTTAGTACAAGTTTTAAGATCAACTTATTTCATTTTCCATTTTGAGTTAGCTTTCAATCCCTCTGAATATTTAGCACTTACGCAAGTCTCAATAATTGAGATGAGCAAACAAGGTACTCGCTTCTGATAGGTTATACAACTATAGCGATAATCATATATTGAAGCTATTTGGGTATTAAATCTTTATAAAAGTTTGTTTTTTATTGAGGTAGTAAAATATCCCAAGTAGTATGGCTAAAGCCAAACAACTTACCAATACCGGATACCATTTTTGTAAGTAAGGTTCTGCCCCGAATACAATCCTGTGGGCAATTGCACCTGTATCAACAAATCGATTATAAGCAAATACCATATAAACCAACAAGGCATTTTTACCCAATACTACAAATGGAGTAGCCCATTTTTTATAGCCAGCCACATCAATTATTCCATAGAATATGCTCAGCAGTAAGGTACAATAACCGCCTGATATCAATGTAAAAGAACTTGTCCATAGCTTCTTAATACAAGGATCATGAAAACTAATGATAAATCCGGAAATGCTAAGTCCAAGCCCTATTATTATCAAATGTTTTAATTTCTTATTTTTCCCAATGGAAGTGTTGGTTAAAACCTCTCCGGCAAAAACGCCTAACATAACTGTGGCGGTAAAATTTAAACTTGGAAGTATCCATGCATATTCCGCATTTCCGATGTGTGATTTAAACAGTAATTGATCAATATAAATGGCGAAATTTCCTTCAACCGTCAAGTCAAAGCCCGGAATAAAATGCACTAAGCCCCAGTAAGTAATTAGTAAAAAAGCCGTTGCCCCAATTTGCCACTTAATGGACTTCAGCAACAAAATTAACGAGGCACCAAGGTAACCAATCGCAATGGCTTGAAGCGTATTCGAAAAGAAATCGATCTTCTCCCACTGCAAGCTTAAGAGGTTTCCCTGGTAGATCATGCCTAATAACCACAACAAAACGAAGCGTTGCAAAACGTGCCTGTAAACCTTTTTCCGGCCGTGCTTTTCTATTCGTTTTTGAAAAGAAAACACCATTGAACAGCCTGTAATAAAAAGGAATAAAGGCATGATAATATCAAGAAAAGTAAACCCCTCCCATTGGGCATGTTGCATGTTGGCTGCCAACACTCCAGTCACTTCTGAACCAATGGCCCCATCCAACTTGTTTACTAAAGTTGCCCCCCCGGCAATCCAAATCATATCAAATCCACGCAATGCATCAATCGACAATAAACGCTCCTGTTTCTTTTCCATTATTTGTAATTAGTTATCGTCTCAAAACCTTTCGAAAGATAATTATAAAAATAAAACGAAACCCAAGCGTGCTTCGTTTTGCTTTTTTTAAGTCTTTCAAAAGTACATGAACAAGGTGTGCAGTGCATGAAAAAGTTAACGCAGTGGCGCCGCGGTACAGAGATTTATCAAAAAGAGATGAGAGCTTAGCATGACGTATAGCAAACAACTAACTATCACTTTCTATACGTCATTTTCTTGCCCTCCTCACTTCTCACCTCTTATTTATGCTTCTAATCAATCACTTCATCAATGCTAATACTGCGTCGTGTTTGATCGGTATCGTAATTAAATTCCATGGTCCCGTCTGCTTCGAGTTTAATGGCATTTAGGTCGTACCAAACAATGGCTTTCCCCACCTGGACGCCATTTAAGCATTTGATTTCGTACACATCATTCGATGGACGTGTTATTTGCAAATGACTATTGTTCTTGATTTTCATGGAAAATAACGACACATTGCGTTCTTGATAAGTCTCCACCTTTACAACACCGGCATCGTTAATCACAAACTGCATGCTCAGTAAACCTTTATAAACATCCGGATTATGCTTATAAAAATCAGGATTATGCTTATTCATCAGGTTTCGCACCGTTAAACCAGAAATACGTCCTCCATTTTGAGAAAGCAGTCGCAGGGTAGAAAACAAGGCCACCATATGACGGTTCATCCCTTGCTGCTCATAACCTTTCATGTAGGATTCAATCTGATCTTCGGCGCTAAAAGTCGCTGCAGATAACATGATTGGCACCTCTTTGGTCAGTCCTTCAATCTCACCGACAACACCGCGCACCACTACTTCGTTTCTTGAGTCCACTGTAATCTTTGGTTCGAAATTCACCTTATCCGTTGGAAATGATAAGAGGTCAATTTTGCTACCATCAGCTCTGTACTTACCATAGAAAGCCAATTTTTTACCTTCAGGAGCTTCAAAAGTCAGGTTTTCGCTGATGATGGGTTGAGCCCGGTTTGATAAGCCTAAGACCAAATGCGCGGGATACTCGCTGCGGGCCAGGCGCCGCTGATGAATATTAACAGTACCTGTATAGTTTATCAAAGCATAAACATTGCCTTTTTTACCAACATTAAAAGCCTGGGTATAGCCATTATCGGTACAGTTAACAGGTACAAACCACTCCAGAGAACCTCCCTGATCG
The DNA here is from genome assembly GCA_025210475.1 of Carboxylicivirga sp. GTDB lineage: Bacteria > Bacteroidota > Bacteroidia > Bacteroidales > Marinilabiliaceae > Carboxylicivirga. The sequence continues at coordinate 108,042 of JAOARW010000104.1, read as the reverse complement.
AAGGTGGCGAACCATAAATCGCGCGTTCCGCCATAAGCTGTATAATTGTGATTACCGATACTAATTTCATCGGTGAACCATCCTGATGCAATAAACTTTCCATTCTCGCCCGTTGTGCGATCAGCAATAAAAATTCTTCCTTCATTACCATCTTCTACCGAGCGCGCAATCATTTGCCAGATGTTATTCAAGCGACTATCGTTATTTATCTTAATGGCCAGCGGCGTATACTTTTCGTACTCGGGCATAACCGAACCTATCGGAGCATTAATATAGGTCGGATCAGTAATGGTATAGCGTCTGCCATCAACCAATAAAGAATAGCCTTCAACCGGTTCAGAAAATGAAACAGCTGCCGCCATGTGACTAAAATATGTTAGAGCCACCGCATCCAGACCAAGTAATTCATTAACCAGGCGTGTGAATAAAACAGTGCGATCTTCACAGTCGGAATAAGGATAATAAAACAGTTCATCGGGAAAGAACATTTTTTCCTTATTAAACTGGTCGCGATCGGTTTTATATTCGAATGAATTATGCAGGTAATTTAACAGGTAAGTTACCGCCTGTGTTTCCGTTTTGTCTTTTAATCGGGGTGTCAGGTATTCATACAAGGTTTCTTTTACCGATGACGACATGGCCGCATTCAAATAAACCGTATTTACAGTTTGAGGGTAAGAAGCCAAAAATGCCATTACCGTTTTATCCAGGTGTAATTCCAATGGCTGACTTTCGTTGGGTAAGGTGGTCTTACGTACCACCGCATTAGCAGGATCGATAAAATTTAAGGCAAAAGGCAAGTGAAGATCAACTTTCTTTGTAGCGCCACCAAAATCCTGTGTATAGGTCATCATGTTACGGATGCCCTTTTTTGCACTCATCAGGTAGAAATTGCTCCCATCGATGCTGTAATAAGGTTTTTCATAAACCTCTTGCATAAACGGCAACAGCAGGTACACTGAATTACCCGAATAGCCAATTTTGGCCTGATAACCTGCCTGGTTCATCATGGCCCAGGTCCACATTGTTCGGCCGTTGGCGGTAGAGTGGAGTTGGCGTGAAGTAAGATCAATCAACTGGTAAATCCCCCAGTCGTTTAGATTCTTATCTTCTGCATAATTAAGCAACGACTCTAAATACACCTGGTAATAAGTCGCCGTAAAATCATCCCAATAATTAGCAAAAGAAGCCGGTTTTACGGTTTTAATGGTTAAGGCACTCATGCGCTTATCAACTAGCAAACTGGCCGGACTGCCGAAAAAGTCAACACGTATATTTTTGGTGTAAGCTTCTGTTCCCTCGGGTACTTTAAAGATAGGCGATATCGAAAAAGCTGCTGCATCAGCAATCACCACATCCGGCCTCACTGGTTCTGGCATATCGCTTAATTCCGGTAAATCACTCTTCTTTGGAATATCAATTCTTTCCGGCTCTTTCACCGGATCCAATTTATCAACCGGCTTTACATCAATGTTTTTATCTGGCTTGAAAACAGGTTGTTTTATTGGCTTTGGTACTTCAACAGGTTTTACTTTTTCTTCGGTTTGCTCAACCTCGGCAAAACCCTTTTTAAGGTATTTTTTAAAGGCCTGATTCATTTGTTTCAAACGCACATCGTATTCTTCCTGCATACGTTTCATCGTCGCTTCGTAATCCTGATTCATTTTATTTAATCGGGATTGGTACTTCTCATCCATTTTTTTGAATGGATCATCCTGGTCGATCTGCGCAGTCGATAAGAGAGTTACACCCATTAAGGTGCATAATAACATTAGTCTTTTCATAGCTTTGCTTTTTGGTTAGCAATTGCTCCATTTTGAGTTCAACAAAGGTACGCGAATCAAAAATTGTTCCAAGTTTTTTAGGCAGATACTACTTGTTGAACGATGGAATTGATAAACTGCTAAAATGCCGAATCAATAAATCATCCCAGTCTCTTGAAACTCTAAACACGAAACTTTGATCTTTAAACACAAAACTCAACCATTCCCCTGTTTCATTCGTTTTTTTTCTAGTTTCATTCTGCTGCATTTCGCATATATAAATAAAACATCAACATTTGTGACGATTTTGAATTAAAAACTTCAACAATATTATACCCACAGTTATGAATAGAAAAGGAGTATCATTGCTAATTGCCATTGCAATCATCATTGTTGCCTTTGTTTTTACTAAAGTTATTTCGGCTTCAAAAGAAGATGGCACCAAAGAACTGGAAGCAAGCAAAGGCCTATTGGTTAATGTCATTTACCCGCAAAAAGAAACAATCGAAAACCATTATCAGGGAACCGGAAAACTAAGAGCTGTAGACCGTTTTGAAATTGTTGCACAGGTGGAAGGTCAGTTAATGCCATCGGCACGGCAGTTTAAAGAAGGTAAGAGTTACCAAAAAGGTGAGCTTATGCTCGAAATTGACCACCAGGAATATAAGATGAATCTACTGGCGCAAAAAAGTGAGTTTGTAACGCTCGTTACTTCGATCCTACCCGACTTAAAATCAGATTACCCGAATTCTTATCCGGTTTGGCGCAAATATGTTTCATCCATCGAAATGGGTAAAAAATTACCTGCGATCCCCGAAGCTCAGAGTGATCAGGAATTCTTTTACCTTTCGGGTAAAGGTGTCATGAGCAAATACTATTCGGTTAAATCGGGGGAGGAAAAATTTGTGAAATACAGCATTCGTGCACCATTTACTGGTGTGGTAACATCTGTCGATGCCGAGGCTGGTAAAGCAGTCCGTTCCGGATCGGCTTTAGGCACCATGATCAGTACTGCCAGCTACGATCTGGAAATTACCATTCCCCTTTCCAATATGGATCAAATAAAGGTTGGAACAGAAGCTGTTTTAAACTCCAGCGAAATTGATGGCCAGTGGATTGGTAAGGTGGTTCGTATTAGTGGCGACATCGATGAGCAATCGCAAAGTGTTAAAGTATTTATTCGCGTGAGTGGCAGTGCCCTCAAGGAAGGTATGTACCTGAATGCCAACATCGATCAAAAACCATTGGATGATGCCATGCGCATTCCTCGTAAAATGCTTGATAACAATAATCAAATTTTCGTAGTGGAAAACAGCAAACTTAAACTTCTGCCGGTTAATGTAATCACAAAACAGAGTGATTACGCCATTATACAAGGCCTTGATGAAGGAATCGCAGTACTGGAAACAGTGATTAAGAGTGCTTATGATGGAATGCCGGTACGTGTAAACAAGTAATCCTGAGACTAAACTAAGAAAGAATGAAAAACATCATAGCTTACTTTATGAAATTCCCTCTGGCTGTCAACCTCATCATGATGATGGTGTTCATATTCGGAGCGATATCATTATTTAATATACAGAAGAATTTCTTCCCTAACGTACCGCAGCGCTATATCTATGTCGACATTGTTTATCCGGGTGCTTCTCCTGAGGAAGTTGAGGAAGGGGCCATCCTGAAGATTGAGGAGAATGTTAAGGGCTTGGAAGGCATGGAGCGAATCACATCCGTTTCGCGCGAAAACAGTGGTACCGTAACCATCGAAATGCTGAAAGGCACCGACATGGATGAAGCCCTGATTAAAGTAAAAAACGAAGTGGAGCGAATTGCTTCCTTTCCTGTCGATATCGAATCTGTTGTTACTTATAAACACGACGATGTCAATTTCTCCATCAACTACGTCGTTACACCCAACGAGGGCAAACAGGTTAGCCTGGAGCAGCTTAAGAAAACAGCCCGCCAAATGGAGCATGACCTGCTTCGTATGGATGGAATTTCAAAAGTTGAGATTGGTGGTTATCCCGATGAAGAAATTGCAATTCTGTTAAAAGAAGATGCTCTGGAATCGTATAACATCACCTTTAGTGAAATTGCAACGGCTGTAAAAAGTACCAACCTGTTAATGACGGGTGGTAGTATTAAAGATGGTGAAGAGGAGTTCTTTATCCGCGTTCGTAATCGTGAATATTATGGCGAAGGTCTGGAAAACATCGTGATACGCAATACGTCTGAGGGTGGCATCATCCGACTGAAAGATGTGGCAACCATTAAAGACCAATGGGCCGATACACCATCCGAAGTATTGTTCAATGGTAAAAAAGGAGTGGTAATTACCATTCAAAATACTTTTTCAGAAGACATTGTAACAGCCACTGACGCTGTAAAAAAATACATTGCTGAGTTTAACGAGAGTCAGAATTTTCTGACTGCCACCGTTATTCGTGATCAAAGCGATCTGCTTGACCAACGCATTGATTTACTTGGTAAAAACGGAATCATTGGTATTGTTCTGGTACTGATTTTCCTTTCCTTATTTCTGAACCCCCGCATCGCTTTCTGGGTAGCCATCGGTATTCCCTTTTCCATGCTGGGAATGTTTATCCTTATTCCCGGCACAGGCGTAACCATTAACATGTTATCCCTTTTTGGTTTAATATTGGTACTGGGTATTCTCGTCGACGATGCCATAGTGGTGGCTGAAAATATATACCGGCACTGGCAAATGGGTAAAACACCTATTAAAGCAGCTGTGGATGGAACCCTGGAAGTAACGCCAGCTGTTCTATCAGGCGTATTAACCACTATTATGGCTTTTGCAGCCTTTATCTTTTTAGATGGTCGCATGGGTGATATGTTTAAAGAAATTTCCATTGTTGTAATGGCCATTTTGTTTGTTTCACTTATCGAGGGCCTTATTATATTGCCGGCTCACGTGGCGCATTCAAAAGCTTTGAAAAAAGATTACAAGAGCAAATGGATGCAGTACATGGGCTGGGCCGAAAGAGGTTTGCTTAAGGTTCGTGACATCACCTATAAGCCAGCAGTTGAGTTTGCCATCAAATACAAAACCATCACATTAGCTTTTTTCACGGCTTTATTTATCATGTCCATCGGCATGGTATCGGCACGATGGGTTAATGTTACCTTCTTCCCGCAGGTTGACGGTGATAACATTACCGTTAGCTTAACCATGCCATCTGGTACCGACGAATCGGTAACGCAACAGCACCTCGATCGAATTAATCAGGCCATTTGGGAAGTAAATGAAGACATGAAACCCCTTCAACCCAATAATGCCAGCATTATCAAGCAAACCTTCCAGCAGTTTCGAGGAAGTGGCAGTAAGGCGACGATACAAATCACCTTGCTCGATGGTGAATCCCGTAGCTCAAGTACCGATGATGTAACGATTCGATTGCGCGAAAAAGTAGGGGATGTTCCCGGTGCGGAAGCCTTATTATACGAAGGCTTTAACCCATTTGGTAAAGCTTTGGTTGTTTCTTTGCTGGGCGATAACAATGATCAGTTAAGAGCAGCCAAAGAGGAGTTTAAGCATGGCTTGAACAATATGCCGGAGATCACTGATGTTTCGGACAATTCACCAATTGGTTATCGCGAAATTGAAATCACCTTAAAAGAAAAAGCCCACCACCTGGGATTAACATTACAAAGTGTGATTGGTCAGGTACGACAGGCCTTCTGGGGTAATGAAGCTCAGCGTCTTCAACGTGGGAAAGATGAGATAAAAGTATGGGTTAAATACAGCGAGGATAACCGTCGTAACATCGGTCAGCTGGAAGATATGAAAATTCGATTGGGCAATGGTGTAGCCTATCCGCTATCGGAATTGGTAACCCTTAAGCTGGTTAACGGTTTTTCTAGCATCCAGCACCTTGACTTTGACCGCGAGGTGCAGGTGGAAGCCAACTTAACTGATCCATCAGCGTCATTACCTGATATCATCAAAAAGATAGAAGCAGAGGTATTAGCGCCTATCTACGAAAAGTACCCCGGCGTATCCGCCGATTACGATGGTCAGAAAAGAGAAAGTAAAAAAGTGGGTGACTCCATGGCCAAAGTGATGCCGGTTATCCTATTATTGATGTTCTGTGTCGTTATATTAACACTTCGCTCGGTCACACAATCCATCCTGGTTTATATGATGATTCCGCTGAGTTTGGTTGGCGTCATCATCGGTCACTGGATTCACGGCATGTCCTTAAGTCTGATGTCGGGCATGGGTGTTATTGCCCTGATTGGAGTAATGATTAACGACTCGCTCGTACTTATCAACGCCCTGAACATTAATCTAAAAGAAGGCATGAGCTACGAAAAAGCTTTAATGGAGGCAGCTATTTCGCGATTCCGCCCTATTTTATTAACAACATTGACCACCATTGCCGGAATGGCACCTATGCTTTTGGAAACAAGTCTTCAGGCACGCTTCCTTATTCCAATGGCTATTTCGGTGAGTTACGGTATGGCCATGGCCACCACAACAACACTCGTGTTATTGCCGGTGATGTTGCTCATTGCCAATAAAGGAAAAGTAAAATGGCAAAAATTTGCTTTTAGCAGAGTTGTTACCAGCGAAGAGATTGAACCAGCTATTAAAGAAATGAAATACATAAAAGAATATGAAGACTAGAATTCTCTATACAATTGTTTTGTTACTGGGTGTGATCAGCACCCAGGCGCAAACAATACCCGATTCCTCAACGCAATTAACGCTTCAGAAGGCCATTGAAATTGCCATGTTGAATAATTACGACATCAAAATTGCCAGTGCTGAACGCCAAAAGGCCAAAAACAATAACTCCATTGGTAATGCCGGATTATTGCCTTCGCTGACTGTTAGTGGCGGTGCTGATTATTCATCAATGGATACAAAGACAGAAATTTCGTCCAATCCAGATAACATTATCATTGAAGCCGATGGTGCAGTTTCAACCAGCTACAATACCAATGCTCGCGTTGATTATACATTGTTTGATGGTTTTGGCAACATCTATACTTATAAAAAACTAAAAAGCAGTGATAATTTGCAGGAAACCATTTTCAGGCAGCAAACGGAGACGACCATTGTACAGGTAGCTGAGCAATACTACCAGGTATGTCGAGCTCAGCAAAATCTGAACCTGGCAAAAGAATCCATGCGCATTTCCCGCGAACGTCATCAAAAAGCCATTGACCAAAAGGCCTACGGACAAGCTAATCAGTTGGATGTGCTCAATGCCGAAGTTGATATGAACAACGATAGTACGACTGTGCTTCAAACCGAGCAAACCTTTATTCAGAGTATTAAAAACCTGAACCTGGTATTGGGTGTACCCATTCAAAATGTTTATGAGGTGGATAACAGCATCAATTACCGCGACGATTTCAAGGCCGATGAAGTAATAGCCGAGGCACTGATGAATAACTCCACACTATCGGCTCAGCAGCAACAGGAAAAAATAAGCAACCTCGATGTTAAAATAACGGATGCTAAAAAGTATCCTACGCTTTCGGCCTATGGCCAATACAGCTATTCGAAACAGGAGAACGATGCAAGCCAGGTGTTATACAGTCAATCCAACGGTCCCAAAGTAGGTGTGTCATTAAATTTTAACGTGTTCAATGGTCGCCAGCAGCGTACAAAAGAAAAGAATGCCCGACTGGATTACATTAGTCAGCAGGAGCGAACCTTGCAGGTAAAATCACAGGTTGAACGTGACGCTTCCAACGCTTATACTGATTATATTTACAAACGACGTATTGTGGATTTACAAGAAAGCAGTTTGAAGCAGGCCAAATTAAACTTTGAGCAGACACAGGAGATGTTTCAGCTAGGACGAGTTACTTCCATCGAATTCAGAACAGCTCAACAAAACCTGCTTAACGTAGCAGCACAATATAATGATGCGCAATACACAGCCAAAGTTGCTGAATTTCTTTTACTTCAGCTAACCGGCCAGTTAATACAATAATCCATCATAAGATTTTTGATAAAAATGGATAGGATATTTTTTAGAAGCAACCGATTAAAGTTACTATTGACGCCCTTTATTCTCATGGGCATCATATTCACAGCCATCGTGTTAACCGTTATTTTTGGTTTTCGTACCCTCGATGAAATCGCGTCTATTCCTTTTGAGCGCATGGCCATTGGTTTCATTGAAGCTTTAGTGGTTGTATTCTTCTATAATTATATAATTCGTAAACTCAATACATCTTATCCCTGGAAACGCAATTGGTTTATACGTTCTCTGATTGATTTTGTCTTAGCAATCTCCATCCCCATCATCGTTATTTCATTAATCAATCTGGCACTATACATGGGTTGGATACCGGAACATGAGCATGATGATAAATACAAGGTGATGATATTTATTATGCCGCTTATGATCAGTGCTCTTTTACTGGTAGTAGTGGAGATGATTGTGGCAACCGAAGAGCGCACTAACCTGGAAATGAAACTGGCTAAAATTGAAAAAGATCAGATCAATACCAAGTACAGTGCTTTAAAAGAACAGCTCGATCACCATTTTTTATTTAATAACCTCAGTGTTTTATCATCCCTTATTTACGAGAGTACCGAGAAAGCAGATAAATTTATCCAGGATTTTGCGGCCATCTATCGTTATGTTTTATCCATTAATAAACGTGATTTGGTGACCGTAAAAGAAGAGATCGACTTTATAGCAACCTACCTGAATCTATATAAGTTCAGATTTGAAGATGGATTCTTTTTCAAGCTAAAAGTTGACAGTGATAAATGCAAATACCTGATTCCACCGCTAACTTTTCAGGTGTTGATCGAAAATGTATTTAAGCACAACATACTTTCGAGGCAAAGCCCGCTTACCATAGATATATACTCAACCGAAAATGAGATTATCATTCGTAACAACATACAGGTTAAATCCGATAAGGTAGATTCCACTCAAACAGGACAGCAAAATCTGATCGATAAGTTTAAATTACTAAATTGTGAGGCGCCGCAATTTAAAATTGAGCACGATAAATACATTTCTCAAATACCTTTAATAAAACCGGCCGATGATTAATGTACTGATAGTAGAAGATGAAATGCCCTCGGCACGTAAGCTGAGAGCCATGATAGAAAACATAGCGCCTGATTTCAACATCGTTCAAATTCTTGATTCGGTGGAATCAACGGCAAGCTTTCTATCTAAAAATAAAGTCGATCTGATTTTTCTGGATATTCATTTAGCCGATGGAAACAGTTTTATGTTGTTCGATAAAATTAACATCGAATCGCCCATCATTTTTACAACGGCATACGATCAATATGCTATTCAGGCCTTTGAACACAATAGCATTGGCTACCTGCTAAAACCCATTGGACAGGACAAGCTGTCGCATGCCATTGATAAGTTCAGACAAAACCAGCAAAACAATAGCACCGCTATCGATTATAATTTGTTGGGCAAAATGATTGCCCAGCAACAGATGCAGCCCGAGTATCGCGAACGTTTCCTGGTACATTTCAGAGGCAAACTTAAAACCGTAGCAATTAACGAAGTTGCTTATATATTTGCCGAAAATCGCGGGGTTTTCCTGTGTACCAACGACGGTCGCATTTATGATATCAATTTAACGCTTGAGCAACTAAATGATGAATTAAATCCTCGTCACTTCTTTAGAGCCAACCGTAAATTCATCGTTAATATTATGTCGATTGTGGAAGCCCACCTCTATTCGAAAAGCAAGCTCAAACTGGAGCTTAATCCTCCCACCGACAACGAAGTAATTATCTCCAGCGAAAAGGCATCTAAATTCAAAAAATGGCTGGCGAAATAAGCAAACATTTTATGGTTCGGTTTGTTAAAATTAAGAAGGCTCACAGGGAAGGCCTTCTTTTTTTTCAACTAGAAACACGCATCATACATGGGATTTTTTAATACGCTTCTTAAGAAAAAAGAAAAAACGCTTAACCTCAATATTAAATCGGACTGTCACTGTCCGCCGGTAACCATCCTATATGGAACCAAAACGGGTAATGCCCAACTCATTGCGCAACAAACTCATAAATATTATCACCAGTGTGGCATCGAAAGTGAATGTTACAACATGGATAAATATGATGTGGGACGACTACCTGCCGAAAACCAGGTGCTCATTGTTATAAGCACCGACGGTGAAGGTGAACTGCCACCCAATGCCCGTAAGTTTTTCAAGTTGTTGCAGCACGAAGAAATGCCCCTCTTATCGAACCTTCGCTATGCCATTTGTGCATTGGGCGATTCCAGTTACGACAGTTTTTGCGGGGCCGGTAAAATGGTGGATGAGCAATTGAAGAAACTCAATGCCCAAGCTATTATCAATCGGGTAGACTGTGACCTTGACTACAAAAAAACAGCTTTGCAATGGATACAAAACAGTTACGACACCATCGTTGGCATTAAAAAAGGAAAAGCATCCGATCCTGAAGTGAGCATCGACGAACCGGATTTTATTGCGACTAAATTGCTTCGACGTGAGCAATTAACCAATGCTGACATCGAACAACCCGTTTACCATTTGGAGCTGGATAACACACAAAATCAGGTGGCATACCATGCAGGCGATTGTATTGAAATTATTCCAAGTAACCCGCAAAAGCTGGTTGCTAAAATAATTGACACACTCAAGCTTGATAAATCACAAGAGTTGGTGTCCTATAACCACAGCCTTGAGTATTCATTACTATACCAGTTTGAAATTACCAAGCTTACGCGTCCGGTTATTCGTCGTTACATGAAAATTAACATGCATGATGACCTCACTGAATTATATAACAATAAGGAACGATTAAGGGAATATCTCAGCCATTCGGATGTACTGGATTTAATTAGTAACTATCCTTGTGAGATGGATGCCGATCAGTTTATCAGCATTCTGCAACCCATCCATTCGCGTTACTACTCCATTGCTTCAGGAGCAAAAGCTAAACCCGGGCAAATTGATCTGACGGTTAAAACCGTTCGTTTTCAGCAGAAAGAAAGGGAGTATGAAGGAGCAGGCTCAACCTATGTAAATGAAGGATTGGAAGAAGGTAAAACCATCAATTATCGCCTGGTTAGCAATCCTTCGTTTCAATTACCAGAAGAGCCAGACACACCGGTTATTTTAATTGGTGTGGGAACAGGCATTGCACCTTACCGGGCCTTTTTGCAGGATTTAGAAGCACAGAATATAAAAAAGAAAGCCTGGTTGATTTGGGGCGATAAACATCAAGAACGCGACTTTTTATATGAAGATGAATTAATCGACTTTTATAAAAACCAAACACTGGCTTTTATCAACACAGCTTTTTCACGCGATCAGCAAGCCAAAGAGTACGTACAACACCGTCTATACGAAAACAAAGAACGCCTGGTAGAATGGCTGGATAATGGTGCAAGAATATACCTATGTGGCCATAATAAAATGGGTGACCAGATTAAGCAAACCTTAATTCAGGTTTACATGGAAGTAAAAGGAATGAGCGAGCAACAGGCCAGAGCACACCTGCGTCAGCAGCGTGATAATAATATAATACGGGAGGATTTATATTAGCGATCACTTTCAAACAACAACCAGTCAATTGTGTTTATAACACCCAAAGAACGATTGACTAAAAAAATAAATTACCTGGGGAAAACATTTGCTTGATGTTTTCCCTTTTTGCTATTCAGTCACTCGTTTTTACTCCCTGATTTTCTTTTCATAACGATTAGAGTAAACCATGCTGATGATGAGTAAAACCATGGAGAATATCCCTAAAAAATTACCTGAGTTTTCAGACCAGCCTAAATTTGTGTAGTCAATAAATACCAAGTGAACAATAATAAACACTGTGGCAAATAGTATTAATCCATTTCTAAACTTTCTCATAACGAATTAAGGTTCTGTTTGTAAGCATTAAAAAAAATAGGATTAATAAAAATAGTTAATATTTTTCAATTTCAGATCATGTAGCAAAATCCCATATGCCTGTTATAAGCATATGGGTATAAAACTAAATTAATAACTTATACTGTGGATTACTCACAATAAATTCAATTGCCAGGAAACACCAAATTTATCTTCTACAAAACCGAATTTCTTACTGAATCCATAATTATCCAAAGGCATCATTACTTTTCCTCCTTCAGACAGTTTCTCGAATAGTTTACTAATTTTTTCATCGGTTTCGACTTCCATATATAGTGAAATAGCTGGTGTAAAAGACCATTCGTGTTTAATGTAACTATCGCTGCACATAAATGAACTTCCATTTAAAGAAAATCTGGCCATCTTAATAGTGCCCTTTTTCCCCGGTTCTCCTTTTTGATACCGCTGCACTTCTATAATTTTCGATTTATCAAATAATTCGATATAAAAATTCATAGCATCTTCTGCATTAGCATCTTGAAATGTTAAGAAACTTACTATTTGATTATTTTGATTTATTGCTTTTAAACTATCCATTTCCTGCTTCATTTTATTAAGTTCTATTGTTAGTTTTTCCTCATTCTTATAGTTGTTACAACTAAAAAATCCCAGCCCCAAAATCATAAGTGTTATTAATCTTCTCATAATTGACAATGATGCTTATAAAACTTCTACAATTTGTATATGATTACCACAGGTGTCATTAAAAACGGCCAACTTAGCAGTGCCCATTTCAGTTGGTTTCACACTAAATACAACTCCTAAACCAGATAACCTCTCATACTCTTTCTGGACATCTGAAACATTAAATTGGGTATAAGGTAATCCTGCATCAAAAAGAGCCTTTTGATAGTTTTTAGCTGGCTCAAAATCGTTTGGAGATGGCTCCAACAACAATTCAGGTCCATCTTGTTCCTCCCCCGAAACTACCGTCAACCACCGATTACCATCACCAACGGGGATATCAATTTTCTTTACAAAGTTTAATTTCTCTGTATAGAACTTAAGTGCTTTATCCTGATTATCAACCGGGATACTTACAATTTTAATTTTCATCGTTTAAATTTTAAATTGATTTAATGATGCAAAGGTTTGAAATCGAAATCAATCAAATTTATCGAAAATTGCTCTTTTGATATGCTTTGGGTGTAAACCCGGTTTTTCGCTTAAATAAAGAACTAAACGAGCCTAAACTTTCGAATCCCACTTCATAACAGGCTTCGGATACAGATAATCCTTTTCTGATAAACTCTTTGGCCTTTTCAATCCTTTTATTAATTAAATATTGATTGGGAGTTTGACCGTAATATCTTTTAAATAGACGTAAGAGGTGGTATTTAGAAACAAATCGAATACGAGAAAAGAGATCAAGATTTAAATCTTCGTTAAGGTTATTGTCCATATAATTTCTTAACCCAATAACCGTATCAATTTGCCATTGGTTAGAATAACAATCATCCTTTATTCGTAATATCTCTTTTTTATAACGGCTCATCTATTTACTAATAAGTAACATTTTTAATTCCATAACAATTGATATCAAGCACATTATACTATCAATTATCACAAAAATTTAAAGTTACAATTTCAAGAATCATCATGTAAGCTTTTTTATTTACATTATGAGCATTCTATGATGAAATTTACGAATCCGTATACAATAAATCCAAATATTAATACGCTTAAAGTTAGCAATATATTTTTAGTTCTTCTGTTTGCCGTAATCCATATCAAAATTATCAAACCAGCCTGCAGCGTAATTGCAAGCATCTCCATAAGAAACAAAAATGGCCCACACACCCAATTGGATTTCTGTTGATCCAGGATATAAGTCAAAATGGCTAAAACAACTAATATAACAGTTAGACCTATTACTGTATACGCAGATTTTCTATGTTTAGCTATTAATCCCATTCTTCAACTGCCAAAACATATGTTGACTTTTACTTCAGATAATATTCATTCTGCGGAAACAGAACAATGAGGTGAAAAAACAGTTGGCAAACACCAATGGGCCACACGAACAATCTATCATCTTACAGACTATTTTCTAATATCTGTAATCATATTCACCATTCTCAGTTACGACCCTAATCGGATAATTATTTCGGTTATATTCATAGGAGGTAATACTGTTTGAATATTTCTCAAAACCAGGAACTTCTTCATGACGAATCAGGTTTGTCTCAATTATATTATTTGAATTTGTGTAAAGCCCTGGTTGGCCTAATGCGTTGAATATTTTGAAAGGATTATTTTTATTATCAAACTTATAGGAAGCTTCACTTATCAATATTGCTTGGGCACTTTCTGTGAAAAGCTGACTGTAGTATTTTTCGTTAACAACATTACCATTTTGATCATATCCATAAACAGTAAATTGTGTAATCTCCCCATCTTCATTATGCAATTTACTCTTTACTATCTTCCCAAAATTAAATTCAAAACTTTGTTTTGACCTTAACACAAATTTACCTTCGGTTTTTGTGTAATTCTCAATTTCGATTAATCTCCCGGATTCATCATATTTAAAAATTTGGCGATTTGATATCGTACTGTTTTCTTCGGTCATTAGCTCTGTTTTATCAACTGAAAATGAAGAAGAAAGTAAGGAAGGATTTACCGCCGTCTCAATGCTTATTAGCAGACCATCATTATCATATACATATTTGTTATAATAATACACACCTTCTGTTTCAGCAATTTTCCCCTTTGCATTGTATTTATAAATCGAAGTAATATTATCATTCGATACTTCTGACTTAATAAAATCGTGATCCTTGAAATCACCCTCTTTAAAATCTTCTTTATCGCAAGAAGTAATAAAGATCAAAATAATAGTCGCAAAGCTGATCGTTTTTAATAACTGTTTCATAGTTTGTAGGTATTAGGTTTACATCTTGATGTAAAGATGCTAATCAACTATAAATAGTTGCGTATCCTTTCAAATAAAGTTAACATACCTCTAACTAATCAATTAAAAAAGCGTAGGAATAAAACCAGAAATCCTTATACGAAAACAAATCTACTCCACTGATAAGCATTACTTTTCGTTGCCGACTAGAAATAGCAATAGCGCATTTCAAACAAGAAGACCCTCCATTTAAACAAAAGCTTGCCAGCCCAAGCTATAAACCTTCTATCTGATTGTCAGATATATTTTTAGAACCCAGATGATTAATTAAAACGGCACATCACTACTAAAACCTGGCCCTTCAGGAAATTCTGGCAAGTGCTGACCTCCCGCCGGAACAGAATCGCCTCCTTCTCCATTATCCTGATTCATTTTCGAACCAAAGGTCTGTGAAGCGGCAGGTTGTGAGAATCCGCTTCCATCATCAAACTCTGTATCTTCCACATCCTGGAATCGGGCTAACTCAGCACGGAAACGTAATCGGACATCAGCCGTTGGTCCGGCCCGGTGCTTAGCGATAATAATCTCGGCCATTCCAATGAGCGAATTTCCCTGCTCATCTTCGGTAATACGGTAATATTCCGGACGGTGAATAAAGCAAACCATATCGGCATCCTGCTCGATGGCACCCGATTCTCGAAGGTCAGATAACTGTGGTCGCTTCCCTTCGGCACCGGCACGTCCCTCAACACCACGGTTTAGCTGCGACAGCGCAATAATCGGCACATCCAGTTCTTTGGCTAATCCTTTCAGGTTTCGCGATATCAAACTCACCTCTTCCTGACGCGAACCAGGATTCATACCGCTGGCATTCATCAGCTGAAGGTAGTCAATAATCACACATTGAATATCGTGCTGTTTCTTTAAGCGACGGCATTTTGCTCTCAGCTCAAAAACCGATAATCCAGCCGTATCGTCCACAAAGATAGGGGCATCAATCAGGTTCTGAATTTTGTGATCCAGCTGCTCCCATTCATATGGTGCCAGCGAACCTTTTTTAATTTTATCGGCCGACAGTTCGGTTTCCGATACAATCAAACGGTTCACCAATTCAACGTTTGACATCTCCAACGAGAAAATAGCCACCGGAGTTTTGTGGTTCAATGCCATCTGTCGCGTCATGGAAAGAACAAAAGCTGTTTTACCCATGGCCGGACGTGCAGCAATAATAATCAAGGCCGATCCCTGCCATCCAGATGTAATACGGTCCAGAGCAGCAAAACCAGAAGGCGTACCACTCATTCCATCTGTACGTTCCGAAGCCGCTTTAATCCGGTCGATCGCATCCTGAATAACCGGATTTATCTGAGTCGCATCACGCTTCATACTTCCTTGTGAAAGCATAAAGAATGTACTTTCTGCCTCTTCCAGCAAATCATTCACATCGATGGAATCGTCATAAGCCTTACCCTGCAAATCACTGGAAATCTGAATCATTTGGCGCTGCAGATATTTCTGCCAGATAATGCGGGCGTGGTACTCAATATGCGCCGCCGAAGCCACTTTACTCGTTAATTGAGTGATATAGAAAGCACCACCCACTTCTTCGAGCTTGGTCATCTTTTTAAGCTGCTGAGTAACCGTTAGCATATCAACAGGTTGCTCATGGGCTTCCAAATCCATTATGGCCTTATAAATATGCTGATGAGCTTCTTTATAAAAGTGCTCCGGCTTCAATAGCTCCGACACGTTTAAGAATGCCTCTTTTTCGAGTAGCAAAGCCCCAAGAACAGCCTCTTCCAGGTCGGTTACCTGTGGTGGTAACTTACCCATTTCCAAGCCTGCCATTGGCTTTTTCTTATTTGAATACCTGTTATCGGCCATAAATCTCTTTGGAAAAAATTCAGAACAACAAAGATACAAATTGACGGCAAAGCAGAGGTATAATTTGAGCATAAATAACAATCATTTAAAAGTTCATTTTTGACGATCGCATCTTTGATTAAGCAAATGCCAATATGGCTGTACTCTCCCATCAAATTTTAAATTAATAAACACAGCTCGAAAAAATAAAAACCCTTTTCTTTGCAACAAACATTTGATACATGATTTGTTATCCCAATTCGAAAATAAACATTGGCCTCAACGTGGTTGAAAAACGAGCGGATGGCTACCACAACATCGAAACGATTTTTTACCCCATCCCTTTAAAAGATGCCCTTGAAGCGGTTATCAATAAAGATGGTGAGTCTGATTATATCTATAGTAATTCAGGCATTGAAGTGGATGCCAAACCAGAAGATAACATCTGTATAAAAGCCCTCCGACTAATTAAGGAGAATTACACGGTGCCACCGGTAAAAGTTCATTTACACAAAATGATTCCTTTTGGTGCCGGATTAGGTGGCGGATCAGCCGATGGTGCTTTTATGCTAAAGCTAATTAATAAGGAGTTTGAACTTAATATTCCTGATAAAGAAATACATCAAATGGCGACGCGCCTTGGTGCCGACTGCCCTTTCTTCATCAACAACCAGTCAGCCTATGCAACAGGTATTGGTGAAATTCTTGAACCCATTGAACTGAATTTGAGCGATTACCATTTGGCTTTGGTTAAACCTCAAATTCATGTTTCTACACCCCAGGCTTATGCCGGTGTAAAGCCTCAGGCCACTGAGCATTCGTTAAAAGAGCTGGTGAAATTACCAATCGAGCAATGGAAACATCACATTAAAAATGATTTTGAAGCCTCGGTATTTAAACAGTTCCCCGAGATTGGACGTCTGAAAATGCAACTTTATGAGGCGGGGGCACTTTACGCCTGCATGTCAGGAAGTGGTTCCAGCGTGTTTGGCATTTTTAAAGAAAAGCCTTCGTTGGATATTAAGGAAGATTATTTCACCTGGATCAAGAAACTATAATATAGAAAAAGCTGCCCGAGGGCAGCTTTTTTCTATTCAATCTCAACCATTAACTGGTTTTTCGGAATTCTATCTCCTTGTGTCACTTTTATTGATTTTACCTTACCATCTCGTGGCATGGTAATTTGGTTACGCATTTTCATGGCTTCCAAAATTAAAAGTGATTCACCTTCTTTTACTTCCTGCCCCTCTTTCACAAACACTTCACAAATTGTACCAGGTATGTAGGACAAAATGTGATCAGGATTAGGAGCCTGATATGTCACGCGGTTTTCGAATTTCTTAGTTAATTTTGTTTTATACTTCATACTAAGTATGGCAAAATCAACCAATCCTTCTGTTTTATTCTTACCCATAATTCAGCTATTAAAATGGAGGAATACCATGTTTTTTAGCCGGACGATGGTCGTCTTTACCAGCCGATACTTCAATTGCATGTAATAATAATGAGCGTGTTTCATTTGGCTCAATTACAGAGTCGATGTAACCTTTGGCAGCTGCCACATATGGGTTGGCAAACTTCTCTTTGTATTCTTCAACCTTAATGGCACGCATGGCATCTTTATCCTCAGCCTCGTCAATATCTTTCTTAAAGATAATGTTGGCAGCACCTTCTGGCCCCATAACGGCAATCTCAGCCATTGGCCATGCAAACATAAAGTCAGCACCCAGGTGACGCGAGTTCATAGCAATGTATCCACCACCATAAGCTTTACGCAAGATAACAGTTACTTTAGGTACAGTCGCTTCAGAGTATGCATAAAGTACTTTCGCACCATGACGAATTACACCGGCATGCTCCTGGTCAACACCTGGCAGGTAACCCGGCATATCTTCCAAGGTAATAATCGGTACATTAAAGGCATCACAGAAACGGATGAATCGTGCAGCTTTATCAGAGCTATCACAATCAAGTACACCCGCCAATACCATTGGCTGGTTAGCAACAAAACCAACTGTTTCACCATTCAGGCGACCAAAACCGATCACAATATTCGCAGCCCAAAGCTCCTGAATTTCGAAGAAATCAGAATCATCAACAATTGCTTTGATAACGTCGCGAACGTCATAAGGTGTTTTTGGATCTGAAGGAATAATATCCTCGATATTACCTTTGAATTTCGGTGGTTTTGGAGGGAATGCTTTTGCTTTTTTACTGTTATTCCAAGGAATAAAAGTGATCAATTTCTTAATCTGCTCAAAACACTCGGTCTCGCTATCTGAGAAGAAGTGTGCGTTACCAGTCGTTTCGGCGTGAACCCGGGCTCCCCCAAGGTCTTCCATCGAAATCTTTTCACCAAGCACTGATTCTATCACACCTGGTCCGGTAATAAACATTTTAGAAATATTCTCAACTACAAAAACAAAATCGGTCAATGCTGGTGAGTACACCGCACCACCGGCACATGGTCCTAAAATAACCGATAGCTGAGGAATAACCCCTGATGCTAAAGTGTTACGATAGAAAATCTCACCATATCCGGCTAATGAATTCACACCTTCCTGAATACGGGCACCACCTGAATCGTTAATACCGATCAAAGGCACACGCATTTTCAAAGCGTGATCCATAATTTTGGTAATTTTACGGGCATGCATTAATCCTAATGATCCCCCGGCCACAGTAAAGTCCTGCGCAAAGATACAAATTGGTGCACCATAGATGGTACCTGTACCAATAATAACTCCATCACCATGCAGTTGCTTTTTATCCATACCGAAATCACGAGCGGTATGCTCAACAAAAAGGTCGTACTCGGTGAAAGAATCTTTATCAACAAGAGCTAGGATACGTTCGCGAGCCGTCATTTTACCCATGGCTGCTTGCTTTTCTATGGCTTTATCGCCACCACCCTTTTGCACTTGTTCCTTTCTTTTCCGAAGGTCAAGGATGTGTTTTTTCAATGACATAATCCAATAATTTGATTTAAACTTTATTAATCAAAACATGCGTTTCAACACCCAGATTAATAATATTTCAGAGTGCATAATTACTAATTTATTTTTTTTAACAAAAGGAATAAGGTCATATAGTGCGAACCGACCTTGCCTAACATCTATCTTAAAAACTTAAGTATCAATTTATTTTGGCGCTCTCATGTATAAAAATATTCCAACGGCAGTAAAAACAATGTTGGGTAACCAAACTGCTAGTATCGGATTCATATTTCCATTGATGGCAAAAGTAGTGGATATCGTCATAAACAATATATAACCAAAACTTAAGGCAATGCCCACACCAATGTGAAGTCCCATACCACCGCGTACCTTTCGTGAGGCTAAAGAAACGCCAATAAGGGTTAGAATAAAGGCACTAAACGGTGAAGCCGTTCGTTTATATTTTTCAATTAAAAATTCTTCCAAATTACCAACTCCCCGCGCCTTTTGTTCTTCAATGTAGGTATTCAACTCGGTATTGGTCATCATCTCAAAATACTTCCGTTCTTCTTTAAAATCCTTTGGCGTAACGTTGGCAATTAAGGTATCTATTTTTGTTCCACTGGTAATTTTGTGTTCGATAGCTCCCTCAAACTCACGCAATACATAGTTTTTCAATTGCCACTTGCCGGTAGTCGTGTCAAATTTAGCTGTTCTTGCGGATAACTTAGACACTAACTCTTTCCCTTCATATTTCTCCATCGAGAAATGATCGCCATTACCACTATACGCCCGGTACTTATCCAAATAAACAAACACACCCGGCTCTATTTGCATGTGAATTTTTTCAAGCCCTCTCGCTTTTTTGTTTTTAACGTATTCGTTTTCGAATTTTATACGTGTTTGGTTGGCAGGCGGTATAATGTATCCTCCTAAAAGAAAAGAAAACAAACCTATAATGGCCGCTCCTAAAAAGTACGGAAACATCATTCGCTTAAAACTTACACCACTCGATAAAATAGCGATTATTTCGGTCTGGTATGCCATTTTTGAGGTGAAAAAAATCACCGCAATAAAAACAAATAAAGGCGTAAACAGATTGGCAAAATAGGGTATGAAATTCTTGTAATAATCGAAAATAATTGCTTTTAAGGGCGCACCCGTTTCAAAGAAATTATCAATTTTCTCGGTAACATCAAAAACCACCGAAATACTGATTATTAATAGAATGGCAAAAAAGAATGTCCCTAAGAATTTCTTAAGTATATATAAATCAAGTTTTTTCAAAGCTTGCTAGTTTATTTTCAAAAGACTTGCTAACCTTACAAAAGAACAAAAAATTAGTTACAAGCTAAAGGTTAATTAAAGCTTATTGTCGATAAGTATGACAATTTAACCTCCCTTTACACTCACATTATTTTATAATCGGGTTGATAATTTTTTAACCATTACATCTTTCCACTCGGCAAAATCACCTTTTTGAATGTGCTTACGGGCTTCGCCAACCAACCACAAATAAAATGTTAGGTTGTGCATACTACCAATTTGAGCTGCAAGCATTTCTTTTGAGACATATAAATGTCGCAAATAAGCTTTGGTATAATGATGGTCAACAAAGGAAGTACCGTTAGGATCTACTGGTGAAAAGTCATTCTTCCACTTCTCGTTGCGCATATTAAGTATACCCTCCGAAGTAAACAACATGCCATTGCGACCATTTCGTGTTGGCATAACACAATCGAACATATCCACACCCAAAGCAATGTTTTCGAGTAGGTTAACAGGTGTTCCAACCCCCATCAGGTAACGAGGTTTATCCTTTGGCAAAATTCCATTTACCAACTCCACCATTTCGTACATCACCTCAGTCGGTTCGCCTACTGCCAAACCTCCAATGGCGTTTCCTTCTCGGTTTTGAGATGCAATAAATTCAGCCGATTGTGTTCGTAAATCGCGATAACCTGCTCCCTGAACTATCGGGAAGAATGTTTGTGAATGGCCATATAGTGGTTCTGTCTGATCAAAATGAGTAACACCTCGCTTCAACCAACGGTGTGTTAATTCCATTGACTTTTTTGCATAGGCGTATTCAGCATCTCCCGGAGGGCACTCATCCAGGGCCATAATGATATCAGCCCCAATCACACGCTGTATATCAACCACATTTTCGGGCGTAAACAAATGTTTTGAACCATCGAGATGCGAACGGAACATAGCCCCTTCTTCGGTTAGCTTTCGATTATCACTCAGCGAAAAAACCTGATAACCACCACTATCGGTCAACATTGGCTTACTCCAGCCATTGAACTTGTGCAAGCCACCAGCTGTCTTAAGCACCTCCAAACCCGGACGCAAGTACAAGTGGTAAGTATTCCCAAGGATTATTTGTGCTTTTACATCATCCTCCAAATCGCGAAAGTGAACACCTTTAACAGAACCAACCGTACCAACCGGCATAAAAATAGGCGTTTCAATGGTTCCATGATCTGTAGTTATTTTACCTGCGCGGGCACTACTTTTTGCATCTATATGTTGTAGTTCAAATTTCATCTTCAAAAAATAATAATCAGTCCAAACATTTAATCTGTCGTCAATTATAAATCATCAACACTTTACAAGAGTAGGTATAAGAGCATCGCTGATATAAAAAGTTAACCTCTCTTATTAAATCTCTTACACCACAAAAAACTATCAGCTAATTGCCTCGATGATCGACTAATAATTTAAACAGCCTGCAAATATACAACAGCACTTGCTATAAATAAAATGAGCGAACACTTCTTTCGAACAATCATGCGATTACCCTGCAAATTGAAATAAGCCTTTAAATTTAAAGACTACTAAAAAGAGGCATATACAAAAATATATTGCATTTTTGAACAAAATTGATTGATTGTGGAGCAGACGACTTTATATATAGTATTAGGCATTTATGGTTTTTGTTGGTGCTTTCAGATATTCTACCACCTGTTTTTCATGCTTAAAACATCACAATTTTCGCCAAGCAAGGCAAGTGATTGCTCCACCCCACTTTCTGTTGTTATTTGCGCCAAAAACGAAGCTCAAAACCTGCAAAACTACATTCCTGAAATTTGCCAGCAGGACTATCCTGACTTCGAAGTAATAGTGGTCAACGATTGCTCAACCGATAATACTGAGTTGGTTTTGGCTCAACTAAAATCAAGATTTTCCAATCTCTATTATACTAGTATACCATTAAGTCAGCAACATTACGAGGGTAAAAAGCTGGCTCTGACGCTTGGTGTTAAAGCGGCCAATAATGAGCATTTAGTATTGACCGATGCCGATTGCCGCCCTGTTTCAGATAAATGGTTACAGGAAATTGGTGCCCAATTCAGCGACGAGAAAAAAATTGTTATCGGACACGGCCGATTTGAAAAACGGAAATCGCTCTTTAACCTGTTCTTGCGTTACGAAACGTTTTTTAATGCCGTTCAATACATGGGTTTCGCGTTAAGGGGCAAACCTTTTATGGCCGTTGGCCGAAACATGGCTTACACCAAATCTTTATTTACGCAGGGTAACATTTTTAAAAATTATTTTAACATTGCTTCCGGCGACGACGATTTATTTGTCAGGCAGTGTGCCACAAAAAACAACACAACAATTCAGCCTTGTTACAGCGGACAAACCGAATCCATCCCCCCTCTAAGTTTTAGCGAATGGATGATCCGAAAATCGCGACACTTAACAACTGCTCCAGTCTACAAACCAGGAATTAAGCTATGGCTGGGAGGTGAAGCATTAACACGTCAAATATTTTGGCTCTTAACGCTTTGTTCACTTTTTTTTCCTACTTTTGTTCCGTTAACAATGGGGTTACTTGTAGTTCGCTTAGTGTTGGTGCATGTTATACTGGCCAGAGCAGCAAAGAAGATGGGCGAAAATAAATTGTATTGGGCTACCATTCTTTTTGATTTAATAACACCATTTTTAATTGGGAGCATTTGGGTAATTAATATTTTTAGTGCAAAGAAGAAGAAATGGAAGTAAATCCGAATCTATCTGACAAGGCGAAATATGATTTAGACTTAGTTGAAGTTGCCGTTAAAGGCGATCAAAAAGCTTTTGCTGAATTAATGGGGCGTTACCGCGATGCCATTTACTTTATGCTCCTTAAAATGGTTAACAATAAAAGTGATGCCGAAGATTTAACCATTGAAGCTTTTGGTAAAGCTTTCAAAAATATCCATCAATACTCACCGAATTATGCATTTAGTACCTGGCTGTTTAAAATAGCTTCGAATAACTGCATTGATTTTCTGAGAAAGAAACGAAACAACATCGTTTCAATTGATGGCGGTATAATGGATGATAAAGAAAATGATCAGCCAATACACCTTAAGGACGAAACGCCCGACCCGGAAGAACACCTTATCAAACAACAAAAAAAGGTGCTTATGCGCACCGTGGTGCAAAAATTAAAACCACGCTACCGCATCTTAATCGAACTTCGTTACTTCAAAGAGTTCTCATATGAAGAAATTGCCGAAGAGCTGGATCTACCTTTAGGAACAGTGAAAGCACAACTTTTCAGGGCACGCGAATTACTCTTCAACACCTTAAAAAATACCGATATCAAACTAGGATAAACTCCTAAAACTGTTAATTTTCATTCAGGATCATCGATCCTGCTTATATTACTATGGATATAATTAAGAAGTATTTTCCTGATTTAAACCCAACTGTTGAGCAAAAACTTGGCATGCTGGGCGATTTATATAACGAATGGAATGCTAAGATCAATGTTATTTCACGAAAAGACATGGATCATTTCTACGAACGTCATGTGCTGCATTCATTAGGAATCGCCTCATTTATTCAGTTTGAAAAAGGAACCAAAATATTAGACGTAGGCTGTGGTGGCGGATTTCCGGGCATTCCACTGGCCATTATGTTCCCCGATTGTCGTTTTCATTTAATTGATTCAATCGGCAAGAAGATAAAAGTTGTAAAAGGAGTTGCTGAAGCTTTAGGGCTGAACAATCTGAGTGCCGAACAAATACGGGTTGAGAATCATCCTAATCAATATGATTTTATCATCAGTCGGGCTGTTACCGCTTTTCCTGCATTTGTTAAACTATGCAGCAACAAAATTCTGACACAACAAAACAATGCCATCAGCAATGGTATTGTCTATTTAAAAGGTGGCGATTTTGATCAGGAAATAAAAGAATTCAAAAATCGTATTTCAGTTACTGATCTAAGCAACTATTTTGAAGAAGAATTTTTCGAGACTAAAAAAATCATTCACCTGTCAATGTAACAAGGGATAAGGGCTGAAGATCACTTAATTTAAAAAAGCGCACTTTTTTTTTTGGAAGAAGAAAAAAACGTGTATTTTTGCAGTCCGAAAAGTTAAGGTATTGACTTTATTAGCAATCCGGAAGAATAATGCTCCCGAACTTGTTCTTTTGGAATGTTGCAATCAAAGAAAATAAAAAAATTACATAGCAATGAAAAGAACATTTCAACCTTCGAACAGAAAGAGAAGAAACAAGCACGGTTTCCGCGAAAGAATGGCTAGCGCAAGTGGTCGTAAAGTTTTAGCTTCAAGAAGAGCTAAAGGACGTAAGAAATTAACTGTTTCAAGCGAAAAAAGACACAAAGCTTAATTAATTTAGGCTTCTAAAATATAAAAGTAAAGAATCCGCTTTTGGGTTCTTTACTTTTTTTATGCCCGTAAGTTTGGTAGCAGAAGTTTTATTATTTTTGGACTCACCGATCATTTGGCGTTTTTAATAAACACCTTTTTTGTAATGTGATCGATAAACCGAAAAATTTATGGCTTTAATTAAAAAGATAATCAATAATGTTTTTGTCAAAAACATTGTTATTGCCATTGTGGTAATTGCCTTAGCACTTATTGCCACTTTTGTTAGCATTAATATATACACCAACCATGGTGAATATTATCCGGTACCCGATTTCAGGGGGCTGACAGAAGATCAGTTCAGCCAGATTATTAAAGAAAAAGGATTCAGGTATAACATTATGGATTCAGCACATGTGGAGGAATTCTTACCTGGCGCTGTTGTCGAACAAATTCCTGCACCTGGCAGCATGGTAAAGGCCAACCGAAACATTCATTTTACCATTAAAGCCATTGCTCCCGAACAAGTGCAGATACCAAATCTGGTGGATTACTCGCTGCGAAATGCCAAGGTAATATTGGAATCATACGGTTTAAAAACCGGCGAATTAATCTATGTACCAAGTGAATATCGCAACCTGGTGTTGCAACAGTTATACATGGGCAAACCCGTTGAACCCGGCACAGTGGTTTTAAAAGGGTCGGTTATTGATTTGCACATCGGTCAGGGATTAAGTAATGAACGTACCAATGTGCCCGATCTGACCTCCCTGACATTGGACGAAGCCCAAAGTTATTCGGTATCGGTTTCTTTAAATGTGGGCGCCGTTATTTACGATGAATCGGTATTAACAGCCGAAGATTCATTAAAGGCATTTATTTGGAAACAACAGCCTCCGGCGGATAAAGGTGAACGCATCCGATTGGGATCATCCATCGATGTATGGCTAAGTGTCGATTCCGCGAAAACAATTATTGACGAAATTATTGATCAACCCGAAATAGAATTAAGCGACAATGAGTGATCATTTGCAAGAAGAAGAATTTGACGAGCTGGAAGAAAGCAATGAATTATATGAGCATTACCGCTTTGTAACCGATCCGGGGCAGAAGCCCCTGCGCATCGATAAGTTTCTGGTAAACAGGGTTGATAATGCATCACGAAATAAGATACAGGACGCTGCAGCTGCCGGAAACATCCGTGTTAACGATAAGCCTGTTAAATCCAATTACAAGATAAAGCCCAACGAGGTCATCACCATTGTGATGTCTTTTCCGCGTCGCGAGCTAAAGATTATCGCACAGGATATTCCTTTGGACATTCCTTATGAAGATGATGATTTGATCATCATTAATAAGAAACCGGGAATGGTGGTACATCCAGGTCATGGTAACTATACCGAAACCATGGTGAACGCCCTGGCCTGGCACCTGAAAGATTTACCTTTGTTTAATTCGGAAGATCCACGTCCGGGACTGGTTCACCGCATTGATAAGGATACATCGGGCTTATTGGTAGTGGCGAAAACCGAACAGGCAAAAAATTATCTGGCCCGTCAGTTTTTTGAGAAAACATCCACACGTACTTATATTGCCCTTGTTTGGGGACAACCCAAAGAAGATGAAGGCACCATTATTGGCAACATTGGCCGCAGCCTGCAAGATCGCAAGCAAATGGCCGTATTTCCCGATGGTGATCGGGGCAAACATGCCGTTACCCATTACAAAGTACTGGAACGATTGGGCTATGTTTCGCTGGTTCAGTGTCAGCTCGAAACCGGGCGAACGCACCAGATACGTGCACACATGAAGCACATTGGTCATCCACTGTTCAATGACGAACGCTATGGTGGTCATCTGATTTTAAAAGGAACCACATTTACCAAATACAAGCAATTTGTGCAAAACTGCTTTAAGGTATTACCTCGCCAGGCCCTGCATGCAAAAACACTGGGCTTTGTGCATCCGTCAACCAAGGAATACATCGATTTCAATACCAATATTCCGGAAGACATGATGCAATGCATCGAAAAATGGCGTGGCTACATTGCCGGCAGAGAAAATGATTAACAAAACACTCTAACAGTCATCGAAACAATGAAAAACATAGCTGTCGTTTACGGAGGTTACTCATCCGAAATAATTGTATCAGAAAAGAGCAAAGAAGGTGTAATGACCTTTATTGATGCTCAACGTTACAATCGCTACCCGGTTTTAATCACCAAAGAAAAGTGGTGTGCCGTGGTGGAGGATCAGGAATACCTCATCGACAAAAATGATTTTTCATTTGTGATGAAAGGTGAGAAAATCAATTTCGATTTTGCCTACATTACCATCCATGGCACTCCGGGCGAAGACGGGCTTTTGCAAGGATACCTCAACATGCTTGGTATTCCGCACAGTACCTGCGATGTGCAGGCCGCTTCTATCAGTTTTAATAAATTTACCTGTAATACTTACCTGAAAGGTTTCGGGGTAGCTGTAGCCGATTCGGTTTTGGTGCGCAAAGGAAACAGTTTCAGCAGCGAGGATATTATCCAACAATTGGGTTTACCTTGTTTTGTAAAACCCAATGCCGGTGGCTCAAGCTTTGGCATTTCAAAAGTTAAAAAAGCAGATCAGCTGACTGCTGCCATCGAAAAGGCATTTACCGAAAGCCAGGAAGTGATTATTGAGCAATTTGTGGCCGGCACCGAAGTCACTTGCGGCCTCTACAAAACACCAGGCAAGCAAGAAATTTTCCCGGTAACCGAGGTCATCACTAAAAATGAGTTTTTTGACTTCGAAGCCAAATATACTGCCAGCAAGGTGGAAGAGATTACACCGGCCCGAATCGAAGACAAGGTCAGAGATCGCATCCAATCCATCACATCATTGATTTACGACATATTGGGCTGTAAAGGCATTGTTCGTATCGACTACATCATTAGCGATAACAAAATCTTCCTGCTTGAGGTTAATACCACACCTGGCATGACGGTTACCAGCTTCATACCACAACAAATTGAGGCAGCCGGATTAAATATACAGGATGTATTTAGTGAAATTATCGAGAGTGAATTAAGCTAAAACCTCATTTCCAGGTTTAGCCTATGTAAAATACATATAACTAAAAGCCTGTAACTGTATTTGGATCAGTTACGGGCTTTTGTCTTTTACATAAAAACCTATAATAGAATTCATAACACATATTGTTTCATGTTTGAAAAAGCTTTATTTTCGGATAACCATAAACCTCAAATTACAATATTGTGCGCCCGGCAATCCTTTTCTTCCTCCTCTTACTCTCGGTTACATCCTATTCACAAAATACCAACACAAAACAAATCAACAGTTTTCATCGGCTTAGCATAGGCTCTTTAAATGATTCCTACAACGGTGCTTTTGTGCCCAATCGCGACGATCATCGCACCATGGGCTTTGATCTGCGATACAACAATAGCAACACCCTATTAATTGAAGCCAGCTATTCGGGTATGACCAACAGGAGTCCCGGAAACCCATTAGAAGAAGGTCGATTGGATGAATTACTCTTTCGTAGCAATTACAAAGTATTTGAAAAACAATGGATCAAAATCTACCCCACCCTGGGGTTCATGCTTAGCGGTGATCTGGGTGGAGAAAACCTGCAAAACAGCGTTCACGAAGATGTGGATGAACCGCTCGTTTTTTTACCTTATGACTACGAAAGTGTAAAAATAGCAGCTTTGGTAGGCGTAAATATTAATCACCTCCTTCCTATTGGTAAATCTCCATATTTATCGCTCAACAACGAGCTGGACTTCTATCATGCCACCAATTACTCAAGTTGGTTAAATATTGGTTCCAGTTTAATTTATGGCCGTCCCGAAGCCAATTATTTTACTTTTTCCATCTCATACCAAAAGAATAATATCTTTGTTTCCACAAGCGGAAAGGCTGTGAGCAGGCAGGAATCCGGTCTGAAGTTGAGTTTCAGTCAAAGCGTATCCTTTTATCGCTAGGCTATGATATATTTCCGACCAATGGCTATGGTTATGGACGAATTGCAATCAATTTACTAAATACGGGCGATCAGAATAAGTATGAAAACCATGGACTAAGCGTCGATTTCAAAGCCCTTACCGACCGTGGTGGTTATTACTCGAATTATAAAATCCCTTTTTTCAAGCTCATTGGTCATTCGGTGAATGCATCGCTTGGTTATGCTTATGGAACATATACAGCCAGTGTTATTCCTTCGCACCCCAATGCCCGTGGACAATATTGGCAAGGCAACCTTGGCTTGGAATCATACCTGGTCGAGATTCGTCCCAAATTTCAGGTAAATC
Source organism: Carboxylicivirga sp. (assembly GCA_025210475.1). Taxonomy (GTDB): domain Bacteria; phylum Bacteroidota; class Bacteroidia; order Bacteroidales; family Marinilabiliaceae; genus Carboxylicivirga. Next base: position 78,802 of record JAOARW010000104.1, on the reverse strand, counting down.
CCTACTTTGGTTTCGGCTTGGGCTATAAAAATGAATCTACCTTTTCGGGTGATGATGCGACTTTACCCACACAACATAGTGGATCACCCCTGGCCTATTTCGAAGGAGGCATACGCATTGGTGGCCCTCTTAACTTTATTTCCCGAAGCACTTTAATTGGCTTGTTAATCGGGGATATATACAGCCTTCCTTTTTCGCCCAAAGAGCAACTAGTGCACGGCCATCTCATTAAATTCCTTAAGCCAGACAATCAGTTTTACCTGGGGCTTAACTTCTCTATTGATTTGTAAACTGATAAAAAAAATCCCCGACCAAAAGTCGGGGATCAATATTAATCAGAGTAGAAAATTAAAATCAAACTCAGCAACCTCCTCACGGAGCGGTTTTTGGGCGATTGCTAACAGCTATCAGCTAGTGGCTATCAGCTTTTTTGTTAGACGGCAGTATTTATTCGTCAGATTTAAACATCGGATCCCATGGTGGAAGCAAGATTGCTTCAGTATCCAAGAGCTTCAGCATTTCTTCGCCTACAAATTGCTTACGCGGTACTATGCGGAACATGTACTCCGTAAACCAATCATCAGTAAAGGTCAGGTAACCATTGTGCCCTGAGTCAGCTCCCCAGCTATTTTCAAACTGCCACATAGTTGGCTTCTCGTTTTTATCAACGTCAACAGCTACCAAAGCCATTCCGTGCGACGATCCACTTTCAAAAGTCTGGATACGCTCAGTTTTATTCATGCCGAAGTCGACCCCTAACAGCTGGCCATATTCGTAATTATCCAAAGCACACAACCCCTCTTTGCTGTTCAACTGCTTGCCCACATCGCAGGATGCATACATGGCTTCATTGGCTTTGATGGATGCCAAAGCCGCTTTCTTCAATTCTTCAGCCGGCAGGTTGACATAGGTCCAGTTGCGGCCTTCCATCACATTTCGATCGTAAGAAATTTCATACAACTTATAATACGGACGCGATGGATCATTCATCAACATCACGTAGTCGTTCAAATCAACACCTACAATTTCTTTGTAAAACTCAAGAGGTGTATATTCTTTAGCCTCGCTCAATTGTCCTTCCTTATCTGTATATCGCCAGCCAAAAGTCTTTGGAGGCTGTCCCAGCGTTAAAGTTAAAATGCGGTAAACATCGCTCAACATCTCAGCTTTTAAGGTTCGTGCAGCCTTATCGCTATTTGCTTCGCGCAAGCGCAAACCGTCTTCGCGCAACTTACGACGTAATAATTTATTCAGATCACTTGATTTTTCGCTGTGGAACGATTCTGGCATGGCCTTTTTAGGTACCACACCATATTTATCGGCCAGGTTCACAAAGTTATTCCATACACCACCATCACCAATGGGCGATTTAAACAGAAAGGTAACTGTTTGACCATGCTCCTTTTTACCGGCTTTAGCCACGTACGGCCCGATATCTTCATTCATCTCCAGCTTCCTTGTTAAGATAACCTGCTCATAAAACAAGTTAGCTTTCTCCAATAGGTCATAGAAATACAGGTAACTGGTTGAAAACTCGAATGAAGACAAGTTATACTTTTCAATCACCTTAGGTCGTAAAATATTTAAACTGGTAAACATCCAGCAACGCCCTGAGCTCTTCTGATTCGTAATGCCTTTTACTTTTACCTTGTATTTAAAAGCATGATCGGCCGTAGCCACATTGCTATGATTGATGGCCAACTTTTTTAAATCGTTGTTGGTAATGGCATTGATCAATGCTTGATCGGCATCTGTTTGCCCAACTTTTTGTTCAAAGCCATTAAGCATGTCCGGGGTAATTGTTTGTGCCATAACCGACCACCCCAGCAAGCCAATCATTGCAAATACTATTCGTTTCATATTTAAATCATTTAAGAGGCGCAAAAATAAGAAGAGTTGCGCACATGAGAGCAAGCATTCATCATGATCCATTTTAAAATGCAAGTCTGCTATGAAAAAAACATCCGATGTTTTTGATATATCTCCCACAAGTTTTTCAAAACTTGACACAACTTATTGAAAAGCCGGGGAGCTTTTTCAAAAATGTGACGAGACTTTTAGAAAAACCATCGTTAAACACAGGCCTGTTAACCGTTTACCCCGCCTTAAAACATTCAGCAATTTAATAACACTAATTCTCATGAAGCTTTAGATTCTTAGCAAACTTATTAACTTTGCTGACCAACCATTTATTTATTAGCGAACACATTATTCGCTTGACCTTAATGCTTATAAACCGAAGGGATTTTAACTATATGGAGAATACTAAAAACCTGGTAATTATACCCACCTACAACGAAAAAGAAAATATTGAAGCCATCATCAATGCTGTATTGGACCTGCCCCGTCGTTTTGAAATTCTGATTATCGATGACAATTCGCCCGATGGTACGGCAGCAATCGTTAAAGGTTTAATGGCGAAGAACCCAGGACAATTGCACATATTGGAGCGCGAAGGCAAGCTGGGTTTGGGTACGGCTTACATTACTGGTTTTAAATGGGCTACCTCACATGATTATGATTACATTTTTGAAATGGATGCCGATTTCTCCCATCCTCCAAAAGATTTAATCAACCTGCACGACGCCTGCCTGAACGGAGCTGATCTGGCAATTGGCTCTCGCTACATATCGGGTGTTAACGTGGTTAACTGGCCAATGGGCCGTGTACTGATGTCGTACTTTGCCTCTGTTTATGTGCGTTTTATCACTCGCATGAAAATTATGGATACCACGGCCGGCTTCAAATGTTACAGCAAAAAAGTATTGAAAACCATCGACCTGGATAACATTAAGCTTAAAGGCTATTCCTTCCAGATTGAAATGAAATTCACCACCTGGAAGTTTGGTTTCAACATTGTTGAAGTACCCATTATCTTTACCGATCGCACCGAAGGAACATCCAAAATGAGTGGTGGTATTTTTAACGAAGCCGTATGGGGAGTGATTAAAATGAAAATTGCCAGCTGGTTTAAATCCTATAAACGATAAGTGGGATTTTTGAAGTTGTCAATTCAGTGGAATGACTTACAGTGAAGATTCAAGAAACAAAGGGGACTTTTGAGGCAATCTTATATAAAAACACTTCAATTCTTAATGGATTTTCATTGACTTTATTCTGAACTTTGCAATAAAATAAACTCAAAACCCTAAACTCAAAACCCGGAACCTAAAACCCAAATCCACTTCATCTGTTAAACTCACAAACAAATACCATATAACATGTCGACGCTATTAATAAAAAATGCCACCATCATTAACGAAGGCCAAAAAATAAGTGGCAGCGTTTTAATCGAAAACGATCTTATCAAACAGATCATTACTGATAATCAATTGCCCGAAGCCGATCAGGAGATAAATGCCGAAGGCTTGTTATTGTTGCCTGGTGCCATCGATGACCAGGTACATTTTCGTGAGCCGGGCCTAACGCATAAAGCCAACATTGAAAGTGAGTCGCGTGCCGCTGTGGCGGGTGGTATCACATCGTTTATGGAGATGCCCAACACCAAACCACAAGCCACCACACACGAAATTCTGGAAGAAAAATACAAGGTAGCAGCCGGCACCTCGCCAGCCAACTACTCTTTTTACCTGGGTGCCACCAACGATAACATTGATGAAATTCTGAAAACAGACCCAAAAAAGATTTGCGGTGTAAAAGTTTTTATGGGTTCGTCAACCGGAAATATGTTGGTGGACAATGAGGATATCCTGGGACGTATTTTCGCTGAATGCCCCACCATTATTACCACCCACTGCGAGGATGAAGGTACCATTCAGGAAAACACCACCATTTATAAAAACAAGTTTGGCGAAAACATGCCATTTAAATACCATCCGGTCATTCGCTCTGCCGAGGCCTGTTACAAGTCCTCAAAAAAAGCTTCTGAACTGGCCCGAAAACACGGTGCCCGCTTGCACATCTTACACCTTAGCTCGGCCGATGAGCTGGATTTGTTGGATACAGATATGCCACTGACTGACAAAAAGATTACGGGCGAAGTATGCGTGCATCACCTTTGGTTTACCGATGATGATTACGACCAATATGGTTCACGTATCAAATGGAATCCGGCTGTAAAATCGGAGCACGATCGTAATGCCTTACGCATAGGACTTGCAAATAATAAGCTGGATGTGGTGGCTACCGACCACGCTCCTCACACCATTGAAGAGAAAAACAACAAATATTTCAGTGCCCCTTCAGGCGGCCCATTGGTGCAGCACGCTTTGGTATCAATGCTCGAAATGGTGCAGCAAGGTATTTTTAGCTACGAACTGGTGGTTGAGAAGATGTGTCATAACCCGGCCATTTTATTTGAGATTGAGAAACGTGGTTTTATTCGCGAAGGCTATAAAGCCGATCTTGTTTTGGTTGATCCAAAAGCCAGCTGGGAAGTTAAGCCTGAGAATATTTTATACAAATGTGGTTGGTCACCATTTGAAGGTACCACCTTCTCTCACAAAGTGATGCACACCCTTGTTAACGGTCAATTGGCCTATACTAATGGGAAAGTTGATACCGATGTAAGAGGGGAGCGATTGAGTTTCGATCGATAATAACTTCAAAATAGCTATCTTTGAATTAATGAAAAATTCAAAATACATAAAGCACATGGTCGTAGCGGCTATGTGCTTTTTTATTGCTTTGCAGGCCTGCCAGCAAAGAAACACCAATAGCACAGCTACTCATACGGAGATTTCTGGCGCATGCGTGGCCGATACCATTATCTATCCAGTTTTAATTAAAAATGCCGATCCTTACGATACCTGGACCGAGCAATGCCTGAGTCGCCTGGAGCGCGATAAATTAGTGAATCAGCTTTTTAATGCCGTTTACAAACACAAAGCGAAAGCCTATAATTACACAACCAACGAGGAACTTTCTATCGCTGACATTAAAGAAATTGAAGAACAGGATGATTTTAGCCGTGACAAAGTAGCGAAGGTTCAGTTTTGGGAATCCTGGCACTTTGATGAAGAACAGTTAATTATGACCAAGAAGGTGCAAGCCATTTTACTGGCTTACGAATACCTTTCTGAGGAAGGCGAACTGCGCGGTTATAAGGCGGCGTTCTACATTAAACTCAATTAAAGCAACATCCTTAGTACCAATCAACACTAAGGATGGAATGTATGTTATTTAAATTGCCAGTCGGATGCTTTCAGCACGTAACGTGCTGTTTTTCGACTCACCTGTGAGTCAACCACCTCTTTACCATCAATTATTTCATCAATGGCTGTCTGGTTGTAATGGCGAATGGTCACCAACTCCATATATTCATTGTATCGCACATCAAACTGCTTTTGCAACTCTTCAATAGCCGAAGCAATACGCTTGGAAGCATCCACACAAACCGAAAAATTAAGGGCTGAGGTTTGCATCATATTCAGTTTCACCCGATGTTTTGAAAATACCTGGAAAATATCGCTTAAGCTCTCTTCTATGATAAAAGAAAAATCTTTAGGCGACATAGATATCAAAACCTGATTTCGCTTTAATACAAAAATAGGCTGCAGATCAATGTTCTGTTCGCTACTTTGAATGACTGTACCTTTCTTTTCCGGTTCAATAAAAGAATTCACCAATAGCGGAATCTGTTTATTCTGAAGCGGCTTTAACGTTTTTGGGTGAATCACCTGCGCCCCATAATAGGTTAGCTCAATGGCTTCCCAATACGACAATTCATCAATCTTCTTTGCCTTCGGATACCACCTTGGGTCGGCATTCAAAACTCCAGGCACATCCTTCCATATCTCCAGACTTTTAGCATCCAAAACATGAGCAATAATCGCTCCGGTAAAGTCGGATCCTTCCCTTCCAAGCGTGGTGGTCAGGTTTGTTTCGGTAGAACCAATAAAGCCCTGTGTAACAAATAAGCGATTTTTGTTTGCTGCAATTTTCGATCCCAATAGCTGGCCGGTTAAGTCCCACACAACATTGGCACTTCTGAAAACATCGTCGGTGCGAATGTATTTTCGAATATCCAGCCACTCGTTCTGCAGTTCAATTTTATTCAGATAGGCGCTCACTATGCTGGTACTCACCAACTCACCAAAGGGCACCAATTGGTCATATTCAAAATCGTAATTAAGCGATGGCTCACTTTTTAACTTTGCATCCAACTGCTCCCACAAGCCATCAACACGTTGAAGATTCTCCCCAAACAATTCAGCAACAATCTGTTTATGGTAAATTTTTACTTCATCAACACAAGCGTTGAGACGAGCTAAATCGCGGGTCATATAGGCTTCCACAATGGCTTCCATGGCATTGGTTGTTTTACCCATTGCCGAAACAACCACAATTATCTGCTCTTTATAGCGACTTACAATCTGAGCCAGATTTTTCACTCCTGCAGCATCTTTCACCGATGCACCACCAAACTTAAATACTCTCATGCTATAAATTTACATCTTCACTTGGTTTCGTAAAAATCAAAGAAACAAAAAAACACTTTCAATTTATAACTATTTCCTTTCAAGTAACAACAAGTGAGCCTTGTCATTGTTATCAATCAAAGCATTAGTTTATCTTTCAAACTATAATCAAATACCAATTTTCATGACAAAATTTGAAGTTACAACCCTGAATGAATTCATCCTGAAAAGCCAGATGGAACTGGACTATAAAGCAGACGGCGGCTTTTCTCACATGCTTCACCACCTGGGCACAGCTGCACGAATTGTTAATCGCGAAGTTAATAAAGCAGGATTGGTCGATATTTTAGGCGAAGCCGGCAATACCAACGTTCAAGGCGAAGATCAGAAAAAACTGGACATTATTGCCAACGAATATTTTATTGATGCCATGCACAGTTGCGGTGAAATTTGCGCTATCGCGTCCGAAGAAAATGAGAGCTTCATCTTTTTTGACGACGAAATAGCCAAAAATGCCAAGTATGTTTTTATGATGGATCCGCTCGATGGCTCTTCCAACATTGATGTGAATGTATCAATCGGAACCATCTTTTCGATTTATAAGCGAGTTACCCCGGAAGGCTCCGTGGCAACAATGGAAGATTTTCTTCAGAAAGGAACCGAACAGGTGGCCTCAGGTTACATCCTTTACGGCAGTTCAACCATGCTGGTGTATACAACCGGAAATGGCGTTAACGGCTTTACACTCGATCCGTCGATCGGCGAATTTTGTTTATCACACCAAATGGTGAAGACACCTGAAGATGGTACGATCTACTCTGTGAATGAAGGAAACTACAAAAAATTCCCCAAGGGTGTTAAACGCTACATCAAATATTGTCAGGAGCGTGATACAAAAACCAACCGCCCTTATTCGTCGAGGTATATCGGCTCATTGGTATCTGATTTCCACCGTAACTTGCTTAAGGGCGGCGTTTTTATTTACCCCGAGTTTGAAAATGCACCAACCGGTAAATTGCGCTTGCTATACGAATGTAACCCCATTGCCTTTTTGGCTGAGCAAGCAGGAGGTATGGCAACCAATGGTGAACATCGGATTTTGGAACTTCAACCATCATCGCTTCACCAACGAACACCATTTTATACCGGGTCAAAAAACATGGTAAAAAAAGTAGAAAGCTACCTAAAGAAATATGGCAAGGATAGCTAAAGATAAAGAGCTTAGACATTGGTAAAGCAAGCAGAAATTTAATTTATTTCTTTACTAATTAACGACACCAAGCCATCTAAGCATTATAAAAAACGTGTTTATTTACTCAAAACAGGTCTTCGAAGATTACAACTGCCGGGAAGACCTGTTTTCTTTCACCCCCTCACTTTTCTCCACTAATAATTTTCAATTACTTTTGCGCCAAAAGAGCGAAACGTGGAGATCAATCAGATACTTGAGTTATACAAGGGCAACGACAGAATTAAGCAACTAAGGGAATTTATTAACAATGCCAACAGCCGCACCAGGCTGAAAGGTTTGAGTGGCAGTCAGAAAGCCATCATACTGGCATCGTTAGCCAATGAAGGACCTCACCTGATTGTGCTTAACGATCGTGAAGAGGCTGCTTACCTGTACAACGACATCTCTCAGCTACTGAGCTCCAAACACGTTTCTTACCTGCCTTCTTCATATAAACGCTCGCCCGAATATGGTCAGAAAGATTCTCAAAACGTTTTACTAAGAACAGAGGCGCTTAGCCAATTGCATAGCTCAAATAAAGAACTGTTCGTTTTGACCTATCCGGAAGCTTTGGTGGAGAAAGTAATTTCAGCCGAGTCGTTGGACGAAAACCGTCTCATGATTAATAAAGGTGATCAGCTGGACATTTCCTTTATCACCGATGTATTGAATGAATACCATTTTCAGCGTGTTGATTTTGTCTTTGAACCGGGACAGTATTCCGTTCGCGGCAGCATTATCGATGTTTACTCTTTTTCGGATGAAGACCCTTACCGCATCGATTTTTTTGGCGATGAAGTAGACAGCATTCGTAAGTTTAACCTCGAAAATCAGCTATCGAAAGAAAAGCTCGATCAGGTTACCATCGTTCCCAACCTTACCGAAAATCAAAATGCCAATTCACTAACCAGCCTTTCGGCCTACTTGCCCGAGGGAACAAAAATATGGGTAGACAGTTTCGATTTTATCGAACAACGAATGACAGCTATCGCCGAAAAGATTGCCAATCATACCTTTGATCCGGGAGAAAATGACGACGACGATAAGGAGTATCACTTTTTGTCACCAGAAGACACCTGTCACTTTAAAGAGTTTTATAAGGGCTGTTTAAACTTCCCCATTATCACCATTGGCAATTCAGCCACAACGGATGATTCAACTCTTATTGAATTTAGTTCAGCCCCACAACCGGTGTTTCATAAGAATTTTGAGATACTGGAAGAAAATCTAAAAGAAAAACAGAGCGAGCAATACGAGTGTTATATTCTTTCGGATAATCCTCGCCAGTTTGAGCGCTTACAGGCTATTTTTCATGATCGGGGCATCAAACTAAAATACGGAGAAATCAACCACAGCCTTCATGAAGGCTTTATCGATCATGATGCTCAGTTTTGTTTTTACACCGATCATCAGATATTTGAGCGCTACCATAAATTCTCGCTCCGCACCGAAAAAGCCAAAGCAGCTCAGCAGGCCATTTCATTGAAGGAATTGAGTCGACTAAACCCTGGTGATTTTGTGGTACACATCGACCATGGTGTTGGACGCTTTGGCGGCTTGGTAACGCAAACGGTTAATGGCAAGCCACAGGAAGCCATACGCCTGGTTTATCGCGATAACGATGTACTGTTGGTCAACATTCACTCGCTGCACCGCATCAGCAAATTTAAAGGTAAAGAAGGTACACCTCCCAAAGTAAATAAACTGGGAACAGCAGCCTGGCAGAAGCTTAAAGACAAAACCAAGAAAAAGGTTAAGGATATTGCCCGCGAACTGATTGCCCTTTATGCCAAGCGAAAAGCAGAGCCGGGATTTACTTTTTCGGCCGATACCTATTTACAAACCGAATTGGAAGCTTCTTTCTTTTTCGAAGACACACCGGATCAAACCAAGGCAACGGTTGCTGTAAAAGAAGACATGGAAAAAACCACGCCCATGGACCGCCTGGTGTGTGGTGATGTAGGTTTCGGAAAAACCGAGATTGCCATTCGTGCTGCTTTTAAAGCTGTGGCCGACAATAAGCAGGTGGCCGTTTTGGTACCAACAACCATTCTGGCCTTGCAGCATTACCAAACCTTTAAAGAGCGATTAAAAGAATTTCCTGCCAACATAGAATATGTCAGTCGTTTGCGAAAACCCAAAGACATCAAAGCCGCCCTTAAAAAACTGAAGGAAGGGCAAGTCGATATTTTGATCGGCACCCACCGTCTCACCGGTAAAGATGTGGAATTCAAAGATCTGGGATTACTCATCATCGACGAGGAACAGCGCTTTGGTGTGGCCATTAAAGAAAAGCTAAAACAGCTAAAAGTTAATGTTGATACTTTAACACTTACGGCAACGCCTATCCCTCGAACCTTGCAGTTCTCACTGATGGGAGCCCGCGATTTATCGATTCTGAATACCGCACCGCCCAACCGCCACCCGATTATTACGGAGCTTCACGTGATGAACGAGGAAATTATCAAAGAAGCCATTCTTTATGAAGTAGAACGGGGCGGCCAGGTTTTCTTTATCAATAACCGGGTGCAGAATATTATGGAAGTTCAGGACATGGTTAATCGGATTCTTCCGGAAATTAAAACAGTGGTAGCACACGGTCAAATGGAAGGTCCGAAGCTGGAGAAAATTATGCTTGATTTTATCGAAGGCGAGTACGATGTTCTGATTGCAACAACTATTATCGAGTCGGGTCTGGATATACCAAATGCCAACACCATTATCATTAATAATGCCCATAATTTTGGGCTGAGTGAGTTACATCAGCTTCGTGGCCGAGTGGGACGTTCCAATAAAAAGGCCTTTTGCTATTTGATGGCACCTCCGCTTTCCACCTTAACACAAGAAGCACGCCGACGCCTTAAAATTGTTGAGGAGTTTTCTGATCTGGGTAGTGGTTTTAACATTGCCATGCAAGATTTGGATATTCGTGGAGCCGGTGATGTGTTAGGCGGCGAACAAAGTGGCTTTATCTCCGACATTGGTTATGAAACTTATCAGCGCATCCTCAACGAAGCACTTCTGGAACTGAAAGAAACGGAATACAAGGATACCTTTGAAAACGAGCAAGACGACGATACACCAACTGTTTTTGTAAACGACTGTCTGATTGAGACAGATACTGAACTTCGACTCCCCGATACTTATATTGAAAATGTAGCAGAACGAATGCACCTCTATCGTGAGCTCGATAATATGGAGGAAGAAGATGATTTGGTAAACTTTGAGAATAACCTGACCGATCGATTCGGGCCAATTCCAGAATCCGGTCAACGCTTATTTGAACTGGTTCGTATTCGCCGAATGGCTAAGCAACTGGGCATTGAAAAGATCATCTTTAAAAACAACCTGTTGTATTTCTATTTTGTTTCCAATCAGGAATCGCCGTTTTACCAATCGGCTATCTTTAGCCAGATTCTTATGTGTATTCAGCACAACTCGAAAAAAGCGACGATGAAAGAAGGTAAAAGCAAACTTTACCTGATGATGAGGGACATTACTTCTATCAAACAAATGAAAGAAATCATTGAAGATATATTCAAACACATTAATCAATAGAAACATAAGCTCAAGAGACATTTCATTGACATATATAGGATGTTAATAGAATTGTTTTGGTCACATTAAAGCTTTATGCTTACTTAGTTATACCAAAACAAATCCTAATTAATAATGTCTAAAAAGGTCATTTACAATAGTCTTTTACTGACGTGTTTATACTATTTTTTCACCAATACATCCTTTGGACAATCTGGATTAAACATTCATCTTGAAAATTCATTATTTACTCCGTATGAGACTAAAAATGAGTTATTGCTGCAATTGAACAATGCTCATTTAAGCCTTAGTCGTCCTTCTTCAGTTTCCGAAGTTTATAAGTCAACTGAAATCACAAATTGGCATCAATCTAAAGAAATGGCTTTCTCCATTAATAACATTCGGATACATCGAAATTATACTAGCAATCATCTAATTGGATTGGGAGGCTTCGAGAATTATATAGATCAGCTCCAAATTAGTTCTCAAAATGATTCATTTATTTTTGGATATGGCTTAACGCTGCAAAATAATTACAATACGAGCAACGCCGCCAGCATACAATTAAACTTTTCAGTTAGATACGACCATTCGCTGAACAATTGGTTATCGATCTATACCTATGGCCAATACTTATCATCTGATTTGAGGAAGAACAGTAAATTGAGTCCTATTATAAATATGAATCCGCTATTTATGCAAAGCGAAGCAGGATTTGGGCTTATTGCTAAATATCGAAATTTAAAGCTTGATGTTGGGACAAAAACTATATTTGACACACAGTTTCAAAAGTCAAAGCCTTTAAATATGATGAACTCTAAGCTGAAAGTTGGTTTTTAACGAAAGGATATTGTCTTCAAATCATACTCCAAAATAAACCACTTCATGGACTTTCCCACTCGCATCTAAAATTTTACTAGCCTGAAATTCAACCCCTTCACCAGCTTTAATAAAGCGAATTGTTTCTTCCTTTTCAGAAAGTTCAAATAATTCTTTTAGCTGACTCAAACGCGCACCTACAAGTTCTAATCCTTCAAAAACAGCATGCGATGCTATAGCTTTTATTTTTCCACGTGCATCTGTGATAAAAAATGGCTTCCCTTGCTGAGACATATATTCCAGTAGCAACTCATTACATTTCTGGGCATAAACCAGCTTAGAGCTATCTGTCAGTGTAACCTGCAAGGATTTTTTCTTGTTAAAGATTATGGAGGCTCCGGATATCTGGGCATAGAACGACTGACCGTGAACATCTTTCATGGCAACATCCACATGGTCAAATCCATTTCCATTTTCGTTGAACTCATTCAACAAACGCTCAACTTTTTCTTTATCCGCGTCTTCAATATAATTTAAATATGGAGACATTAGCACATCCTCCATATAATGGGTTTTAAACAGATCCAGCGCCAGATTATTAAGATATTGAACGCGTCCGTGTTGCAGTATCATTAATGGCATCGATGCCTCACTAATGAATTGTCGATAGCCGCGTTCTCTTTCACGTTGTTCCTGATCTACTTTGTGCTTAAAATAGGCCAAATCGATGGCAATACCCAGCTCCTTTTTCTTAACAGGCTTCACCAGATAACCATAAGAATTTGAAACAATTGCCCTTTTTATAATTTGACTACTTGTATCAGAAGAAACATAAATCACCGGAATGTCCAGCTCCCGACGCAGTTGTTCAGCAGTTTGAATACCGTCCATCTCCCCTTCCAAATGTATATCCATTAACACAACTTCTGGTCGCAGACGATGACAAAGACTCACAGCATCTCGTCCATCCGCACATTTACCTATTAATTCGTGACCTAGTTCACGAAGAAACATTGTAAATATTGCCGAGATAAACTTATCATCTTCAACAACAAGGACTTTTCGCATAAAACTTCTGATTTTTTAAACTGGCAAGAATCTCTTTTGTATCTTTGCCACCTGTTTTTTATAAGTAAATCGAATTTTTGATCATTTTGCAAAGTGAATTTAGTTATTGATAGGGGAAATACACAGGTGAAAATCGGGATTTTTGACCAGTGTCAACTTATACACTCCGATTACTTCAATTTTCTTGATGAAAAAATCATTAAAGATCTTACGAAGCGGTTCAGCATTACACGAATAATTGTATCAACGGTGGTTCAGGAGCGACATAATGAATTGATCGATAACCTTGCAAAAGTCACTAGCCATATAATCGAATTGGATAGCAGCACCAGCTTACCATTCACCTGGAACTACCAAACCAAATCAACCATGGGTAAAGATCGGCTGGCGGCTGTAGCCGGAGCAATTGGTTTATATCCCAATACAAATCTGTTGGTCATTGATGCCGGTACTGCTATCACCTACGAATTAATTAATAGTAAACATGAGTTTTTAGGAGGAAATATTTCACCCGGTATGACCATAAGGTACAAAGCCTTAAATGAGTTTACCAGTAAACTACCATTATTGAGTGCATCAGATGAAACACCATTAATTGGGCAATCCACCAAAGAGGCCATTCAGGCCGGTGTTCAGAATGGAGTTCTTTTCGAAATACAAGGTTTAATTAATGAACTTTCAAGCCAATACCCATCCATCAAAACAATAATAACAGGCGGTGATGCAGAATTTTTTGCAAGGAAATTAAAAAATCCCATCTTTGTACATCCTAATTTGGTACTTATTGGACTTAACAGAATTCTAGAATACAATGCATAATATATATAAGCTTGTTATTACCTTTTTATTAGTTGTTTTTATCACGAATACAACATCGGCTCAAAATCGCACCTATTCGCCATACTCCCGTTATGGTTTAGGCGAAGTGCAAGAAGATGGTTTTGGCCGAAATGCAGCCATGGGACATACCGGAATTGCATTAAGCAGTTCATACAACCTGAATAACCTGAACCCGGCATCCTATTTTAGTATGGATTCGGTTTCTTTCTTTTTTGAAGGTGGAGTATCTGGTTTTAGTCAGGAGATTTCTTCAAAAAACATGACAGCTAAGTTTTCGGACATGAACTTTTCATATTTTGCCATTGGTTTCCCGGTAGCAAAATGGGGATTTATGTCAATTGGTGTTAAGCCCGAATCATTGGTTGGTTACGAGTTTTTTGATGACAACGAATCGGCTAATTTGCCTGCTACAAGTGGCGATTACACAAAATCAATGTACATTGGTGATGGTAATACCACCAAAGCCTATACGGGTATAGCATTAAGCCCTTTTAAGGATTTTTCATTCGGTGTTCATGCTTCTTATCTTTTTGGTAAAGTAAGTCACCGTTCAATCGCTGAGTTTCCTAATGATCCGTTTGCTTTCAAATTAGGAACCTCTTCTGAGATATCACTCAATGATTTCTATTTTGATTTTGGTGCTCAATATCGTCAAAGATTAAGCGATCGCCACAACATTGTTTTTGGGGCTGTTTTCACTCCTAAAACAGGAATTAGCGGCAAATTAAAAAGATTAGTGGCAGCAGGTACATCCTTTAATCGTGATGGTGTAACAATTATTAATGCGGATACATTGGCTTATTCTGAAAGAAAGTTTAATAGCAACACCTTAGAACTTCCTGCTAAATATGGAATTGGTATCGCCTACAACATTGAAGATCAGATGACCGTAACAGCAGATTACTCACTGACTAAATGGAGCGAAACTGATTTCCCTGCACTACCAAGTGTAACCAATGATGAAAACGCATTCACGATTGGTGACGAACAAAAAATTGCTTTTGGATTAGAATATATACCAAACTATCGGAGCGCGAGCTTCTACCCGAGCCGTATTAAGTACCGTTTAGGAACTTCGTACAAAAAAGAATACTTAATTGCCCCTCAGTCAGCCGGTGGAGATCATTTGACAGACTTTGGCATAACTTTTGGAATGGGATTACCATTAAAAAGAAGTAAAACGTCTTTCAATTTAGCATTCGAATGGGGTCAAAGGGGAAGTACCGACAATGGTTTAGTTAAAGAAAACTATATGCGCTTTACGATGAACCTGACATTACATGAATATTGGTTCATGAAACGAAAATTTGATTAAAACTAATACAAAAAACCAGAATACCATGCCAATGAAAATTGCTACATTATTAATTACAGGACTGCTATTTGCAGGGTCTGTGTTTGCTCAAAAAGGAGTAGAAGATGGGTCGAAATACGGCCATGGAGAAGATAGTTTAAGGTGTTTAGAGAATCTTTCGCTTTATTACGAGTATTACAAACAAAAAAATTATGCTGAAGCTTTCCCAAAATGGGAAATTGCATTCAATGAGTGTCCTGCTTCTAACAAGAACTTGTATTCTCATGGCGAGCGTATTGTTGAAGGATTATATAAGAAAGAAAAAGACGCCGCTAAAAAAGCAGAATACTATAATCTGTTGATGAAAGTGTACGACCAGCGTGCCAAGTACTTCGGAAGCGATAAAAAATACCCTACTGCATATGTTATGGGTAAAAAAGCGATTACCATGTTACGTTATAACCGTAACAATCCGGAAGTAATTAAGCAAGCTCATGTATACTTAACAGATGGCTTTAAAGCTTTAGGCCTGAGAACTCAACCTCCTGCACTATTAACATACATGGCCAACAGTGTTGCTATGTATAAGTTAAACGAACTGCCAGGTGAGGATCTAGTTAATATCTATACTGATGTTACTGCTACGCTTAACAAGCAGAAAGAAAAAACGAAAAAACCTGAAATAATCCAGGAAGTTATCAACAGTGTTGAAAAACTTTTTGCACAGAGTGGTGCTGCTAACTGTGAGAATTTAGCGGAAATATTTGGCCCTCAATTAGCTGACCACACAACTGATTTGGATTGGTTAAAGCGTGTGAATCGCTTATTGGCAAAAGGTGATTGTGGTGAGTCTGAATTATTCTACCAATCATCAGAGTATTTACACAAAATTGAACCTTCATCTTCATCTGCATTCGGCTTATCACGTATGTATATGAAAACTGGTGATTCTAACAAAGCAATTTCTTATCTTACTGAGGCAATTACTTTAGAGGAAGATCCAAATAGTAAAGCCAAATACCATAACACACTTGGTTTGATCTATATGTCGCAAAAGAAGTATAGCCAGGCCAGAGCAGAAGCCCGTAAAGCAATTGCTTTAAAAGGTGATTGGGGAGCTCCATACATCTTAATAGGTAAAGCTTATGCGGCGAGTGCTTCTTCATACGGTTCTTCAGAATTTGAGCATAAAACTGTATATTGGGCTGCAGTAGATCAATTCAAGAAAGCTAAATCAGTTGACGGTGAAGTAGCTGCCGAAGCCAACGAAAATATTTTACTTTATTCTCAGTATTTCCCTAACACAGAAGAAATTTTCTTCCAGGGATTAAAAATTGGTGATTCATTTAAAATTGCAGGTTGGATTAACACATCTACAACCGTTCGCGCCAAAAAATAAAGTTTTGATACCTTTGAGTAGAAATATTATTAAACCAACATATACAGCAAGCAGTCTTGTACTGCTTGCTGTTTATTTTTTAGTCAGCAGTTGTCAGTCGAATAAGCCTGAAGAGATTGCTGCAATAACCAACCGCGAAGAGATTCCTTCGTTAATCTACGAAGAGTTTGAATCTGTATTAACCGATTCGGGGCGAGTAACCCATAAATTCATTACCCCTAAATTACTAAGGTACGATCGTAAAGAGGAGCCATACATGGATTTCCCCAATGGCCTGCATGTTATAATGTATCAGGAAGATGGTGAAATCGAATCTCAGATTAAGTGCCGCAATGCCATCAATTATGAGAAAAAAGGTTTGTGGGAGCTTAACATTGATGTAGAAGCCATTAATGAAAAAGGCGAAGTACTCAATACCGAACAACTGTTTTGGGATACAAAAGCCAAAAGGATTTATTCCGACAAACAGGTAACCATTACCCAGGGCGATGGAGTAATTATTGGAGTTGGCTTTGAAGCTGACGAAAACATGGAAAACTGGACCATTAAATCTCCACAAGGTGATTTGGAATTCGATGAATAAAACAATTCACTACATTTTTCCTATCTTTCCTCTATCAGCAGGCCACCACTTCCATGAATGAATATTTAATAATATCATTAACCCTTCTTATTTCAGCCTTTTTTTCGGGCTGTGAAATGGCGTTTTTCAGCTCCAATAAACTCTTGCTTGAGCTCAATAAAAAGAAACACCCCATTCCTGCCCGAATAATAGATCGTTTCGTACATAATCCGGGTATATTTTTGTCCACCATACTCATTGGTAACAACGTTGCACTTGTTATATATGGTTTGCACATGGCCAAACTTGTTGAACCGATAATAAGCATGTATGTGTCATCAAGCGCCGGTTTATTATTAATCCAAACCTGTTTCTCCACACTTATTATATTGATAACTGCTGAATTCTTACCGAAAACACTTTTTAGAATTCACCCTACATTTATTCTCAACGTATTCGCCGTTCCGCTACTATTCTTCTACTTGTTTTTTTATCCCATAAGCATATTAACTATGGCCATTTCTGATTTTATCATCAAGGTCATATTAAAATCAAAAAGTAAACCTGAACAGTCCACCTGGATGTTGAGTAAAGTAGATCTGGACAACCTGTTAACGGAACATCACGAAAAAAGTGACAAAGATGACGAAGGAGCCAATGAAATCAAGCTGCTGAAAAATGCTCTCGATTTCTCAAAATTAAAAATCAGGGAGTGCATTATCCCTCGCACCGAATTACAGGTCGTAGAAGTTAATGATGAATTGGAACCCTTACTCGATCAATTTAAGGAAACGGGTTTATCTAAAATATTGGTCTACAAAGACAGCATCGACAACATCATCGGTTACGTTCATGTATCGTCAATGTTCAAAAATCCAAAGAAGATTCGCAACATCATCAGCCCTATTTCGATTATTCCGGAAACCATGACGGCTAACAAGGTACTGGAACTTTTTACCAAAGAAAATAAAAGTATTGCCCTGGTTGTAGACGAATTTGGTGGCACAGCTGGAATTGTAACACTGGAAGATATTCTTGAAGAAATATTTGGCGAGATTAATGATGAACATGATGTTTTAGAACATATCGAAGAACAGGTAAGTGAAAATGAATTCAGGTTCTCGGCCCGCCTCGAAATTGATTACCTCAACGAAAAATACCCCATTAACCTACCCCAAAGTGAAGATTACGAAACCATTGCCGGTTTGATACTATTTCATAATCAGTCGATACCCGAAGTTAAGGATGTGATTAACATCGAACAGTTTACTTTCGAAATCATCGAAGCCAGTAACGCTCGTATTGAGCTAGTTAAAGTCAGTTTCGACGCCGACTAGTATTTGATAATAAACTTTATCGCAGCAAAGATGGATACAGCTTATCGTGTGTCCCATTTTTTTGTATATTCGTAACCTGATTTTGAAATCTACATAATTTTATAAGTAATAACAGAATGGCAACATTAGAGAGAATTAGGAATAAATCTGGGTTACTCATCATCGTCATCGCAGTGGGTCTTTTGGCCTTCTTACTTGGTGACTTAATGAGCTCTGGAGATTCCATGTTTAGAGGACAAAAAATGCAGATTGCTGAAATTAATGGAACATCTGTATCATATCCAGAATATCAAAGCTATGCAAATGAGCTGGAAGAGTATTACAAATTAAACTCACGCTCATCAGCTCTTGATGAAAATACAAGCTACCAGATTCGTGAGCAGGCCTGGAACCAGTTGGTTCAGGATGTTATCATGGATGAAAAATATGAAGATTTAGGTATAGCTGTAACAGTAGACGAACTTTTTGAGATGACCACTGGTCAGAATGTACACCCTCAAATTCGTCAGATGTTTACCAATCCACAAACAGGTGTTTTCGATAAAACACAGGTAGTTAATTTCTTAAAACAAAAAGATCTTGACCCGAATGCTAACTTTTACTGGCAATTTCTTGAGAAACAAATTAAGAAAGAGCGTTTGTTTAGCAAATACCGCGACCTACTTAAAAAAGGTATGTTTGTAACAACAGCTCAGGCTGAGGCAGAGGCGAAAGCAAAAGAAAACAAAGTAGATTTTGACTTTGTGGTTAAGCGCTACTCTTCTGTTCCTGACTCATCCGTTACTGTTTCAGAAGGTGAAATAAAAGATTACTACAACAATCATAAAGAAAACTACAAGCAGGAAGCAACCCGTGAAGTAGTATATGTATCTTTTGATGTTCTGCCTTCGGAGGAAGACAAGCAAATGACATTGGAGTGGATTGAGAATTCGAAAAAAGAATTTGAAAAACCAGAAACAGATGCCATTCAGTTTGTAAACATGAACTCTGAAAGCAACTACATTGATCGTAACCTTAAGTTTGAGCAGTTGAGCTCAACCATGCAAGGTTTTGTTCAGGGAGCTAAGGTAAACGAAGTATATGGTCCTTATTTAGAAAATGAGACTTACAAACTTTCTCGTATTGTTGCCATCAAACAAATTCCTGATTCAGCAAAAGCACGTCACATCCTGGTAAAAGATCCTGCATTAGCCGACAGCTTATTTGCATTGGTTAAAAACGGTGGAAATTTTGCAGCGATCGCTCGTAAAAACTCACAAGATCAGGGATCTGCTATCAACGGTGGTGATTTAGGTTGGTTTGCTGAAGGAACCATGGTGAAGCCATTTAACGATGCTTGTTTCGAAAACAAAAAAGGAGCCATTGTTAAAGTTGAAAGCCAGTTTGGTATTCACATCATCAATGTTCAGGACAAAGGTAAGCCAGTTACTAAATACAACATCGCCACACTTGAGCGCAACATTGATTTCAGTGACAAAACGAACCAGCAAGTTTATGCTCAGGCTGCTAAGTTTGCTTCACTAAACAGAAACATTGATCAGTTCAACGAAGCCATCACCAATGACAATCTTGTCAAGCGTTATGGTCGTAACATTCGCATGAACGATCGTACTGTGAATAATATGAAGCATTCTCGCGAAATGGTTCAGTGGGCCTTTGAAGCGGATATTAACGACATGTCTAAAATATTTGAATTTGGCGATTCATATGTGATTGCATTCCTAAGTGGTGCTACTGAAGAGGGCTACCAATCAGTAGCTGCTGTACAGGGATCTATCGAAAGAAAATTACGCAACGACAAAAAAGCAGAAGTTTTAATTGCTGATATTAACAGTAAGAAACAAGGTAATGATATTGCCGCTTTAGCTTCTGGTATCGATAGTGAAGTAATGACTGCCAGTCAAATAGATTTTGGTGCATTCCAGGTTCCTGGTGCTGGTGTTGAACCTGCATTGGTTGCTTTGGCAACTGCATCTAAACCAGGTGAATTAAGTACTCCGGTTGCTGGTAACAATGGTGTTTATGTAGTTAAAGTAACTAACGAAACTGCAGGTACTGTTGATGTTGCTGCTGAAAAGGCACAATTAACTCAAAGCAATGGTTTCAAAGTTGATTATCAGGTTACTGAAGCTATTCGCAGTGAAGCTGAAATTACAGACGAAAGAATTAAATTCTTCTAATAGAATTTTATGATAAAATAGAAAAGCGGAGCAAAGTGCTCCGCTTTTTTTATACTCCCCTACAGATTATTTGCCATCTGTTTCCCATTTCTAATCCAATTCGCTTTGCATCGAAAACACCTGTATTGAATTGGATAACTTTAACTTTTTCAGATAACTATCCAATACCTTTTTCGTGTAGGCACCCCGCACCTGAAATTTTATATTATCTGGAAATACGTCGTATAATTTAAAAAAGTGATGAACCACTTTGGGTGACGTTAAAACCACGCCATAGAAATCTCTTAAATTATGCTTAACAGCATTGTCTGGCAATTGACTCTCATAAACCTTAAACTCATATACCTGATTATTTAATTCCATCAGCTGTTTTGGTAAAACATTCAATCCTTCATTGGAGCATGGCAATAAAATAGTTTCATTATTTACTTGCTTATTTTTGAACGATTTAATTAAGCCAATAGCTGATTGATCATTCGATTCAGGCTCAACGTCTAAACCATATTGATGTAAAGCATTTGATGTAGATTTACCAATCACGCTTAATTCAATCGCAAAAAGGGCCCGCACATCAAGTTTTACTTTACGTAAGGCCTTAAAAAATTCATGCACTGCAAATGGACTGGCAAATACAAGCCTGTCAAAAGCCTTCAGATTGTGTAATACTTCTTTATGTTTGTCACTCAATGGTGAAGAATTAATTCTAATCAAGGGATTATGTACGACCTCCCCTTGTTCTTTAAAATAGTTCAGATCAGTTCCTGTATACAACCATTTCTTAGCTTTTCCTTTGGATGCTGAAGCCGTCCGCCCAACAATTAACAAGGATGGCGCTGGCAACACCTCTTTCTCCGAAAGCAAATCATTCAACAGGTAATGACGTGCTTCGCCATTGGGCAAGGAAGCATTGTGCACACAGACCGCCGGCGTATCTCCCGACCATCCTTCTTCAATCAATCGTCTGGCCCACTTCTGTTGTTGCGAAGCTCCCATGTAAAAAACGAGTGTATCCGCCTTGGGTAATCGATTATAGATAGCATCGTGGCCTAAGGTAAATGCCACAGAAGTGCTCACTCCTCGCGAAGTTAATGGCACCACTGCTTCAGCTGCAGCCGCTAATGCTGATGTCACTCCAGGAACAATGGAAACCTCTACATGTCGCTCCTGCAAATATTCATACTCCTCCGCTCCACGACCAAAAATCAAAGGATCACCCCCTTTCAAGCGCAACACCTTTTTACCTTTCGTGGCTTCGGCATATAAACGGCGATTTATATCTTCCTGCCGAAAACTATGCTTTCCTTTACGCTTCCCTACATAAACAAGCTCCGCCGAATACTGCTTCAAATAATGATCATCCAGTAAATCGTCATGCAAAATAACATCTGCATCTTCAATCAGTCTTTGTGCTTTTAAAGTAAGTAGTTCAGGATTTCCAGGCCCGAAACCGGCGATGCTCACTTGTCCATAGCTTTCTCTCAAATCACAAACACTTAATGAAAGATAGTGCTTGACCTCATCATTAAGTGCTAACAATACATAGGGATTATATACCTCCTTTTCGTTAGCTAAAACGGCCAATACATTCTGCCTATTGGTTTGTGGATACTGCAGTTGATCCAATGCTATCACAACCGCATCAACACCTTCGAGCAACAATTCCATCAGTTGCTCTGTATCCATCAATTGTTTGTTTTTATGAAATGTCCAGATTAATTCAGCCTGCTCTTGAACAGTTTTTTCTATTTGCTGATATACTGAATTAAAAGCGGGTATGAAAGATCGAATATTGATTCTCATTTGACAATAGTTTAGTCTGAATTAAACTCCACACGATACTCATCCTTGGTTTTACTGGTTCGAATAAGACCTTTCCCGGCTAAATCCCTGATTTGATTACGCCAATGAATGGCCGCAAAAACATTCTCCCCATTAGATCCCACGGCTACTGTAATATTATCTTGTTTAAAAACCGCCGGCGATACAAAATCGCATTCATAGGGCTTATCCACCACATTTACCAGACAACGACTTTTGCGACCATCCTCGCGAATCTGTTTATTTAACTCGTGGTTGTTCGTGGCAGCATAAACCAACAGATGACCGTTTAAATCATCGGACGAATAACTCTTTTGTACCACCTCAACAAATTCCCGCTCACGAATCTCATTCGCCACCTCATTGGCCAGAACTTTGATTTTCCGGGTGAATTTTTCCAACGATTCAATCTTATGAATGGCTAGTTTCCCACCGCCAATGATTAAAATGGTTTCGTCTTCGATATTAATATTGATTGGTAAAAAATTCATCTGCTTACATTTTTAGATTTGATAATCCGGCTCAATTTTCTCTTTTCCAATCTTGATGCGATTCCATACCCGCTCGTGCAAATAATATAGAAGTAACTTGGTAAAAACTTCCACAATACTTATGGAAGCCGCGATACCAACCTTGCCCGTAACCAGATATGAAACCAAAAAAGTATCGATTGTACCCGTTACACGCCACGAGATAGTTTTGAAGATGCTCCTGTATCGTTTATCCTTCATAATGCTCCTATTTTAAAACAAACACACTCTGTGCAGGCTCGATAACACCAACACGTAACAGAAAATCACCGAAGCGTTCTTTCTTGTTTCGATCTTTAGCATAACGCTCAAACAACGGATCCAACAAACTCAGAATTTCTTCTTCACCAACCATTTCTTTGTATAAGGTATTTAAGCGATCGCCTGCAAATCCAGCTCCCAGGTATAGATTATATTTGCCCAATGCCCGCCCCACTAAACCAATCTCACCTAAAAACGGTCGACCACAACCATTGGGACAACCTGTCATTCGAATTAAAATATCTTCCTGACTTAATCCATATCCTTCCAACTGTGATTCAATCTTTGTAACCAACTGAGGTAAATATCGCTCAGCTTCAGCAAAAGCCATGGTACAGGTATTTAAGGCCACACAGGCAACTGCATGCTTTCGAATGCCCGACAAACCTTGGGCTTCACCGGCAGCATAACGGTCCATTACCTTCTTTACTTTCGCTTTGTTTGCCGCACTGATATTACCCAATACCAAACCTTGATTACCTGTCAGACGAAAATCACAGACATGCAATTGAGCTACTTCTTTCAGAGCTGTTTTTAACTTGAGTGTATCACTATCTTTTACACGACCATGCTCGATGTGCAATCCTAAAAACCACTTGCCATCAGCAGCCTTTTTCCAGCCAAACACATCTCCATTGGAATTAAATTCATATGGTTTTGGGGCTTCCAAATCAAAGCCAAGGCGCGAGTTTAACAAATCCACAAAAGATGTGGAACCAATTCGATCAAGCGTGTATTTTAACCTCGCCAATTTTCGATTCTCGCGGTTTCCGAAATCCCGTTGAATCTTAACGATTTCTTCAACAAGCATCAGTGCCTTTTCTTTTGGTACATAGGCTAATACATCAGCCAGACGCGGATAAGTTTCGGGCATACCATAAGTTTTGCCCATACCTCCACCGACAGCCACATTATAACCCAACAATTGTCCCTTATCAACAATGGCGATCAAACCAATATCGTTAGCAAACACATCGGTATCATTGTATGGCGGCACAGCAATGGCAATCTTAAATTTACGAGGCAAATAGGTTTTCCCATAAATCGGTTCCTCATCAATTTGTCCTCCTTGAACCAATTTCTTATTCAACCATATTTCGTGGTAAGCCGTGGTTTTAGGTAACAAGTGTACACTAATCGCTTTGGCAAAAGCTGCCAATTCACCAACAATGGGAGATAAGGCTTCATTGCAAGTACTCATCACATTTCGGTTAACATCACCACAGGCCGCGATGCTATCCATCAGCACATCGTTTAGGCCTTTCATCGTTTGCCGCAGGTTTTTCTTGATGACACCATGCAGCTGAAACGCCTGTCGAGTTGTTAATTTTAAGGTGCCATTACCATAAGTATCGGCCAGTTGATCAAGCGCCAGCCATTGCTCTGAAGTCGATACACCTGCCGGAACACGCGCCCGAATCATAAAACTATACAGCGGTTCCAGCTTCTGACGTTTACGCTCCTCATCCACATCTCGATCTGTTTGCTGATAGCTGCCATGAAACTTAATCAACTGCGTATCATCCGCTGCAATACTACCGGTAATTTCGTCATTCAGACTTGTTTCGAGTGTTCCGCGCAGGTAATTACTATTGGTTTTTATGGTTTCCACCTCAGATGGTGACCACTCTTGTGGCTGAGGCAGTTTGTTTTGCTCTTGACTCATTTCATACGATTTTGGGTGGTTAATAAACATCCTCCTGGTAGCGTCCTTCTTTTTTCAGGCTTATAATTCTTTCTTCTGCCTTCTCTGCGCTTAAACTTTCCTTTTCCATTAAAAGGTTGACAAAAACTTTATGCACATCTTTGGCCATTTTTTTTCGATCGCCACAAACATAAATTGTTGCTCCTTTCTGAAGCCATTGATAAACTTCATCGGCCTTTTGTTTAATGCGATGCTGCACATATATCTTCTCATCCTGATCTCGCGAAAATGCTGCATCAACATTGGTAAGCACACTCTTCTTTCGATATTTAAGCCATTCTGCCTGGTATAGAAAATCACTTTCGAAGTGCTGATCTCCAAAAAACAACCAGGTTCTTCCGTTTCCATTTTGTAATTCACGCTCTTGCAAGAACGATCGATAGGGTGCTATACCGGTTCCGGCTCCAATCAGAATAATATCCTGATCCGCATCAGGCAAGCGGAAATTTTCGTTGGGTTTTACCTTGACGGCCACTTGATCCCCTTCCTCCAAACGATCAATCAAGTAAGTTGAGCACACGCCTTCGTGCTGTCGTTCATTTTTTTGATAACGCACTGCACCCACGGTCAAATGCACCTCATCCCCCACCTCTGCTTGTGAAGACGCGATGGAATAGGCCCTTGGCGGCAGCGTACGCAAGGCATCAGCCAACTCCTGGGCTTGCAGTCGGATATTAAACTCTTTAAGCACATCTAATAAATCACTTCCGTCAAGAAAGTTTTCCAACTCATTGCGATTATCCAACAAGCGATTCAAATCGGGCTCTTCAACAAAAGGTGTTAACTTCTTTAAAACATGCAGTGTTACCAGGGTTAACTCCTTTTGATGTTGAAGCAGTTTTTTGATACGCACTCGTGACCCTTTGTGATCAACTTCTTCATCGCCAGAAAAACCAAGCTGATTTAAAATATTTTGAACCAATTCCTCGCTATTGATGGCGTACACCTCGAGCACATCGCCCGGCTGATAAGAAATGCCCGATCCTTCAATATCCAATTCGATGTGATAGGTTTCCTTATTCGAAGTACGCCCATTAAGCAAAACTTTATCAATCAGTTCTGCTTTATAAAATTCATCCTTAGAAACATTTGGCTTCTCCTCAATAGAGGTACTCGAAACACTTTGTCCTGAGGCTTTATTCACACTCTCTAAAACACGCGTCACCACCTCATCCTGATGCTCTTTATAATCCACATCGAGCAGGATGGTATCTGTCAGTGGCTTTGCCCCATGAGATTTCAAACGATCGTAAAACTCAATACCCGTCTGGCAAAAATAATTGTAACTACTATCACCCAAGGCGATTACAGCATAATTCAAGTGCTCCAGTGAACCTACGCGATTACTCCCCAGAAAACGGTGCAAGTCAGCCGCATCGACTGGTGGCTCACCCTCGCCGTGAGTTGACACGATAATAATCAGGTTTTCTTCATTCTTGATATTTCGAGGCTTATAATCCGCCATGTTAATAATCTTCAACCGATTAGCTTGAGCTGTTGAAGCCAAAGCCCTGGCAATAGATTTTCCATTTCCGGAGTGCGAGCCTACCAAAACAGTAATTGATGTTGAACTGCCTTGTTCCAACTTTGTCTCACTATTAACGACAGTGTGTTCTGCTTCCTTCTTTAGATCCGAACCAGCTATCCCAACTCCTGAGAGATAACCTCCCAACCAAAGTAACTGATCTTTAGTTAACTTCTGTACCAGATCATTCGCTTCGCCTAATAATTGATCCGGTAAAATACCCTTGTTTATATGATGTGACATTCCGTATCGTATTTGATTGTAATACAATAGATTGTTAAATATCAGACAGAAGATTGATCGACAAACCATTAGTTTGCAAAAACTAATTCAATCTACTAGCTATAAATACATTAAAAATTGAATGGACTATTCTCAAAAAGAAGACCACAGCAAAGAACTACAGTACACTTAGGTTTTAAAGTACTGATGTGAAGGATAAAAGTTAAGAAATAGCGTTAAGCCGTAGGTCAACCTAACGCCATTTTAACTTCTTATATCAATTAATCGATGCTAAAACTACTTAAATAACGCTCCCCGGTATCGGGCAATACCACCACAATCCGCTTGCCAGCATTCTCTGGACGGTTGGCTACTTCAATGGCAGCATAAAGTGCCGCTCCTGATGAATAACCGCATAAAATACCCTCTTCGGTGGCCGCTTTATTAGCCGTATTAACCGCTGCTTCATTCGATACCTTGACTACTTCATCAAAAACATCTGTATTAAGCACATTCGGTACAAAACCAGCACCGATTCCCTGTATTTTATGTGGGCCAGGTTGTCCGCCTGACAATACAGGAGATGCCTCTGGTTCAACCGCAACAATCTTTACATCAGGTTTGCGCTCTTTTAATACCTCACCTACACCAGTTATGGTTCCACCCGTACCAATACCAGCTACAAAAATATCGACTTCTCCATCAGTATCCTCCCAAATCTCTTCAGCTGTAGTACAGCGATGAATTGCTGGATTTGCTCCATTATTAAACTGTTGTGGAATAAATGATTTTGGCAATTCACCGGCTATTTCATCTGCCCGTTCAATGGCACCTTTCATGCCTTTTTCAGCGGGTGTTAACACCAGTTCGGCACCAAACTTTACTAAAAGCTTTCGGCGTTCCACACTCATACTTTCTGGCATGGTCAAAATAAGTCTGTAGCCCTTAACCGCTGCAACAAAAGCTAATCCAACTCCTGTATTTCCGCTTGTTGGCTCTACTATTACGGTATCTTTATCCAACAACCCCTTTTGCTCGGCATCATTAATCATCGAATAAGCAATGCGATCCTTAACTGAACTGGCCGGATTGAAAAATTCCAACTTAGCCACTACTTCAGCCTTTGCGCCGTTGGTTAATCGATTAACTTTTACCAAGGGTGTTTTCCCTATTAGCTCTGTTACATTTTGTGCAATTTTACTCATGGCTTTTTGGTTTTATATGTAATACATTAAATTTTCATTCTCATCAACAAAGTAATTTCGTAGTTTATCCAAGGTAACCCGGCGCAACATTCTGGCATAGTCGTTTCGTACGCTTAATAAAAACCGCCCCACTGCTTTCTCTGTATTATTGCCATCGCTTGAAATTTCTTTTACCAGCTTTTCATCGAGCAACACAACCACATCATAAAGTGTTATTTCTTTTAATGGCCTTGCTAAATTATATCCGCCTCCGGCTCCCCGGCGAACATTTACTACTTCACCTTTTCGTAAGGCAACAGCTATGGCTTCCAGAAATTTCACCGACAAATTTTCTCGTTCAGCTATTTCTGCAACTCCCAGGTAACTGCCCTCTGCAATTCCTGAAAGCGTCAGTAAAAATCGTAAGCCATAATTTACTTTCTTTGGAAACATATCCTACTAGATTACTTTTTCTGTTAGCAAATATGAACCAGATAAATAGCTCCATCAAATAATTAAATACTTTTTTATCCTATTTTTCAATAGGATATAATACAAACACCTGAATTACTGAACCATAACACAAGAATAATTTTCAGAAATAACATTAGTTAACCTATTGATTTTATAGGTTTTATTCATGGGATTCACCAACTATTTTGATTTTTGATGGATTATTTCCGATGGATTTTTAGGTGTGATAATGCCCTTCATTTACAATATTACATACGCATTGACAAAAAAAGAGAATGTAATATTGCCTTTAACAAATGAGATATCCTACTAAAAAGCTTCCCGAATCGTAAAATAAACACCACTATCGCCATGATTAGACATCCCAAAATCGACTCGAAAGTTAAGCCCTTCATCAGGCAATACCTTAAATCGCATACCGGTACCAGCTACAAAATGCATATCAGAAAAGGGTGTTTGTAAGAATTCGGGGGATACTTTTCCGGTCCCAGCGAATAGCACACCTCCCAAACGCCACCAAATGTGCTTACGCCATTCGGCTTGTACAAACCACGAATGCTTGTCCATATAGCGATAAGGATGGGCTATACCACGCAACATACGTTTGCCACCTATGGAAGACAATTTGTAAAAAGGCACATCACCGCTGGTGGCATTGATCATTGCCTGAAACCCAAGGATCGATTCATCGCCCTTAAGCGAAAAAAACTTGCGCACATCCAGATTACTACTCACAAACTGATAGTCGCTGCCAATAAATTTATCGTAAATAGCAGATGAAAATAAAACGAACCAACCTTTCGTAGGATACAATTGATCATCGCGATTATCAAAAGCAAATCCCGGTCCTATTCCATTGGCCCATCCTCCTTCATACCCCAGTATGGAAGGATTAAGCAGGTCTCCATCAATATTGGTAAATTCATCGTAATTAATATCGAGTCGCAAACCAACAAACCAACTGGCACTTATCCCTTTTAGAATATCACTCTTGAATAGAAACCGATTGATATCAAAGGTGGCAAAAGGTGGATCTTTTTCCTGATTTCCAATACCATAAAACTCATCTGGCAAAAACATGTATTGAAACTTTGAAATAAACATCCAGCGCTTGGAAGTAAAAGCCAAGGCATCGACTTCAAACTCATACATGCCGGTTGTGGAAAGTTTAAAGGACGGTGCAAAAGTTGTTGGCCGATAAAATTCACAGGCCTCTGCATTGCGGGGCTTAATTCGCCATACCGGCATCACGCCAATTTCAAAGCCTGTGCGGGGCGAATAACCGGCCATCGGATAAAAAGACAAGGTGCTTCTTCCGCGTTCAATTGTAATCATATCAATTACATCTTCAACCATAACGGCAGCTTGTTCTACCATTGTGTTTTTCGATGTATCCACCACCTGTTCTTCCTGCGCATAAATTCCTTTGCACAAAAACAGACACCCCACTATAAATCCTAATCCCTTTTGCATGTATTAATTTTCCAGCGCCTGCGTAAAATCAGCTATCAAATCCTCTACTTCCTCAATGCCAACCGATAATCGCATCA
Organism: Carboxylicivirga sp.; assembly: GCA_025210475.1. Lineage (GTDB taxonomy): Bacteria > Bacteroidota > Bacteroidia > Bacteroidales > Marinilabiliaceae > Carboxylicivirga. Next base: position 48,886 of record JAOARW010000104.1, on the reverse strand, counting down.
TGGTTGGCCTCACTCCCATATCCGCTTTTTCTCTCTCTGAGAATTCAGCGTAGATGGTTGACTCAGGATGAATAATCAGTGTTTTATTATCATTCAGATTCGTAGCTTTCCGCATTACTTTCAGGCGATTATAAAACTTAAAGCAGGCTTCTTTCGATTCCAAATCAAAAGTCATTACAGCTCCAGGCTTACCATTAAACTGCTTTTTAGCCAACTCATAACCTTTACTCCCTTCTATTCCGGGATAGTTATACGATATAATACGTTGATGTTGCGAAAAAAATTGTCCCAGATCCAAACAATTTTCGATACAACGATCGATTCGCAAGGGCATAATGTCCAATCCCAAATTCATAAAATGGGCTGTATGAGCTGTCATGGTGCCTCCCAGATGACGGAATATCTCTTTTCGAATACGGGCCACCAAAGCATCTTTACCAAACTTATCCGACCACATTTTTAAAGCCGGCAAATTACTGTAGTCATAAGTTGCATTATCAAGCACCACTCCACCAAAAGCGGCTGCTCCACCAGAAATAAATTTCGTAGTAGACATCACTTCCACATCAACTCCAAATTTCTTTGAATCAAATACATAAGATGGCGTTATGGTACTGTCGCAAACCACAACAATGTTCTTCTTTCTGGCTAACTGGCTTAATACATCCAGATCAACAATCTCCAATTGGGGATTGGTAATGGATTCGAAAAAATAAACACGCGTTTTGTCATCACTAACCGACTCTATAGCTTCGACATTAGTCATATCGGCAAAACGCACCTCAATTCCCAGAGAAGGCAGGGTTCGTTTCAGGAGTGCATAAGAATGACCAAACAAATGATTGGAAGCAACCACATTGCCGCCTTGCTCAACCAGGCTCATCAATACATTAGATATGGCTGCCATACCCGAAGCCAAAGCGATAACGCCATGGGCATTGGTTACCGCCTTCAGTTTTTTCTCGAAATACTCAACTGTTGGGTTGGACGTTCGTGAATAGGCATGCGCGAACTTCTTGCCTGCAAAGGTATCGGCAATATCTTCCGCTGTATCAAATTCGTAGGCCACCCCATCATATACAGGCATGTGTAAAGCATTGTAAGCATCATCTTTTGGAAACTCAGCATGCAAAGCCCGGGTAATAAACCCCTTCTTATTCTCACTCATCGATGGTTTTCTTTATGGTTATACCAATGCATATCCGATAACAATCCTTTAAAGTCAATCTGAATATTCCGGTATTATTGTTTTGCAGGGTAAATGTAACCATTTACCAGCAATCTTTACCTAAGCTCTTTTACCTCATTGGGGAGTATTTCATCGCCTGAATTTCCAAAACCCGTTCGCAAATAATTTAGTACATCAGCAATTTCTTTATCTGACAAGTTTCGATAGCTAGCCATTACCCCATTGTATTTTTCTCCATTTACTTCAATTTCACCACTCATACCATTTAATACAATATCGATTAACGGCTTTTTATCACCTGAAATAACCTTATTATTAGCAAGTGGTGGATACATTCCCGGAATACCTCCGGCATCTTTCTGATGACAGGCATTACAATGTCGCTTATAAGCGAGCTCTCCCACATGTTTTTCTGTACTTTTTACTGTTTCAACAGCACTAACCGTTTCTTTTTTAGAACCGGAAGATCCACAGCCCATAAAGCCTATGGCTATGACTATCGCCATTAATAACTTCAACATTCGATTTTTCATTTATTGTTTCTCTTATACCAAATAATTAATAAAGCATTTGGTTCGGTATTACTTCTTTATAATTACCGATTGAATAATTTGTTCACTCTCATTACCGGCTACATCCATGGCTTGTTTGATAATACCACCGAATAAACCACCCATTTTAACACTATTGAGGCGCGATATATAAACGCTACCATCACTTTTTTCGTAAACCGAGATTCTGCAAGGCATCAAAGTCGATGCAATACGTTCATCATCCTTACTTAAAATCAACTGGGCAATATCCGGTTTGCACACCTCCATCACCTTTACCTTTCTAACATCGTAATCAAATTTTGCCATGGTGGCCTGCAGGTTATGCACATGCGGAGTTTTCCAGCCTTTTTGATCAACAGCCTCTTGCAACTTAATCATTGTTTCTTCGAAATCGTATTGACTTTTACTTTCTACGATCATCATTTTGGGTGCCATATTACGTACAAAAACAATTGTGATGGCTGCACCAATCAATATTCCGGCAATTATAAAAATTAAGCGTTCCATTTGATTAATATTTGTTTACCACTTAGTAACAAATCTATATTTGTCAATGTTTAAACCTTTTAACCTGAGTTCGATTTAAATTTTAAAACTCAGATTGAACTAAAGAGTTGATTGACAACTTATAATTTGTGAGTAATAGTAAACTATTGCGAAGAAATTTAAGGCCGTCAATCAGCTATTTAGACAAAGCTAAATAGAAAGCCGCTTATAAATAGCAATTTACGGCTTATAAAGACTTTGAAATAGTCCACTATTACTTCATTCTTTATAATTGTAAATTACTATCTATAAGCGGTCTGAGATCAAAATTTAATGTCGAACACAGGTTTTTAGCTTTCTAAACGTATTACATGAGTGTATTTTTTCATACTTTTGCTGTTCTGACCCTGTCAACATAATTCATAGAGGATGATTATTTATTTAAGATTACTTTCGAGCGAAGTGGAAAGTTTCGTTAAAGAAATTGCCATTGATGACAGTTTGACATTTGCCGACCTTCATCAAAGCATTCAGGAAGTATTGAATTATGATGCTACACAAATGGCATCATTTTTCACCACTGACAGTGATTGGAATAAGGAAATGGAAATAACCTTATTTGATATGGCCGACACCGAGTCGCCATTATTAAAGGTGATGCAGGATACACTGTTATCGGATTATTTGTTTGAAGAAGGGCAACGCTTGCTATATGTTTTTGATTTCTTCTCAGAACGAGCTTTTTTTATGGAAGTAATTCAAATTGCAAAGGGCAAACTTGAAAAAGCCAACTGTTACCGCAATGAAGGAGAAGCTCCACAACAAATAATGATTGGTGACTTAACCGGTGATATTAAAAAAGCATCGCTTGACCAGTTTGATGATGAATTTGATGGTTCACTCGACTCCATGAAGTTTGATGAATTAGAAGATTTAGACCGGGATATTAACTTCGATGATCTGGCCGATCAATATTAAACGCAATGACCAAAACTCTAATTGTATTAGTTGGACCCACAGGCATAGGAAAAACAGAATTATGCCTGTCACTTGCCCAACACCTTAACACCGAAATTATTTCATCGGACAGCCGTCAAATATTTAAAGAATTAAAAATTGGCACGGCAGCTCCAACAAAAGAACAGCTAGAGCTGGTAAATCATCACATGGTGGCCACCCATTCGGTGAACGATTATTACAATGCCTATGAATTTGAGCAGGATGTATTAAAACTGCTTGAAAAACTTTTTGATAATCACCATCAAATTTTGATGACAGGCGGCTCAATGATGTATGTTGATGCAGTTTGCAAAGGCATAGATGAATTGCCAACCATCGATCCGGAACTTCGACAGGAAGTAATGGATTTATACAACAATGAAGGCCTGGAAGCAGTGCGTCGGCAACTAAAAATGCTTGATCCTGTTTTTTACGATCAGGTGGATCTAAAAAACCACAAACGGGTTATGCATGCAGTGGAAGTTTGCCTGATGACCGGACAGCCCTATAGCGCTCTTCGGACTAATTCAGCCCGAAAACGCCCCTTTAACATTCTGAAAATAGGATTGGATATGGATCGGGATGAGCTTTATAGTCGCATCAACCAACGGGTGGATATTATGGTGGAAGATGGCTTGTTTGAAGAAGCCAGATCATTCTATCACCTGAAACATATCAATGCCTTAAACACGGTGGGTTATAAAGAAATTTTCGCCCATTGGGATGGCGAATACGATGCCGACAAAGCTATCGAGTTAATCAAACGCAATTCGCGTCGTTATGCCAAACGCCAGTTATCCTGGTTCAGACGCGACAAAGAAATCAACTGGTTTCATCCTGCACATAAAGAAGAAATTATTAAATTTGTTGACAACAAACTTATTTAGTTTAACCCACCGGGCCTGTAGCAAAATCCTTGCTCGCGGTTTACACATTAGAAGGCCCGGTGTTTTTGTTTTTCATGAACACAGGCAATCATTTCAATATTCGGGTATACGGCTTATTAGTTAACGAGCACAACGAAGTACTGCTGACTGATGAGTATCGAATGGGTACTTACATGACTAAATTTCCGGGTGGCGGTTTGGAATATGGCGAAGGCACCATTGATTGTCTTAAACGAGAATTCAAAGAAGAATTGGCGATTGAAGTTGAAATCCAAAGCCACTTCTATACCACCGACTACTTTCAAAAAGCTATGTTTTTTGAAGGCATGCAACTTATTAGCATCTACTACCGGGTTACATTTCCTGATACCAAATCTATTTGCACAAGTTCAGAGAAAAATGCAATCCCGGCTGAAGAAGGTGCTCAATCCTTTCGTTGGGTAGCCATTAAAGATATATCAAAAGCTGACTTCACCTTTCCGATTGATAAAAAGGTAGCTGAGTTATTATCATTAAAATTAACAACTTAAAATACTTTTATCTTGCTTGATACTTTTCAGGGGTATCCAAGTTAGGCTTTCACAACACGGGTATTGCTCCACGAATCATGCCACCCTTTAGTTCCTAAAAACGAGAAAGCATCAAAAGGTACTATCCTTGAAAATGAACGAACCATTATGGTTCCAAAATCCGGCTTTTCACCATTCTCATCCACCACCTTTGTTCCCGTAATCATTTTACCAATGGTTTGTCCGGTGGTGGCTTCCAGAATTGTATAATAAAACACAGCCAATATGGCAGTAATTACATAATCCATAAGAGTTGACATTCCATCCAAACTACCAATTATAGCCGGATTTATTAGTGCTAATACTACTCCCATCACAAATGCTAAAATTAACATGATGACACGATCAATAATAAAGTTCAGGAATCGAGTTCCTTTTTCTACTTCAATAACCTGCGTGCTTTGGCGGATGGCTTCCATCTCTGCCTTATGCTTCAATTCAGCATCTTCATTATACAAGGTGCAAGCTTGTTCGAACGAAGCTCTTTCGTTGGTGATGCTGCAGATAATTCCTTTATGAACATCAAATTTATGGTTACTACATGCTTTGCAATACTTTAGTTGTTCGTCTCTTGTCATAAATTAGTGGGTAAAAAATTACAAGTCACGCAATGTACTAATTAATTATTTTGATCAAAAGAATTTCCAAAATTTTTGAACTTTAGAAAAGGTGAAAATCTATAAACCAAATCGACAATTAAGCAAATCAACGATTCGACAATTCACCACCCCACTCAACCCTTAAACCTTTAAACTCTTCAACTTTACTTACTTCACCGCTTCTACCACGCAATGAAAGGTTTCCTTATGCCACGCCCGGCAATCAAACGCCCCATAGAAACTTAAGGAGGAAAAGTGGGATTTCAGAAGTTTTTCCAGTTGAGATTTCCTTAAAGGTAAAAGGGGGACACTGCTATCGATTGGTGTAAAACCCTCCCCTTTTAATGTGGTATTAAAATCAATGCGACCATCTTTTCGTTGGTAATAATCACGCACAAAAGTATAGCCGTCCTTTTTAATGGTTGGCAGGTGGTCGAGCTTTTCAGCTATTATACGGTCGTAGTTAACTACCTGAAATAAGAACTTTCCTTCTGGCTTTAAAAGGCCCGCCACTTTTTGAAAGAATAGAGCGACTTCTTTCTCATCGGCCAGGTGCACCAAGGTATTACCAAAACACAAGGCCGCATCGAATTGTAAACTCGGATAAGCCTCTTCCACCCGACGCATATCGCCCTGCTTAAATTGCAGATCAAGTGCCTGCGGGCGCTTCTCATTGGCTTTGGCAACCATTTCTTTATCGTAATCAAAAGCTCTCACCCTAGCACTCTGGCGTGCCATGGCGATGGACAAAGAACCAGTACCACATCCTATATCCAATATGTTTTTTGATGCCAATGCACCAGTGCAAGCTTGCTGTACAAATTCAAGCTGCTTCGGATTCAGTGGAAAAATGGCATCGTAGGCCTCTACTATTTTGCTATAAAAAGCCATTAGTCTATTCTTTCAGAAACATGGTAATTATTTCGTTCATGACCATTGCGTGAAACCAGCTCGGCTAAAAATCCGGCTAAAAACAACTGCGTACCAATAATCATACTGGCCAGTGCAATGTAAAAATAAGGACTGTCGGTTATCAGGCGGGCTGCTACATTGTGATACACATGCCACAGCTTGCTGGCTCCCAACCAAAGAGACGATAAGAAGCCGACTGTAAACATCAGTGTTCCTAAAGCACCAAATAAGTGCATGGGGCGCTTGCCAAATTTTGAGATAAAGGTTACCGACAACAAGTCTAAAAAGCCTTTGATGGTGCGCTCAATACCAAATTTAGAAACACCATACTTTCGTTCCTGGTGTTGTACTACTTTCTCCCCAATACGATTAAAGCCGGCTTGTTTGGCAATCAAAGGAATATAACGATGCATCTCTCCGTAGACCTCAATGTTTTTTATAACGGCATTTTTATAAGCTTTCAGTCCACAATTAAAATCGTGTAATTTAATTCCAGACACCAGTCGTACCGTGCGGTTAAAGAGTTTACTTGGCAGGGTTTTTCCAATCGGATCGTAGCGTTTCTTTTTCCAGCCACTCACAATGTCATAGTTTTCTTCCTTCACCAAGCGCACCAATTCCGGTATTTCGTCCGGGCTATCCTGTAAGTCGGCATCCATGGTAATTACCACATCGCCTTGTGCCGCTTCAAAGCCAACGTACAAACCAGCAGACTTACCATAGTTACGGCGAAAACGTATGCCTTTTACCTGGTCCGATTCTTTTTTAATTGCTTCGATAACCTGCCAGGAAGTATCTGTACTGCCATCATCCACAAAAATTACCTCATAAGACCAGTTCAGCGGGCTCACCACCCGCTGAATCCAAGTATATAATTCTTTTATTGACTCTTCCTCGTTTAATAAAGGAACAACGATCGATAAATCCATATTAACTTATTCTGTTACTCCGGTGTCCTCAAACATTGGACGCTCCTTTTTTAATATAGCTGCTAAGATAAGTGAAATAACAAAACCAAATATAGTTGTCCACAGGATAGATTTTAATGGCCCTAATAACTTTGCACTCTCTACCTCCTTTTGCATACCTTTCTCCATTTTTTCAATTTGTTCGTCGATTGCCTGTTGAGGCACTCCACTCGACTCCATAAACTGATAAGTCTTCTCCATGATTGCTTCCTGCGTTTTCTTAACGTAATCCGGCTCTATAAAATTATTAAACGCAAGACTATAAATAGCAACAATCACTGCAGCAACAAAAGTTACATAAGTACCATAGAGCATTCCTTGTTTAAGTGACATAAAACCTCCAAGTTCTTTTCTGTAATTTCTGATAATAATTATCAAACCAATGATAAGAGGTAGGAATCCAAATAAAATTCCAATTGCCATAAATCCCATCAAAGAGATTTTCTCTAAATCAACAATAATGTACATTAGTACATTCACGGCAACAAGAACAGCGCCTAAAATAACTCCATTATTAATCCAACTTTTTGATGGAGCATTGTTTTCCTTTTCCATAATTCAGTTTTTAAGTTATCGTCATCTAAAATACAAATATCCTTTTAAACATGGTGGGAAGGGGAATATTTAATTTTCCGGCATTCGCCTCAGAAAAAAAATGAAAATTTTTGTTTTTCATTATCACCACTTTAGATATTCGAAGCAAAAAAAGTGCACTTGAAAATTTGCAGGGATGAAAAATTGCTCTACTTTTGCATCCGCAATCAAGAAACAAACACGGGTAAGTCCCTTACGACTAGCTCCTGTTGAACTCCCCCAGGGCCTGGCGGCAGCAAGGGTAGACGGTTGTAGCAGTGCGATAAGGGTAGCTTACCCACCACGCCTGTGTAGCTCAGCTGGCTAGAGCAGCTGATTTGTAATCAGCAGGTCGGGGGTTCGAGTCCCTCCACAGGCTCAATATTTTATTTATTGCGAAAGTAGCTCAGTTGATAGAGCATCAGCCTTCCAAGCTGAGGGTCGCGGGTTTGAGCCCCGTCTTTCGCTCAAAGCCATTCATCAGGATGGCTTTTTTATTGAAATTTTCAGTTGGGGAGATACCAAAGTGGCCAACTGGGGCGGACTGTAACTCCGCTGACTTATGTCTTCGTAGGTTCGAATCCTGCTCTCCCCACAAAAGAAGGTTCTGTTAGTAATAGCAGAGCCTTTTTTTGTACCTGCTTGTTTTTCATTTATTTTGCTATTTTTAAGCAAACAAACCGATACCATGCTAGTTAAGATTTATCCTGAAAATCCGAATGAGAGAGAAATACGCAAAGTGGTTGATGTATTGCGTAATGGCGGGCTGGTGATTTATCCCACCGATACCATTTATGGCATTGGCTGTGATATTAACAATGCCCGGGCCGTAGAAAAAGTGGCACGTATTAAAGGTATTAACCTAAAAAAAGCCAACCTCTCATTTATTTGTTACGATCTGAGTCATATCTCTGATTTTACCAAGCCACTTAACAACCATGTGTTCAAATTAATGAAAAGGCATCTGCCAGGGCCTTTTACCTTTATTCTGCCTGCCAACAGCAATGTACCCAAACTTTTTAAAAACAATAAAAAAACAATCGGTATTCGCGTGCCAGATAATAACATTATTCGTGCTTTGGTGCAGGAGTTGGGTAACCCCATTCTTTCGACATCTGTAAAGGACGAAGACGATATCCTGGAATATACCACCGATCCTGAATTGATTTATGAGAAGTTTGCCGACCAGGTAGACATTGTAATTGATGGCGGTTATGGCGATAATGAACCATCTACCATTGTTGACTGCACCAGCGATGATCTCGAAATCGTAAGACAAGGCAAGGGAGAGATTGAAATTTGATTTTTTGAACAAAGTAATTTACTTTGCCCAACAAAAATTAAATGATTTCTGTCTAATCAATGATATTCTGTTAATGATCATATGATTGAAATATCTAAATCCAAGCAAAATGATAATTTAGATCATTTAGTTACATCATTAAAAAATAATGATGAAAAAGCCTTTGAAATCATATATAAACAGTTTTATTCTCGCTTATTCTTTTTCGCACTTGAATTTATTCCATTTCAGGATCTAGTTGAAAACATTGTTCAAGACACATTTCTTTCTCTATGGAATAAAAGAAAAGAGTTGAAAAATAATACTAATATTAACGCATATCTATTTACGATTACAAAAAACAATTGCTTATATCGATTAAGAGACAAAAAATATTCACAAAAAATTATCAAGACTAAAAGCTCAATTAGTGATTTAGAGATTCAACTCAATATTAAAACACTTGAAGCCGCGGATACAAATAACTTAGTCTTTTCCGAATTGGAAGAATTGATTGAAAGAACAATAAACTCTTTGCCACCAAGATGTAAAGAAGTATTTGTATTAAGTCGTTACAAAGATTTAAAAAATAGAGAGATTGCCGAACAATTAGAAATATCTGAAAAAGTGGTCGAAAAACACATCAGCAAGGCACTAAAAACGCTTAGAATCAACCTAAAAGACTACCTACCGCTTGTACTGTACTTATTTAAATAACATTTATCAATAAGAAGCTTCTACATAATCCATTCAATTTTTTATTATACTGAAGGGGGGGGAAAGACTTATTCGTGCATTATAGTAATATAAGATATATGCACAATGAAAATAGAAGAAGACATTATCAATATCGTTTCTGGCAACAAAACTGTTCATGAGAAACAAAAGTTGATGAAGAAGATAATCGAAGATGATAGTGACAATAAACTTTATAAGAAGCTTAAATTTTCATGGGCATTAATAGCGTCCACCCGTCAAATGTCTGACAAATATATTGAGCAATCATACGACCAATTTAAAAAGGAGAAATTTCAACGACCATCAAAAACAACATTTATAAAAATAAAACATCTTCTTCCATATGCAGCTGTTCTTGCCATTGGACTAATGGTATCATGGATTGTTTTCTATAAAAATGCCAACACTAAACTAACCAATCCTCAATATACTTCTGTTGTTGCCGACCATGGACAAATATCCAAAGTTGTTCTACCTGATAGTACAATTATCTGGCTTAATTCCGGCTCAACCCTGAAGTACAATAGCAATTACTCTGTCGATAACAGAAACCTTGATTTAACAGGTCAAGCTTATTTAGATGTAAAAACCAATATAAATCTCCCACTGATCGTATCGTGTAAAGATATTAATATACGGGTTTTAGGAACACAATTTGACGTTTGCTCTTACCCAAATGATGATCAAGTTTCTGTGAAGTTGGATGAAGGTAGTATTGAACTATTTCATGCTAAAAACACCTCAAAAAAAACAAGGTTAAAACCAGGTGATTTAGCCGTTTATAATCTTACAAATAATGAGATTGGAATATCGAATAATCAAAAACCATATTATTCTGAATGGCGAAATGGAATGTTGACCTTTGTTAATACTGAAATGAAATATGTAATTAAAGAGTTGGAACGTAAATTTGATATTGAAGTTATTGTTATGGATTCAAATATTCTGAACTCAAAACTGAATGGGCGATTTAAAAACACTAGTCTGGAACAAATCGCAGCATTCATTGAATTAGCTTGTCAAATCGATGCAACAATCATAAAAGAAAATGAAATAAATACCAAACTTATATTAAAAGCATATAACTAAACAATTTGCCTATGACATAAGTAAAAAAACAAAAAAAAGGAGGTGAAATACACCCCCTATGTAATCAAGATTCGTGCCTACAGTTTCTCAGGCTCAGGCACTCTAATTCGAATGTATAATTCAAATCATTACAAATTTATGAAAAAATCAATTTGTTTATGGAATACCTATGCAAACTTCTTAAGGTATTCAAAAATTCTAAAGGTCATGAAGATTTCCTTTATACTAATATTCGGTTTTATTACCACCTTGGTAGCTGAAAATGCCTATTCACAATCTACCCGAATAAGCATCAATGCTAAAAACGAAAAAATCCAAGAAATTCTCAGTCAGATTGAGAATAAGTCAGGGTACTCTTTTGTTTATGATGCCACACTAATGAATGCTGACAAACAAATAAGTATTAGTTTGAACAATAAAACAGTTCAAGATGTGTTGGATGCAATTTTCAATGATTCAGATATGACTTATAGAATTGTTGATGATTACATTATTATTACTCCTAGCAAACAAGAAGTGGACAGTAATATTACTCCGAAAACAGCACAACAAACTTTTGAAATAAAAGGGGTTGTTACAGATACAGCTGGTGAACCATTACCTGGTGTCAATGTGTATGAAAAAAGCAACCCCCAAAATGGTGTAATTACAGGAATAGACGGCTCTTATGCAATTAACATTTCTTCAGCTGATGAAATTCTGATATTTTCATTTATTGGTTTTGACGATCAGGAAATTAATGTAGCAAGTCGATCGACTATAAACATTACACTAACAGAAGAAGTTACAGGATTGGACGAAGTTGTTGTAGTTGGATATGGTACGCAAAAAAAAGTTAACCTAACAGGCGCTGTAACAAGCGTTGCCGGAGAAGAACTGACAAAAGCACCAACCTCCAATTTAACAAATATGGTAGGTGGTAGAGTTGCAGGAGTATTCTCGTACAATGGTAATGGACGCCCAGGTAGCGGTTCTTCACTTAACATTAGAGGGTTAAATACACTTGGTAATAACCAGCCTTTAATTGTGGTTGACAACGTTCCTCGCGATGATTTTTCATCTTTTGATCCAAATGAAATTGAAAGCATTACTGTATTGAAAGATGCGGCAGCAACAGCAGTATACGGTGCACGGGCTAATAACGGCGTGTTTTTAATAACAACCAAACGAGGTAAAGTTGGAAAACCAACTATTACTTATAATGGAAGTGTTGGGTTTCAGAATCCTACCAATTATCCCGACTTAATGAGTGCCTACGAGTATGCAGTAACTCGAAATCAAGGTCTACTAAACAGAGGATTTGACCCTGAGAATCCAGCTCATGCAAATTATTTCTCTACAGAAGAAGAAATACAGTTATACAAAGAAGGTAAAAAAGGAACCAATTGGTATGATGAGAGCTTTAGTAAAAATGCTATGATCCAAAACCATAACATCACTCTTAATGGGGGTGGTGAAGCGATTAAGTATTTTATGTCAGCGGGTTATGTTGACCAGGATGGTATGTATGAGTCGATAGGATACAAAGCATATCGTTTCAGATCCAACATTGATGCAAAAATAACAAACTCAACCAATATTGAAGTAGATATAGACGGGCAACAGCAAAACTACATGAATTCTGGTTGGCATGCCAATACTATTTTTGCCCACATGATTAGACAAAGTCCAACCAATGAAAGCTACTGGCCATCGGGTCGTCCTTTCAATACTGGTGGTGAGCATCCAATCGAAATGATTAAAAACTCAGGTTACGACAGAGAAAAAAATCATTCTTTCCAAGGAAGCATTGGGCTTAATCAGAAACTCGATTTCATAACAAAAGGATTGGCTGCCCGTGCCCGTGCATCGTATGGTAAAAAATTTGATTTCAGAAAGAAATTCTTTTTACCATACACAATGTATAATGAAGACGAAGAAGGTAATGTAACTGGATCAAAAGTAGTTGGTGGTAAAACGTATCTTAATGAGAAATTTACTCACTCCTATAGTTCATTTTATAATGTTGCTATTACATACGATCAGATTTTCGGCAATCACGACATTAATGCCTTGATTCTTTATGAACAAAGCGAAGCTTTAGGCGACTACATGGATGGTACTAAGTCTGAATTTGCTATCAATTCAAAAGATGAACTTTTTGTAAGTGGATCCGAAAACGAACAACTAACCGGATCAAGCTTAATCCACGATGCCCGTAAAGCTTTAGTTGGTCGTTTAAGTTATGCCTTTGCTAGCAAATATCTGTTAGAGGGATCATTCAGGTATGATGGTTCATACATCTTCCCTAAAGATAAACGTTTTGGCTTCTTCCCTTCTGTTTCTGCAGCTTGGCGAATATCTGAAGAAGATTTCTTCAAAAACAGCGAAACACTAAAGTTTATAGATTACTTGAAAATCAGAGCGTCTCGTGGTTTAATCGGTAACGATCGAGTTAATCCTTTCCAATTCCAAGATGCATATACTCTGGAAACAAGGTATGGTCCTTTCTATAATTCAACACCTGATCCTTCTATTTATGCAGGTGTTTATCCAAACCCTGATATAACCTGGGAGAAATCATTAAACACCAATATCGGATTCGACCTTAGCGTATTAAATAGCCTATTCACCATGGAGTTTGAATATTTTATGAAAGACACCAGAGATATTTTATGGAGTCGAATCAGATCAACACCTGCTACATTCGGACGTGCCTTACCTAATGAGAACTATGCTGAAGTAGAAAATAAGGGTATGGAAATCGTATTATCACATCACAATACTATTGGTAGTGATTTTAAATACAACGTTCGCTTTACTGGTAGTTATGCCACGAACAAGGTCACTCAAATAGATGATCCTGCTGATGGTTTAGACTTTCAAAAACAATTAGGAAAACCTATTGGTTATCGTTATGGATATAAAGCACTAGGTTTCTTCCAAAGCGAAGAAGAGGCTCAGAACTACTTAGATGGAAAGCAATTTGGACTGACTTCACTGCCTGGTGATATCAAATATGAAGATATTGATGGAAATGGTATAATTGATAGTAACGACCAAATCTTACTTTCCAACAAAACCAACAGTCCAAAATTCATGTATGGTCTTTCTGGTACACTGGAATATAAATCGTTCGACTTTAGCTTTTTCATTCAGGGTGCTGCTGGTGTTAATGTATTAATTAGCAGTACCGGTAGAAATATGTTTCAAGGAGGTGGCTCTTCTAATACCTTCTCGTACCTAACTGATTATTGGTCGCCTGATAACACAGATGCAAAATACCCACTGGCATGGGTAGATAGGCGATCGGTTAATGACAGAACTTCATCGGTATGGTTAAAAGATGCACCTTATGCCAGATTGAAAACCATTAATTTAGGATATACTCTTCCTAAAGCGGTTTTATCCAGATTACCAATACAAAATGCTCGCTTTTTTATATCTGGCGAAAATGTATTTACCTGGAGTAAGTTCAAAGAGTTTGACCCAGAAGTTGAGTCGGGTGCTGGAAGCTATTATCCACAACAAAAGACTTTTTCTGTTGGAGTAAATGTTAGTTTTTAATCTCAAAATGAAAAATCATGTTTAGAAATAGCATACTATTAATATTAATTGGAATCATAGCTCTAACATCTTGTCAAGATGATTTATTAGATAAAAATAATCCTGCATCAATCAGCTCAGAAGATGTGTGGAAAGATCCTGCGCTTGTTCAGTTTTATGTAAATGGACTTTACGAAAGAGTGCCTGGATGGAATTATAATACTTATAACAACATCACAGATGAAGCTAGGAGTAATTATCCTGGCGGACCAAATTCCATATTCATCGGTCAATGGAATGAAACATCAAACCCTATGGATGTATGGTCGGCCAGATATACGGCTATCCGCGTTGCTAACGATTTTTTTGCAAGTATTACGACTTCAACAATTGATGATGAAACCAAAACACTGCTTTCTGCGGAAGTTCGTTTTCTTCGTGCCTGGTTTTATTTTGATCTTGTAAAACGCTACGGCGGCGTTCCTCTAATTACAAAATCACAAGAGATTGATGATGATTTATTTGTTCCACGTAATACAATAGATGAATGTTTTCAGTTTATTGTTGATGAGTGTGATTTAGCAAGTAACGATTTACCTAAAGATGTAGCCAGGGGTAAAGCTTCTAAAGGGGCAGCTTTGTCGCTCAAATCAAGATCCCTACTCTATCAGGCCAGTCAATTTTATAATCCATCAGGCGATAATACGAAGTGGCAGAAAGCTGCTGATGCTGCTAAAGCTGTAATAGATCTTAACAAGTATGGCCTATACCCTGATTTTAAAACTCTGTGGCTTGATGAAGCTACCGATCACAAAGAATCTATTTTTGAAAAGCAGTACAAACTTCCTAACAGATCACACGGATGGGATGCACTAGTAAAACCTTTATGGTTGGCAAATGGTGATGCAGGTCAATGTTCGCCTATTCAAGAATTGGTGGATGCTTTTCCTATGAAGAATGGTTTAAATATTAACGAAGGAGGTTCGGGTTATGACCCTAACATGCCTTATGAAGGCAGAGACGATCGTTTCTATTCATTTATCGCATACAACGGTGCAACTATCAGCGGCATGAGAGGTGGCGAACTAGATAATAACTATTTTCTTCGTATCTATTTAGGAGGAAGTGATTACGACTCTATTCCAAATTACACCATCTACAATACCATTACTTCATATCTAACCATTAAGGCCGTTGACCCAAATAACGTCGACTACTTTTATGGCTATGGCAGTGTACAGCCATGGATCATGTTCAGGTATGCCGAAATTTTGCTAAACTATGCCGAAGCATTAAATGAAGTACAAGCTACACCTGGACAAGAAGTTTATGATGCCTTAAATGAAATACGAAGAAGAGCCGGAATTGAAAACGATTTAGTACTGGGCTCACTAACACAAAGCGAAATGCGCGACTTAATCAGAAATGAACGCTATATTGAACTTTGCTTCGAAGGCAAGCGCTATTGGGATCTTAGACGTTGGAGAATAGCCCACACACATTTGGATGGACAAAGCTTCCATGGTGCTATTGTTACCAAAAATCCTGATGGTACCTTCACCTATGATTTAAACAATGTGGTAGATGCCTCGCCTGGTGTATTTGATGAGAAAATGTACTTATTTCCAATTCCCAAAACAGAACTTTCAAAAAATCCTGAACTTGAGCAAAACCCTGGATGGACCGAATAGTTAATTTAATATAATAATAATCAAAGCCCCCACTGTCATAGTTGGGGGCTTTTTTGTAGATATCATTATAGTGTTGATAAAGGATAAAAGTCTTACTCATTTAGTTTTTAATAGAGCAATTAAACAATACACTTATTGAGAATGTGAAATCAAACATATTGCTTCAAGACAATAGTATTAAAATAAGATTTGTAATTTTAATGCAAATTATTAATTCCATCTCAGACTCCCTGTGTATTGGAAATATCAAAAGAAAATTATCACACAATCAGCAACTGATATAACAAATCATGATCAAACGATTGATTCTTAACGACAAGTTCATCTTAGTTCTTATTCTTTTAAACTCAATCTTACTTTTTGTTAGTGGGTATGAAACCCAAAAAGCAAATGGCTATTACATTACCATTGTTGATAATTTAATCACCCTAATCTTTATGGCGGAGGTTATTATTAAGGTTCGGGAATTTGGTTTTAACAACTATATCAAATCATTTTGGAATAAACTTGATTTTATCCTGGTAGGTTTATCAACCCCAGCCCTACTTACCTTTGTGTTTCATCTGCAGATGGATGATTTTAGCTTTCTTTTGATATTCCGCATCATGCGAATATTTAAAACGTTTCGCTTCATTAAATTTATTCCCAACGTCGAACATCTTTTTTCCGGAATTCAACGGGCACTCAAAGCCTCGGTGTTTGTTTTTGTTGGATTTGCCATCTACATTTTTATAATCGGCATCTTATCCTTTTACCTGTTCCACGAAAGTGGTGGCCATTATTATAAAAATCCTGCAACATCCTTGTATTCTACATTTAAGATTTTTACCGTTGAAGGATGGTTTGAAATACCCGAAGAAATTACAACCCATTACTCCACAACGAAAGCCTTTATGACTTACCTCTATTTCATTTTTGTTGTTATTACCGGAGGGATATTCGGTCTTTCACTGGTCAATTCCATCTTTGTTGACTCTATGGTAAGTGATAACAATGATGATCTGGAAGCTAAAATCGATAATCTGGAAATCAAAATAAATAAAGTATTGGAGCAGCTATCAGAGCAGAACTCTAACAATGATGCTGATACCAAGGAAGCATGTGATCTTTAAGTAGAGTAATGATAACGGAACAATTGAAATTCTTGTGGAGGAAGCAATATTAAATTAAATTTCATACTTTTTTGGCGCTTCCCGATCTTACTAATGACCTCGCTTCATCAAAAGTCATTTTACAAGACGCCAGAGGTGAAAACCTGATAATCCCCCCGCAACCGGGCGAATCCTTTCGCGTGGCTAGATGCAACATCAAAACAACACAGAAATTCCCAAAACCCTAACCTGTACTAGCCGGAAAAGTATCAAGATGTGAGTATCGAAACAATGTTTAGCTTGCTTTAAATATCCTGCCAAAAATACACTGTCTGCCACGAGTAACAGCGAATATTAAAAGTAGTACACTAAAAATTAGATAACCTATTCCTTCCAGAAATATGGAGAGAATAATAAAATAACCGTAAATAGCTCCAAACGACCTATCAGCATTAAAAAAGACAGGAACCACTTTCCAAAAGCAGGTACTTCGTAAAAGTTAAGAGCTGGACCAACATCTCCTAATCCTGGTCCGATATTTCCAATGGAGGTAGCCACAGCACCCAAAGCGGTGTCGAGGTCAAATCCCATAATACTCATAATAATCATGGCAATGCCAACCGTCATCATATAAATTACGATGAAAGCCAGAACATTGGTAATAATGCCGGCATTAACCGCACGTGTATTGTAACGCACCGGAATCACTGCATTGGGGTGCACCAACCTCTTCAACTCAAAAAAGCTATTTTTCATCAACAGCACAATTCGAACAATTTTAATACCTCCACCGGTTGATCCGGCCGAACCTCCGGTAAACATCAGCAGGAAGATCACGATGCTTAAGAACGGTACCCACAACAGGTAATCAGCCGTGGCATAACCAGTGGTTGTAATTATGGATACTACCTGAAATAAACCATCGCGCCACGATTTCTCCACGCCATTTGCACCGGCAGTAAAGTACAACACCGATGCCACCAAAACACTAACTCCGATTATAATTCCGGTATAAGCCTGAAACTCTTCGTCTTTAAACACCTTTTGAAATTTACCCCGTAAGGCACTGTATGATAATGTAAAGTTGGCTCCTGCAATAAACATAAACAGAATCACCACATATTGAATATAGGGTGATGCAAAATAAGCCACACTGGCTTGCTTGGTTGAATAACCTCCTGTTGCCATCGTGGTAAATGAGTGACAAATGGCATCGAAAGGTGTCATGCCGCCAATCACCAATAAAAGAGCCTCCACTAAAGTGAATAAGACATAAATTCCATAAAGGCGCTTGGCAGTTTCGGTAATGCGTGGGTGTAATTTATCGGGCGCCGGACCGGGTACTTCAGCAATAAACATCTGCATACCACCAACACCCAATACAGGTAATATGGCCAGTGACAATACGATGATTCCCATGCCGCCCAGCCATTGTATTAAGCTTCGCCAAAATAATAAACCATGTGGCAATGCCTCAATGTCGTTGAGAATACTACTGCCGGTTGTGGTAAAACCCGACATGGTTTCGAAAAAAGCATCGGTATAAGAGGGAATGGCTCCACTTAACCAGAAAGGCAATAATCCGAAGAAGGAAAAAACAATCCAAACCAGTGCCACAATCAGGTAACCTTCGCGTTTACCTATATTTTTAGGCGCTTTGTGAAGCAAAAAACCGGTTATCCCGCCCAACACAATGCAAATCAATCCAGATATCAGATGGTAGGGTAAGTCATACTCCCCATAAAGTAAGGCCACACCGGCCGATAAAAGCATAAACACGCCCTCAACCACTAATAACAGGCCGAGTACCAATACGATAAATCTTGAGTTAAGCATTTTTTAAACGACGGAATAATTTGTAGTGCAAAGATGTTACTTTTTCGAGTAATATTATATTTATCGGCTTAATAATTCTTCCAGAAATTTGGCGAGAATATAATTAATACGGTAAATAGCTCCAGTCGTCCCAACAACATTAAGACCGAAAGCACCCATTTACCAGCATCAGGTACCGCTGCAAAATTGCTTACCGGCCCTACAGTTCCAATGCCGGGACCAATACCACCCATAGTAGTGGCAGCCGCTCCCATGGCCGAATCCATATCCATGCCTGTTACAGTGAGAATAAATGTTCCCACCGAAAATATGCTCATGTAAAGCATTACGAAGGCCAATACCTTATACACAATATCTGAAGGAATTGCTTTTCCCTGCATCTTCAGAGGAATAACTGCATGAGGGTGTACCATGCGCTTAAACTCCAGAACCATATTTCGGTACAATATCGAATGCCGCATAATTTTAATTCCACCCGAAGTACTACCCGCACAAGCGCCACTAAATAACAACAAAAACATCAGGTAAGTCAGATAAGGGTGCCAGGCTGTATAATCGGCTGTGGCAAAACCAGTGCTGGTAATCAGGCTTACCACCTGAAAAAGGGCTGTTCGCAAAGATTCCTCACCATCGTGATGATCAAGCAAAACCAAGGTGAGCGTAACTATGGTAGTTACTACGGCAATTATAGCCAGGTAAACCCTGAATTCACGGTTTTCGAAAACCTTCCTTATTCTTCCTTTCCACACAAAATAAAACAAGGTAAAGTTGGTTCCGGCAAACAACATAAACACAATTACAACATATTGTATATAGGGCGAATAACCAGCCATGCTATCATTCTTAGTGGAAAATCCACCTGAAGCAATGGTGGCAAAACTATGGCATAATGCATCAAAAAGTGGCATACCTCCCAACATTAGAAAGATGGTTTCCAAAGCTATAAGCACCACATAAATGCGCCATAATAATTTGGCCGTATGCTTTACTCGCGGATGCAGCTTCTCATTGCTTATACCGGCGGCTTCGGCATTATACAAGGACATACCACCAAAACCAAAGTAAGGTAAAATAGCGACAGCCAAAACAATAATACCCATACCTCCAATCAGGTGGGTTGTACTGCGCCAGAATAAAATTCCGTGAGGCAAACTTTCTATATCGCTTAAAATAGAGGCTCCGGTTGTTGTAAAGCCCGATATAGTTTCAAAAAAAGCATTGGTAAAACCAGAGATGGTACCACTTAATAAATAAGGTAAGCTCCCAAACAGCGAAATGATTAACCAAACCAAAGAGACGATGATAAAGCCCTCTCGCCTGCCCGAATGATAATCACTATTACGCCAAATACAGGATGCCGTGCCGCCAATCAACAAGCTGATTAATGCCGATATCAAATGTGCTTTTAAATCTGCTTCACCATAAATAAAAGAAACGCCGGCACATACCAGCATAAAAAGGCTTAAGGCTATTAGAATATGCCCCAGCACTTTTCCGATAAACCGATAATTTAACATTGATACTTTTGCTAAAAAAAGGCTGCAAAAGTGTTACTTTTTCAAACATTATTAAAAAAATCGGCGTTAAAAAAGCAGAAATAAACAGTTTTAAACCTCTACCGTTTCTTGTGTAACCAACCAGTCCTTTGCTATATCAATTGTTTCGAAGGAGCGAATATCGCGTCCCGTAATTCTCATGATGCCGTTATACACAATGCGCTGAAGTCCAGATAAACCGATAACAGCTCCATGGCTCACATATAGCTTATTGCCACTAATAAAATCAGAAAACAAACTTTTTATTTCGGCATTAAAGTGCATGCCGGCAATATTGCTTAAAGTAATAACTGACTTTTCGGGTTGAAAACGAATGTAGATTTTACTTTGATTTATTAATTCCTCAATTTCACCAATATCTCTTAAGCCACTAAAATCCATGTAGAAAATACTCTTGCCTTTGTAGCTAATAATTTCGGGTTGTCTCATACTGTTTAGCATTTGGGTTTAGCAGTTATATCACAATCTGTTCAATAACCTTCTAACAATATAAGAAAAATAAATATAGAAATCCCAATCAAACCACTGTCACTTCGTTAATTTATAGTCCATTACGTATTTTACTACTCCTTCATAGTCCTCGATACCCTCCTCCACATTGTTTGACTTTAAATAGGCATCATTCACTTTGGTAGCCACCAACTCTACTTTTCGATTCATCAAGGCCATCCAGTGGTAATGTGATTTATAAAAATCATGGCGCACCTCGTAACGAATTTCTTTAACAAGCTCGCGAAATCCTTCATGATTATGACACTCATAAACAAAATACTTCAACAAATATAGGTTAGCGCTATATGCCAAACGTTTATCATCGGATTGCGAACAAATCAACCAGGCATAAAAGTTGGCCTCTGCCTCGCTCGAAACACCCAGCCTGTGTGCCATTTCGTGTGCCAAAACCATCGGATAATCCAAAGGTAACAAATAACCATTCAGGTGTACCTCACTAAAAAAAGGACCGTAATAACCAGAAATGGTTGCTGCAGCAAACAAGGCACTCAAGCTTATCGTCTTGGGATTTACATTTAGCAAAGCTGGATCAATTTTAAGAAATTCGGCATGTTGCGAATAACTTACCTTGACCTGTTCCAGCACCTCATCCTGATCGATGCAATATACGGGCGTATAAGTTTCGTTAACTTCATCAATCAGCCAGCTGAAAACTTCCATCAACTCATCCACATTGGCTTTGGCCGGTTTTAACTCAAGCCGTTGACTCAAATCCTGCCGTAAGTAATTAAAACCCCATAACACGTTGAATGAAACATAAAGTACAGCTCCCATCACAACTATTCGCCGGAGATAAATTGCCAATCGTAATCGGCGAATCAATAGCAACAATGTATTGATAACAACCAGTAAAATTAAACAGGTATAAAAAAGATCGTCGATCGAAAAGGGAAAAACATTGCTGATGAACGACAAAACACGGGCAATATAGGGGTAGATACCCTGTGAATAAAAAACTTCTATTCCTTGAGGATAAGCCAGGCCTATGCGAGTCAGAACAAACACCAGAGCGATAGTTCCAAAAGAAATGCAAAGCGAAAGCGAACAATATTTTTTGAAAAAAGTCTTCATCATAATTCAAAAATACACAATGTATGCTCTAAAACAGAAAAGAGTGATTTCTATTATAGAAATTTATCAGGATTAACCGGAATTAATGTATTAACTTCGCGGCAGAAACAAAACATTTTCGAGATGGCCATATTAATTAAAGAAGTCAACAATAATAAGACACTGAACGATTTTGTTAACCTACCATATACCTTATATAAAAACGAAGATAAGTGGGTGCCTCCCATGAAAAAGGACGAGATGAACGCGCTTCTTCCTGATAAAAATCCAGCCTTTGATTTTTGTAAAGTCAAGCTTTGGGTGGCCTATAAAGATAATAAGTGCGTTGGTCGCATCGGAGGAATTATCAACACTTTATGGATAGAGAAGAAGGGTGAAAACATTGGCCGTTTTACACGTCCTGAGTTTGTTGACGACCAGGAAGTAAGCCAGCTACTTTTCGAAACCGTTGAAAAATGGTTTAAAGAAGAAGGTATGGTTGAAATGCAAGGACCTCTAGGTTTCTCAAACCTTGACCATCAGGGCTGCCTTATTGAAGGGCACGATTGGCTACCATCGGTAGCATCGGACTACCACATGGCCTACTATCAGAATCATTTCAATCAATTAGGCTTTGAAAAAGAAATTGACTGGCTTGAGTTCCGCATTACCTTCCCCGATGCTTTACCAGAGAAAGCATTTAAGGTGGCCGATATGCTAACCAAGCGTTACGGACTTCAGGCACTTAATTTTAAATCGAGTAAAGAGCTGGAACCGTATAAAGAGAAAGTTTTCAACTTGTTTAACAAGGCCTTTTCTGAGCTGTTTGGTACTTTCAAACTACCGGAAAAAATGGTTCAGTTCTACATCAACAAATATTTTCCTATTCTGAATCCGCGCTACGTTAAGATTATTCTGGATAAAGAAAATGAAATGGCCGGCTTTCTGATTGCCTTACCATCTTTGTCTGAAGCGATGAAAAAAGCCAAGGGGCGATTATTACCATTTGGCTGGTGGCACATTATGCAAGCCCTTAAAAAGCCAAAAGAGATGGACTTAATGTTAACCGGCGTTAAGCCCGAATTACAACGTATGGGAGTGGCCGCCTTGCTGATGAATGACTTGTGGAAAACGGCAAAAGAAGACGGCGTTAAATATGTCGAAACGACGGGAATGCTGGAAAACAATCATGTAGCTATCCAGATGTGGAAATCGTTTGACCATATTCAGCATAAAAGGAAACGTTGTTACAAAAAAGCACTCTAACGAAATAATTAACGATAATTTGACCAAAAGGTGCTTGTTTGACAGGCACCTTTTTTATTTGCATAAAAATGATGACAAAAACAGATTTGCTTAAAGAAGTAAAAAGCTACGCCATCATAACGCTTGGATTGATGGTGAGCGCCGTTGGCTGGACGGGTTTTATTATCCCGTCGGATATTGTGGGTGGAGGAGTTATGGGCCTTTCATCATTATTGTATTTTGTTTTTGACTTACCAGTGGGGCCTACCAACCTGGTGATAAATGGTATCCTTATTCTTATGTCGATGAAAATACTGGGCAAAGGTTTTGGTTTTAAAACCATTTACTCTCTGGTGACATTGTCCACTTTCATCACGGTGTTTCCCTATTTCATAACCGATCCCATCGTTACGGATCGCTTTATGGCAGCCATTATTGGCGGGGGAATGGTGGGGGCCAGCATCGGTATTTTATTTGTACAGGGAGGCAGTACAGGTGGTACCGAAATTGTGGCCATGATCATCAACAAAAACCGCAATGTGAGTCCGGGGCGGATTATGATGTTTCTGGATGTGATCATCATCAGCTCGTCCATTTTTGTTTTTAAATCCCTCGAAACAATGGTATTTGGTTTTGTGGTGGTGGGCCTGATGTCCTATATCGCCGATATGCTTCTGACCGGATCGCGCCAATCGGTTCAGGTTCTGATAATTTCTCAAAAGCCAAAAGAGATTGCCGATAAGCTATCCTCACAGATTAACCGGGGCCTAAGTTTTTTGAAAGGACGAGGTTATTATTACGAGGGCGACCGGGAGTTTATCATCACCATTGTTAAGAAATCGGAATCGCACATGGTTTTTCAGATCATTAAAGAAGTGGATCCCGATGCCTTTGTTTCCGTAGCAAATGTGATGGCTGTGTACGGCCATGGTTTCGATCAGTACAAGCCACCACTCAACAGCAAAAAAATTAATAAAGATAACTCTTAAAGTCACCTATCACCGAGGCTAGCCTCCGGGAATTTTATTGATTAAACCAAAGGATACTGATAAGCTGTTAAACACTCAAGAACAATCTCATAAGCCTCTGGCAATTTTGCTTCGAGGCTTATTTTTTCGTTCGTTACCGGATGAGTCAATTCCAAAGAACTGGCGTGTAACAGCAAACGCTTAATACCCGTCGCCTCGGTCATAATCTTATTCAGGGTCCAGTCGCCATGCTGGGTATCGCCCAGTATATCGGTTCGGTTCATTGCAAAATGCTGACGTAACTGATGCCAGCGCCCTGTTTCGGGTTTAGCCATTACCAGGCTGATGGACACATGTTCTTCCTGCTTATAACAAATCGCCGTTTCAATGCTTCGAATGGTTTTATATGCGGTCTTGGCCGATTGTCGCTTCTTCTTTTTCTTAATCAGTACATCTTTATCAAACACGCCTTCGCCCGGAACACCTTTACACAGCATCAGGTAACTTTTACTCACCTGCCGCTGTTCAAACTGTTTGGATAAAACACCGGCTACTTCTCTTGAAAAAGCCAAAACAATTACACCTGATGTTTTGGAATCGAGGCGATGAACCGGAAAAACCGCCTTGCCGGTTAACTGGCCAACCAGCTTAGTTAGGTAATCCGCATCAGCCGGCATAAAATCATTCTTGTGAACAGGCAAATCAACTGGTTTGTCAACTGCAATCAGTGATTCATCCTGATAAATTATATTCTCTGTACTTATAAGCATTGAACAAAGATAGATGCTTCGCTTAGCATTTCGATTACAAAACAGAAATACTTGCTATTTTTGCGCTCTTAATTTATGCCGATGCAAAAAGAAACAGTCAGAAATTCGCTATTAGCCGTTATTGCTTGCTTACTTTGGTCCACTGCCTTTGTGGGCATTAAAATTGGTTTGAAATTCACGACACCCATCCAGTTTGCTGGCTTGCGTTTCTTCCTTTCCGGTATATTGTTATTGCCACTTGTAAAGTCATTGCCAAACTTTATTCATTCCATCCGCCAAAATTTTTGGTTAGTTATCAAGGTATCTGCTTTTCAAACCTCTATTCTTTATGCCCTTTTTTACTGGGGAGTTGATTTACTCGATGGTGCACTGGCCGCCATTATTATCGGTTCACAACCTCTTTTTGCAGCCTTAACGGCTCATGTGATGATGAGTAATGACAAAATGAGCCTGCGCAAAACACTGATTATCTCATCGGGCATTGGCGGCATCATATTAATTGCATTGCCCAAAGGCATTAATGGTCCCGGCAACTGGAATGAACTACTGGGTATTGCCTTACTTGTATTGGCCAATATAGCTTCGGGAGTAGGCAATGTTTTTGTTAGTAAAAATCGAAAAAGCATCTCTCCTCTTATCCTGAATTCTGCCCAAATGATCATCGGTGGATTGATGCTTTTTATCCTGTCTTTATTCTTGGAACCATTCTCCGGCTTCGCTTTTCCCGGCGAATATTACCTGGCATTATCGTGGCTTAGCTTCCTATCAGCCACCGCCTTCTCCATCTGGTTTTTCCTGCTTCAGAAACCCAATGTTAAAGTATCGGATCTGAACATTTATAAGTTTATCATTCCGGTTTTTGGTGCCACCTTAAGCTGGATTATTTTACCGGATGAATCACCTGATCTTATTTCGATCAGTGGCATGCTAATTATTGGCATATCAGTTGTTCTATATAGCGTGTTGGCTTCTAAAAATTGAAGAATAAACTGGTGGAGGTATACCAATGATGGCTACCGGATTTAAACTCCTTTGACTGTAAAATAACATTGAAATTCAGCCCAAAAGATTTATAGCTGGCTCCAATTCCTGTGCGCCATTTACCAATTATCTTATTCATCTCGCTAAATTCTACGTAATGAATCTTTTCGTTTCGGTGCCAGCCTCCCATAAGTGTGGCATTGTATCCCACAACAGTTAAAGTGGGCTCAATACTCAGGTTCAATTGCCAGTCACCTGCATAATTATTAAGCGCCAGTCCGTGCGAATCGAGGTAATTGCCCATCTTGCCCGTCCTCAATAAAAAACCTACAGAAGCATCATCATGCAAGGTACCTATTCGGGCACTCGTTTTTCCATATAACTCAAGGCCGGGCAGGTTCACCAGGCTTTTGTATAAACTAAGGTTATAATTTACCACTGGCCAGTTATATTGCTGATTG
The DNA here is from genome assembly GCA_025210475.1 of Carboxylicivirga sp. Lineage (GTDB taxonomy): Bacteria > Bacteroidota > Bacteroidia > Bacteroidales > Marinilabiliaceae > Carboxylicivirga. Next base: position 22,354 of record JAOARW010000104.1, on the reverse strand, counting down.
TGCCAGCCATTGGGCAGTGTATTGTCAGACCATTCGTGATAGCGGTATTGAACCTTTCCGGCCCCCGATGCCGGCCCCATCACTCCCAGGTCCAGTTCGCTGCTATAAAGAAATCCACGTTCCTTATTAATGGCGCGCGAATGAGAAGTAAATACCAAAACACCGGCATAAGGACGATCGGCATACTGAATCTCATCACTCTTAATATCTTTTGGAGTATAAGTGCGCTGAAACACCGAAAAGCCATAAACGACTTTCTCATAATCCTTCGGCTTTAAAAGCACCAGATTCACAGGATTATTCTGAAAAAAAGGATGATAAGTACCAAAAGACAAACCTTGGGTGTAATAATAATCGGTCATCATAAACACATCATTATCCCAACCCAACTGATAAAACTTCTCAGGCCTTGTTTGCTGTCCCAACAATGGCCCGATGGTTAAAACCAGCAAAGCAAACATCATCATATGTCTTCTTAATCGTCTCACTTCCCACGCTTTTCAAAGTGTTAAGCAAAATTGATTCCACAAATTCTTAATATTTCTTAAACTTTCTGCGTATCTTTTTTGTCGTAATAACAACTTTATTCATACTTTAACAAAGTATTATTGTTTTTAACCAAATACGTTTATTTTAACAGCCCAACGATGAAAACCATTGCAAGCCTTCTGTTTTTCGTTATTGGCCTTAATTTGGCCGCGCAAAAAACTACTGAGAACGATACCACGCAAAATAAACCCAAACGCTACAATTCGATGCAATTGCGCTATCATGCAGGAAGGGTATTGTTAACCAACGATTTCCTGAAAGGTGAAAACGAATCGAATCAAGTAATTGATTATTACCAGGCACTGCATCTATCGTATGCCGTTCAAACAGATGGCAGAAAAGAATGGCACCACATATTTAATTTTCCCTACTTTGGTTTCGGAATCTATAATGCCAACTTCTTTAATGTGGATGAACTTGGAACGCCAACATCACTGTTTGGTTTTATGGGCTTCCCTTTCAGCCATAATGAAAAACGAACATGGGGATATGAACTGGGATTCGGACTTACCTACAACTGGGAACCTTACGATAAATACGACAACCCTTTTAATGTTGCCATTGGTTCCTACCGAACTGTTTATATTGATGCCAACCTGTTTTATCAGTACCACCTGAGTCCGCGATGGGATATAAGAGGTTCCTTTGGATTCACCCACTTTTCAAATGGAGGAACCAAAAAACCCAACAGTGGCATTAACCTCTTATCTCCGGCCGTAGAGATCAGTTATAACTTTAAGGATCGCCCTGTATTAATCAGAAAGCCACAACCGGCTTATGAACAGCATTATGAAGTAGCCTTGCAACTTGGTTCCGGATCGAGCAATGTATTATACGACAACCCAAATGAACCAACACCTCCAGCTGTTGACAAAGGCACTGCAGATGTGATGCATTCTTATTTAAACTTCTCAGCTGCCATATTAAAACAAGCCACCTGGAAAAATAAGTTTGGTGCCGGTATTGATGTTACCTACGATGAAAAAGTAAATGTGAAAGTTACCAATCCTGAAGATGGTAGTCAGGAACCCATTGTTGAGTTTGCTGATAAAACAAAAGATAAAATGCAGCTGGGTATCTTTGGAACGTACGAATACACTATCGATCGTTTATCCGTTGCTTCCTATTTTGGGATTCTGGCATTGAGGCAAAAAGGCTACAAAGCTCCCCCCTTTCTTTATCAAAAATTCGGTTTAAAATACCATTTCAAAAATGATATGTATGCCGGACTGCTCGTGCGGGCTCATAACTTTTCTGTTGCCGAAGTTATTGAGTGGAATATCGGCTATCGAATAAAATGGCATTAATTTTGAATACAGACCAGTAACACCTAATTAAAACAATAGGAGGAATCAGAATGAAACGAATATTAGCTTTATCATTAGTCCTGAGCATGACATTAGCTGTTTTCGGACAACAAGACGAAGAAAAGAAACTTACCCGTAAGGAAAGACGTGAAATTCAGAAGCAGGAGCAAAAAGCTTTATCAGAACAACAGGCCAAGGTTTTGGCACTTGCCATCGATAAAAAACATTGGGTACTCGAAGCGAATACTCTTTCAAACAAAAGAGGTTCGACGGTAAACGTTAACAGCACCCTTAACTTTATTGCTGTAGAAGGTGAAGAAGCATTTGTGCAGTTGGGATCCAACAGTGGTATGGGGCAAAATGGTGTTGGTGGTGTTTCAGTCAGAGGTAAAGTCACCAAATACGAAGTTAAGAAAAACGAAAAAAAAGGCACTTACTTTATCACCGTATACGTGACTTCCGCTCTTGGATCGTTTGATATTCGACTGGATAGTAACCCTGATGGCCAGATTGCCAACGCAACAGTACAAGGTAACAGATCGAGCCGTGTTCAATACCGCGGCATTATCGTTCCAATACCTCAATCATCGGTATACAAAGGCACGCCGGTAATCTAATATAGATAGAAGTTAAAACAATATAACTCAGAATAAGGTTAAGCATTACTTAGCCTTATTTTTTTGTTATCTGATAGGGTAAATAGAAATAGAATGCAGTGCCTATTCCGCGTTTTGATTTCAGCCAGATTTTACCTTCCAGCATCTCTACCAACTGCTTAACAATGCTTAATCCCAACCCGATGCCTCCATTGATTTGATGACCATTTTCCACTTTCCGGAACGGCGAAAATATTTGATCATGGTACTTCTTATCAATGCCAACACCTGTATCGCTTACCGCAAACAAAATGGATTGATGCGGTATCGTCACCTTCGCATCCTTCAAATATTGTTTAGCCAACTCTCCATCCCTGACGATTAATTTAACGTGACCAAGGCTCGTAAATTTCAGTGCATTATTCAACAGGTTAATCAAGATTTGTTTCAGTCTTTCCTTATCGCTATAAATACTCAATCCTTTATTTTCGAGCACAATATCAAGTTCGTATTTCACCAGTGCATTTTTAACGTTCAGCTCCAATGATTTAAATACATCCTTGCACATGGCTGCTATATCGAACTCTTTAAACAGAAGGTGAATTTGCCCGGTTTCAATGCGGGAAATATCAATGATGTCGTTAATTAAAACCAACAAACTATCACTACTCTTTTGAATGACATTGGCAAATTCTTTTCGTTCATCAATAGAATAAACATCTCGGGACAAAAGAGTAGAAAAACCAACAATTGAATTCATTGGTGTTCGAATCTCGTGTGATAGGTTGGCCAGAAAAGCCGTTTTTAAACGATCGGCCTGCTCCGCTTTTTCCTTAGCTGACTCTAAATCTGATGTGCGCTCTTTAACTTTATCTTCGAGGTACAATCGGTTTCGTTCCAATTCTGATTTTTGTGCCAACACCTCTTCCCTGCTATCCTCCAAAGCTGCATAAGCCTCCTGCAATTGAGCCGTTCTTTCATTGACCTTATACTCCAGTTTTCTTTTGGAATCGTTTAAATACCTAATGCGCATCACGTACACCAGGTAAACAATTGCCAAGATGATCAGCACCAGAAAACTCTTGAAAAAGTAACTATCTAAAAACACGGGTTTGACAATCAATGTTATTTCGTCGCCAATATTATTCCAAAGCTGATCGTTATTACTGCCTTTTACCTTAAGTCTATATTCACCAGCCGGAAGTGAAACATAGGTTTTTGATGCACTGGCCATCAAGGTATCCCAAGTTTCTTCGTAACCTTCCAATTGCCAGCTTACCATATTACGCTCCGAGTTTTGATAATTTAAAACAGTCGCATAAAAGGAAATTGGCTTATGTTCGGTCGTTATCTCAAAGGTATCCTTGCCAATGTACTCCCAGTTATCATAGACCTGACCGGCTACCACAAAATCTTCGTCTTCAAAGGAATAAGATCCCAGATCGACATTCGGTATTTCCCTGTTGTAGGCAAATTCTGAAGGATTAAATTCAATAAATCCACCTAATCCCCCCATTAATATGTTGCCTTGCTTATCGCGATAATGAGCCTTCCCATTGAACTCATTACACATGGTACCATCCTGCTTATCAAAGGGAAGCACTTTTCCATCATGAAGCGAGTAACGCAAAACCCTGGAGTTGGTATTCATCCAAAAATAACCATCGTCATCTTCATAAACAGCATATATATTACTCGTCACCAACTCACTGATATTAACACGCTGTATTTTTTTAGACACTTTATCAAAATTCAATAATCCTGTTCCATAAGTTGCCACCAACATCGAAGAATCCCCTAACGAGCAAAAATGCATGATGTGATTATACAAACGGGTATTGCTATCCGAAGTAAAAGTCGTCGAAGTACGATCAAATGACTGATTTGCCGTGTTAAACGAAACTATATAACCTCCCCGATCTCCAATCCAGAGAACACCGCTCCCATCAATACAGGCAGCCGTACTTTTCAATGCACCCTGAATTTTATATTCCTTAGGAAAAGCGTGAAATTGATAAGCTTTACTTTTGGGATTAAAATCGATTAGCCCTTCATAAGATACCAACCATAGTTTATCCCCATACGGTATAATATTTCGAATAATGTTCTGATTTAGTCGCTTATGAGATTCGGTTTCAAATACTACCCGATCAGAACGTTCCGTATCGAGATTTATTGAAATCAATCCATTAAAGGAACCTAACCAAAGTACCCTATTGTTATCTTCATAAGCACATGAGACAGTGTCATTATCAAAATTAGCTCCATCAGCTGTTAAAAACTTTTTTTGCTCACCATTTGGCGACTTACAATATAAACCATTGAAGGTCCACCACCAATAGGCCTTTTGGGAATCTTTAAATAAGAAGAAGATGTTATCTGCCCGGCCATCATCTGTTTTTTTAGTTTCAAACTGTTTAAAACGCAGCTTGCGCCTCGAGTGTTCCGAGAGTCCTTCTTTTGTTCCTATCCAAAGAATATCATCTCTTTTTGAATGAAAAACTGCATTTATCCAATTACTGGCCAGATTACATGCGGTATCATTGGCCTTAATTCGCCGCACAACTTCTCCTTCAAGATTTAAACAGATTAAACCATCACCTTTTGTACCCAACCAAATTAAACCATTCTTCTCTAATTGATGACGCGTTAAAATCGAATTGCCGGCTTTTCGCTTATACAGCATTTTCTTTTCATCTGTAACAATATTCTTTTTTACCAATTGATCGCTAAAACCAATTAACAAGACAGAATCATTAACAAAGCTAAAATCCCTAACAAATCGTGAACATGTGCAATAAGGAGCCTTATTTATTTTAAATTGTTTTGCTTGCAACTCCTTCAATGAATACAGATATACACCAAAGCTCGTTCCGATAAACAACTGTTTATTTTTATAAATAAGATCATTGACAGAATATCCATCAGGATGGTCTTCGATAATTAGGTCAACAAAGGTTTTACTAACAAGATTATAGGCCTGGAGTCCGTAATCTTCCGTTCCAATCATCAGCCAGTTGCCCATCCGTTCAAGCACATTAACACGACCTAAGCCTACCGGATGCTTATCATCATCCGGCCTCTGAAGGTGAGCGAAGTGGAAATTTTTTAGGTTCAAAATATTAACCCCGCCAAAACGGGTTCCTACCCAAAGCGTCTTCTTGTTATCATCAACAAGAAGGGTAGTAACATGATTACTGGAGATGGAAAGTGAATCTTTGGAATTGTGTCGAAAACTATCGAAATATACACCATCGTACAGGCAGAGTCCTTCGGTTGTAGCAACCCAGGTGTACCCCATCGAATCCTGAGTTACCCATTCAATGTGTGCACCATTAAGCCCATCCGATTCTCCATAAGTCTCGAACTTTATGTCCTGAGCGTATGCCTCCAGGCTTAGAAGAAAAACGACAAAAACTGCGGTCAGAAAACTTTTCAACACTCTCCCCTTTATTAATATTAATCCCCCAGCTAACACAATTATTTCCCCAAATAATTCGTATCAGCATTTAATCAACGAAAGTAAAAAACAAAGGTTACACAACACTTGTTCAATACATATTTTATTCCCTCTTATAAGCCTAAAACCTGTATTGCCAGGCCGGATAAAAAAATTACAAAACCTGCAATTGGATGCCCCAGATTCTCAAAGCGTCGCAAATTGACAAAGGACAAACCATACGAAACAGCTAACACGGCACCTGTCATTGTTAATAAGGTAACCACTCCAAAAACACTTGTTACCATCACCAATGCGCTCAGGCTTTCCATAGCAGCCGGATACATCAGAATGGGAATCAGCGGTTCACAAGGTCCCAAAGCAAATATTATAAACAAGATCCAGGGTGTTACATTCTTACTTTTCTCGTCTATATCAATTGTTTTATGTGTATGTTTTTTATAAATCCGACGAATACCCCATAAAGCATATAATAAACCAAAAGCGATTAATGCCCATGCTGCCAAATTGCCTCTGAAGGATTCAAACCAATTGAGTTTTTCCACTTGCATTTCGAGCCCGATACCAATTAAGCCAACAATAACGGAAGTGAGAATATGCCCGATACCACAAAGCACCGTCAATCCAATAATCTTGGAGATCTTCCACTCGCGAGCCTTACCAATCATTATAAATGGCAGGTAATGATCCGGACCCAACAAAGTATGCACAAAGCCAATTGAAGCCGCACTAATAATAAGTATCTGAAGCTCGTAAGTCATTTTTTTCTTCTAAAATAGAAATTAATGGTCTAAGTAGCTGTTAAATAAATTTTAAGAGCGCTTATTTATTATTAGTCTAAATCGACATTTCTGTTTTAAGTTAAGTACAATTACTAACCTGTATTTGATCCTTATCATTAAAAAAAGCCATGATAAAAGAACTTACGGCTCAATCCCAACTTTATTTTACTGGATGGCGATTGTTTCTAAATAGGATTTAATAATGTTTCGAATAGAATCGGAACTGATCTCCTCAAAAGGGATGGCTGATGGATGAATAAATTCAAAAGCCGATATATCATCCTGGGCATGCATGTTTTCAAAACCCCTTACCTTACAAACAAACCCCAGATCGATGGTGTACACAGTATATCCCGAAAAAACATATTGATTGGGAAAAGATGCTAAAAACTGAAAAGACAAGATATCGAGGTTTAGCTCCTCCTTCACCTCCCTTATTAAGGAATTCTCAACCGTTTCCATCGGATCAACAAAACCTCCGGGCAGGTCAAGCATGCCGGCATTGGGTTCGAAAGCTCGCCGTGTTAAAAGTATTTCACCCCGTTCATTGACCATAATGGCCGCCACTGCACAAGCCGAATTAACAAAAAAATGAAAACCACAGGCACCGCATTTAAAAGCTTTTGATCCATCGTATAAAAATTGCTCCGAACCGCACTTAGGGCAGTATTTTAAAACATCTCCGGGTTGTGTCTTATCCTTCATCCAAATTTCCTTTAATACTATTTAACATTAAATCATTTGATTATCTGATCATTTGCAACGTATATTTGCATCAGTTAAAAATACATAAGTAATCCCAAACTTATCCCACATGCCTGAAAGAAAAATACTCCCTCTTCTTGAGACGGCTTACGATGTGCTGGCTTATGTTCTTAAGCTCAGTCGACATCCTAAAATTAACAATCTTTATTTTGATAAAAACAAGGAGCTGTATCGAAGAACCAAATGGGGATTTGAAAAGGCTGATAAGTACAACATGCGCATTGCCTTGATGCGTAAAGAAAAGCAATACGATCAGTTACTGGACGATTATGATGATGTTTGCCAGGAATACAACCAGTTGTTAAAGCGTAAGACGGGTTTGCTGGATCATCTTGACATGGCCAATGAGAAGCTGAAAGAATCGCGAAAAGAGAAGGGTTTTTTTAAGAAACACCTGAAAGAGGTGTTGGATAAAAATACATCGATTGAAAAACGCATGGAGCGTATGCTTAACCAGGAAGATAACCTGAAGCAACAAATCGAAAAACTCAAAAGCACAAAAGATAACTTACTTGAAAGTTACCAGGCACTGACTGAAAAAACCCGCCAGCAAAAAGCTCAGATCAATGCTTTGCAAAAAACACTTGAGCAGTTGAAAGAAAAGCTGAAAGATCCGATGATGGAAGTGAATTCCTAGATTTGCTCAACTATAGATCATTAGATTCTAGACATAAGACCGAATTACAAGATTCATAAATCATCAAGATTCAAGACTAAAACCGCAAGCGGGACAAGGAGTAACACAATTTAAACAACCTGTTGGTTTGTTTTGTCCTTTAAGCGCCTAAAGAGGGCCATCAAAAACACAATACAACTCACTTACTGAGCGGAATCGATCTGATTATTAACCCGATTTGATAGAATTTTATCTCGACTCCGCTCGATGACCACCGTTATTTTGGACAGGTTCAAGATTACAATCCCGAACTAACCAGCAATTATCATTACACTCCCTTATTTCGGCCTAAAATCCATTTAAATCCATGGTGACGGTTGGAATTAAAAGGAGGAAGCCCAATATGGTCATGATGATGATAAGCGGAGTAATCCATTTTACCCACTTGGTATATGGTATTTTGGCCACTCCCAGCACTCCGATTAATACAGGTGAAGTTGGTGTAATCATGTTGGTAAAGCCATCACCAAACTGGAAAGCCATCACCGTTGCCTGGCGCGATAAGCCAATCAAATCGCTGAAAGGTGCCATGATTGGCATGGTTAGGGCTGCCTTAGCCGATCCGCTTGGGATAAAAATATTAATCAGTGTTTGAATGCCATACATGATGCCCACCGATGCTATGTTGCCCAGATCACTCATGGATTGCGCCATGCTATGCAGGATGGTATGCACGATCTTACCGTCTTCCAGAATAACGATGATACCACCGGCTAAACCTACAACCAGTGCAGCCGACATAATGTCTTTGGCTCCATCCAGAAAGAGTTTGGTGATTTTATCGGCATCGTTACCCATTGATACACCGGCACCAATACCCATGGCCAAAAACAGAGCCGCTATCTCGGTAATGTACCATTCATAGCCCATTACTCCAATGATGAGAAACAGGATGGTGAACAACAGTAAATTCAGTATAAAGAAATGAACTTTTTTAAATAATGAGATCATTCCATTGATGACAAAAAATGCTGCCATAATTGGCATCACGGGCCAGGTAACTCCTTCACCCCCGCCCATCCTGAGGGTCGTCATTGGATACTTATAGGCAAACAAAATCAGTACCACGGTGATTAAGCCGTATACCCACCAGGCTGCTTTGGAGGTTTTATCTTCCAATCCTTCGATGGTACCCGCGTTACGCTTGCGCCAGTATTCATCTTCTTCATAAACGGCTGACGACTTGGGGTTCTTCTTCACTTTGCCAGCATACCAAAGTATATAGGCAAAACCGATGACGTTAATGATTAACCAACACACCAGGCGATATTCGAAACCCGAGAACAAAGGCAGTTCAGCCAATCCCTGTGCAATACCAATGGTGAAGGGATTTAACACGGCTCCGGCAAAACCAAGTCCGGCGGCCACAAACACAATGCCCACCCCCGTGATGCTATCGTAACCCATAGAAATGGCCAGAGGCACCAGCACCACCATAAAAGCAATGGTTTCTTCACTCATGCCAAAAACAGCCCCAAATATGGAGAACATCAACATGATGAGAATCAATATGAGGTTATTGGCCCCCACCGCCCGGATGGCTTTGTATTTATCGAGTTTCTTTACAAAATCAAGAAATGAAAGTATGCCCACATCAATGGCTCGTGAATCGTTCATAATCCAGAAAGCCCCGCCAATCATCAGGATAAAGACAATGATACCGGCCCCTTTTTCGAAACCATGCACCATGGCCGCAAAAACTTCCCAGGTCTGAGGCTGGCTCTCAATGCTTTTAAACACCATTTCGGTGGTTTCAACACCATCTACTATTTTGGTTTCTTTCACGTACTCACCGCCCGGCACAAACCAGGTAGCAACGGCAGCAAACACAATCAGTGAAAAGACAATAACGTAGGTATGCGGAACTTTTTTGAACATATTTTAAGTATTAAGATTAAAGACGCCAGACAATAGACTTAAGATTAAAGACGATGTACAAACGTAATTTAATAACAGTGGGCAAAAATAGGATTTTAATTGGATTGTGCTTTATGCTATGTAACAGCAATAAATTATAAACGCAGAGATTAAAGACGCCAGACAATAGACTTAAGATGCAAGACTATGCACAAACACAATTTAATAACAGTGGGCAAAACAGGATTTTAATCGGATTGTGCTTTATGCTTTGTAACAGCATTGGTTACAAACGCAGAGCAGGGTTTATGTTATAAGGACTTAAGTTATCTTAAGGTTTTTATGATAGGATAAGAGTGAGTTGGTTTAAGAACCTGAAACATCCTTACAATAGCAAAGATGCTTAGGAAGTGTGCTGGCGAAAATATTAAACCTATCAGGTTTATAAGGCCAAAACACAATTGAATTAATGTGCCCAATCGGAGATAAACACTGGTTCTGCAAATTCGAAATAATCGCTTTCGAAAAACTTATTAGCCATATCTAACGCATCACCCTGAGAGTTTTTGTCTGCTCTTATTGTGTAATGTACATTTGAGGCCTCAAGTACCTCAGTATTCGTTTCTAAAATTAATTCTGCGACCTGACTTTGAGTTGTACCACTTTTTAATTGACATACAAAAGTGTCATAAATCCCCATCCACTTACTCTCACCATTTACCAGATATTTTTGGCAGTTGCTAACCTTTGCTTCTTTCTTAATTATTGAAAACAAATTGTTTGTCAAGGAGCAATCATCAGATTTGATGGAGATTATGGCATGCCTCCCTTTCGAACGTATTTCAATAAGGTTTATTACTTCATATTGTTTTATAAGCTGGTGTATATCCTCTTCTGCAAGTGCATCATAAAATGAAATTATTCCCTGATTAGGAAGTTCAGAAAAGTATATTTTTTCAGATGCGTAATAATAGAAACGATCCTTGCAATTATAATTTTTATGCTCATCTTTTGCTTCATCTTTGCCACAAGCCAACAAGATTTGAGCAATTATAAATATTGAGGTTAGTTTTCGCAGCATACAATATCATTTATGGTTTAATACATAGATGATATCGTTATAATTTGGGTTGCGTAAAATTGAATCTAATAAAACCTTATACATTTAAAATCTTTTGAGAGCTGAATTTAAAAGGTAGAAAAAGCCCGAATTCTGAAGTAAAAAAAATCAAAAGAAACTCAACTTACTACGCATCAAAAAGATGCTTAACAAGTGGGTACAAGAAATACCCTTCGGACCAGACACTACAGACTGCGGACTTTTAAAAAACCAATTGATTAAAATCATAGACTTACTATTCACAAAAACTCTACTTTTAAATCCGTAAAAATCAGCTAACACATTCCTGATGAAACAACTACTAATCAAGAACATAAAAAAACTGGTTCAGACCGAGAAGGAGAACCAGCCATATATTGCCGGTGCCCAAATGGCCCAGCTGCCGTCTATTGATGATGCCTACTTATTAATAAAAGGTGCCTACATTAATGCTTATGGTAGTATGAGCGAGTTAGACGAGTCAGCCTTGCCTGCCGATGTGGAGGTGATAGATGCCACCGACCGCCTGGTATTACCGACCTGGTGCGACTCACACACGCATTTAGTGTATCCTAAAAGCCGCGATGTGGAATATGTGGATAAAATCAAAGGCCTGAGCTACGAGGAGATTGCGGCCCGTGGTGGTGGTATCCTTAACTCGGCTAAGCTAATGGCCACTGCCAGCGAAGACCAGTTGTTTGACGATGCCATGGTACGCCTGGAGGAAATCATCAAATGGGGTACCGGTGCTGTGGAGATCAAAAGTGGCTATGGCTTAACGACTGATAGCGAGTTGAAGATGCTACGCGTAATTAAGCGCTTGAAAGAAGCCAGTCCGCTGACAATTAAATCTACTTTCCTGGGTGCGCACTCCATCCCAATGGAATACCGCGGCCAGCAGGAGAAATATGTTGACCTGGTGATTAACGAAATGTTACCGGCTGTTGGAGAAGAGAAATTGGCCGACTATGTGGATGTATTCTGCGATGTAGGCTTCTTTACCGTTGAAGATACCGACCGCATATTAAATGCTGCTGCCAAATATGGCTTAACACCAAAGATACACGCCAATGAGCTGGACTATTCGGGCGGTATCCAGGTAGGTGTTAAATACAATGCCTTGTCGGTCGATCACCTGGAGTTTACCGGCGAAGAAGAGATGAAAGCCCTGAAAGATTCTGGTACGATGCCAACCATCTTGCCAGGTGCTGCTTTTTTCCTTAATATGGCTTATGCCCCTGCCCGCCAGATGATGGAAGCCGGCTTACCGGTTGCTTTGGCCTCTGACTTTAACCCGGGCTCATCGCCATCGGGTAATATGCAACTGATAATGGCCATGGGTAGCGTGCTGTACCGCATGTTGCCTGAGGAGGTGATTCATGCCGTGACCAAGAATACGGCTTATGCCATGGGTGTTGATAAGGAGTTAGGGTCTATCTGTGTTGGCAAAAAGGCCAATGTGGTGATTACAAAACCGATTCCGGGCATTGAGTATCTGCCTTATGCCTATGGTGAGAATAAGGTGGAGACGACGATATTAAATGGTGTTCGGTGCTAAGTGCACGGTGCCCAAACATACATAAGCACGGCGCACTAGGCACGGCGCACTAAATAAAAAACTATGCAACAACTAATAGAATGCGTTCCTAATTTTTCTGAGGGATGCGACATGACTATCATCGACAAGATTACCGATGAGATAAAAAAGATTGATGGCGTTAAATTAATCGATGTTGACCCGGGACAAGCCACTAACCGCACGGTCGTAACCATTGTTGGTACACCAGTGGAGGTTTGTGAAGCGGCTTTCCAGGCTGTTAAAAAAGCCCAGGAGTTAATCGATATGCGTTCGCACAAAGGGGCTCACCCTCGTTTTGGTGCTACCGATGTATGTCCTTTGGTGCCTGTTGCCAACATCACTATGGAAGAGACAGTTGAGTATGCTCACAAGTTGGCTGAGCGTATTGGTACTGAATTAAATATTCCTATCTATTGCTACGAGTTTGCGGCTAAAGAAGATAAACGCAAGAACCTGGCTAACTGCCGCGAAGGTGAGTACGAAGCTATTCAGAAACGCATCGGTACAGCTGAGTGGAAACCTGATTTTGGTCCTGCTGAGTGGAACGAGAGTGTGGCTAAATCGGGTGTAACGGCTGTTGGTGCCCGTAACTTCCTGATTGCTTACAACGTGAACCTGAACACCACTTCTACCCGTCGTGCCAATGCCATTGCATTCGACGTGCGTGAACGTGGTCGTGTAAAGCGCGAAGGTCACCCAGTTACCGGTAAAATCGTGAAAGACGAAAACGGTAATCCGGTGAACATTCCGGGTATGTTGAAGTCGGTAAAAGGTATTGGCTGGTACATTGAAGAGTATGGTGTGGCGCAGATTTCTATGAACCTGACAGACATTACGGTTACCTCGTTGCACAAAGCTTACGAGGCTGTTTACGAACGTGCCAATGCACGTGGTATTCGAGTGACAGGCTCCGAGATGGTGGGTGTTGTACCATTGCAGGCCATGTTGGATGCCGGCAAGTATTTCTTACGCAAGCAGGAGCGTTCAACGGGTATTCCTGAGCGCGAAATCATTAAGATTGCCATTAAGTCAATGGGCTTGGATGAGTTATATCCATTCGACCCGGATAAGAAGATTATTGAGTACATCCTGAAAGATGACAAGAAGCAACTAATCGATATGAACCTGACTGAGTTTGCTGACGAGACAGCATCTGAGTCGCCTGCTCCGGGTGGTGGTTCTATCTCAGCTTACGTTGGTTCCTTGGGTGCTGCTTTAGGTACGATGGTGGCTAACCTGTCGGCTCACAAGCGTGGCTGGGACGAGCGTTGGGAAGAATTCAGCGACTGGGCCGAAAAAGGCATGGCTGTTGAAAAAGAGCTGTTGGCTTTGGTGGATGAAGATACCAATGCTTTCAACAAAATTATGGATGCTTTTGGCTTGCCTAAAGGTACTGATGAAGAAAAATCAGCTCGTAAAAAGGCCATTGATGATGCAACCAAGTATGCTATCCAGGTGCCTTTCCGTGTGATGGAAGTAGCTTACAAAGGTTTTGAGGTGATTCGTGCGATGGCTGAGGTGGGTAACCCTAACTCGGTAACCGATGCCGGTGTGGGTGCTTTATGTGCCCGTTCGGCTGTGATGGGAGCCTATCTGAATGTAAAAATTAACGCGGCAGGATTGGACGATAAAACCTATGTTGAAAAAGTATTGGCCGATGGTAAAGCCATTGAAGATAAAGCCATACAGGAAGAGAAAGAGATATTGGAGATTGTAAATGGGAAAATTTAATAGCTACCAGAGACTAGAAGCTAGACCACGATGTTAATCGTGGTGGCTATTTACATGATGTAGAAAATATACGGCTGCCATAGGGTGGCCGTTTTTTTATTCCGTTTAGCGCTTTTGGTGCGCTTAGCGGATTAGGTATCCTTGAATGTCAATAACTTCTGTCTATTTTTTAATCGTACTGCGAACATGATACATACCATCTGCCCACTAACACCAAATAGTCCAAAGGTTTTGACAAATGCAATTGGTTACGTGTCTTAATTTATTAGTCCAACAGCTATCGAGATGATAATTTTCAACTTTTATCTGTCAGAGATTAATTAACTTGCCTCATATTTCTCAAATTTCTCAACTCAATATTCAAGCTATGCTTAAAAACTACATTTTATTACTGGCAATGGTAGCCATTGTATCAACCAGCTGCCAGGCACAGTACGACCAGTACTTTAGCGATGCCACCATGCGATTGGATTATAACCACATTGGTAATGCCAATGAAGAACATTTTGCCTTTGATCAGATGGTAAATGATGGCCAATGGGCTGGTAGTAAAACGGTGTTAATAGATGAACTTCGATTGGGTAAATACTTTTTTGATGTTAAAGACCCGCAATCGGGCGAGGTGTTGTACTCAAGAGGTTATTCAAGTATTTATGGCGAGTGGGAAACCACACCTGATGCGGAAAAGAACTGGGGCAGCTTTCATGAATCATTGCGCTTTCCCTGGCCAAAGGAAAAGGTAGATATCACTGTATACAAGCGGAACATTAAAAATGGTTTTGATCCGGTCTGGACCTACACTGTTGATCCTAAGCACCACCGCTCGTTCAGAAAAGAGGTCAAGAATCATTACAACACCTTTGATGTGGTGGTCAATGGTACACCCGAAAAACAGGTTGATATTGTTGTATTAGGCGAAGGCTATGCCAAAGATGATATGGAGCAATTTCATAAAGATGCCCAACGATTTGCCGAGGTGCTTTTAAATACTGAACCTTTTGCATCCTCAAAAGAGAAGTTTTCGATCAGGGCCGTAGAAACGCCTGCTCCTCATTCGGGTGTTAATCATCCACACCAGGATATTCATACCCGCTCGGCCTTATCGGTAACCTACGGAGCTTTTAATTCGGAGCGCTATGCATTGGGCTACGACAACAAAACCATACGCGATGCCGCGGCAGCTGTACCATACGAATTTACGGCCATATTAATGAATGATTCCATTTACGGAGGTGGTGGTATTTACAACCTGTACATAACTGCTGCAGTTAATAATGCTTTCCAGGAGTACCTGTTTGTACATGAGTTTGGCCATCACTTTGCCGATTTGGCTGATGAGTATTATACTTCGGCAACTGCTTATGAGATGGATGCCGAACATTTAGAGCCATGGGAATTAAATGTAACGGCTAACACCAATCCTGAAACCATTAAGTGGAAAGATATTCTAACACCCAACACTCCCCTTCCCACACCCTGGGAAAAGAAGAAATATGACAAGCACAGCATTGAAGTTCAAAAGAAAAGAGTAGAAATGCGTCAGGCCAAAGTTGATGAAAAGGTAATGGAAGATTTCTTCCTCGATAAAAAAGCCTGGGACGATGAGTTATTGGCTAACATGCAATACAGTGGTCATGTAGGAGCCTTTGAAGGGGCGCAATATAAAGCAACAGGACTTTATCGTAGTGCGGCTAACTGCATCATGTTTACCCGTCACGATCATTTTTGTCCGGCCTGTCAACGAGCTATTAATCTTATTATAGATCAGTATACCCGATAAATATTTAAGTGTATATGCAATTTTCAATATGCTGAAATAAATGGTTCTATATGAAATGCCATGGATACATAAAATGTTAAATTACATTACTTCGTCCTATAGCCGGACAGGCTTTTACTCTTTCTCCTTGATGAGAAAAGTAAACAAAAGAATCAAGGCTGCCTAAAAAAAGTAATTGATATATTTACTGTTACAAATTTCGGCCGCGTGATCTTCGAACAAGTTCTCAGCTACTCGGTCTCTCTAAGTAACAGCTTCTATAACTATCACTTTTTTTAGGAGGCCGAAGGATGCTTTAAGTTATTTTGTTGATTACCTACTAAAATACAAACACAGCCCAAAAGAAACCATCTACACAGTCTCTTTTGGGTTGTGTATGATTTTTGGTTCAACAAATTTTAGATTTAAAATCGCCGCACTAGTTACGGTACTTACACTAAACATATCTTGACATGCTGAAATGATTCACCCCCTCACAATGCGACTTCATTTATTCTTTTAGAATTATTTTTCTCATCATATCCACCTGATTAATTACCACTTAAGAGGCACATCTGTAAAAAACTCAAAATTTTCCGTAGGGTAAAAATGTAGCTGAGCGTAACATTAGTGTAACAACATTTATAACCTCACAAAATTGTTTTAGAGATGAAAAATTTATTAAAAGTATTATCGTTTGTTTTGATTTGCTCAGTAGTAACCGTTGCTTGTGACAAGGACGATGACGACAAAAAGCCAGTTAAATTAACTTCGGTAGCTTACTCACCAAACAAGGCAGAAGCAAAATTAGCAACCGCCTTCTCAAGCGCCAAGATTAAATTAACTCCCAGTAATGCTAAAGCGTCTTTCACTATCAAATCAATTACAAAAGACACCAAAGCGTTTACGGATACAAAGAAGCAGATAAAAATTGCTGCTGATGGTAAATTAAGCGTTGCTAAATCTCACACACTTGAAGCAGGCGTTTACGCAGTTACTGTTGAAGCAATCGACAAAGGTGACAAGAAAAATAAAAAGACAACCACTTACACCTTAACCATTAAAAAGTAACGGGTTATACAATGATCATCGTTAGGTGATAATCAAATCTACAAAGCCCGTCAATTGCTATTTGTCATATTGATTGGGCTTTGTTCTTTTTCAAAATAGACTACTTTTGCGGCCTTATTGCTTATAATCAATGGCAATTAATTGAAGAACATGAGCATAGTTGAATTATTCAGCAGAAATGGAATCAATAAAGAAGAGTTCAAACAGTTATTTGACGATAAGTTTGAACCCTTGAAACTTTATATCTATTATAAATGCGGAGACGAAAGCCTTGCCTCAGATATAACCCAGGATGTTTTTACCAAAGTATGGGAGAATCGGAAAAACATTCGCAAATCGACTGTCAACGCGCTTTTATATACCATGGCTAATAATTTATTTATCAGCGAATGCCGGCGTAATAAAAGAGACATTGAATTACAGCTGAAGGATGAAGCTGAAGAAACCCATATATCGGCAGAAGAAGCTTATGTGTATTCCGAAACAAAAAAGCGTTACGAAAACACACTCAACACAATGCCATGTGAAGCCCGGGAAGTTTTTTTGATGAGTCGAATTGAAGAATTAAAATACCGCGAGATAGCTGATCGCTTGCAGATTAGCATTAAAACGGTAGAAAAACGAATGAGCATAGCCTTGGGGTATCTGAGGCAGGAACTTAGATCTGTGGTTTAGTAGATAACAGAGTATATGAAAGGAACATTTAATTTTAATAATCCATATTTTCACTCACAGCCCGATTATCCGGTGTACGTGACTTTAGCATATGGCATGTATTAGCAATTGAAGCGCTTATGAAATTAAATATCGAAGATAAACAACCTGAAAACGAGTTAGATGAATTCTTTCATCAGCACACGGTAAAATTCAAAGTCAGCAAAGACGAAGAGTGGGCCCATCTTCAAAACTCAATTAAGGAACCACCTTTTTGGCAATCAACGGCCTTTCGTTATGCCGCCAGCTTCCTGATTATACTGAGCTCTGTTATGTTTATGCGCCTCTACTCCACCTCTGTGATATGTCCGAAAGGTGAGCGTATGGCCTATACCCTGCCCGACGGTTCCAGCCTGCAACTCAATGCCGATACAAAAATAAGCTATCACCCCATTTGGTGGTATGTTAGCCGCCAGGTAAAGCTCAATGGTGAAGCTTTCTTTCAGGTGAAAAAAGGCAGCCAGTTTACGGTTGCATCCCCCCAGGGACAAACAAAGGTATTGGGCACCAGCTTTAATGTTTTTGCCCGCAACAACAATTACCGGGTTACCTGTCTAAGCGGCAAAGTAGCGGTAAATACAATTGATACAGATTACACCTTAATCCCCGGTCAGTCGGTTAAAGCTGATACAAATACCGGGCAAGGAACACAGCAAACAGGAGAGCAATTGGAACACATGCCCTGGCAGAAGCATCAACTTCTTTTTAATCGATCGCCTCTTAAAGAAGTGCTGGCCTCACTTGAGCGACAATACAATATCAGCATCCGTTGCTCATCCGATCAGCAGCATTTGTACTCTGGCAATATCAAGCTGGATAATGGCATTCAAAACAACCTAAATGCCATTTGCACAACTTTCGACCTGAAATTTGAGCTAAATGAATCAACAGGTATTTATTCTGTCCATCAATAAAATCGTTGAATGAAGATCGTAATACTTCTGTTATTTCTATTGCTATTAGACTTTCAGTTTACACAAGGGCAAAGCCTGGAAATAAAAACGGATAAACCGCTCAATGAAATCCTTAAAGAGCTCATTAGCACCCACAAGCTAAACCTCTCTTTTGATGACGTTTATACCTCAGAAATATTACTGAAGGCCCACCCTCCATTTCAATCCCTAAAATCCTTCTTCACCTATCTTGAACAAAAGCATCCCCTGCAAATAGACACCATTGGCAATAACATTGTTATCCATAAAAAACATAAAACGAACATAAATCAGGATTACACTTTTACAGGAAAGATTTGTGATGCAAGATCCGGATGTGGTTTACCACATTCGGAATTGCTCTTTAATGGCTATCCAAGTATCAGTGCCGCCAATGGCCATTTCACCTACAAATCTGATAAAGACTCACTTGTAAAATGCTCGGTTCGTCACCTGGGCTATCACATACTTGACACGGTAATTATTGCCGGTGCCGATATTAATCTGGCATTGCGCCTGAAGCCCATTTCCATTACTGATGTTATCGTTAAGAAAAAGCGCTTGTCCACCCACAATGCCAATGTTGGTGCAGCTCCCGGATTAATTAAACTAAATCCGGTATTCACAAAAAAACTACCGGGTTACGGCGAAACCAATATTTATAGTTTTATGCGCCTGATGCCAGGCATACTGGCAACGGGCGAAAACCCGGGTGATATCTCCATCAGGGGAAGCCTCGAAGGACAAAATAAATACATTTTTAACGAATTCAGAGTGTATGAACCCTGGTACAAACTGAATGAGATAGGCACTATCAATCCCCTGCTTATTAAAGGTGTTGAAATATACAAAGGCGGTTACGATTCCTCCAAAGGTGAAAACATAGGTGGATTGGTAAAATTCACCGGATCGGAAAATATACCCCGCAAAATAAACGCATCTGTATTTGCCAATAACTTTATTGTTAATGGTAAAATGGAAATGCCTTTGAGTGATAAACTATCACTTGTTATTGCCGCTCGAAAGAACATTACATCGACAATCAATAAAAATGAAAGTAGCGAAGATCTGGTACTTTCTGTTGATGAACAGGGAAACGAATTTTATCAGGTCGAAACAGAACCCGAGTATAAATTATTGGATGGCAATATCAAACTCAATTATAAACCCAATCAGCAAAATCAGTTTTCCTTAGCTGCCTTTGCTTCATCCGATGAAATTTCATTGAGTCAACAAAGCAGTACAGCCGAGTTCTTAGTTAATACTTCAGAAAGGAATCAGAACAATCAAAAAGCTGTGTCGTTCAGCCATTTGTTTACCAGTAAAGCGGGCAACACCTTTTCCACATCACTCTCTTATTCGGGGGTGAAAAATAAGAAGTATGCCAGCAATGGTTACCTGTCTTATGTGGATTATATAGAGGAAGACACTTCATATAACGAACGCATCAGTCATCTGGATGAATTACACTTGCACCTCACACATAAGGTCAACCTGGAAAATGGCAGTTTCCTTGATTATGGTTTTGGTTCGACTTACAGCCATATTCAGAATGATTTTGAGACCATCGATTACAGCAACAGTCGCAGCAACCATCACATTCTTAACTACCTGTTTGCCAATTATCATGTGAATATTACACCCAGTTTGAATACCGATGTCGGCTGTCGGGTTAACTACAGCAATGGCGTTAATAAGTTATCCTATGAACCTCGATTGCTGATCAACTATTACTTTAACGATTTTTGGAAAGTATATGGTTCGTCGGGTTTGTACAACCAATATATTTATAAAACCTATAAATACGATGCATACGAGAATAGTATCTTCCGCTGGACCAGTGCGGCTGAAACAAAAGATTACAACTCTTCAATAAATTCCTGCCTTGGAGGTCGTTATACCAATAAATTATGGACCGTTTCCTTAGAATACTTCTACAAGAAAATTTCAACCAATGTACTGGCATTTAATACTACACCCATTTCGAAATTACGCTACACCGGATGGGATGTACTTGTTAAGTATCATTCAAAGCGCTTTACAAGCTGGTGCTCTGCCACTGTTAGTAACTTAAAAGAAAAACGTCAGGAAATTTACCACAAAGAGTATGCAAAGTCGAGCTACAACATGAATCATGAGATTAAATGGGCCGGCACCTATAGTCTCAACAAGTTCACTCTTTCTGCCAATTATATCTATGGCTCAGGGTTCAAGTTATGGCACGATGATTATTACTCTTATCAGAATGATTACAAACGTTTTGATGTTGGTGTATTTTATCAGCAAAAAATATCAAATGTACTTGTTGAAACAGGCTTGTCGTTGCTAAACGTATTTAATACAAAAAATCGTAAACTCGACGAATTTACACGGTTTGGCGTTGGCGATAATGTTATTAGCTATCCGATTTTTGGATTGAAACGAACACCTACATTTTATATTAAAATCAGTTTATAAAAACAAGGTATTAACCCCCTTGATTTCGCTCAAAGTACAGGCTATTTGTATTATTGAGATGCTTAATCTTTTACACATCTTATACTTAATCCACAACGCCAGGAACTATAATTAAAATACACATAATTTGCAAATGATATTCGTGAGGCAAAATCATACCTTAAATTTGGATCTCCCTTATCTTCCGATTTTGTTGTACTCCAAAATGAGGTATGACTACCTTTGAAATCAAAATCATTACTACCATAGTCAACTCGAACACCCGCCGGGATTACATTAAATCCAAAAGTATTGCTCCCATTCTCCCCATCAGACCATCCCTCAGCTGCCTTCAAAGCATTTTCAACTTCTTCCATACCTCCAACAAACTCAACGAGCTCAATCCATTCTTCTTTAGATGGTACATGCCAACCATCCGGACAAAGCTTTCCTGTTTCTACGGTGTGCCAATTATATAATGCTCCGCTATTATCATCCAGACACATTTCCTTATTATTTTCGTACCAGCAAAGCGCAGGCTTATTATACAAAGACCATTCCGAATCTCCCGAAATATTTTCCAATGGAGTTCCATCATTCAAACGGGTTGTTGCTAAATTTTCAGCCATCCATGTTTGATTGCCGATGCTTACAATTTCGTATTTATTGCCATCAAGATCTGTTACAAAATCCCCACTTATTTCTTCATTCTCACAACTCACAATCAGACTTTGTATAAGGATTAGAAAAATCAATAAGCCATTATTAGTCGTTTTCATAGCATTAATTAGTATTTGGTTATTTTTTCCACTTTAAATATACAATTAAGTTACGAACCTGAGTTCCTGAATTTCAATCGATCTCACATTACTAATAACGAATGCAACACAACTTCATAAATTAATCGAGTAGGTAGGGGGATTGCTCCCCCGCCCTCTCACACCACCGTGCGTACTCTCGTACACGGCGGTTTCAAGTTAATTTTGCAACAGAGCGTAATTATTCGACATATCATACAAACCTAAATCTTCGAACCATTTA